>DATAGP010000009.1:0-238060 GCA_036263655.1 Caldimonas sp. | reverse complement strand
CTGGGCCGACCTGAAGGCAGGCGTGCGCTTCGTCGCGCACCAGCGCCTGCTGGTGGCGCTGGCGCTCGCCGTCGGCACGTGGCAGGCCTGTCATCACGCCGCCATCGTGGTGCAGATCCTCTTCGCGACGCGCACGCTCGGCCTCTCGGAGCAGGCCGTCGGACTGAGCTACACCGGCATGGGCGTGGGAACCGTCATCGCGAGCGTGTACGGCAACCGCATCAGCCGACGCTTCGGCCCGGGGCCGAGCCTGATCCTCGGCTTCGCCATCTGCGGCGCGGGCTGGCTGCTGCTGTCGATCGCGCCGGCGAACGCCTGGGGCGTGGCCGTCTTCGCGCTCATGCTGATGATGTTCTCGACCGGCGCCGTGCTGATCTTCATCAACTTTCTGGCCTTGCGCCAGGCGGTGACGCCGGCACCGCTGCTGGGGCGCATGACGAGCACCATGCGCTGGCTCATCCTCATCCCGGCGGGGCCGGGGGCGCTGCTGGGCGGCTGGCTCGGCGAGCACTCCGGCCTCAGGTCGTCGCTGGCCGTCGCCGGCTGCGGCGCCTTGCTGCTCGCCGCAGCGGCCTGGCGCCTCGACGTGATCCGCAAGGTCCGCGAGCTGCCGAAGACCGAGAGCGCCGCCGAGTGGCTCGGCTCCGAAGCCGACGTGCAGGGCCGCGTCGGCGCGACCTGAGCGGAGCTGGCGCCTAGTCGGCGACGGCGTCGGTTGGCGCGAAACGGTCGACCGCGTCGGTGATGAGGCCGTCGATGCCCATCGCGTGCAGGCGATGGGCCGCGGCCGCATCGTTGACGGTGTAGACGAGGGCGCGCAGCCCGGTGCGGTGAATGTCGGCCAGGACGCCGGGGTCCATGACCGAGTAGTTGGTGACGACGGCGACGCAGTCGAGCGCCCGGGCCTCATCGAGCCAGCCGCGGCGCAGGCTGTCGAGCAGCAGCGCTCGCGGCAGCCGCGGCGCCGCGTGGCGGGCGGCGTCGAGCGCCTCGGCCTGGAATGAGGTGAGCAGCGGCAGCGGCGCGCTGTCGGACCAGAGCGCGTCGGCGGCGAGGGCGACGACTTCGCCCGTGACGCGCTCGCTGCCGGGCGAAGGCTTGATCTCGAGATCGAGCGCGAAGGCGTTGCGCAGGCAGTAGCGCGCGACGGCCTCGAACGAGGGCGGCGGCTCGCCGGCGTAGGTGCGGCTGTGCCAGCCGCCTGCGTCCAGGCGCGAGAGCTCGCTCCAGTTCCGGGCATTGGCCGATCCGTGCCCGGAGGTCGTGCGCTGCAGCGTCGCGTCGTGAAGGAGGAAGGGGACGCCGTCTGCCGACAGCTTCACGTCGCACTCGAACGCTTGGTAGCCGTAGGCCGCCCCGAGGCGAAACGCGGCGAGCGTGTTCTCCGGCGCCAGCTTGCCGGCACCGCGGTGCGCGATCCAGAGGGGGTACGGCCAGGGCGAAGTCGCCCCGGACACGCGGGAGGCCATCGACCGCGCCTGCTCAGGCACCGACGCGGGCCGAGGTGGCGGCGTCGAACCAGTGGACGTGGCCGGGCGTGGCGTGGATGTTCACCACCGAGTCGACCGTTGGGGTGGGCATGGTCGCGTCGATGCGCACGGTGAAGAGTGCGTCGCCCACCGTGCCGTAGACCAGCCGCTCGGCGCCGAGCATCTCGAGCGCCTGAACGCGCAGCGGCCAGCTCAGGGCACCGCCCGCGCCGCCGAGCTCGACGTGCTCGGGGCGCATGCCGATGATGAGGTCGCCGTCGCGAGGCGCCGGCGACGACAGCGGCAGCTTCTGGCCACCGCTCGTGAACGTCGTGCCGGAGGCGTGGCCGCGGACCAGGTTCATGGGCGGAGAGCCGATGAAGCCCGCGACGAAGGTGGTGGCCGGCCGGTGGTAGACCTCGTCCGGCGTGCCGATCTGCTCCATGCGGCCGGCGTTCATGACGATCATCCGCTCGGCCAGCGTCATGGCCTCGACCTGGTCGTGCGTGACGAACAGCGACGTCGTGCGCAGCTCGCGATGCAGCTTCTGGATCTCGAGTCGCGTCTGCGCGCGCAGCTTGGCGTCCAGGTTGGAGAGCGGCTCGTCGAAGAGGTAGACGGCGGGCTGCCGCACGATGGCCCGGCCCATCGCGACCCGCTGGCGCTGCCCGCCCGACAGCTCGCGCGGCTTGCGGGCGAGGAACGGCCCGAGCTCGAGGATCTTGGCGGCCTTGTCGACGCGCTGCTTGATCTCGGCGATCGGCACCTTGGCGATCTTCAGACCGTACGCCATGTTGTCGAACACGGTCATGTGCGGATAGAGAGCGTAGTTCTGGAACACCATGGCGATGTCGCGCTCGGCGGGCTCGAGCTGGTTCACCACGCGGCCGGCGATCGAGATCTCGCCGCCGCTGATCTCCTCGAGACCGGCGACCATGCGCAGCAGCGTCGACTTGCCGCAGCCGGAGGGCCCGACGATGACGACGAACTCGCCGTCGGCCACCTCGGCGTCAACGCCGTGGATCACCTGGTTGGCGGCGGCGCCGGTGCCGTAGCGCTTGACGACCTTGCGAAGCGAGATGGCGCCCACGGTCAGCTTTCGAGTTTGGTGAGGAGAGGGTTCACTTTTCCGCGTCGACGAGGCCCTTGACGAACCAGCGCTGCATCAGCAGGACGACGAGCGCCGGCGGGACCATCGCCAGGATCGCCGTCGCCATGATCACGTTCCATTCGTTTGCCGCGTCGCCGCCCCCGAACATGCGCTTGATGCCCATGACGATGGGGTACATGCTGTCGTCGGTCGTCATGAGGAGCGGCCACAGGTACTGGTTCCAGCCGTAGATGAACTGGATGACGAAGAGGGCGGCGATCGAGGTGGTCGACAGGGGCAGCAGCACGTCCTTGAAGAAGCGCATCGGCCCGGCGCCGTCGATGCGCGCTGCCTCGACCAGCTCGTCGGGCACGGTCAGGAAGAACTGGCGGAAGAGGAAGGTCGCGGTCGCGGAAGCGATCAGCGGCACCGTAAGCCCCGCGTAGGTGTTGAGCATGCCGAGGTCGGCAACCACCTGGTAGGTGGGAAGGATGCGCACCTCCACCGGCAGCATCAGGGTGACGAAGATCATCCAGAAGACGAGCGATCGGAAGGGGAAGCGGAAGTAGACGATCGCGAACGCCGAGAGCAGGGAGATGGCGATCTTGCCGATGGCGATGATGAGCGCCGTGACGAGGCTCACCCACATCATGTGTCCGACCGGCGAGACCCGCGCACCGAAGCTTGTCTCGCCGCCGAAGAGCGCCAGCCGATACGTCTCGATCATGTGGGTCCCGGGCAGCAGCGACATGGGCCGCTGCGAGATCTCCTGCGCCGTCTGCGTGGAGGCGATGAACGTCAGGTAGACCGGGAAGGCAATGACCACCACGCCAAGCGCCAGCACGAGGTGGGAGACGAAGTCGAAGACGGGGTTGCGTTCGATCATGAGCGTGAAGCCGTCATCAGTACTGGACCTTCTTCTCGACATAGCGGAACTGGATCACCGTTAGCGTGATGACGATGATCATCAGCACGACCGACTGAGCCGCCGAGCCGCCGAGGTCGAGCGCCTTGAAGCCGTCGTAGTAGAGGCGGTAGACCAGGATCGAGGTCGCCTTGCCGGGGCCGCCCTGAGTGGCAGTGTCGACGATGCCGAAGGTATTGAAGA
This sequence comes from Caldimonas sp., assembly GCA_036263655.1. Taxonomy (GTDB): domain Bacteria; phylum Pseudomonadota; class Gammaproteobacteria; order Burkholderiales; family Burkholderiaceae_C; genus Schlegelella_A. The sequence goes on along the minus strand of DATAGP010000009.1, from coordinate 234,393 downwards.
ACGCGTAGACGACGTTGATGACGAGCAGGAAGAAGGTCACCGGCGAGAGGAGCGGGAACACGATCGTCCAGAAGCGCCGCCACGGCCGGGCGCCGTCGATGGCAGCCGCCTCGATCAGGCTCTTGGGAATCGACTGCAGGCCGGCCAGGAAGAACAGGAAGTTGTAGGAGATCTGGTTCCACACTGCGGTCAGCACGATCAGCGCCATCGCATGGTCGTCGTCCAGGAGGTGGTTCCACTCCATGCCCAGGTAGACGAGCGCATAGCTGACGACACCGACTGAAGGCGCGAACATGAAAAGGAACACCACGCCGGCCACGGCGGGCGCGACCGCATAGGGCCAGATCAGGAGCGTCTTGTAGAAGGCCGCGCCCTTGATGACGCGGTCGGCCATCACGGCGAGGAGCAGCGCCAGCGCGAGGCCGAGCCCTGCGACGAGCACCGAGAACACCGCCGTGGTCCAGAACGAGGCCAGGTAGCTCTCGTCGCTCCACAGGCGGGCAAAGTTCAGGAGGCCGACGAATTCGGTCGAGGTTCCGAAAGCGTCCTCGGTGAGGACGCTCTGGTAGATCGCCTGGAACGCCGGCCAGAAGAAGAACACCAGGACGATGGCCATCTGGGGTGCGATCAGCACCCAGGGCAGCCACCAGCTCCTGAAGCGGACGCGCTTCTCGACGGCCAAGGTCGCTTCTTAGGCCGAGGCCTTGTTCGCCTTCTCGAATCGCTCGAGCTGCTCGTTGCCACGCTTGACCGCGCTGTCGAGACCTTCCTTGGCCGTCTTCTTGCCGTTCCAGATCTGCTCGGTCTCCTCGTCGATGATGGTCCGGATCTGAACGAAGTTGCCGAGCCGGATGCCGCGCGACTTGTCGGTCGTCTTGCGGATCATCTGCGTCACGGAGACGTCGGTGCCCGGGTTCTCCTTGTAGAAGCCGCTCTTGTCGGTCATCTCGAACGCCGGGATGCTGACCGGCAGATAGCCGGTCCGCTTGTGGCTGGCCGCCGCCACGTCAGCCTGCGACAGGTAGTCGAAGAAGGCCGCGACGCCCTTGTATTCCTCCGGCTTCTTGCCCGACATGACCCACAGGCTGGCACCGCCGATGACGGTGTTCTGCGGTGCGCCCTGCACGTCGGGGTAGTACGGCAGGGTGGAGATGCCGGCGGCGAACTTGGCATTGCGCTTGACGTTGGCGTAAAGGGCCGAGGAGGCGGTCACCATGGCGCACTCGCCCGACACGAAGGTGGCATCGGCGGCGTTGCCGCGGCCCTTGTAGACGAAGAGGCCCTGCTTCGCCATGTTGGCCAGGTTCTCGATGTGGCGTACGTGCAGCGGCGTGTTGAACGTCAACCGGGCGTCGATGCCCCGCATGCCGTTGCCCTTGCTGGCGAATTCGACGTTGTGCCAGGCGGAGAAGCTCTCGAGCTGGGTCCAGCTGATCCAGCTGGTCGTGAACGGGCACTTGTGACCGCTGGCCTTCAGCTTGGCGGCGGCGAGCGTCACCTCGGGCCAGGTCTTGGGCGGCTTCTCCGGGTCGAGGCCGGCGGCCTTGAAGGCGTCCTTGCTGTAGTGAAAGACGGGCGTGGAGCTGTTGAAGGGAAAGCTCAGCATCTGTCCGCTGGGCGCCGTGTAGTAACCCGCCACGGCCGGGACGTAGATCTTGGGGTCGAACTTCAGGCCGGCGTCCTGCATGACCTTGCCGACCGGCACGATGGCGTTCTTGCTGGCCATCATGGTCGCCGTGCCGACCTCGAAGACCTGCAGGATGTGCGGCGCGTTGCCGGCACGGAAGGCGGCGATGGCCGCGGTCATGGACTCGTCGTAGCCGCCCTTGAAGACGGGCACCACCTTGTAGTCCTTCTGCCTGGAGTTGAAGTCCTTGGCCAGGTCGTTGACCCACTCGCCCAGGGCGGTGCCCATCGAGTGCCACCAGTGGATCTCGACCTGGGCCCGGGCCGGGCCGGCGAAGCCCAGCGCCAAGGCGAAGGAACACAGGGCAAGCGCTTTCTTTCTCATATCGACTCCGTGAAGGTGGGAGCGCAACCGGTGCGCGGGCGGCAGTGTCGCCGCCAAAAATGACAGGCCCGTTTATCGTTGGATGGCGGGCGACGGGCAACGGGGAATACCCCGCTGGCGGCCGAGCGCGGACCTCGATGCTGCACTGCGGTACGATGCTCCGCCCCGCCTTTTCGGGCGCCGCGAGCGCTCGCTCCGATGAACGCCCCGCTGCCGCTGACCCAGATCGCCGCCACCGCCGAAGCGGCCGGGACAGCGCCCCGGCTGCGCGAGATTCCGTACAACTACACCTCGTTCTCCGACCGCGAGATCGTCATCCGGCTCCTGGGCGCGCGGGCCTGGGAGGTCCTGGGCATGCTCCGCGACGAGCGGCGAACCGGGCGTTCGGCGCGCATGCTGTACGAAGTGCTCGGCGACATCTGGGTCGTGGAGCGCAATCCCTACCTGCAGGACGACCTGCTCGACAGCCCGCGCCGGCGCAAGCTCCTCATCGAGGCGCTGCATCACCGTCTGGGCGAGGTGGAGAAGCGGCGCACGCCGCAGCTCGACGCGGCCCGGGACGAGGTGGTGGGCGAGCTGCTGCAGGCCTCGACCAATGCGGTCGAGGCGTTCGCCGCCCAGTTCAAGACCGTCGCCGAGCTGCGCCGGCGGACGCTGCGACGGCTGTCGAAGGTCACGGCGCAGCACAACATCCGCTTCGACGGCTTGTCGAGGGTCTCGCACGTCACCGATGCGACCGACTGGCGAGTCGAGTACCCGTTCGTCGTCCTGATGCCGGACACGGAGGCGGAGATGGCCGGCCTGGTCGCCGGCTGCATCGAGCTCGGCCTGACCATCATCCCGCGCGGCGGCGGCACCGGCTACACCGGCGGCGCCGTGCCGCTGACGTGGTCGAGCGCCGTGATCAATACCGAGAAGCTCGAGGCCATGACGGAAGTCGAGTTCGTCAGCCTGCCGGGCGTGCACGAACCGGTGGCGACGGTCTGGAGCGAGGCGGGCGTCGTCACCCAGCGCGTCGCCGATGCCGCCGAGCGCGCCGGCTACGTCTTCGCCGTCGATCCCACGTCCGCCGAGGCCTCGTGCGTCGGCGGCAACGTGGCCATGAACGCCGGCGGCAAGAAGGCCGTGCTCTGGGGCACGGCGCTGGACAACCTGGCGTCGTGGCGGATGGTCACGCCCGACGCCAAGTGGCTCGAGGTCGTCCGCCTCGACCACAACCTCGGCAAGATCCACGACGCCCCCACGGCGAGCTTCGAGCTGCGCTGGCTCGACGGCAGCGGACGCAAGCTCGAACGCAGCGAGCGGCTCGACATACCCGGGGCGAGCTTTCGCAAGGAAGGACTGGGCAAGGACGTCACCGACAAGTTCCTGGCCGGCGTCCCAGGCATCCAGAAGGAAGGCTGCGACGGGATCATCACGTCGGCGCGGTGGATCGTGCACAAGATGCCGAAGCACGTGCGCACCGTCTGCCTGGAGTTCTTCGGCAACGCCAAGGACGCCGTGCCGTCCATCGTCGAGATCCGCGACTACCTGTTCGGCCTGGGCGGCAGGAGCCGCGGCGCCTCGCGTGTCCTCCTCGCCGGCCTCGAGCACCTCGACGACCGCTACCTGAAGGCGGTCGGCTACGCGACCAAGAGCAAGCGCGGCGGCCTGCCGAAGATGGTGCTCTTCGGCGACATCGTCGGCGACGATGCCGATGCCGTCGCGCGGGCCACGAGCGAGGTCGTGCGCCTGGCGAACGGCCGCGGGGGCGAGGGCTTCGTCGCCGTCAGCCCGGAAGCGCGCAAGAAGTTCTGGCTCGACCGCAAGCGCACCGCCGCCATCAGCAAGCACACCAACGCCTTCAAGATCAACGAGGACGTCGTCATCCCGCTGCCGCGGATGGGCGAGTACACCGAGGGCATCGAGCGCATCAACATCGAGCTCAGCCTCGCCAACAAGCTGGCCCTCGTCGAGCGCCTCGAGGCCTTCTTCGCGAGCGCGCCGCTGCCGCTCGGCAAGGGTGACGACGCCGCCGGTATCGCCTCGGCCGAGCTGCTCGAGGACCGGGTGCAGCAGGCGATGACCCTACTGCGAGACGTCGGCGCCGAGTGGCGGCGCTGGCTCGCCGGCCTCGACCGGGCGTCGGTCGAAGACCCGGCGCGCACGAACTTCGAGCTCCTGCAGGACCACACGCTGCGGGCATCGTGGAAGACGCAGATCCGGGCGCCGCTGCAATCGATCTTCGCCGGCGCGGCGTTCAAGGCCATCCTCGACGAGTGCCAGAAGATCCACGGCGAGGTGCTGCGCGGCCGCGTCTGGGTCGCCCTGCACATGCACGCCGGGGACGGCAACGTGCACACCAACATCCCGGTCAACAGCGACAACTACCAGATGCTGCAGACGGCGCACGTCGCCGTCGCCCGCATCATGAAGCTGGCCCGGGCGCTCGACGGCGTGATCTCCGGCGAGCACGGCATCGGCATCACCAAGCTCGAGTTCCTGACCGACGCCGAGATCGCCGGCTTCGCCGACTACAAGAAGCGCGTCGATCCCGAGGGCCGCTTCAACCAGGGCAAGCTGCTGCGCGGCGCGAGCTTCGGCGGCGCCCGGCTCGACGCCGACCTGACCAACGCCTACACGCCGAGCTTCGGGCTCATGGGCCACGAGTCGCTGATCATGCAGCAGAGCGACATCGGCGAGATCGCCAACTCGATCAAGGACTGCCTGCGCTGCGGCAAGTGCAAGCCGCCCTGCACGACGCACGTGCCGCGGGCCAACCTGCTCTACAGCCCGCGCAACAAGATCCTGGCGACGTCGCTGCTGGTCGAGGCCTTCCTCTACGAGGAGCAGACGCGGCGCGGCGTCTCGATCCGGCACTGGGAGGAGTTCGAGGACGTCGCGGACCACTGCACCGTCTGCCACAAGTGCGAGCCGGCCTGCCCGGTCGACATCGACTTCGGCGACGTGTCCATGAACATGCGCAACCTGCTGCGGCGGATGAACAAGCGCCGCTTCCGGCCGGCGAGCAAGGCGGCGATGATGTTCCTCAACGCCACCACGCCGGAGGCCATCAAGGTGATGCGCACGGCGATGGTCGACGTCGGCTTCAACGCCCAGCGCGCCGCCAACAACATGCTGCGCGGCCTCGCCAACCTGCAGACGGCCGCGCCGAAGCCGACGCATGGCGCGCCGGCGCTGAAGGAGCAGGTGATCCACTTCATCAACAAGAAGATGCCCGGCAATCTGCCGAAGCGCACCGCCCGCGCCTTGCTGGACATCGAGGACAAGGACTACGTCCCCATCATCCGCAACCCGAAGGCGACCAACGCCGACTCCGAGGCTGTCTTCTACTTCCCGGGCTGCGGCTCGGAGCGCCTGTTCTCCCAGGTCGGGCTGGCGACGCAGGCGATGCTCTGGCATGCCGGCGTGCAGACCGTGCTGCCGCCCGGCTACCTCTGCTGCGGCTACCCGCAGCGCGGCTCGGGCGACTACGACAAGGCCGAGAAGACGATCACCGACAACCGGGTGCTCTTCCATCGCGTCGCCAACACCCTCAACTACCTGGACATCAAGACGGTGGTGGTGAGCTGCGGGACGTGCTACGACCAGCTGCAGGGCTACGAATTCGACAAGATCTTCCCGGGCTGCCGCATCATCGACATCCACGAGTTCCTGCTCGAGAAGGGCATCACGCTCGGCGGTCCGGGCGCGGTCGACGCGGCGGCGCCGGGTTACCTGTTCCACGACCCGTGCCACAGCCCGATGAAGCAGCGCGAGCCGCTGGCCACCGTCAAGGCCCTGGTCGGCGAGAACGTCAGGAAGAGCGAGCGCTGCTGCGGCGAGAGCGGCACCTTCGGCATCCATCGTCCGGACATCGCCACCCAGGTGCGCTTTCGCAAGGAGGAGGAGCTGCGCAAGGACGAGCAGGCGCTCCGCGCCGCGACGAACGGCGGCGTGGGCGTCGGCGCCAAGGGCGACCTGAAGATCCTGACCTCCTGCCCGAGCTGCCTGCAAGGCCTGCAGCGCTACAAGGGCGACCTGCAGAACGGCCTGCTCGAGGCCGACTACATCGTCGTCGAGATGGCCAACCGCATCCTCGGCGAGGACTGGATGCCCGACTACGTGGCACAGGCGAACGAGGGCGGCATCGAGCGCGTGCTTGTTTAACGATCGAGCGCGATAGCGCTTCACCACGTCGCAGGCGGGGCCTGCGCCCTTCGATACACTGCGCCGGCTTCACGACCACGAGCCTTCGCATGAACGGATCGTCCCGCCAGCCGACCGCGATCACCGTGCACCAGCGCTCGCGCGTGCTGGAGGTGGGCTTCGGCGACGAGGGCACCTTCCGCATCCCCTTCGAGCTCATGCGCGTCTACTCGCCGTCGGCCGAAGTGCAGGGCCACGGTCCCGGCCAGGAGGTGCTGCAGACCGGCAAACGCGATGTCGAGCTGACCGCGCTCGAGCCGGTCGGCAACTACGCGGTGCAGCCGCGGTTCTCCGACGGCCACGACACCGGCATCTACTCCTGGGAGTACCTCTACTTCCTCGGCTCGCAGCAGGACGAGCTCTGGAAGCAGTACGAGAAGCGGCTCGCCGAGGCAGGCGCCGACCGCGATGCACCGATGCAGGCGGGCGCGCCGGCCTCGTCGTGCGGTCATTCGCACTGAGCGCCCGATGAGCGAGACGCACTTCGGCTACAGCAGCGTCGACGAGGCCGCCAAGTCGGCGCGCGTGCGCGGCGTCTTCGATTCGGTAGCTCCGAAGTACGACCTGATGAACGACATCATGTCGCTCGGCCTGCACCGGGCCTGGAAGGCGTACGCCGTGGCCGTCGCCAACGTTCGCCCCGGGCAGAAGGTCCTCGACCTCGCCGGCGGCACCGGCGACCTGGCCCGCGCCTTGGCGAAGCCGGTCGGCGCGACGGGCCTGGTCGTGCACACCGACATCAACGAGGCGATGCTGCGGCAGGGCCGCGACCGCCTGATCGACGAAGGCCTCCTCCTGCCGACGGCCCTCTGCGACGCCGAGTCGCTGCCGTTTGCGAACGGTGCCTTCGACCTCGTCACCATCGGCTTCGGCTTGCGCAACATGACGCACAAGGAGCGGGCGCTTGCCGAGACGGCGCGTGTCCTCAAAGCCGGGGGCCGGCTTCTGGTCCTGGAGTTCTCGCGGGTCGCGGCCCCGCTCGCCAAGGCCTACGACTGGTATTCGTTCAAGGTGCTGCCGCGCATCGGGCAGTGGGTCGCCGGCGACGCTGCGAGCTACCGCTACCTCGCCGAGTCGATCCGCATGCACCCCGACCAGGCGGAGCTGAAGGCGATGATGAAGACGGCGGGCTTCGGCCACGTCGACGTGCACAACCTCAGCGCCGGCGTCGTCGCTTTGCACGTGGGGATCAAGTGCTGATCGGCCGGCTCGGCTTGCCGCCGCGGCTCTGGCGCCGTGCCGCGTCGATCGGCGTCGGCCTGCCGCTTCTCCTCGGCAGCTCGCCGGCGGCCGCGGCCGGCGTCGGCACGGCGCTCATCGGCGGCATCTCGACGTGGATCGGCGTGCTCGCCGCCGTCTGGGCCGTGTTCGGCCTGCACCAGGGCGACGCCGGCGCGGCGGCCTTCGCCACCGGTGTCGCGCTGGTGCTGGCGTCGCTGCTCTGGAGCCGGCGCCAGCGCGTGCGCGACTCGTCGCTCGAGACGCCGCTGCAGCCGCTGGCGGCGCCTGTCGTTGCGCGCGCGAAAGCGGCGCTGGCGCTGCCCGTGGGCGTCGACGGCGACGCAGTGCTCGGCGAGGCGCGCGCCCGTTTCCTGCGCCTGCAGGCCGCCTGGGACGCCGGCGACGTGACGGCCCTGAGCCACCTCACGACACCCGAGATGCTCGAGGAGCTGCTGGACGTGCTCACGGCCCGCGGCAGCGAGCCCAACCGCACGCACGTCCTCACGCTGCACGCCGAGTTGCTCGGCCTCGAGGAGTTCGGTGCAGCCTACGTGGCAAGCGTCGAGTTTTCGGGGCTCATCCGCGAATCGGCCGATGCCGGCGCGGTGCCGTTTCGCGAGCTGTGGATGCTCGCGGGCACGAAGGATGCGTCGCCGTCCTGGCGGCTCGCCCGCCAGCAGGCGCTCTTCTGAGCCGGGTGCAGGCGGCCGCTCGCTGAAGCGGCGCGGCCACGCGCCGGTGCCGGGTCGCTAGGTCGTGGCGTCGTAGCCGTTGGGATTGGCGGTCTGCCAGCGCCAGGTGTCGGCGCACATGGCATCGAGGTCGCGCGTCGCGCGCCACCCCAGCAGACGCTCGGCCAGCGACGGGTCGGCGTAGCAGGACGCCACGTCGCCCGGACGGCGCGGCGCGATGTCGTAGGGGACCGGCCGACCGCTCGCGCGCTCGAAGGCCCGCACCAGCTCGAGGACGCTGCTGCCGCGGCCGGTGCCGAGATTGACGGTGATCGCCGAGTTGCCGGCCAGCAGCTTGCGCAAGGCCGCGACATGGCCTTCGGCGAGGTCGACGACGTGCAAGTAGTCGCGCACGCCGGTGCCGTCGGGCGTGTCGTAGTCGGCGCCGAAGACCTGCAGGCGGGGCCGCTTGCCCACCGCCACCTGGGCGACGTAGGGCATCAGGTTGTTGGGCGTGCCGCGCGGATCCTCGCCGATCGTTCCGCTCTCGTGCGCCCCCACCGGGTTGAAGTAGCGCAGCAGGGCCACTCGCCAGGCCGGATCGGACGCCTGCAGGTCGCGGAGGATGCCTTCGCTCACGAGCTTGGTCGCGCCGTAGGGACTCGTCGCCGTGAGCGGCGAGTCCTCGCGGATCGGCAGCCGCTCCGGCTGCCCGTAGACGGTGGCGCTCGAGCTGAAGACGATCGTCCTGCAGCCATGGCGCTGCATCGCCTCGGCCAGTGCGATCAGCCCGCCGACGTTGACGGCGTAGTAGCGGAGCGGCTCGGCGACGCTCTCGCCGACGGCCTTCAAGGCGGCGAAATGGACCACCGCCTCGATCTCGCCGCCGGCGAAGACCTCGTCCAGCGCGGCGGAGTCGCGCACGTCGGCGCGCGTGAACCTGGAGACATCGGCGCCGAGCGCGGCCAGTCGGCGCAGCACCTCCGGCGAGCTGTTCGAGAAGTCGTCGAGTCCGGCGACCTGGTAGCCGGCCTCGTGCAGGGCCAGCCAGGTGTGCGAGGCGATGTAGCCGGTGGCGCCGGTGAGGAGGATCATGGTCGGCAGGAAGTGGTCTGACGGATTCTCCGGCAAGCGATGCGCCAGGGCCCTTGCCTACAATCGACGCATGCTCGACGCGATGAAGTCCCTGGCACAGCGCTCGGTCATGGAACGGCTGGTGCTGCTCGTCAACCATGTCATCGCCGCCGAGCCCGTTGCCGTCGAGCGGCTGCGTCCGCACGCCGGGCGGACGATGCAGCTCGAGCTGGCCGGCTGGCCGTCGCTGCTGCCCGCCGTCGGACCCTTCGCGTTCCGCATCACGCCCGCAGGGCTCGTCGAGTGGATCGAGACGCCGAGCGCCTTGCCGCCCGACCTGCGCCTGGCCGTCGACGCTGCGAATCCGGCGGCCGCGTTCGCGCGTGCTCTGTCCGGCGAGCGGCCGACGATCAACGTGTCCGGCGATGCTGCCTTCGCAGGCGACCTCGACTGGCTCATCGACAACCTGCGCTGGGACGTCCAGGAAGACCTGGCCCGCGTCGTCGGCGACGGTCCCGCGCAGGCCATCGGCCGGCTCGGGGGTCTCGTCGCCGGCGCCCTGCGCGATGCGTCCCGCACCCTGCGCAACCTGGCCGGCCGCTCCTCGCCGCGCGACGCGGAGACGCCGAGCCGATGAGGCATATCGCCCGGCTGGTCGTCATCTGCGTCACGGTTCTTCGCTACGGTTTCGACGAACTCGCGCTGTCCGGCTTCCGCCAGCGCTGGGTCCGCTTCCTGGTCCGCGTCATCACCATCGGGCGTCGGCTCGACGCGCCGCGCGGCGTGCGCCTGCGCGAGGGCCTGGAGCGCCTGGGTCCCATCTTCGTCAAGTTCGGTCAGGTGCTGTCGACGCGCCGCGACCTGCTTCCCGCCGACCTGGCCGAGGAGCTCGCGAAGCTCCAGGACCGCGTCCCGCCGTTTCCCGACGCCGTGTCGCGGGCCATCGTCGAGCGCGCCTTTGGCCGCCCGCTCGAGGCGATCTTCGCCAGCTTCGACGCTGCTCCGGTGGCCAGCGCGTCGATCGCGCAAGTGCACCTGGCCGTGCTCAAGGACGGCCGCCACGTTGCCGTCAAGGTGCTCCGCCCAGGGATGCTCGCCGCGATCGACGACGACGTCGCCCTCATGCGCCAGCTCGCCCGCTGGGTCGAGCGCTGGTCGGCCGACGGCAAGCGCCTGAAGCCGCGCCAGGTCGTCGCCGAGTTCGACAACTACCTGCACGACGAGCTCGATCTCGTCCGCGAGGCGGCCAACGCGGCGCAGCTGCGCCGCAACATGCAGGGCCTCGGGCTGGTCCTCGTGCCGGAGATGGTGTGGGAGCTGTGCACGCAGAACGTCATCGTCATGGAGCGCATGAATGGCGTGCCGATCAGCCACGTGCAGCGCCTGCGCGAGGCCGGCGTCGACATCCCCAAGCTGGCCCGCGACGGCGTCACCATCTTCTTCACGCAGGTGTTCCGCGACGGCTTCTTCCACGCCGACATGCATCCCGGGAACATCCAGGTCTCGATCGCGCCGGAGACCTTCGGCCGCTACATCTCGCTCGACTTCGGCATCGTCGGCACGCTGACGGAGTTCGACAAGGACTACCTGGCGCAGAACTTCATCGCCTTCTTCCACCGCGACTACAAGCGCGTCGCCGAGCTGCACGTCGAGAGCGGCTGGGTGCCGCCGCAGACGCGGATCGACGAGCTCGAGGGTGCGATCCGCGCCGTCTGCGAGCCGCAGTTCGACCGGCCGCTGAAGGACATCTCGCTCGGCCAGGTGCTGCTGCGCCTGTTCCAGACCTCGCGCCGCTTCAACGTCGAGATCCAGCCGCAGCTGGTGCTGCTGCAGAAGACGCTGCTCAACATCGAGGGCCTCGGCCGCGACCTCGACCCGGAGCTCGACCTGTGGAGCACGGCCAAGCCCTTCCTCGAGCGCTGGATGGAGGAGCAGGTCGGCTGGGCCGGGCTCGTCGAGCACCTGAAGAAGGAGGCGCCGCGCTACGTCCACCTGCTGCCGCAGCTGCCGCGGCTGGTCCACGCCGCCCTCCAGCCGAAGCCGCAGGCGCACGTCCGCGCCCTCGAGGCGCTGGTCCTGGAGCAGCGGCGGACGAACCGCCTCCTGTCGGCGGTCGTCTTCACCGCGCTCGGCTTCTTCCTGGCCGTGGTCGCGCTGCAGGTGGTGGCCCGCCTGCAGTGACCCGTTCGGCGGGGCCCGCGATTTATACTGTCGGGTTGTTCCCAATTTCCGAGGCGCGGCGATGCCGATCTACGCATACCGCTGCACGACCTGCGGCCACGCGCAGGACGTGCTGCAGAAGATCTCCGATCCGCTGCTGAGCGTCTGCCCGGCGTGCGGCGCCGCGACCTACGCCAAGCAGGTCACGGCGGCCGGGTTCCAGCTCAAGGGCTCGGGCTGGTACGTCACGGACTTTCGGGACAGCAACGGCGGCAAGGCCAAGAAGCCTGCCGACGCCGAGCCGGGCGCGGGCGAGAAGAAGGGCGACGGCGAAGCCGCGCCGGCGAGCAGCGACGGCAACGGCGCCGCAGCGAAGGGGGGCGATGCGCCCGCTGCCGCGCCGGCGGCGACCGCGGCTCCTGCGCCTGCGCCTGCTGCCCCGGCGACGCCCTCCGGCAAGTCCGGCGACTGACCGGCCTGCGGACCGCGAGCAAGACAGCGTGAAGAAGTACCTGATCGCCGGCCTGCTGGTCTGGCTGCCGCTGGCGGTCACGATCTGGGTCCTGCAGGCGGTGCTGGGCCTGCTCGACGGCATGTTCGCCTGGCTCCTCAGCGGCACGCAGGTCGTGCTGCCGGCCGCCGCGCACGCGTCGATCGAGAAGCTCCGCCACGTGCCCGGCCTCGGCGTCCTCGTCGTCTTGCTCGGCTTGCTGCTCACCGGCATCTTCGCCGCCAACATCGTCGGCCAGTGGTCGCTGCGCCAGGGGCATCGGATCCTGAGCAAGATCCCGATCGTGAAGTCGATCTACAGCTCGGTGCAGCAGGTCTCCGACACCCTGTTCTCGAGCAGCGGCAATGCCTTCCGGCAGGCCGTGCTGGTCCAGTACCCGCGCGCGGGCTCGTGGACCATCGCCTTCGTCACGGGCAAGCCTGGCGGCGAGGCGGCGCAGCATCTGGCCGGCGAGTACCTCAGCATCTACGTGCCGACGACGCCGAACCCGACCTCGGGCTTCTTCCTGATGCTGCCGCGCGCCGACGTGATCCCGCTCGAGATGACCGTCGACGACGCCCTCAAGTACGTGATCTCGATGGGCGTGGTCGCACCGGGCCTGCGTCGGGGACGGGCCGCGCCGGCCTTGCGAAATCCGACGGGCTGAGCGGCACGGCCGTTCGGCCCGAAGCCTCTCCCCGCGCCGCCGGCATCGCGCCGATGCGGGCGCCGACCCGAACCAAGAATCTGGAGCGAAGCGATGAGAACGACGTATTGCGGCCTGACGAGCGAAGCGCTCCTCGGCCGGACGGTGACGCTGATGGGCTGGGCGCATCGCCGCCGCGACCATGGCGGGGTGATCTTCATCGACCTGCGCGACCGTGAGGGCCTGGTCCAGGTCGTGTGCGACCCCGACCGCGCCGGGACCTTCGCCGTCGCCGAGGGCATCCGCAACGAGTTCTGCCTCAAGGTCACCGGCCTGGTGCGGGCCCGACCGGCGGGAACCGAGAACCCCAACCTGACGAGCGGCAAGGTCGAGGTGCTGTGCCACGAGCTCGAGGTCCTGAACCCGAGCGTCACGCCGCCGTTCCAGCTCGACGAGGAGAACCTCTCGGAGACGACGCGCCTGACCCACCGGGTCCTCGACCTGCGCCGGCCGCCGATGCAGAGGAACCTGATGCTGCGCTACCGCATGGCGATGGAGGTCCGCCGCTTCCTCGACGGCCACGGCTTCATCGACATCGAGACCCCCATGCTGACCAAGAGCACGCCCGAGGGCGCGCGCGACTACCTGGTGCCGAGCCGCGTCCACGACGGCATGTTCTTCGCGCTGCCGCAGAGCCCGCAGCTCTTCAAGCAGCTGCTGATGGTTGCCGGCTTCGACCGCTACTACCAGATCACCAAGTGCTTCCGCGACGAGGACCTGCGCGCCGACCGCCAGCCCGAGTTCACGCAGATCGACATCGAGACCTCGTTCCTCGACGAGGAGCAGATCCGGACGATGTTCGAAAGCATGATCCGCAGCACCGTGCAGCACGCGATCGGCGTCGAGCTGCCCGCCTTCCCGGTGATGACCTACGCCGACGCGATGCGCCGCTTCGGCTCCGACAAGCCCGACCTGCGCGTGAAGCTCGAGCTCACCGAGCTCACCGACGTGATGAGGGAGGTCGACTTCAAGGTCTTCTCGACGCCGGCGAAGGCCAAGGACGGGCGCGTCGCCGCCTTGCGCGTGCCGGGCGGCGGCGAGATGAGCCGCGGCGAGATCGACGGCTACACGGAGTTCGTGAAGATCTACGGCGCCAAGGGCCTGGCGTGGATCAAGGTGAACGACGCCGGCCGGGGTCGCGAGGGCCTGCAGTCGCCCGTCGTCAAGAACCTGCACGACGCCGCCCTGGCCGAGATCCTGCAGCGCACCGGTGCGAAGGATGGCGACCTGATCTTCTTCGGCGCCGACAAGGCCAAGATCGTCGCCGACGCGCTCGGCGCGCTGCGCGTCAAGGTCGGTCACAGCGAGTTCGGCAAGTCGCGTGGCCTGGTCGAGGGCGACTGGGCGCCGCTCTGGGTCGTCGACTTCCCGATGTTCGACTACGACGAGGCCGAGCATCGCTGGAGCGCCATGCACCACCCGTTCACGAGCCCCAAGGACGGGCACGAGGACTGGCTGGAGACCGACCCCGGCCGCTGCATCGCCAAGGCCTACGACGTCGTCCTGAACGGGCTCGAGCTCGGCGGCGGCTCGGTGCGCATCCACCGCGAGGACGTGCAGAGCAAGGTTTTCCGGGCCCTGAAGATCGGCGCCGAGGAAGCGCAGGCGAAGTTCGGCTTCCTGCTCGACGCGCTGCAGTACGGCGCGCCGCCGCACGGCGGCATCGCCATCGGCCTCGACCGCTTCGTCATGCTGATGACCGGCGCGGAGTCGCTGCGCGACGTCATCGCCTTCCCGAAGACGCAGCGGGCGCAGGACCTGCTCACGAACGCGCCGAGCCCGGTCGACGAGAAGCAGCTGCGCGAGCTGCACATCCGCCTGCGCAACGTCCAGGCGACCGGCTGAGGCCTGCCGCTGCTGCCGCCGATGGCGACTGCCGGCAGGCCCTTCAAGGTTCCGGAGTCGGTGCTCGTCGTCATCCACGACGACGAGCTCGACGTGCTCCTGCTGGAGCGCGCCGACGCCCCGGGCTTCTGGCAGGGCGTGACCGGCTCCAAGGACATGCCGGAGGAGTCACTCGTCGAGACCTGCGTGCGCGAGGTCGCCGAGGAAACCGGCATCGTGATCGGCTCGGCCGCGGTGCCGCTCGAGCGGCTGGTCGACTGGCAGCTGGCCAATGTCTATGACATCTATCCGGTATGGCGGCACCGGTATGCTGCCGGCGTGACCCGCAACACCGAGCACGTGTTCGGGCTGCGCGTGCCGCGCCACACGCCCGTCCAGCTGGCGCCGCGCGAGCACCTGCGGTTCGAATGGCTGCCCTGGCGCGAGGCCGCCGACCGGTGCTTCTCGCCGTCGAACGCCGAGGCGATCCTGCAGCTCCCGCGGCGGTCGTGACTCGGCCCGCTGCTTGCTCGCCACGACCACCGATGCGCCCCTTCGCCTCCACCCAGCACCCCAGCAACATCCTCCGGGTGGCGACGTACAACATCCACAAGGGGGTGCGCGGAGTCGGCCCGAGGAAGCGTCTCGAGATCCACAACCTCGTGCTCGGGATCGAGGCGCTCGACGCCGACATGGTGTTCCTGCAGGAGGTGCGCAGCCTCAACCGTGCCGCGGCGCGGCATTTCCCGGACACGCGCTTCGGCTGGCCCCGGGTTCCCCAGGCCGACTACCTGGCACCCGAGGGCTACGAGGTCGCCTATCGCACCAACGCCGTCACGCGCGAAGGCGAGCACGGCAATGCGCTGCTCTCGCGCTGGCCGATCGGCGACATCGGCCACCACGACGTTTCCGACCATCGCTTCGAGCAGCGCGGCCTGCTGCACGTCCCGGTGACGTGGAACGGCACGCTGGTCCACGCCATCGTCGCCCACTTCGGCCTCATCCACTCGAGCCGGGTGCGCCAGTCGCAGCGCCTCGGCAAGTTCATCGAGTCGACCGTGCCGCCCGACGAGCGGCTGATCGTCGCCGGCGACTTCAACGATTGGGGCGACAGGCTCGACGACCTGATGAGCTCGTGCGGCCTGGTCCGCGGCAGCGTCGAAGGCGCGCCGCCGCGCCACGTCAACACGTTCCCGTCGCGGCTGCCGCTGTTCTCGATGGACCGCTTCTACACCCGCGGCTTCGCCTGCAAGTCGACGTCGGTGCCGCGCGGCGCCGCATGGGCCCGCATGTCCGATCACCTCCCGCTCGTCGCCGAGCTCGAGCTGGCGTGAACGCCCGTGGCTGAATCCCGCCGCGTCACCACGACGCGGGCGCTTCAGCCGGGCCATCGGCTCACGCTGCTCAGGAACGGCGCGGCGCTGTTCGCGTCGATGGTGAAGGACATCGACGGTGCGCGCGCCGAGGTCCTGCTTGAGACCTACATCTTCCAGTTCACGGGCGCGGTCCTCGCGGTCGCCGAGGCCCTCGAGCGCGCCGCCGCGCGCGGCGTTCGCGTCCGCGTCGTCGTCGACGGGATCGGCACCGGCCAGATCCCCGCCGACTGGCAGGCGCGCTGGCGCGCGGCCGGCGCGAAATGGGCGATCTACAACCCGGCGCGCGGCTGGCGCGTGCTCATGCCGGCGCGCTGGCGCCGCCTGCACCGCAAGCTCTGCGTGGTCGATGGCCGCATCGCGTTCTGCGGCGGCATCAACCTGCTCGACGACTTCATCGATCCGACGCACGGCACGCTCGAGAAGCCGCGCCTCGACTTCGCCGTGCGCGCCTCGGGCCCGCTGGTCGCCGACGCGCACGAGACCATGACGCGGCTCTGGTGGCGCATGCAGGCGGCGCACGAGGCGCGCCACTACGACTTCGACGCCGCGCTCGCCTCGATGGAGCGGGCGGCGGAGGCCGGCACCGACATGAACGACGAGCGGATGCGCTCGGAAGATCTGCGCCCTCCACCTGGACCGGAGGGCCCGGGCGTGCTCGCCGGGCTCGTGCTGCGCGACAACCTGCGCTTCCGCAAGCGGATCGAGCACTTCTATCGCTTCGCCATCAACCAGGCGCAGAAGGAGATCCTGATCGCCAACGCGTACTTCGTGCCCGGCATCCACCTGCAGCGGGCGCTCGTGCGGGCGGCGCGCCGCGGCGTGCGCATCACCTTGCTGGTGCAGGGCCGCTACGAGTACTTCATGCAGCACCACACCAGCCGCGCGCTCTACGGCATGCTGCTCGACGCCGGCATCGAGATCATCGAGTACGCGCCGAGCTTCCTGCATGCGAAGGTGGCGGTGTTCGACGGCGTCCGCGGCGCGATGGCCACCGTGGGCTCGTCGAACCTCGACCCGCTCAGCCTCCTGCTCGCCCGCGAGGCCAACGTCTTCGTCCGCGACGACGCATTCGCCGGCGAGCTGCGCGCGCACCTGCTCGACGCGGTGCGCAGCGGCGGCAGCCGGGTCGAGCCGGCATCGCACCGGCGCCGGCCGCTGCTGCACCGCACGCTCGCGTGGTTCGCCTACGCGATGATGCGGGTCGCGCTCTTCGCGACCCGCCACCGCTACTAGCAGGGTGCGCCGATCGGCTGCCGGGGCGTGCAGGGGTCGAGCCTGCCGTTCGCGGCACGACGCCGCCAGACAAGGGAGCCGAGTCCCAGGGCGATCAGGAGCACGGTGGACGGCTCGGGGATCGCCGCCACCGCCATCTGCGTCACCGGCGACTCGTCGAGGTCGATGTTGAGCCAGTACCCGCTGCCCGAAGCGTCGTCGCGGATTCGCGCAGGAGATCGGCGAAGCTGAGGAGCCCCGTCTGGGCGTCGAAGAGCGCGCTCTCCCGACCACCCGTATCGCCCGCCGCGTCGTACGCGGCGACCAATGCCGCCGCGCTCGCAAAGCCCTCGAACGTGACGCCTGCTTCCTCGGCGAGACGGTTCATCAAGGCGACTTCTTCTGCAGGCAGCCCAGCCGTGCCGACGGCGGCGACGCGGTCCAGGAACTGGTGGAACTCGGCGACGCTCAGGTCTGCGAAGGCGGGCTGTTCCCCGCCGCTCAGTCGTGGGAAGTGGCTGCCGGCGACAGCTTGCCCGGCGTCCTGCAAGGCAGCCGTCGCCGCGTCGAGCTCGGTGCCCATCGCCGCGCAGCTTGCAGCACCCGACGCGGCACACGCTGCCTTGGCCAGGCTGGCGGCATTGACGAACTCCGTCAGGGCCGTGCTCAGCCCGGGAACGGGTGATGGAATGACGGTGGCTTCCAGCAGGTTGCCCATGGCTTCAACGGTGCCGCGAAAGACCACGAGCTCCGTCTTCAGGTCGCCGACGGCGGTGAGCACCTCGGCGTGGCGTCCCGCCGTGGAGGCGGCGGCGCCGCGTGCCGCGCCGATCGTCATGTGGGCGCCCTGCAGGATGAACGTCTCGGCCAGGAGCCCGGCGCTGCCGGCGTTCAGGAAGTCGGCATGCGTCAGGCTGGCGTTCGATCCCAACAGCGTCAAGGTCGGAAGGAGTGTCTGAAGCTGCATCGGATCGGCCGGACGGTAGATTGGGAAGAGGTTCGGCGTCAGGCTGACCGCGCTGCAGACCGGATCCCAGCAGAGATCCCAGAGACCGCGCAAGCCCTGGCCGATGTAGGTTCCCACGCTCGCTCCGACCACCACGGCGGTGGCGACTGCAGCGGCCGACTGTGCTGCTGCGAGCGTGGCCGTCGCCGAGGCGAGGGCGGCCTCCGCCTGGGCCAGGGCGGCCAGCGTCGCCGCGGACGTTCCGACAGCGGTGCCCCCGGCCGCGGCCAGGTTGCTCCGTGCCCTTGCCACGTCGGCCGTGGCGACGACGACCGTGGCTGCGGCCGCGGCCACGGCCTTGGCCGCCTCCGCCGCTCCCTTCTCGATCGCCGCCGTGTAGGCGCGTCCGTTCTCCCAGGCCTCCGTGGCGCGCGCCGGCGAACACAGCATGGCGCAGGACGCAACGATGATGCAGCCGGCGCGGAACCGGCGCGGTGGATGAAGCATGGTCGTCCCCCTTTCACTGCGACGAACGCACCGTGCGCGGCGTCTCGCGAGTGAGCCACGCGTCACCTCTGCGCGTGCCGTCGCAGCCACGCGTGGGCGATTCCGGTTGTGAATTCGCGGGGACTGCGGCCAGCTTACGATTCGTCGGGAAACGCTGTCAAGAAGCACTTGGACCGGTACGCGACGCCCACGCCATGGACGACCTGATCGTCCAGCGCCCCGAAGGCCTGTACTGCCCGCCGGGTGACTTCTACATCGATCCGTGGCGGCCGGTCGATCGCGCCGTGATCACGCATGCGCACGCCGACCATTCGCGCCGCGGCAACACCCACTACCTGGCGTCGGCGGAAGCCGAGGGCGTGCTGCGGGCGAGGCTCGGCGACGTCGACCTGCAGACGCTGCCCTACGGCCAGGTCGTCGATCATTTCGGCGTGCGCCTGAGCCTGCATCCGGCGGGCCACGTCCTGGGCTCGGCACAGGTGCGGCTCGAGCACGGCGGCCGCGTCTGGGTCGCCTCGGGCGACTACTACGTCGCCGGCAGCAGCGCCGATCGGGCCGAGGACAACCAGACCTGCACGCCATTCGAGCCGGTGCGCTGCCATTGCTTCATCACCGAGTCGACCTTCGGGTTGCCGATCTATCGCTGGCGGCCGCAGGCGGAGCTGTTCGCATCGATCGACGCCTGGTGGCGCGGCAACGCCGACAACGGACGCGCCAGCCTGCTGATGGGCTACAGCTTCGGCAAGGCGCAGCGCATCCTGCGCGGCGTCGATCGCTCGATCGGGCCGATCCTGGTGCACGGCGCGGTCGAGCCGCTGAACCGCGCCTACCGGGCCGCCGGTGTCGACATCCCCGAGACGCCGATCGCCACCGAGATCAAGGACAAGGCGGTGCTGAAGCGCGCGCTCATCGTCGCGCCGCCGTCGGCGCAGAACTCGACCTGGACGCGCCGCTTCGGCGACTACAGCGACGCCTTCGCCAGCGGCTGGATGCAGCTGCGCGGCGCACGCCGGCGCCGCTCGGTCGACCGCGGCTTCGTCCTCAGCGACCACGCCGACTGGCCCGGCCTGCAGCGCGCCATCGCCGCGACCGGCGCCGAGCGCGTCATCGTCACGCACGGCTACGAGGCGGTGATGGTCCGCTGGCTGTCGGACCAGGGGCTCGAGGCCGGCGCCTTCGAGACCGAGTACGGCGAGAACGACGAGCAGGAGGACGCCGGCGAGTGAAGCGCTTCGCGCAGCTCTTCACCGAGCTCGATGGGACGACGGCGACGAGCGCCAAGGTCGAGGCGCTGAAGCGCTACTTCGCCGCGGCCGAGCCGCGTGACGCCGCCTGGGCGGTGTACTTCCTGGCCGGCGGCAAGCCGCGCCAGGTCGTGCCCGGCGCCCTGCTGTCCGCGCTCGCCTGCGAGCGGGCGGGCGTCGACCCGTGGCTCTTCGACGCCTGCTACCAGGCGGTCGGCGACTTCGCCGAGACCGTCGCCCACGTGCTGCCGCCGCCGGCGCACGAGAGCGACCTCGGCCTCGCGGTCTGGGTCGAGGAGCGGCTGCTGCCCTTGCGCGGCCTCTCCCCCGCCGAGCAGGCGGCGCGCGTCGCCTCGTACTGGGACGAGCTCGACACCGCCGGCCGCTTCCTCTTCAACAAGCTGATCGGCGGCGGCTTTCGTGTCGGCGTGAGCAGGCTGCTGGTGCAGCGCGCGCTGGCCGAAGCCGCCGGCGTCGACGCCAAGCTCGTGGCGCAGCGCATGATGGGCTACACCGATGCCCGCTCGACGCCGAGCGCCCAGCGCTATGCGCAGCTCACGGGCAGCGGCGATGTCGGCGGGATCGACATCGGCCAGCCCTATCCGTTCTTCCTCGCCCACTCGCTCGACCTTCCGCACACCGAGTTCCAGGCGAGGCTCGCCGGCCCCGCCGACTGGATCGTCGAATGGAAGTACGACGGCATCCGGGCCCAGGTCGTGAAGCGTGCCGGCCAGGTGTGGATCTGGTCGCGCGGCGAGGAGCTGGTCACCGAACGCTTCCCGGAGATCGTCGCCGTCGCGCAGCCGCTGCCCGACGGCACCGTGCTCGACGGAGAGATCGTCGTCTGGGCCGACGGCCGCGTCGCGCCCTTCGCCCTGCTGCAGAAGCGCATCGGCAGGAAGGTGCTCGACCGCAAGGTGCTCGCCCAGGCGCCGGTCGCCTTCATCGCCTACGACCTGCTCGAGTGGGGCGGCGTCGACCTGCGCGAGCAGCCGCAGCACGAACGTCGCCGCCTGCTCGAGGCGGCCGTCGGCGCAGCGGCCGGCGACGAGCCGGGGCCCGGCCGCGAGGCCATCCGCCTGTCACCGATCGAGTCGGCAGAAGACTGGGGCGCGCTGGCCGAGTTGCGCCGCGAGTCGCGTGCGCGCGGCGTCGAAGGCTTCATGCTGAAGCACCGGCAGGCGCGCTACGGCACGGGGCGGCGCAAGCAGGACGACATCGCCGCCGGCACCTGGTGGAAGTGGAAGATCGATCCGCTCAGCGTCGACTGCGTGCTGGTCTACGCACAGGCCGGGCATGGCCGCCGCGCCAGCGTCTACACCGACTACACCTTCGCGGTCTGGAACCGGACGCCGCTCGATGCCGCCGAGGCGCAGGCCGTCGTCGAGGCCGTCGCGCGCCGCGAGCCGCCCGCGCCCGACGCCTTGCAGCTGGTGCCGTTCGCCAAGGCGTACTCCGGTCTGACCGACGAGGAGTTCAGGACCATCGACCGGGTGATCCGCCAGAGCACGCTCGAGAAGTTCGGTCCGGTGCGCAGCGTCCGGCCGAGCCTGGTCTTCGAGCTCGGCTTCGAGGGCATCAACCGCAGCGCCCGGCACAAGAGCGGGATCGCGGTGCGCTTCCCGCGCATGCTGCGCATCCGCCGCGACAAGCCGCTCCACGAGGCCGACACCCTGCAGGCGCTCGAGAGCCTTCTGGCGCTGCAGCACGGGTCGGCGGCCGACGCGCCCGCCTGAGCAGGCGCTGTTCGGCTAGTCGATCCTCTCGAGATAGCTCTGGAACACGCCGACGTGGACCAGCGCCGCGTCGGCCGAGTCGGGCCACAGATCGTCGCTGCGGAAGCGCACGTCGTAGGTCGGCTCGTCGGCCGCCTCGACGCCGTGCGCGTGCGCGTCCGGGAAGGGGTAGGGCGGCGACTCGCCGACGACCACGCCGGTCTTGCCGCGGATGTAGCCCGGCATGCGCACGTGGCCCGGAACGAAGTCCTCGCGCACACGGACGCGGTCGCCGGGTCGCAGGCGCGGCCGAGTGGCGACGTTCGTGCGGCCCGCTGCACCGGGCGAGGCGAGCGGGAAGGGCCCGCCGCATCGGCGCTCGAGCTCCTCGCGCGTCACCAGGCCCTTCTCGACGAGCAAGGTGGCGAGGCCCGTCAGCGAGCGCTCGTAATAGCTCGCCGACAGGTAGTGGCGCGGGTCCATGCGCTCGATCGCGTGCCGGTACTCGTCCATGTTGAAGACGCCGAGCTTCACGGCGAGCGAGTACAGCGCATTGGCGCGCACCTCCCAGGCCGCATGGAACGCGGGGGCGTCGGGCGCGTGCCGCACGGGCCCGAAGCCCTGCCTGCCGCCGAGGTCGTGCATGCCGTCCATGCTCGCTTCTCCCTAGAGGCGGGCGACGCCGATCATCGCGTCGCGGGTGACGAGCCCGGCCAGCGCGTCCTCGGACCAGCCCTCGGTGCCGGCGGGTCGCACCGGCAGCACCAGATAGCGCGTGTCGGCCGTCGTGTCCCAGACGCGGATCTCGACCTCCGGCGGCAGGTCGAGGCCCATCTCGCGGAGGACGGTGCGCGACTGGCGGACGATGCGGGCCCGGTACTCGAGGTCCTTGTACCAGTCGGGCGGCAGCCCGACGATGGTGAACGCGGTGCACGAGCAGAGCGTGCAGCAGATGACGTTCTGCACCGTCGGCGTGTTCTCCAGGACCACGAGGTGCCGGTGATGGCGCGGCATCGCCAGACCGAGCTCGGCGACCGCGGCCTTGCCGTCGGCGAGCAGCCGGGCGCGAAAGGCCGGATCGGCCCAGGCCCGCGCCACGACGCGCGCGCCGTTGCGCGGCAGCCATTCCTCCTGCGCCAGGTGCTCGAGCTCGGCGACGACATTGCCGGCGGTGAGGCCGCGCGACTCGAGCGCGGCCTCGACGGCGTCGACGCGCTGCGTCACGGGTGCGGCGCTCGCGCGCGGCGGATGTTGCA
This sequence comes from Caldimonas sp., assembly GCA_036263655.1. Lineage (GTDB taxonomy): Bacteria > Pseudomonadota > Gammaproteobacteria > Burkholderiales > Burkholderiaceae_C > Schlegelella_A. The sequence goes on along the minus strand of DATAGP010000009.1, from coordinate 211,792 downwards.
GGTCCATGTGCTTTCCTCCGGACGCCTTAGGCATCCAGCCGCCGGCGAAGCTCGGCCGTCGCACGCAGCGCGCCCACCTCGATGCCGTTCCAGTTGCGCAGGGCCACATCGCTCAGCCCGCGCATGAAGCCCGCCTCGGCGTCGTCGAGCCTGACGAAGCGCTCGATCACGGCGGCCATCACGACCTCGGCGGCGCGCGCGTTGTTGCCGTCGTCGATCTTGATGGCGACGCCCAGCCCCTGCGCGGGCAGGGCGGCGCAGAACACGCCCTCGGCGCCGACCTTGCAGAACACCCGTTCGCCGAGCCGCTCCACCACCCGGGTGTCGAACCGGCCGCTGCCGGCGACCATGAACGGATGCCGGGCCACCGCCCGCCGCAGCCGCTGCGCCGCGGCGGCATGGCCGGGCGCGAGTCCGCGGCCGGTGCCGACGCGCGCGAAGGCGAGGGCGAGGTTCTCGAGCGGGATCGCGTAGGTGGGAATCGAGCAGCCGTCGGTGCCGCGCGGCACCTGCGCGAGGTCGCAGCCGGTGGCTGCCTGCAGCGCGGCGGTGACGGTGCGCATCACCGGATGCTCAGGCCGGACATAGCCGGCGACGAACCGGCGCAGGTCGGCACCCTCGTGCATGCGGCAGGCCACGCACAGGAAGCCGGCGTGCTTGCCCGAGCAGTTGTTGGTCAGGGCGCTCGCCTCTTTTCCGGCCGCCGCCAGTGCTCGCGCGGCGCGCTCCTGCGACGGCCACTGCGTGCCGCATTCGAGGGCGCTTGCGTCGAGCCCGGCCTTGCCGAGCATCCGCTCGACGACGGCCGTGTGGGCGGGCTCGCCGCCGTGCGAGGCGCAGGCGACGGCGAGCGCCTCGTCGTCGAGGCCGAGGCGGTCGGCGGCGCCGCTCTCGACCAGCGGCAGCGCCTGCAGGACCTTCACGGCCGAGCGCGGGAAGACGTGCCGGCGGATGTCGCCGAGCGAGGCGACCCGCGCGCCGTCGGCATCGACGACGGCGACGGCGCCGCGGTGCATCGACTCGCAGGCGTCGCCGCGCAGGGCCTCGACGAGGATGGGGTTGTCCACGAAGAGCACTTTAACGCCGACAATCGCCGCCCCATGGCTGCCGCTCCTGCCCGGCTCGACGAGCACCTCCTGGCCGGCGTCGATTTCACCTGCAACCCGTCGCGCCGCAAGCCCGTCACCGTCGCGACCGGACGCGTGGACGGCAACCGGCTGCGGCTCGAGGCGATCGAGTCGCTGACCTCGCTGGCCGAGTTCGAGCACTGGCTGCAGGCCCCGGGCCCCTGGCTCGGCGCCTTCGACTTCCCCTTCGGGCTGCCGCGCGTCTTCGTCGACTCGAACGGGCTGGGCGGCACCTGTGCCGAGGTCATGGCCGCCGTCCGCGCGCGCTGCCCGGATCGCATGGCATGGCGTGCCTACATCGACGCATGGGGCAACGCCCGTCCGAAGGGCACGCGCCTGCCGCACCGGGTCAGCGACCGGGCTTCGACCGTGCTGCCGACGAGCGCCCTGCAGACCCGCTACGTGCCGGTCGGCCTGATGTACTACGAGGGCATCCAGCGCCTGCTTGCCAGCGGCGTCTCGATCGCCGGCCTGCACGCAGGCGACCCGGAGCGGATCGCCGTCGAGGCCTATCCGCGGCGCCTGGCGCACTCGCTGATCGAGTGGCGCTCGTACAAGAACGACGACCGGCCGGAGCGCACGGCGGCGCGCGAGGCGATCCTGCGCGCCCTGGAGGAAAGCACGGGCACCGGATCGCCGGCGCTGGCCATCGAGGACCCGGGGCTGCGCGCCTCGCTGGTTGTCGAGGCGAGCGGCGACCGTCTCGACGCCGTGCTGTGCCTCGTGCAGGCGGCACGTTCGTCGCGGCTGCCGAACTACGGCATGCCGGACGCCGTCGATCCGGTCGAGGGCTGGATCCCGAACACCTGAGCGTCCGGGATCCGGTCGCGCGAAGGTCAGGAGGTCGCGCGATCCCAGCCGCGGCGGACCGCGTCCTTGAAGCGCTCCCAGGCCGAGCCCGGGTTGTCGCGCTCCCAGCGCTGGCGGATGTGCGGCTCCGCGTCCTCCCAGCGGCTGCTCGCGAACTGGCTGTCGCCGCGGAGCTCGTAGCCGCTGCGGTAGGCGGGCTGGTAATCCTCGTAGCGGCCGCCGGAGCTGCCGTAGTTGGACTGCCAGTCCTGGCGGAAGTCGTCTTCGTAGTCGGAGAAGCTGCGCCGTCCCGAGGACATGCCGCCGCCGACGCTGCCGTCCCCCATCGTCTGCGTCGCGCCGGTCACCGTCGCGCCGCCCATGCTCCCCGAGGATCCGACCGAGGCCATCGTGCCCGACCCGCCGGTGCCGCCGCCCATGCCGGCCGAGCCCATGCCGCCGGACGAACCGAGGTCGGTGGACGACCCGGCTCCGCCCGAAGAGCCCATGCCGCCCGAAGAGCCCATGCCGCCGGACGAGCCCATGCCCGCCGAGCTCACGCCTGACGAGCCGCCGCTCGTCGTCCCGCTGCCCATGGCCATGTTGCTGCCGCGGTCGTCGGCGCCGACGCGCTCGACCTCGACCTCGGTGCTGCGCACCGAATCCTCGACGTTCTGCGTTTCGTGGTGCACCTGCTTGCCGACGACCACCTCCTCGACGACGTGCGCGGTCTTGTTGACGACGGCCTTCTCCGCCGACTCGGTCACCTCGATCGTTCGTTCCTGGAAGCCGGCCAGGTCCGCCTCGGTCGCCGGGCGGTCGACGCGCCGGCGCTCGATCACCGCTTCCTCGCTGCGCAGGTCGACGGACTCCGAGACCGGCTGCGACACGACGCGCGAGACGACCCGAACGACGCCGCCGCTCACCCGGCGCTTGCCGACCTCCAGCTCTTCCTGGATCACCGGCAGCACGTCCTGCTCGCCGGCCGCCCGGCCTTCACCCGAGGCGCGGTCAGCGGTCCGCGACTCGATTCCCGCCGCGCCGACGCGCTGCTCGCGCGCGGTGCCGATGCCGTCCTCGTCGTAGCCGGTCCAGCCTTCGCTGCGCCACTGCGACACCTGCTCCTCGATGTCGATGGCGCCGCAGCGCGTGAGCACGTCACGGGCCCGGTCGAGGCGGTCCTCGTCGGCGTCGACCGTCACCACGGCCTGGCCGCGGCGCACCGCCTCGGTGTAGCTGCGGGAATCGTCGTCGTCGCCGAACAGGTCGGCGAAGAAGTTCCGGATCGACGCCATCACGCCCGTTCCCTCGTCGCTGCTGTCGCGCGAGGTGGCCGACGTCGTGCTCGAGCTCGTGCCGGACGATCCCGAGGCCTTGATGTCGATGTCGCCGCTGTCGAAGCCCTCGCGGCGGAGCTCGTCGGCGGCGCTCTGCGCCGCCTCGTAACTGTTGAAGACGCCAACGACTGTCTGGTTCATGAAGCTCTCCGATGCTCAAAGGGAAGATGGGAATCTCCGCCGTCCGGCCGATCCGATTCCGGCGAGGGTCCAGGTGTTCGGCAAGCGGCGCGCCGGGCGCAGCGGGGGACGCTCTGCTAAGGTCCGCCGCTTCGCCTTCCTCTCCGGGTGCATGGATTTCGCTGCCTGGTCCGCGTTCGTCGGCCTCGTGCTGATCGTCATGGGGCTCAGCACCACCGTGCTGGCGCGCCTGCCGCTCAGCACCTCCATGCTCTACCTGGCCATCGGCGCGGCGATCAGCCCGCTGTGGCTGGGCTGGACCACCCTCAGCGTGCCGCCGCACACGGTGCTGCTCGAGCGACTCGCCGAGGTGGTGGTGGTGCTGTCCCTGTTCACGTCGGGGCTGAAGATGAGCGTGGGGCTGGGCGACGGCCGCTGGTTCCTGCCGCTCCGCCTGGCCAGCGTATCCATGCTCATCACGGTGGCCTTGATCGCGGTTGCCGGCGTCGTGCTGCTCCAGCTGCCGCTCGGCGCCGCCATCCTCCTGGGCGCCATCCTCGCCCCGACCGATCCGGTGCTCGCTTCGGACGTGCAGATCACCGAGCCGACCGACCGCGACCGCCTCCGCTTCGGCCTCACCGGAGAGGCCGGGCTGAACGACGGCACCGCCTTCCCGTTCGTGATGCTCGGCCTGGGCCTGCTCGGTGTGCACGAGATCGGTGCCTGGGGCTGGCGCTGGCTCGCCGTGGACATGGTCTGGGCGGTCGTCGCCGGCATCGGCATCGGTGCGGGGCTCGGCACTGCCGTGGGAAGGCTGGTGCTGTACCTGCGACGGACGCATCGCGAAGCCGTCGGGCTCGACGACTTCCTGGCGCTCGGGCTGATCGGCCTGGCCTATGGGCTCGCCGTCCTTGCCCACGCGTACGGCTTCCTCGCCGTCTTCGCCGCCGGCGTCGCCCTGCGTCTGCTCGAGCAACGTTCGACGGCGGAGGAGCCTGCCGGGCGCGGTGGGAAGGAGCCGGGGAAGAAGGCCAGGAAGGGGAAGGAGGCGAAGGAAGCGCAGGACGCAAGCACGGCTCACGGCCGCGACATCTCAGCGGTGCACGGCGATCCCGACGTCGCCAACGCCGACCTCGCCACCGACCCCAAGCGCGCGCCCGCCTTCATGGCGCACGCCATGCTCAGCTTCAACGAGCAGCTGGAGCGCATCGGCGAAGTCGCCGCGGTGGTGACCGTCGGCATGCTGCTCTGGTCCCTGCAGTGGTCGGCCGCCTCGTGGCTGTTCGTCGCCGCCCTGCTCCTGGTCATCCGCCCCGTCTCGGTGGTCGTGGGGATCGCCGGCAACGAGGTGTCGGCCACGCAGCGCTGGCTCATGGCCTGGTTCGGCATCCGCGGCATCGGCTCGCTGTACTACCTCATGTATGCCATCAACCACGGCCTGTCGCCGGAGCTCGCGAGTCGGCTGACGGTGCTGACGCTCTCGGTGGTCGTCGCCTCGATCGTCCTGCATGGCGTGTCGGTCACGCCGCTCATGGCCCTCTACGGGCGTGCGCGCGGCCCGGCGCGGCGGAAAAAGGCCTGAGCGCCGCGCCGGCGCCGGGCTGGATCACACCTCCGGGCTCGGGGCCGCAGCGTCCTCGCGCGCCTGCTCGGGTGCCGCGTCCGACGGGTGCCACAGCCACAGAGGCTCAGCGGCGACGCGGATCCGCAGCGGCGGCCGCATGCGGGCGACCTCGCCGTCGGTAGCGACCTTGACCAGGCGCCGGGGCGTGCCTCGCGCGGGTCGGACGGACAGCTCCGACAGCGCGAAATGCTCGATGCCGGCGGCTTCGCGCAGCTGGCCGAGCGCACCCTTCACCATCAGCCACAGCAGCGCCAGCACGGGCAGGGCGCGGACGACGACGACGCCGAGCATGCCGTCCTCGAGCGCAGCCGCTTCCGGCAGGCCGAGCTGCTCGAGCTGCAGGCGGTTGTTGCCGATGAACAGGGTCGATGCGCGAAGGCGGCGGCGCACGTCGCCGTGCTCGATCTCGATGCGCAGCGGCCGCACCCCGCGCCACAGGGTGACGAGCGCGGCCCAGACGGCGACCAGCCGGCTGCGCCCATGCCGGCGCTTCAGCTCCTCGCGATCCTCGAAGATCTGCGGGTACAGACCGAGGCTGGCGTTGACGAGGAAGATCCGGTCGTTGATGCAGCCCACCTGCACCGGGCGCAGGCGGCCGGCGAGCAGCGAGCGGGTCGCGGCCTCGGTGTCGGAAGCGATGCCGTGCGTCCGGCCGAAGAAGTTGAAGGTGCCGCGCGGGATCACACCGAAGCCGCAGCCGCTGCCCAGCGTCGCCTGGGCGACGGTGTTCAGCGTGCCGTCGCCGCCCACCGCCACCACCAGTCCGCCGGCCGCGCGGGCCGCCGTCACCGCGCGCGCGGCGACGTCGGCCAGGGCCGAGGGCGTCTCGACCCGGAAGATCTCGTAGGACCTGCCGGCGGCGCCGAGGACGCTCTCGATCGTCGAGCAGGTGCCATCGCTGTCCTGGTGGCCGGAGCCGGCGTTCAGGACGATGAAGAGGGGCGCGGCGCCGGACGCTTGCGGCTCCCGGTCGTGGTCGGCAGGCACATGGCGATTCTCGACGGTCTGCTACCGTGGTGCGGGTGAGCGAAGTCCTGTCGCCGATCGACGCCGTCGCCGCGGCGGGCGAGCCCGCCCAGGCCTGGTTCGCCCGTCAGCGCTGGCAGCCGTTCCCCTTCCAGCGCGAGGTGTGGGCGGCGATGGCCGCCGGCCGCAGCGGCCTCCTGCACGCGACCACCGGCTCCGGCAAGACCTACGCCGTCTGGTTCGGCGCGCTGGCCCGCGCCGCCGCCCTCGGCATGCCGCTTCGCCCCGCGCATCCGCCGCGCCTCGGCGTGCTCTGGCTGACGCCGATGCGCGCCCTCGCGGCCGACTCCGCGCGCGCCATGAGGACGCCTCTCGAGGACCTCGGCATCGGCTGGTCGGTCGGCATCCGCACCGGCGACACCCCCTCGGCCGAACGCGCCAGGCAGGACCGGCGCTTTCCGACCGCGCTCGTCACGACGCCCGAATCGCTGAGCCTGATGCTGACGCGCGGCGACGCCCGCGAGGAGCTCTCGGGCATCCACACCGTCATCGTCGACGAGTGGCACGAGCTCATGGGCAGCAAGCGCGGCGTGCAGGTGCAGCTCGCCCTCGCCCGCCTGAAGCGCTGGAATCCGGGGCTCGTCGTCTGGGGGCTGAGCGCGACGCTGGGCAACCTCGAGGAAGCGATGCAGGTGCTGCTCGGGCACGAGCACGGCTGCCTGGTGCAGGGCCGGGTCGAGAAGCAGCTCGTCATCGACACGCTGCTCCCCGACAACCCCGGGCGCTTCTCGTGGGGCGGCCACCTCGGCAAGCAGATGCAGCATCCGGTCGTCGCCGAGATCGAGCGCTCGGGCACGACCCTGGTCTTCGTCAACATGCGCTCGCAGGCCGAGGCCTGGTACCAGCTGCTGCTCGAGGAGCGGCCGGAGTGGGCCGGCGTCGTCGCCCTGCACCACGGCTCGCTCGACAAGGAAGCGCGCGAGTGGGTCGAGCTCGGCCTCAAGGAAGGCCGCCTGAAGGCCGTCGTCGCCACCTCGTCGCTCGATCTCGGCGTCGACTTCCTGCCGGTGGAGCGGGTGCTGCAGATCGGCTCGGCCAAGGGCATCGCCCGACTGCTGCAGCGGGCCGGCCGGAGCGGCCACGCGCCCGGACGCGCCAGCCGCATCACGCTGGTGCCGACCAACACGCTCGAGCTGGTCGAGGCCGCGGCGGCGCGCCGCGCCGCGCAGGCCGGCAACATCGAGAAGCGGGCGACCCACGACAAGCCCTTCGACGTGCTCGTGCAGCATCTCGTCACCGTCGCGCTCGGCGGCGGCTTCGTCGCGAGCGAGCTCTACGACGAGGTGCGGCAGGCCTGGGCTTACCGCAAGCTGACGCCGGCCGAGTTCCAGTGGGCGCTGGACTTCGTCGTCAAGGGCGGCTCCAGCCTCAAGGCCTACCCGGAGTACCACCGCGTCGTCGAGATCGACGGCGTCCATCGCGTCCCCGACCGCGGCATCGCGCGCCGCCACAAGCTCGGCGTCGGCACCATCGTCAGCGATTCGTCGATGCAGGTGAAGTACCTCTCGGGCGGCCGCATCGGCACGGTCGAGGAAGGCTTCGTCGCCCGCCTCAGGAAGGGCGACTGCTTCATCTTCGCCGGCCGAAACCTCGAGTTCGTCCGCGCCGAGGAGATGACCGCCTACGTCAAGCGCAACGAGACCAAGAAGGCGGCGATGATCAGCTGGGCCGGCGCCAAGATGCCGCTGTCGAGCGAGCTCGCCGACGCGGTGCTCGACGTCCTCGCCGGCGCAGCGCAGGGCGACTTCCTCGAGCCCGAGCTCGAGGCGGCGCGGCCGATGCTGGAGACGCAGGCGCACCTCTCGCGCCTGCCGACGCCCAGGCTGCTGCTGATCGAGCGGCTGCAGTCGCGCGAAGGCCAGCACCTGTTCCTCTACCCGTTCGCCGGCCGCAACGCGCACATCGGCCTCGGCAGCCTGCTCGCCTGGCGCCTGGCGCGCGACGCGCCCAACACCTTCAGCATCTCGATCAACGACTACGGCCTCGAGCTGCTCAGCGCGCTGCCGGTCGACCCGGCGCCGCTGCGCGACCAGAGCCTGTTCGAGGAAGGCGACCTGCTCCACGACGTGCTCGCGAGCCTCAACTCGAGCGAGCTGGCGCGGCGGCGCTTCCGCGAGATCGCGCGCGTCTCGGGACTCATCTCGACCGGCTATCCGGGCCAGCCCAAGAGCACCCGCCAGCTGCAGGCGTCGAGCTCGCTGTTCTACGAGGTCTTCCGCAAGTACGACGCATCGAACATGCTGCTCACGCAGGCGCAGAGCGAGGTGCTGAGCCAGGAGCTCGACATCCGTCGCCTGGCCGAGGTGCTGAAGCGCATGCGCCGGCAGAAGGTGGCCTACGTCGACCTCGAGGTGCCGAGCCCCTTCGCCCTGCCGCTGATGGTCGAGCGCTTCCGCGAGAAGCTCACGACCGAAAAGCTCAAGGACCGTCTCGAGCGGATGCTGAAGGACATGGAACGGGCGGCGGGCGGCGAGGCCACGGCGGTTCGCGTCAGCGACCTTTCGGACGAACCTCCAGCTTCAGCGCCGACACCGCGTCGCCCGTCGCGCCGACGTTGACGTTCCGTAGGCAGCGTCGGCTCGCCGCGAGGGCGGCGGCGTTGCGCTAGCTCATGAGGAAGTCGACGGCGAGCCGTGCGATCCGCTCCGGGATCTCGTGGCCGCCGTCGAACTCGTGGTACTCGACGGGCCGCCCGGCTTTCCTGAGCGTCGGGACGATGCGGCGGCTGCAGTGGACGATCGGCAGCACCGTGTCGCGCGTGCCGTGCGAGATGAAGAAGCGCGCGCCGCCGCGCGGCGACGTCGGCGCGACGAAGCCGGGGGAGAGCGCGAGGACATGGCTGAAGAGGTCGCCGTTGTCGACGCCCAGGCTGAGCGCGTAGGAGGCCCCGTCGGAGAAGCCGCCGACGGCGAGGCGCCGGCCGTCGATGGCGTAGCGCTCGAAGATCCAGCTCAGGGCCCGGTCGATGATCGCGAGGTCGGGTCCGGGCCGGTGCAGGACGGCGTCCCAGGTGGTGTCGGTCGATGCCGGCGCGACGACGGCGACGCCGGACTCGGCGGCGAAGGGCTCGAGCAGGCGAAGCGCGTCCTCCGGCCTGCCGCCCGCGCCGTGCAGCATGAGCGCGAACGGCAGGGGCCGATCGACGTCGCGGCCGACCCGCGCCCACACCGGACGCTCGGCGCCGACCTCGATGCGGAACAGCCCGCTCGGCGGCGCGATGCCGAGGGCAGGCCGGAGGGCGGGCCGAGCCGAAAGGTGGGGCGAGGCGCTCATGCCCTCCCCGACGGCAGCCGCCATGCCCGGGCAGCGTCGCCATCGAGTGCCCCGTCGACGAGTCGCTCCCCGGCCGCTGCCTTCGAGCGACCCGCGCTCATCCGGGCTCGAGGCTCTTCACCAGTTGCAGGCAGGGGTTCTGCGGCGCCCAGAGCAGGGGGAAGACCTCCAGCGGGGTGAAGCCGAGCCGCGCGTAGAACTCGCGCGTCTCGGCGTAGGCCGGACTGGGCGAGGTGGCGGCGACGGTCTTGACCTGCAGCAGGCGCGCGCCTCGGTCGAGGAGCCACCGCTCGGCGTGGGCCATGAGCGCGCGGCCGTGGCCGCCGTTGCGTGCCTCCGCCCGCACGGCGATGCAATGGATCTCCCAGGCGTGCGGAAAGTGCTCCATGAGCGAGACGAAGCCCAGGACCCTCGCGTCGACGGCGGCGAAGGTGGGCAGGCGCACCGTGTCGTCGGCGTACATCAGGAGCGCGTCCTCGATGCCGAACCACATGGGCAGCGACCGCAGCACCTCCTCGCACTGCGCTCGCTCGTTCAGCTCGGGCCCGACGATCTGCATCGGACCATGCTGGCGAGGCGGTGCGGTCGCGTCAAGCGGCGGGCAGGGGCGGATCGCGGCGCGCGAACGGCGGCGAACGCGGCCGCGGCGGCGCCAGGTCGGGCGGCGGAACGAAGCGGTCGGCGGCGTCGAGCCCGGTCGGCACGCCGAGCCGCGCCGCCAGATGCGCCGCGTCGTACGGCGCATGCACCTTGACGTCGTTGTCGAAGTAGCAGAAGACGTCGCGGCGGGCGCGGCGCGGCGCCGCGCGCGGGGACGCGAGGCGGGCGTCGCCGACCTGCGCGCCGCGGCGCCAGGCATCGATGCGTTCGGCCCAGCGATCGAGCGCGGCGTCGCTGTAGCCGCTCGCGTACAGCTCGACGTCGCCGTGCAGGCGGATGTAGACGAAGTCGGCGGTCAGGTCCTCGAGCAGCGGCCAGCGCCCCGCGGTGTCGGCAACGACCAGGGCGATGCGGTGCCGGCGCAGCAGGGCGACGAAGGCCGGGTCGATGAAGCTCGGATGGCGGATCTCGACCGCATGCCGCAGGGGCCGGCGCCGATCGATCTCCAGCCAGGCCCGTCCTTCGAGACGCTCGTCGTGCTCGCGCGCGAGGGCCAGCGCCGATTCCGTGTCGCGCGGCAGGAGCGCGAAGAAGGCCTCGAAGCGCTCCGGCTGGAACGCGAACTGCGGGGGAAACTGCCAGAGAAACGGGCCGGTCTTCTCGCGCAGCCGCAGCACGCCCGAGGCGAAGAAGTTGGCGAGCGGCGCGCGCACCTCCTTCAGCTTCAGCATGTGCGTGAGGTAGCGCGAGCCCTTGATGGCGAAGACGAAGTCATCCGGCGTGTCGTCGTACCAGGCGGCGTAGAGCTCCGGACGCTGCAGCGAGTAGAAGGAGCCGTTGATCTCGATGGTCGGCAGCATCCGCGACGCGAACGCCAGCTCGCGACGCTGGGCCAGCTTCGGCGGATAGAACACGCCGCGCCACGGCGTGTAGCGCCAGCCGGAGATGCCGATGCGGACCTCGCCGAGTGCGGAGGGCATGCCCGCCGTACGGCAAACGGAGCGCCCGCGGGCCGGATCAGCCCGCCTCTTCCGCGTCTGCCAGATAGCGTCGGCGCAGCGCCGCCCAGCCCTCGTTGCCGAGGGCGCGCAGGGTCCGCACATTGGCCTCGACGATGGCGTCGGGGTCGGGGACGGCGGCGAGGGCGCGCTCGACGCTGTCCTCGCGCAGCAGGTGCAGCATCGGCCACGGCGACCGGCTGGTGGCGTGGGTCACGTCGTCCGGGTCGCTGTCGGCGAAGCGGTAGTCGGGATGGAAGCTCGCCACCTGGATCACGCCTTCGAGGTCCATCTCGCGCAGCAGGGCGTCGGCTTCATCGAGGAAGTCGTTGTAGTCGTCGAAGTCGGGCAGGGCGCTCGGGCAGATGAGGAGGGTGGTGTCGATCTCGGCCGGGTCGGCGGCGGCGAGCAGCGCCAGCTCCTCGCGCAGGCTGATCACGAGGGCGGCCTCGTCGCTCGCCGCGGTCACCGCGCAGCGCACCTGGCCCTTGGCGACGACCGCCTTCGCGAACGGGCAGAGGTTGAGGCCGATGACGACGTGCTCGAGCCAGGCCCGCGTCTCGGCGATGGCACGTCGTTCGAGGCCGGGATCGAGCCGGGGCGGGTCCATGCACCCAGCCTACATCGTCGGCGGTGGCCTCATGCGCGCGAGGGCGGGCGTGTAGAAGCGCTGCAGCGCCAGCGCCAGGACGATCAGCGAGAAGCCGACCACGTCGGCCACCCGGCCCGGGTACACGAGGGCGAAGCCGGCGACAATGAACATCGTCCGCTCGAGCACGGTGGCCTTGCGCAGCGCCCAGCCCTGAAAGCCGGCGGCGAGGGCGGCGATGCCGACGGCGGCGGTCAGCGTGACCTCGGCGATCGCCCAGCCGTTCGCCGCCGCCAGCGCCTTCGTCGATCCCATCAGCAACAGGCCCTGGCCGGCCGGGTCGAGCACGAACATGAACGGCAGCAGGAAGGCCGGCACGGTGTACTTCCAGGACTGCAGGGTCGTCTTGTACGGATCGCCGCCGGTGATGGCGGCGGCGGCGAACGGCGACAGGGCCGTCGGCGGCGACACCTCGGACAGCACGGCGTAATAGAAGATGAACATGTGCGCCGCGAAGTCGGGCACGCCGAGCTTGGTGAGCGCCGGCGCGGCGATGACGGCGCAGATGATGTAGGACGCCGTCACCGGCACGGCGAGGCCGACGATCCAGACCACCAGCGAGGTGAAGATGGCCGTGAGCAGCAGCGAGCCGCCGGCGTAGTCGATCACGATCGAGCTGAACTTGAGGCCGAGCCCGGTCAAGGTGACGACGCCGACGATGATCCCGGCCCCGGCGCAGGTCGCGCCGACGTTGAGCATGCCGAGGGCGCCTCCTTCCATCGCCTGCGTGAACCGCGACTTCAGCAGGCCGTCCTTCACCGACTGCCTGCCGCCGAAGAAGTCGTAGTCGATCAGCGCGGTGTCGCGGCGGAGGAAGCTGGTGACGAAGGCCACCACGGTCGCCCAGAACACCGAGAGCACAGGCGAGAAGCCCCACATCATGAAGAACACGATGGAGACCAGCGACAGGAAGTGGAACCAGTACTTGCGCGTCAGGTTCCAGACCGAATCGACCTTCCCGAAGGCGACGTCGCGCATGCCGTACTTGCGCGCATCGATCTCGACCATGAGAAACAGCGCCAGGTAGAACAGCACCGTCGGGATGACGGCCATCAGCAGCACGTCGAGGTACGAGATCTTCAGGAACTCGGCGATCAGGAAGGCGGCCGCGCCGAGCACCGGCGGCGAGATGATGGCGCCGAGGCCGCCGGCGGCGAGCAGGCCGCCGGCCGCGTTCTTCTCGTAGCCGACCTTCTCGAGCATCGGGTAGGCGACCGCGCCGAGCGTCACCGTCGTGGCGACGCCGGAACCCGACGGGCCGCCGAGCAGGAAGGACGCCAGCACCACCGTCCGCCCGGCGCCCGTGGGCTTGCCGCCCATCGCCGAGAACGAGAAGTCGATGTAGAACTTTCCGGCGCCCGAGTACTGCAGGAAGGCGCCGTAGATCGTGAACAGGATGATCAGCGACGAGGCAACGTCGACGGCGACGCCGAAGATGCCCTCGAGCGTCATGTACATGACGCCGACGAGCCGGCCGATCTCGTAGCCCTTGTGCGTCCACGGCGCCGGCAGCCACGGGCCGGCGAGGGCGTACAGCAGGAAGCAGGTGGTGATCACCGGCATCACCCAGCCGGTGGTCCGCCGCATCGCCTCCAGCACGAGGAGGATGAGGCCGATGCCGAAGGCGATGTCCCACGGCAGCGGCGAGGTGTTGCGGTCGGTGAAGTCGTCGCCGCCCCGGATGGCGTAGACGACGATGGCGATCGAGAGGGCGGCGGCCAGCCAGTCCCACCACATGATGCGGTGGCGGAAGCGCCGGGCGACCGGAAAGACCAGGAAGCAGAGGAAGAGGACGAAGGCGACGTGCACCGGCCTGAGCGTCTGCGTCGGCACGATCGCGTAGGCGGTGTACAGGTGGAAGGCCGCCATGACGAAGGCGGCCAGGCGCACGAAGGCGCCGAGCCAGCCCTTCAGCTTGTTGGCGGCGCCCTCCTCTTCCTCGACGAAGTGTTCCGCGCGTCGCAGCGCCTCTTCGCTGACGCCCGGGGTGGGGGCCCGGACGACCGGGCCGGCCTCGGCTTCGATGACGGTGCCCTGTCGCCGCGTCCTAGTCGACCTTCACGCCCTTCTCGGCGAAGTACTTGACGGCGCCCGGGTGATACGGGATCGGCGTCGCCGAGGCCTTCTGGCTCTCGAGCTTGAAGTTCGTCGCCTCCTTGTGCACGGCGACGATGTCGTCCTTCTTGTCGAAGATCGTCTTGACGATGTTGTAGGCCGTCTTCTCGTCCATGCTCTCGTGCGTGACGAGGATGTTCTGCACCGTCGCCTGCCTGTTGTCGGCGTCCATGCCCTTGTAGGTGTCCTTGGGGATGGTGTCCGGCACGTACAGGTTGCCGTACTTCTTGTTCATCGCCGGCACAACGTCGGCGTGGTCGATCATCTTGATCTTGGTGTTCGGCGTGTTGGCGAGGTCGGTGACGGCGGCGGTCGGCAGGCCGCCGACCCAGAAGAAGGCGTCGATCTTGCCGTCCTTGAGGGCGTTGACCGATTCGGCGACGCCGAGCCGCTCGCGCTTCATGTCGCTGTCCTTGTCGAGGCCGGCGGCCTCGATGACGCGAAAGGCCATCACCTCGGTGGCGCTGCCGGGCGAGCCGGTCGACACGCGCTTGCCCTTCAGGTCGGCCATCCGGTTGATGCCCTTGCCCTCCACGCTCACCACGTGCATGCGGTTCGGGTAGAGGACCATCAGCGTCCTCAGCGGCACCTTGCTGCCCTTGAACTTGTCCTCGCCGCGGTACGCGTCCAGGCTGGCGTCGCTCATCGCCATGCCGATGTAGGGCTTGCCGCTGCCGATCAGCTTCAGGTTGTCGACGGAGCCGCCGGTGACCTCGGCGGTCGCCTGCATGCCGGGGACGTGCTTCGACAGCACCGCCGCGATGCCGCCGCCCATCGGGTAGTAGACGCCGCCGGTGCCGCCAGTGGCGATAGAAATGTTCTGCGCCGACGCGGTGCAGGCGAAGGCGAGGCCGGCGAGCAGGACGCCGAGGCGCGAGGTCAGACGGTTCATGGTGTCTCCTGGAGGAAGGATGTCGCCGCCGGGCCCTGCGTACGGCAGGGCCTGGCGGTCCTGCGCCGATTCTGCAATCGGGCCGGGCCCTGCGCCCTCGGGGTTCTCGCCAGTGCAGACCCCCTCAATCGCCGGCGACCAGCTCGTCGATCGCGCGCTCGAACAGGTCGCAGGCGAACTCGGCGGTGCCGAAGTTCAGGGCGGCGTTGGCGCCGCTGGCCAGCCCCTTCTGCATCGACGCGGCGAGGGCGAAGTCCTCGTCGATGGCGTCCCAGAAGATCGACCAGTTGCGGCTCCAGTGCCCCGGCGCGCGGCGCGCATGCCCGGCCGCGGGGACGAGCATCCAGCTGGCGGCGTCGCAGCTCGCGGCCGTCTTCGGCGTGACGCAGAAGCCGTTCACGTGGTCGCCCTCCCACAGCAGGAAGGTGCCCGGGAAGAAGAAGTGGATGATGTTGCTGTGCCGGCCGAGCAGCTCCCAGCCGGGATCGCCTGCCGCCGCGGCCAGCGAGCGCTTCGGCAGCACGATGCGCTGGTGCCGGCCGAACGATTCCTGCTGCACCAGGTTGTCGTGGAACAGGTGCGCGATGGTGTCGCGGTGCGCGTACTGGAAGTGATAGCTCTCGAGGTTGGCGTCGAGCACCAGCTTCCAGTTCGAGGGCTGGACGAAGCGCCGCTCGTGCGGGCTGACGCTGCGCCCGTCGTAGCCGAGGCCTTCGAGCGTCGCGGCCATCGGTCCGAAGTAGTCGTTCCAGTCGAAGGCTTGCACCGCTTCCGGGACGACCCATACCAGGCCGCAGCGCAGCGCCACGGGCAGCGCAGCCAGCGACGCCGAGGCGCGCGGCACGTGCGGGAAATCGGCCTCGTGCGGCCGCCCGACGAGGGCGCCGCGGCTGTCGTAGGTCCAGCTGTGGTACGGGCAGACGAAGCGCCCGCGGCCGGACCCGCAGGCCGGGCTCGCCGCGACGAGGGCGCCGCGGTGCCGGCAGACGTTGACGAAGGCGCGCACCACGTCGTCCTCGCCGCGCACGACGAGCACCGGCACGTCGAGCAGCTCGGCCGTCATCCAGTCGCCCGGCGACGCCAGGCGCGACGCCGGTCCGACCGCATGCGGCAGGCGGCGCAGCGCGGCCACCTCGCGCCGATGCCGGTCGGGGTCGAGGTAGCGGCCGACCGGGCTGATCGAGGGCGCGCCGCGCTGCAGCTCGGTGTGCGCGACCGTGCGCTCCGAGCGCGCCCAGAGGATCCGCGCCTCGTCCGGGCCCGTCATGCCACGCTCCGTGTCCACGCCGTCAGCCGATCCAGCATGTCGCCAAGCGCTTCGGCGTCCGTGCGGCCCGAACGGGCGCGCACGTGGAACGAGTGGTCGGCGTCGTCGACGAGATGCAGGGTCGCCCGCGTGCCGAGACGATCGAGCACCGGCCGCAGCAGCGACAGCTCGGCGAGCTCGTCGCGCGTGCCTTGCAGGAAGAGCATCGGCACCTGCACGGCGTCGAGGTGGGCGGCACGTTCCACCGAGGACTTGCCGGCGGGATGGAGCGGAAAGCCGAGGAAGACGAGGCCCTGCACGCCCGGCAGCGGCGCCGCCGCCTGCGCCTGCGACGTCATGCGCCCGCCGAAGGATTTGCCGCCGGCGAGCAGCCTCAGGCCGGGGCAGCGCCGCGCGGCCTCGGCCGCCGCCGCGCGGACGGTCGCCTGCGCGAGCGCCGGCGCATCGGGTCGCTTCGAGCCGCGCTCCATGAAGGGGAACTGGTAGCGCAGCGTCGCGACGCCGCGCTCGCCGAGGCCGCCCGCCACCGCCGCCATGAACGGGTGCGTCATGCCCGCGCCGGCGCCGTGGCCGAGCACGAGGCAGACCGATGCGTCGGGCGGCGAGGTCAGCAGCGCCGAGACACGCTCGCCCTCGCGCACCGTCACGCCGATCGGCTCTTCGGCTGCGCCGCCCATCTCAGTCATCGAGGAAGCCGCCTTTGAAGAAGCTCCAGGCGCTGCCGTCGTGCAGGTAGAACGCGCCGTCGGCGCACAGGTCCTTGCCCTGGAAGAACTCGCGGTAGGCACGCGGCACGAGCCGCGCCAGCTGCTCGTCGCTCAGCTCCTCGAACTGCTCCGGAGAGATCGGCTGGCCGACCTTGAGGCGGGGTGTCGTCATTCGGATCGGTGATCGTTTCCGGCGCCGGCGGCACGCATCGTCCTACCCGATGCGCCGCCGTGCGGTGCGACGATTCTGGCCCGCCCTCGAAGGAGCCGCCATGGACCTCGCCCAGAAAGCCAGTCGCGTCAAGAAGCACCTGCAGGCGGCGGTGGCCAAGCCCGAGTCGACCAGCATCCGCCATGCGGTGGAGTCCTTCGACGCCTTCGTCGACGGCGTGGTCGAGGAGATCGCGGCCTTGAAGAAGGGCATGTCGACGGCGCTCACACCGTCGCCAACGCCCGCCGAGACCTTCACGCCCGCCGAAGGCTCGGCCGAGCCGGCATCGACGGCGGAGGAGGCGCGCGCTCCGGCCTGATCGCCTCCCGCCGCATCGGTTCAGGCGGTTCAGGCGGCGAAGGCGCGCAGCGCGCGCTGCAGGACGTCGAAGTCGGTCAGCACCACGAAGGCCACGCCGGCCACCGCACCGGAGAGATGGGCGTCGTGGTTGACCCGGCCGCGGCCCCGCCGCGACGCGAACCACGTGTAGGCGAGATAGGCCAGCGCGAACAGCGGCGCCGGGATCGGCACCGGCAGCGGCAGGATGTAGATCGACGCCGTGGGGAAGTAGAGGATGGACGCGAACAGCACGGCGAGGATCGCGCCCGAGGCGCCGAGCGTCGCGTAGGTTTCGTCGTGGCGATGGCGGATCCACGTGCCGACGTCGCTCGCCACCAGGCCGATCGCGTAGAGCGCGAGGAAACGGCCGCTGCCGATGGCGCGCTCGAGATCGAAGGCGAAGGCCCAGAAGGTGAAGGCGTTGAACAGCAGGTGGGCGACGTCGGCGTGCATGAAGGCGCTCGTCACCGGCGTCCAGAGCTCGCCCCGGCGCAGGAACCAGTACGGGCGGAACACGCTGCGATCCAGCCACGACGGCGCCGCGGCGAGGCCGATCGCGCTGGCGACCATGATCACCGCGAGCAGCACGGCCGAGGCCGGCGCGCCGTGGCTGATCGCGATCAGGTCGGCCATCCAACCGGCCGGCTCAGGCGCCGTGATGGAGCTTCAGGCCGGGCACCGGCCAGTCGTCGATGGCCACCAGGCGGCCGCTGCCGGACAAGGTGACGTACGCGGTGCGCCGGTCCTTGCCGCCGAAGCAGAGATTGGTCGTGAAGCGGTCGGGGAGCGGCACGTGGCTGGCCAGGCGGCCGTCCGGCGAGACGACCGTGATGCCGCCGTGGATGAGCGTGGCGATGCACACGTTGCCGAAGGCGTCGACGGCGATGGAGTCGAAGCGCTGGTAGTGGCCGCCGGGGCAGGCGGCGACCATCCGCGCCCCGTGCGGCGACGGCCACGGCTCGCGCCGCGCCTCGCCCGGCGCCGCGAGGTCGAAGGCCCACAGGCGCGCGCCTTCGGTCTCGGCGAAGTACAGCGTCCGGTCGTCGGGCGAGAGGGCGATGCCGTTCGGCGTGAGCACCGGCCGCGCGATCACGCCCACGGCCGTGCCGTCGCTGCGGCCGTAGAAGACGCCGCCCCGGTCCATCTCGGTGGGCCGCACCTTGCCGAGGTCGGTGAAGTAGAAGCCGCCCTGGGCGTCGAAGACGATGTCGTTGGGCCCGCGCAGGGCCAGGCCGTCGACGCTGTCGTACAGGCGCTCGAAGCGGCCGGTGTTCAGGTCGACGCGCTCGATGCGCCCGCCGGAGTAGTCCTCGGCCTGGCCGATCGGGCGATGGCAGCCGTCGATCTCGGTCTGCCAGCGAAAGCCCCCGTTGTTGCACACGTAGACGGCGCCGTCCGGCCCGATCGCCGCGCCGTTCGGGCCGCCGCCGAAGTCGGCGACGACGCGCACCGTGCCGTCGGGCGTCACCCGGCTCAGCGTGCCGCGGGCGATCTCGACGAGCAGCACGGAGCCGTCGTCGAGCGCGACCGGCCCCTCCGGGAACTGCAGGCCGCTGGCGATTTCCCGGATCTTCATGGCGCTCTCCACAGGGACGATTCGATCGGCTGGCCGTCGCCGCCGCAGGCGAGCGCCGCCTCGATGGCGGCGCCGGCGCGCAGCAGGACGGCGTCGTTGCCGCGCCCGGCGACGAGCTGGATGCCGATCGGCAGCCCGGTCGGGCCGCGGAAGGCGGGCAGCGTCAGGGTCGGGACGCCGAGCAGCGTCCAGGCGCGGCTGAACAGCGGATCGCCGGTCGCCTCCAGGCCGGCCGGTGCTTCGCCGTGGACGGCGGGCGTGATCAGCACGTCGAAGGACTGGAGCAGGCGAGCCAGGTCGTCGCCGCGCGCCCGGGCGGCGTCGAGCTCCTGCCGGTAGCGGGCCTCGGGGATCTGCGCGCCGGCCGCGAGCAGGGCCTGCAGCGGCGCGCTGAGGCGGTCCCGGTGCTCGCCGTACTCGATGCGGAGGCTGGTCGCCGCCTCGAAGGCCATGACCGACTTCTGCAACTCGGCGAGCGCCGCGAAGCCGTCCGGCAGCGTCGCCTCGCCGACGGCCATGCCCATGGCGATCACTCGCGCGCAGACCTTCTCGATGCCGGCCTGCACGGCCTCGCTCGCGTCGCTCCACCACGGCGTGCGGCAGAGCGCCAGGCGCGGCGCTCCGGAGGGGGCGGGCGGCATCGCGCCGAGCGGCAGGAGCACGCTGCGGACGAGGGCGGCGTCCTCGACGCTGCGCGCGAGCACGCCGAGGGTGTCGAGCGACGGCGCGAACGGCAGGACGCCGTCGAGGCTGAAGTCGCCGTGGCTCGGCTTGTAGCCGACGATGCCGCAGAACGACGCCGGCCGGTTGATCGAGCCGGCCGTCTGGGTGCCGAGGGCGACGGGCACCATCGCGTCCGCGACCGCCGCCGCCGAGCCGCTCGACGAGCCGCCGGGCGTGTGGCCGAGGCGATGCGGGTTGGCCGTCTTGCCGGGATGGAAATAGGCCAGCTCGGTGGTCACCGTCTTGCCGATCACGATCGCGCCGGCGCCGCGCAGGCGGGCGACGCATTCGGCGTCGTGCGCCGGCCGCCGTCCGGCGTCGATCGCCGAGCCGCGCTCGGTCGGGAAGTCGGCGGTGTCGATGATGTCCTTGACGCCGATCGGCACGCCGTGCAGTGCGCCGCGCCACGGCTCGGCATCGCGACGCCCGGCTTCGCTTCGCGCCGCCTCGGCGCCGACGCACTGCCAGGCACCGACGCTCGGCTCGCGTTCGGCGATGCGGCCGAGGCACGCATCGACCAGCTCGGCGGCGCGAAGCCGGCCGGCCCGCATCGCGGCGGTCGCCGCGGCAGCGGTGAGCTCGTGGGCGGAGGGCGGGTCGATGGGCGGCATGGCGGCGGAGTGACACTAGCATTCTGGCGCGCCCATGAAGATCGCCACCTGGAACATCAACAACGTCCGGCGCCGCCTGCCGCTGCTGCTGGCGTGGCTCGAGGCGGCCAAGCCCGACGTGGTTGCGCTGCAGGAGCTGAAGGCGACCGACGCGGAGTTCCCGCATGAGGCCCTGGCGGCCGTGGGCTATGGCTCGGTGTGCGTGGGCCAGCGCACCTGGAACGGCGTCGCGCTGCTCGCGCGCGGCGCCGAGCCGGTGCTGATCCGGCGCACCTTGCCGGGCGATGGCGCCGACACGCAGAGCCGCTACGTCGAGGCTGCGGTGGCCGGCTGCATCGTCGCCTCGATCTACCTGCCCAACGGCAACCCGCAGCCGGGCCCGAAGTTCGACTACAAGCTGGCCTGGTTCGAGCGCCTGAAGGCGCATGCCGCCTCGCTGCACGCGAGCGGCCATCCGGTCGCGCTGCTCGGCGACTTCAACGTCGTGCCGACCGACGACGACATCTACTCGCCGGCCTCCTGGCTCGACAACGCGCTGCTCCGGCCGGAGCCGCGCGCGGCCTTCCGCGAGCTGCTCGCGCAGGGCTGGACCGACGCCCTGCGGGCCCGACATCCGACCGACCGCATCTACACCTTCTGGGACTACAAGCGCAACCGCTGGGCGCGCGACGCGGGCCTGCGCATCGACCACCTGCTGCTGAGCCGCAGCCTGGCCGAGCGGCTCCTGGACGCCGGCGTCGACCGCGCGGTGCGCGGCATGGACGACGCGAGCGACCACGCCCCGGCGTGGGCCGAGCTGGCGGACGCCTAGCGCGCGGCGGACGCTGCGCCGATCACCCGGGCACAGGTGGCGACGATGCGCCCCGGCTCGGCCGGCTTGGCGAGGTAGGCGACGAAGCCGCTCTCGAGCGCGCGCTGGCAGTCCTCGTCGCGCGCGAACGCCGTGAGGGCGATCGCCGGCACCTGGCTCACCTGGCGGATGCGGCGCAGCAGCTCGTAGCCGTCGACGTGCGGCAGGCCGATGTCGCACAGGACCAGCCGGGGCGCCTGCCGCGCCAGCTCGGCGAGGGCGTCGTGGGCGCTTCGCGCCGGGGCGACGATGGCGCCGTACTGGCGCAGCACCGAGCCGACGACCTCCAGGCCCTCCTCGTCGTCGTCGACGACGAGGATGCGCGCGCCGCGCAGCGCCAGTGCCTCGTCGCCGCTCGGCAGCGTCTTCTCGCCGAGCACGCCCCAGGCCGAAACCGGCCGGTCGCCGAGGTGCTCCTGGCGCAGCGGCAGATGCACCGTGAAGGTCGAGCCGCGGTTCGGGCCGTCGCTGTGCGCCTCGATGCGGCCGCCGTGCATCTCGACGAGGCTCTTGGTGATCGACAGGCCGAGGCCGAGGCCGCCGTGGCGGCGCGTCGTCGAGCTGTCGGCCTGCGAGAAGCGCTGGAACATGCGTGGCAGGAACTCGGCCTGCATGCCGATGCCGGTGTCGATCACCCGCACCTCGGCCTCGGCCGGGTCGGAGGCGACCTCGACGCGCACGGTGCCGCCGGCCGGCGTGAACTTGACCGCGTTCGACAGCAGGTTCCAGAACACCTGCTGCAGCCGGCCGGGATCGCCGTCGACGAGGAAGGCCGGCGCCGGTGCCGGCGCATGCAGGGCGACCTTCTTCTTCAGCGCGTCCATCTTCACGGCATCGATCGCGGCGTCGAGCGGCCTCGACAGCGGCACGCGCTGGATCTCGAGGCGGACCTTGCCGGACATCACGCCGTTCATGTCGAGCAGGTCGGCGATCAGCTGCGCCTGGGTGCGCGCGCTGCGCACGATGCGCTCGGCGGCCTCGACGATCGCCTCGCCTTCGAGCCGGCCGCTGCGCAGGAGCTCGGACCAGCCGAGGATGGCGTTGAGCGGCGTGCGCAGCTCGTGGCTGAGCGTGGCCAGGAACTCGTCCTTCAGGCGCGCCGCCCGCTCGACCTCGGCGCGTGCGGCGCGCTCCGACTCGCTCAGCACCGCCAGGCGGGCCTCGGCCTCGGCGCGGGCGCTGACGTTGCGCGTGGAGCCGACGACGGTGTTCACCGCCCCGTCGGCATCGGGCACCGGGTTGAAGATGTACTCGAACCAGCCCTTGTGCCCGGTGGGACTCTCGTAGAAGGTCTCGCCGCGCACCTGGGCGCGCGTCTCCAGCACCTCGCCGACCTGGGCGTCGAGTCGCTGCGCCAGCTCCGCGGGGTAGGGCAGCTCGAGGAAGGTCCTGCCGACGAGCTCGTCGAGCCGAAGCCCGAGCAGGTCGAGCAGCGGCTTGTTGGCGTAGGTGAAGCGGTGCTCGCGGTCGAAGACGTAGGCGAAGTCCTCGATCGACGAGAGCACGGTCTCGAAGACGCGTCGCTGCGCGTCGCGGCGGTCGCTCTCGAGGCGGGCCCGCTGCTCGGACTCGATGTGCTCGGTGACGTCGTTGCCCTCCACGAAGATGCCGAGCGTGCGGCCGGCCGTGTCGAGCACCGGCTGATAGACGAAGTCGAGGTAGCGCTGCTCGGCGGCGCCGTCCTCGCCGCGCTGCAGCAGCACCGGCACGCGCCGGCCGACGTACGGCTGGCCGCTCGCGAAGACCCGGTCCAGGACGGCGACGAAGCCCTGGGCGCCGGTCTCCGGCAGCGCTTCGGCGACGGGGCGGTCGACCACCTCGCGGCCGCCGATCAGCCGCTCGTAGGCCGGGTTGACGAGCTTGAAGCGATGCTCGGGCCCTTCGAGCACGGCCATGAAACCGGGCGCCTGGTCGAAGAGGAGGCGGAGCAGGGCTTCCGGCGGAGAGGGCAGGCGCGAGCCGGAACGCAGCATGGCGCCATTCTCGTAGGACTTCGCCGTGTCGCGGCGTCCCGCGGCTTTACGCGCAAGCCCGGCTGCCGCATCGTCCCGGCCCATGTCACACCAGCGTTCCCGGTTCGTGCGCGTGCGCGGAGCCCGCGAGCACAACCTCAAGAACGTCGACGTCGACATCCCGCGCGACGCGCTTGTCGTCTTTTCCGGCGTGTCCGGGTCGGGCAAGTCCTCGCTCGCCTTCGGGACCCTGTTCGCGGAAGCGCAGCGTCGCTACTTCGAATCGGTGGCGCCCTACGTCCGTCGCCTGATCGACCAGGTCGGCGTGCCGCAGGTCGACTCGATCGACGGCCTGCCCCCCGCGGTCGCCCTGCAGCAGCAGCGCGGCAGCCCGAGCGTGCGCTCGTCCGTCGGCAGCGTCACGACGCTGTCGAGCCTGGTGCGGATGCTGTATTCGCGCGCCGGCAGCTACCCGGCGCGCCAGCCGATGCTGTACGCCGAGGACTTCTCGCCGAACACGGCGCAGGGCGCCTGCCCGGAGTGCCACGGCCTCGGCCGCGTCTACGCGGTCACCGAGAAGTCGCTGGTGCCGGATCCGTCGCTAACGATCCGCGAGCGCGCCATCGCCGCCTGGCCGCCTGCCTGGCACGGTCAGAACCTGCGCGACATCCTGGTCAGCCTCGGCTACGACGTCGACACGCCGTGGCGACAGCTGCCGAAGAAGGACCGCGACTGGCTCCTGTTCACCGACGAGCAGCCGACGGTTCCCGTCTACGCCGGCTTCACGCCGGCCGAGACGCGCGCTGCCCTGCGCCGCAGGACGGAGCCGAGCTACCAGGGCACGTTCACCGGTGCGCGCCGCTACGTGCTGCACACCTTCGCGACGACCCAGAGCGCGCTGATGAAGAAGCGCGTGTCACGGTTCATGGTCGGCAGCGCGTGTCCGGCCTGCGACGGCAAGCGGCTCAAGCGCGAGGCGCTGTCGGTCACCTTCGCCGGCGTCGACATCGGCACGCTCTCGCAGATGCCGCTCGACCACGCGGCGGCGCTGCTCGCGCCGGCGGCGGCCGGCCGCTTGGACGGCGACGGCGCAGCCGGCTCCACCCTCAGCCGGGCTGCGGCGCAGCGCGACACGTCGCGTCGCGTGGCCGCCGGCGGCTCGGCCCACGACGCGGCCTTCGACGTGCGGCGCACCCCGAACCTCTCCGAGGAGAAGCGCATCGCCGCGCAGCGCCTCGCCGCCGACCTCGCGGCCCGCATCGCGACCCTGCAGGCGCTCGGCCTCGGCTACCTGTCGCTCGATCGCAGCACGCCGACCCTCTCGCCCGGCGAGCTGCAGCGGCTGCGCCTGGCAACGCAGATCCGCTCCAACCTGTTCGGCGTCGTCTACGTCCTCGACGAGCCGTCGGCGGGCCTGCATCCCGCCGACGGCGAGGCCCTGCTGCACGCGCTCGACGAGCTCAAGCGATCGGGCAACTCGGTCTTCGTGGTCGAGCACGACCTCGAGATCATGCGGCGCGCCGACTGGCTGGTCGACGTCGGCCCGGCCGCCGGCGAGCAGGGCGGACAGGTCCTCTACAGCGGCCCGCCGTCCGGGCTGCAGGCGGTGCCGGCATCGCGGACGGCGGCCCATCTGTTCGCCGCGAAGCCCGAAGGGCGTCGGCCGGAGCGCGAACCGCACGGCTGGCTCGAGCTGCACGGCGTCACGCGCAACAACCTGCTCGACCTCGACGCGCGCTTCCCGCTCGGCGTGTTCACGTCGGTGACCGGGGTCTCGGGATCGGGCAAGTCGAGCCTCGTCAGCCAGGCGCTGGTGGAGCTGGTCTGCCGCCACCTGGGCCACGAGCCGGCGGATGCCGAGGACGACGAGGGCGAGGCCGACGCGCCGACCGTCGCGCAGGAGACCCGCGGTCGCATCGCCGCCGGCATGGACGGCCTGCGGCGCCTCGCCCGCGTCGACCAGAAGCCGATCGGCCGGACGCCGCGCTCGAACCTCGCCACCTACACCGGACTGTTCGACCACGTGCGCCGCCTGTTCGCGGCCACCAAGGCAGCGCGGGCGCGCCGCTACGACGCCGGCCGCTTCTCCTTCAACGTCGCCAAGGGCCGCTGCGACACCTGCGAAGGCGAGGGCTTCGTCAGCGTCGAGATGCTGTTCATGCCGAGCGTCTACGCGCCGTGCCCCTCCTGCCACGGCGCGCGCTACAACGAGGCGACGCTGGCCGTCGAGTGGAACGGCCGCCACATCGCCGACGTGCTGCGCATGACCGTCGACGAAGCGGCCGCGTTCTTCGCCGAGGAGCCGGCGGTGCGCCGGCCGCTGGCCGTGCTGAGCGACATCGGACTCGGCTACCTGCGCCTCGGCCAGCCGGCGACCGAGCTGTCGGGCGGCGAGGCGCAGCGCATCAAGCTCGCGACCGAGCTGCAGCGGGCGCAGCGCGGGCAGACGCTCTACGTGCTCGACGAGCCGACCACCGGCCTGCACGCCGACGACGTCGACAAGCTCCTGGCGCAGCTGCACGGCCTCGTCGATGCCGGCAACACGGTCATCGTCGTCGAGCACGACATGCGCGTCGTCGCCGGCAGCGACTGGGTCGTCGACATCGGCCCGAGCGCCGGCGCCGACGGCGGGCGCATCGTCGCGACCGGGCGACCGCGCGAGGTCGCGTCGGTCGCCGAGAGCCGGACGGCACCGTACCTTCGGCGCTACCTCTGAGCCGAGCTCGGCGTCGCCGTCGGCGCCTCGGCCGCCGCCGCCGGCACCGATGCGCGCGACGGGATCGCGGACGAGACGGCCGGCTGCCGCGGCAGGGTCACCTTGAACACCGTGCCGCGGTCGGGCTCGGACGAGACGTCGACCTTCCCGCCATGCGCGAGCACGATCTGCTGCACGATGTAGAGGCCGATGCCCAGGCCGGCGTCGACGCCGGCCTGCAGCCGCCCGCTGCGGAAGGGATCGAAGATGTGCGGCAGGACGTCCGGCGGGATGGTCCCGGCATTGCCGACCGACAGCACGACAGCGGACGGGGCGGCGCCGTCGAGCCGGACCCGGATCGGCTCGCTCGCCTCGCCGTGGCGCAGGGCGTTGCCGATGAGGTTCGATGCCACCTGCGCGAGCCGGTCGGCGTCCCACTCGCCGTCGGCGCTGCCTTCCTGCTGCCACTCCACCTCTCGCTCGGGCGACGAGCTGCGGCATTCGTGCACGACGCGCTGGACCACGGCGCCGAGGTCGGCTGGCTGGCGATGGACGGCGATGCCGCCGGCGAGCCGGGCCCGCGCCAGGTCGAGCAGGTCGCCGATCATGCGGCTCATGCGCTTGCCGCTCTGCAGGATGCGGCCCGCCGCTTCGCGCGAGGCGTCGCTCTCGGCTCGCCGCTCGAGCACCATCGCCGACATCAGCATCGCGCTGAGCGGCCCGCGCAGGTCGTGCCCCAGCATCGCCATCAGCATCTCGCTGAGGCGCAGCGTCTCGGTCCGTTCCAGCAGCTGCTGGGCGAGCTGCTGCTTCTGCTGGTGCAGCTGGAAGAACACCTCGGCCTTGTTGGTCAGGACCCGCGGCTCGATGGGCTTGTGCAGGAAGTCGACCGCGCCGCTATCGTAGCCCTTGAAGACGCGCCGCTGGTCGTGCTCGCCGGCGGTGACGAAGATGATGGGGACATGACGAGTGCGCTCGCTGCCCCGCATCAGCTCGGCCAGCTCGAAGCCGTCCATGTCGGGCATGTGCACGTCGAGAAACGCCAGCGCGACATCGTGCTGCAGCAGCAGCTCGAGGGCTTCCGGGCCGGAGCGGGCGAGCAGCAGCTCCAGGCCGGGCCGGCGGAGCAGGGCGGCGAGAACCAGCAGGTTCTCGTCGAGGTCGTCGACGAGCAGGCACTTCACCGGCGCCGGCGGCGGCAGTTCGGCCGGCGGCAGGCGGACCGTGCTCATGCGCCTCGCCCTCCGAGCGTGCGCAGCAGCTCGGCGATGCCGGCGAGCGGGAGCACGTGGTCGGCCTTCACCCGCTGCAGCGCGGATGCGGGCATCAGGGGCACCTGCGCGCTCTGCGGGTCCTGCACCACCGTCGTCCCGCCGCGTCTTTGCACCGCCTGGAGGCCCGCCGCGCCGTCCTGGTTGCCGCCCGTCAGGACCATGCCGAGCAGGCGCCCCCGGTACAGGTCGGCGGCCGACTCGAAGAGGACGTCGATGGCGGGGCGGGAGTAGTTGACGGGTTCATCGGTGGACAGGGCAAGCACGGGGCCGTCGTCGAGGAGCAGATGATAGTCAGGGGGTGCGATGTAGACCGTCCCGGGGGCGACGGGTTCCTTGTCCTGGGCCTCCAGGACCGGCAGGAGGCACTTGCCCTGGAAGATCGAGGCGAGGCGGCTCGGCCGGTCGCGGGGCAGGTGCACGACGACGAAGACCGAGGCGCGCAAGTCCTTCGGCAAGGCCGGCAGCAGGGCCGACAGCGCGTCGACGCCGCCGGCCGACGTGCCGATCGCGATGGCATCGATCCGGCCGGGCCGTCCGGCGGCAGCGTTCACGCCGCGTCCCGCTTCTGGTAGATGCGGTCCTCGCGCACCAGCTCGTCGAAGGCGTCGGCATGCGCCGAGAAGCGCACCGATTCCTTGGCGCCGATGCCGAGGATGCCCTTGCGGCACAGCGCCTCGCGGAACAGGCCCAGGGCGCGGTCCTGCAGCTCGCGGTCGAAGTAGATCATCACGTTGCGGCAGGAGACCAGCTGGACCTCGGCGAAGACGCTGTCGGTGGCCAGGCTGTGGTCGGAGAACACGATGTGCTTGCGCAGCGACTTGTCGAAGACCGCCTTGCCGTAGCGCGCGGTGTAGTAGTCCGAGAGCGACGATCGGGCGCCGGCGCGCCGGTGGTTCTCGGTGAAGCCGGCCACCCGGTCGAGCTCGTAGACGCCGGCCTCGGCCTTCTGCAGCGCCGAGGCGTTGATGTCGGTCGCGTAGATGAGGGTGCGCGGCAGGAGCTCTTCCTCGCGGAGCAGGATCGCCAGCGAGTACACCTCCTCGCCCGAGCTGCAGCCGGCGACCCACACCTTCAGGGACGGGTAGGTGCGCAGGAGCGGCAGCACGGTCGTGCGCAGCGACAGGAAGTACGACGGGTCGCGGAACATGTCGCTCACCTGCACCGTCAGGAATTCGAGCAGGCGCGCGAAGGCGCCCGGCTCGTCGAGGATGCGGTCCTGCAGCTGCGACAGGCTGTCGCAGCCGAAGCGCGCCATCGCCGTGCCGAGGCGCCGCTTCAGCGACGCCCGCGCGTAGGCGCGGAAGTCGTAGTGGTACTTGAGGTAGATGGCCTCGACGAGCAGCTGAAGCTCGATGTCGGAGTCGCCGGCGGTCACCGCGGGTCCCATGGCTCGACTCGGCTAGGCGGGCATCCAGACCCGCACCAGGGAGAGCAGCTTGTCGACGTCGAGCGGCTTGGCGATGTAGTCGTTGGCCCCGGCGTCGAGGCACTTCTCCTGGTCGTCGCGCATCGCCTTCGCCGTCAGGGCGATGATCGGCAGCTTCTTCCACTCGGCGCGTTTCCTGATCTCTCGCATCGCCGTCAGGCCGTCCATCTCCGGCATCATGACGTCCATCAGGACGAGGTCGATCGGCGAGCCGGCGCCGTTGGCATGGTGGGCCAGGGCCTCGAGGGCCTCGCGTCCGTTGCGCGCGATCTCGACCTTCACGCCCTTCGGCTCGAGGATGCTCGACAGGGCGAAGACGTTGCGCACGTCGTCCTCGACGATGAGGATGCGCCGGCCGTCGAAGGCCGATTCGCGGTCGCGCGCCGCCTTCAGCATGCGCTGGCTCGCCGGCGGCAGCTCCGTCTCGACCTGGTGCAGGAAGAGGGTGACCTCGTCGAGCAGGCGCTCGGGCGAGTGCGCGCCCTTGACGATGATGGACTTGGAGTAGCGGCCGAGCGCCAGCTCCTCGTCGCGGGTCAGGGCCCGGCCGGTGTAGACGATCACCGGCGGGAACGCGACCTCGTCCTGCTCGGCCATCTTCTCGAGCAATTCGTAGCCGCTCAGGTCCGGCAGGTTGAGGTCCATGACCATGCAGTCGAAGGTGGTCCGGCGCAAGTGCTCGAGCGCCTCGACAGCATTCTCGGCCGTCGTGATCTCGGTGCGCGCGTTGGCGAGCAGCTGCTTCATGGCGCCGCGCTGATCGGGATCGTCCTCGACGATCAGCAGGCGGCGCAGGCCCTGCGTGAACTTGGCCTCGAGGCGCTTCAGCGCCTCAACCAGGTCCTCGCGCTTGACCGGCTTCAGCGCGTAGCCGACGGCGCCGCGCTCCATCGCCTGCTGCGCGTAGTCGGCGACCGAGGCGACATGGACCGGGATGTGCCGGGTGAGCGGATTGCGCTTGAGCTGATCGAGGACGCCGAGGCCCGAGTGGTCGGGCAGGTTCATGTCGAGCAGGATCGCGCTCGGCCGGTACTCGGTCGCGGCCGCCAGGCCT
Organism: Caldimonas sp.; assembly: GCA_036263655.1. Taxonomy (GTDB): domain Bacteria; phylum Pseudomonadota; class Gammaproteobacteria; order Burkholderiales; family Burkholderiaceae_C; genus Schlegelella_A. Next base: position 182,557 of record DATAGP010000009.1, on the reverse strand, counting down.
TCGCGCGCCGAGTGCGCGACCACGCACTGGAAGCCGAGCTCGTGCGCCAGGTCGCGCAGGATCGCGGCGAAGCGGACGTCGTCCTCGATGACCAGGATCAGGCGCGCCGCCGACGCGAGATGACCGCGGTCGTCGGGGACGTGGCTCGCCGCAGGGGCCGGGCACGACGTCGGCCGCGGCGCGCCGCGGGCCGGGCGCGGCGGGCGCGCGGCGGCGCCCGGGGGCAGCGCGATCGCGCCAGGGCCCGACGACGGCGCCGGCAGCGGCGGCGCCGCGTCGGGGGCAGGCGTCGGCCTCGGCTCCGCCGACTTCGCAGCAGCCCGCAGCATTGACGCCGGTCGCCGCGGCTCGGCGCTCGACGGCGCCGCACCGGCGTAGACGCGCGGCAGGGTCAGCGTGAACACGCTCCCCTTGCCGGGGCTGCTCTGCAGCGCGAGCTCGCCGCCCAGCAACTCGGTCAGGTCGCGCGAGATCGACAGGCCGAGGCCGGTGCCGCCGTAGCGCCGGTGCGTGCTGCCGTCGCCCTGCTGGAACGCCTCGAAGACGAGCTCGTGCTTGTCCTCCGGGATGCCGATGCCGGTGTCGTGCACCGCGAAGGCGATGCGGTCGGGACCTGCGGCCGAGACCTGGAGGGAGACCTCGCCGCGATCGGTGAACTTGATGGCGTTGGAGAGCAGGTTGCGGAGGATCTGGCCGAGGCGCTGGCCGTCGGTCTCGATGCGCTCCGGCGTGCCCGGCGCGATCTCGACGCGGAGGGCCAGCCCCTTGTCGCGTGCCTGCGGCTCGAAGCTCTTCAGCAGACCGTCGACCAGGCGCACCAGGGTGACCCGCTCCGGCGCGATGTCGGCCTTGCCGGCCTCGATCTTCGACAGGTCGAGCACGTCGTTGATGAGCTCGAGCAGGTCGTTGCCGGCCGAGCAGATGGTCTCGGCGAAGCGGACCTGCTCGGGAGTGAGATTGCCGTCCTTGTTGTCGGCCAGGAGCTTGGCCAGGATCAGGGTCGAGTTGAGCGGCGTCCGCAGCTCGTGGCTCATGTTGGCCAGGAACTCGCTCTTGTAGAGGCTGGCGCGCTCGAGGTCGGCCGCCTTCTCGGTCAGCGCCGCCTGCGACCGGGACAGCTCCTCCTTCTGCTCCTCGAGGAGCCGCGCGTGCGCCTCCAGCTGCGAGTTGCTCGCCTCGAGCTCGGTCTGCTGCGCCTCCAAAGTCGCCTGCGACTCCTTGAGAGCGCGGCCCTGCTCCTCGAGCTCCTCGTTGCTGACACGAAGCTCTTCCTGCTGCGCCTGCAGCTCCTCGGCCTGGCGCTGCGTCTCCTCGAGCAGCTCCTCGAGGCGGGTGCGGTCGCGAGAGGCGCGGATGGCGACGGCGACCGCCTCCGACACCTGGCCCAGGAAGTCGTGCTCGAGCGCCGTCACGCGGCGCAGGAAGCCGAGCTCGATCACCGCCTGCACGCGCCCGTCGACCGAGGCCGGCACGATCAGCACCTCCTGCGCCGTCGCGCTGCCGAGGCTCGAGCTCACCACCAGGTAGCCCGGCGGCACGTCGCGCACGTGCAGGGCCCGGTTGTCCTTCGCCGCCTGGCCGAGCAGGCCGGTGCCGGCCTCGACTACCTCGCGCAGCTGCGGGTCGATCGCGTAGGCGGCGATGCGGCGCAGGTGCTGCGGGGTCTCCTTGACGTAGAGCGCGGCGACCTGCGCATCGAGGAAGTCGACCAGGAAGTCGAGCACCTTGGCGCCGAGGGCGTCGAGGCGCTGGTCGCCCTGCATCCGCTCGACGAGCGCGCTCTGGCCCGAGCGCAGCCACACCTGCTCCTCGCCGAGGCGGTGGTTGCGCCAGGCCGACCAGGCCGCGACACCGATCAGCACGAGAAGGAGCGCCGAGCCGCCGAAGGTGACGAGGAACGAGGCTCGTGCCGCCTCCTGCCACTCGAGGTGGCGCGCGGCCAGCTCCAGGCCGCCCGCGCTCTCCATCTCGCCGACCAGCGAGCGGACCCGATTCATGGCGGCGCGGCCACGGTCGGTGCGGACGATGGCCAGGGCCGCCTCGAGGTCGCCGGCGCGGCGCAGGGCGATGGTCTGCTCGACCTCGTCGAGCTTCTCCTTGGCTGCCGCGGCGAGCGCATCGATGCGGGTCGTCTGCTCGGGCTTGCCGGCCAGCAGCCCGCGCAGTCCGGCGATCTGCTCCGGCACGGCCGCGCGCGCCTGGTTGTACGGCTCGAGGTAGGCCTCGTTGCCCGTGAGCAGGTAGCCGCGCTGGCCGGTCTCGGCGTCCTTCACCAGCGACAGCACGTTCTGGATGCGCCCGAGCAGCTCGTAGGCCTTCGTCGTGCGCTCGGCCGTCGCCGAGCGATCGGTGAGCGAGGCATAGGCGAGGAAGGCCGTGACGAGGACGGCGGCCACCGCCACCAGGAAGCCGGCGAAGACGCCGGTGGGCAAGGGCGCGAGGGGGCGCCGGGCGCGTCCCGGACCGGCGCGGGGATGTGGGTTCATGGGGCCGCTTGAGCGGGGCGGGGAGGGCGGCGATGATACGGCGCGACCCCGTCGTCTTCATCCACTCCTGGGACCCGCCGCGATGATCGACCTGCGCTCCGACACCGTCACCCGGCCCTCTGCCGCCATGCGTCAGGCGATGGCGGCGGCACCGGTGGGCGACGACCAGTACGGCGACGACCCGAGCGTCAATGCGCTGCAGGAGCGCGTCGCCGGCCTGCTCGGCAAAGAAGCGGCCCTCTGGCTGCCCACCGGCACGATGGCCAACCAGGTGGCGCTGCGCGTTCTGACGCGGCCGGGCGACGACGTCATCGTCGGCCGCGAGAGCCATGCGGTGTGGCACGAGACCGGCGGCTCGGCGGCGAACGCCGGGGTGCAGTTCACCGAAGTCGGCGAGGGCGGCCTGTTCGACGCCGAGCAGTTCGTCGCGGCGGTGAAGCCGCGCGAGCACGGCATCTACCCGCCGACGACGCTCGTCGAGATCGAGAACACGCACAACCGCGGCGGCGGCCTGGTCTTCCCCCAGGAGGCGGCCGAGGCGGTCTGCGTCGCGGCGCGGCGGCTCGGCATCGCCACGTTCCTCGACGGCGCCCGGCTCTGGAACGCGGCGGTCGCCAGCCGGCGCTCGGTCGAGAGCCTGGCGGCGCCGTTCGACCTCGTCGCCGTGTCGCTGTCCAAGGGGCTCGGCGCACCGAGCGGCTCCCTGCTCGCCGGCAGCCGCGAGGTGATCGCGCGCGCCGTGCGGCACCGGCGCATGCTCGGCGGGGCCATGCGCCAGGTCGGCATCTTCGCCGCCGCGGGCACGCATGCGCTCGACCACCACCTGCCCGATCTCGAGGTCGACCACGCCAACGCCCGGCTCATCGGCGAACGGCTGGCCGAGACCGATGGCGTCGAGCTCGACCTCGCCCGGGTGCAGACCAACATCATCGTCTTCGCCCTGCGCGCCGGCGCGCCCGATGCGGCGCGCGTCGTCGCCGCGGCACGCGAGCGCGGCGTGCTCGTCAACGCGCTCGGCGCGCGGCGGGTCCGCGTCCTCACGCACCGCGACGTGACGCGCGCGCAGTGCCTGCAGGCGGCGGGGATCCTGGCGGCCGCGGCGGACGAAGGCTAGGCCTGGTCGCTGAGCAGGACCCAGGCCGGCGCGTGGTCGCTCGGCTTTTCCTGGGCGCGCACCGCCCGGTCGACGCCGGCCTGCTCCAGGCGCGCCCGCGCCGCTGCGTTGAGCAGGAGGTGGTCGATGCGGAGGCCGGCATCGCGGGCGAAGCGGTTGCGGAAGTAGTCCCAGTAGCTGTAGATGGGCTCGCCGTGGTGCAGCGCGTCGATGGCGTCGGTCCAGCCCTGCTCGAGCAGGCGCCGCCAGGCCGCGCGCGTTTCCGGCTGAAGCAGGGCGTCGTCCTTGTAGGAGCGCGGCGAGTAGATGTCGCCGACCTCGTCGCTGGCGACGACGTTGTAGTCGCCGGCGAGCACCACCGTCCGCGGCTCGCCGAACAGGGTGGCCGCGTGCTCCGTCAGGCGCTCGAACCAGGCGAGCTTGTAGTCGAACTTCGGGCCCGGCTGCGGATTGCCGTTGGGCAGGTAGATCGAGCCCACCAGGACGCCGTGCGCCTCGGCCTCGATGTAGCGGCTGTGCGTGTCGTCGGGGTCGCCCGGTAGGCCGCGCCGCCGTTCCTGCGGCGGCTCGCCCCGGGCCAGGATGGCGACGCCGTTGAAGCCCTTCTGGCCGTGCCACACCGCGCCGTAGCCGGCCGCGCGCAAGGCCTCGACGGGGAAGGTCTCGTCGGAGGTCTTCAGCTCCTGCAGGCAGACGATGTCCGGCCGTGCCGAAGCCAGCCATTCGAGCAGGCGCGGCAGGCGGGCGGTGATGCCGTTGACGTTGAAGGTCGCGATCTTCATGGGCATGGGGCGGGGTAGGGCGACGCCGACGCGCGGACGGGCCGGCGTCGGCCAGGATCATCAGGCCTTGTGTCGTTGCCCGCGGCGCGAGCGCGTTCGACACTGCCTGCGGACGGCGCTCGATCGCAGCGCCTCGTGTCGTCAATCGCCAGGGGCCACTCATGAAACAACTGCATCGACTCATTCTCGCCTGCGCCGCCTTCGCCACCTGCGGCGTCGCCACCGCGCAGACCTACGACGCAGCGGCGGACCAGGAGCGCCGCGCCCGCAACCGCGAGGAAGCGATCGCCAAGCACAACGCGATGCAGTCGCGCAGCACGTCGTCGTCTCGCGTCGCCGAACGCAGCGACGCCGGCGGCGGCCCGACGCTGGGCGACCGCGCCCGCAAGGCCGGGAAGTCGGTCCGCAACTTCACGCACCGCCAGGCCGAGAAGGCACGCAACTTCTCGGACCGCCAGGACCGCCGCTGGGGCAAGCGCGGCGCGCCGGGCCCGAACCGCAACCGCACGGGCGGCACGCCCGACTGACCACGCGGGACGGCGCAGCGCGCTCTCGGCCGGCGCGGCCGCGCTCGGCGGTTCATGCGCGCTGGGTCGCGCCGATCCCGTGCGTGCTCGGTCGCGCGCATAGGACGCGCTCAGTCGCGCGGATCGATGCCCCGGAGCGCTTCCTCGATGGGCGCGGGCTCGCGCGGCCGGACCAGCCGGGCGAGCTCCTTTCCGTCGCGCAGGAAGATCAGCGTCGGCCAGAGCCTGACGGCGAACGAGCGCCCGAGGGCGCGGCCGCTGCCGTCCTCGACCTTCACGTGCCGCACCGAAGGATGGGCGGCCATCGCCACGGCGATGGCCGGCTCCGCCGCGCGACAGAACCCGCACCACGGCGTGCCGAACTCGAGCAGGCAGGGCCCGTCCATTGCATCGATCTCCGCCCGCGTGGGCTCGTCGGCCTGGTAGGGGAGCGGCGGGCTCATGGCACGGTGCTGGCGGAGGGCGGTCGCGGACGCGTGGGCGCCCGCCTCAGCGGCCGCCCTTCTTCGCCGGATCGGGCGGATCGTCCACGGAGCCGGTCAGCGCCTCGCCGATGGACTTGCCGAAGGACTTCAGCGGGCTCTCGTCGACGGCGGGCCGCGGCTCGTGCCGCCACTCGTCCTCGTCCTCGTCGTCGACCGCGCCGCTGCCTGTCGGTTCGGCCCCACCCACGCCGCCGGCGCCCGCAGCGCGGCCCGACGATGCCGGTGCACCCGACGCCTGCCGGTCCGCGGCCGGTCGGCGCGTGCTCTCGGTGGTACCGGGCACAGAGCCGGGCTCGGCCTTGCCGCCCATGTCGATGCGGGGCGTCTGCGCGCCGCCGCTGGCATGACCGGTCGATGCCGGTGCGACCGGGTCGCTCTCGGCGTGCTCGGTCGAGCGCTGCGTCGCGCGGCCGAGGCCGGCGTCGGCGGTGGAGGCCATGCCGCCGACGTCGGCACCTTCCGGCGCCGGGCGGGGCTCGGCCATCTGCCGCTTTTCGAGGGAGTTCGGATTGGTCATGGGGGTGATCGCAGTGCGCGGAACCTCGCCGTCGAGCAAATGGCGCGCCCATTGTGGCCACGCGGTCACTCGCGAGCGGCCCTTTCGAGTCCGCCGCTTACGATGGGCCGATGCCCGCCGCCGAGCCCAGCGCAGAAGTCCACGCTGACGCGCCCAGGCGGTGGAGCGCGTGGCGCGTGGCCGGGTGGCTGCTGCTGGCGCTCGTGGTCGTCGGCGCGGTGGTCGTCGCGACGCATCCGTGGTGGCTCGGCCCGGCGGCCTCGCGCTACCTGACGGCCACCTCGGGCCGTCCCGTCCACTTCGATTCGATCCGGCTCGGCATCGGGCCGCAGCTCGCGCCGCGGCTCGCGATGCGCGGCGTGCGCATCGCCAACGCCCCGTGGTCCGAGAGCACGCGTCCCTTCGCCGACTTCGAGGAGGTCGACTTCGAGTTCACCGGGCGGCGCAGCGAGGGGCGCTGGGTGATCTCGCGCGTCCGGCTGAAGAACGGCGAGGTGAACCTGGAGCGGCGGCCGGACGGGCTGCGCAACTGGCGCCTGCGCCGACCCGACGATCGCGGGCTCGGCCGCTACTGGTTCACGGTCCTGGAAGCGGAGCGCACGTCGCTGACCTTCGTCAACCGCGGGATCGACCTCGTGCTGCGCGCGAAGTCGAGCCCGGCCGATGCCGCCGCCGAGCAGGCGCGCGACGCCGCGGCGGCGCTGCCGAGCCGCGTCGACTTCGACGGCTCGTACCGCCGCGTCGATTTCCGCGGCAGCACGCTGACCGGCGCGGCGATCAGCCTGCTGAAGAGCGGCGCGTGGTTTCCCCTTCGCGGTCACGCCGAGGTCGAGGGCGCGCGCATCGAGCTCGACGGTCGTGCCGCCGACCTCCTGCTCCAGCCGCGCATCGAGGCGCGCATGCTCCTCGCCGGCCGATCACTGGCCACCCTGGGCCCGTGGATCGGCGAGCGCTACCGCACAGCCAAGGCGCTGCGCGCCGTCGGCCAGCTCAGCGTCGCGCCCGGCCGCCTCGCACTCGCCGACGCCACCGCTCGGATCGGCGCCACCGATCTCGCGGGCAGCGTCGAGTGGACGCGGGACGAGCAGAAGCATCGCCTTCGCGCCGAGCTGCGCAGCGATTCGACCGACGCCGCGGACCTGGCCTGGATCGCCGGCCGCGCCGCGCCGGCCGCGGCGCGAGCGGCCTCGGCAGTGCGGCCCGTGCTCCGTGCCGCGAGCGCCGTCCCGGCGCCGGCCGCGAGCGCGCCGAACGGCACGCCGAGGCTGCGCGGCTGGGACGCCCAGCTGAGCTTCGCGGCGCGACGGCTGCACGTCGCCGACGCCAGGCCCGTGCAGAGCCTGACGCTGCAGGCGAAGCTGCTCGACGGCGTGCTCGAGGTGTCGTCGATCGACCTCGGCGTCGCCGGCGGCCACGCGACCGGAAGCGTGAAGGCCGACCTGCGCGACGAGCTGCCGGCCGGCGAGGCGCGCCTCGCCTGGCGGGGTGTGCGCCTCGAGTCGCTGCTGCCCGCGCAGGACCCGACGCGGCGCCTGTCGGGTGCGCTGCAGGGCCGTGCGGTTCTGACGGCGAAGGGCTCCGGGCTCGACGAGATGCTCGCCAGCGTCGCCGGCAACGCCTCGTTCCGGCTCGCCGACGGAACGATCCCCAGCATGCTGGACGCGAAGATGGGCCTGCAGGCCGGCAAGGTGGTCCGCACCTTCCTCGGCGGCAACGAGCCCTTGCCCTTGCCGTGCGCGGCGGCGAACGTCGACATCGCCGCCGGCAGGGCGCGCATCCGCAGCCTGGTGATCGACAGCGCCAACACGCGCACCACCGGCAGCGGCGGCGTCCACTTCGGGCAGCGAACGATCGACCTCGTCCTGACGCCGACGGCGAAGAAGCCCGGCCTGCTCGACATGGGCAAGTCGATCCGTCTGTACGGCCGGCTCGACAAGCCCGAGCGCGAGCTCGTCGACCGCGTCGGCCAGGACGCCGGCGGCGGCGCCTGCTAGGCGCGCGGCGGCTAGCGCCGCATGAGCGTGCTCTTTCCGAACAGGCTCTCGATCAGGTCGACGGCGATCTCCGCCGTGCGGTTGCGGACGTCGAGCGCCGGGTTCAGCTCCATGACGTCGAGCGAGGCGAGGGCGCCGGTGTCAGCGATCATCTCCATGCAGAGCTGCGCCTCGCGGTAGGTCGGGCCGCCCTTGACCGTGGTGCCCACGCCCGGCGCGATGTCGGCGTCGAGGAAGTCGACGTCGAAGCTCACGTGCAGGTGGGTGTTGGCGTCGATCGTCGCCAGCGCCAGCTCCATCGTGTGGCGCATGCCCATCTCGTCGATGTAGCGCATGTCGAAGACCTCGAGGCCGGCGCCGTGCACGAGGCGCTTCTCGCCCGCGTCGACGCTGCGGATGCCGATCTGCCGCACCCACTTGGCGCTGATCGCCGGGACCTTGCCGCCGATCTCGACGAGCTCCTTCGGCCCGTAGCCGCACAGGCACGCGACCGGCATGCCGTGGATGTTGCCGCTCGGGGTCAGGTTGTTGGTGTTGAAGTCGGCGTGCGCGTCGAGCCAGAGCACGCGCAGCTTCTTGCCGGCCTCGCGGCAGTGCCGGGCGACGGCGCTGATCGAGCCGATGCCGAGCGAGTGGTCGCCGCCGAGCAGGATCGGCATGCGGCCGCCGGCGAGCTCGGCATGGACGGCGTCGTGAACGATGCGGTTCCATTCGGCGACGGCCTCGAGATGGCGGTAGCCGTCGGTCGGCGGCTGCCACGGGTTCGGCGGACCGCTCAGGTTGCCGCGGTCGAGCACCTCGAGCCCGTGACCTTCGAGGACCCGGCCGATGTCGGCGACGCGCAGCGCCTCGGGCCCCATGCTCGAGCCGCGGCTGCCCGCGCCGATGTCGGTGGGGGCGCCGATCAGGCTGACGAGGTTGTGCGTGCGCGCCATGCGCCGAAGGGCCTAGATGTCGAGGGCGAGATCGCCCGTGGTCGTTTCCGGCAGGTCGTAGCCGTACTGCGCCGCGAGGAGGTCCCACGCCTCCTCGGCGGTCTCGACGAAGTGGAACAGGTTCACGTCGCCCGGAGAGATCATGCCGGTCTCGATCAGCAGGTCGAAGTCGATCAGGCGGGTCCAGAACTCGCGGCCGAAGAGCAGGATCGGGCGCATCCGCGACTTGCCGGTCTGCACCAGGGTCAGCACCTCGAACATCTCGTCGAGCGTGCCGAAGCCGCCGGGGAAGCAGACCAGGGCCACGGCGCGCATCAGGAAGTGCATCTTGCGCAGCGCGAAGTAGTGGAACTGGAAGCACAGCTCCGGCGTGATGAAGCGGTTCGGCACCTGCTCGTGCGTGAGGACGATGTTGAGGCCCACGCTCTTGCCGCCGACCTCGAAGGCACCGCGGTTGCCGGCCTCCATGATCCCGGGCCCGCCGCCGGTGACGACGTAGAGCGGCTTCGCGAAGGAGGCCGAGCGCCGGGTGACGATGCCGGCGAAGCGGCGCGCCTCCTCGTAGTAGCGCGACATCGCGACGCGCGTCTCGGCCACGCGCTGCGACCGCGCGTCGCCGCTCTCGCGGGCAGCGGCCAGCGCTCGCTCGGCCACTTCGGGCGCCAGGATGCGGGCGCTGCCGAAGAAGACGATGGTCGCCTCGATGCCCTGCTCGTCCTGGATCAGCTGCGGCTTGAGGAGCTCGAGCTGCAGCCGAATCGGCCGCAGCTCTTCGCGGAGCAGGAAGTCGACGTCGGTGAAGGCCAGGCGGTACGCGCTCTCGGGCCCTTCGTACAAGGGCTGCGCGGCGACGATCTCCTTCTCGGCGTCCTCCTGCGCGGTGGGGAAGGTGCGCTCGGGCAGCGCGGCGGGCTTTTCCATGAGCCAAGCCTAACGGGTTTTGCCACGGTCCCCGGGCCGGCGGAGATGCATCAAGTCCGTTCGGGCGAGCGTTTCCGACGATGCCGCACCAGTCGCACGACGTAGGCCACGACGATGATGGCGAGGATCGCCGTCGACACTGGATTCAGCCAGCCCGCGATGCGCTCGTACTGCGCCTCCAGGACGTAGCCCGTGGCCGTGAGAAGGGAGCACCACAGGACCGACCCGAGCAGGGTCCAGACGAGGAAGGAGCGCAGCGGCAGCTTCGCGAGACCGGCGGGCAAGGACACGACTGTCCGCAGGGCAGGGACGAGGCGGCCGACGACGAGCACGATCGGCCCTCGCCTGGCGAACCACTTCAGCGCTCCATCGATCTCCTCGGCGGAGACGGTGAGCCATTGCCCGTGTCGATCGGCGAAGCGCATGACGCGGTCGCAGCCGAGCGCACGGCCCGCGAAGTACCAGGGGAGCGCACCGATGAGGGCTCCGAGCGCGCCCGCCGCCACGACGAGCTCGGGACGCAGATCGCCGCGCGCGGCGAGGAAGCCGGCGAACGGCATGATCAGCTCGGAGGGCATCGGCGGGAACAGGTTCTCGGCGAGCATCAGCAAGGCGATGCCGAGATAGCCGTGGTCCTCGATGAAGCGCATGACCCACTCGGCCATTGGCGCCCCGTCAGACGTCCGTCGACAGCGTGTGCACGTGGCCATTGTCGACGAGGCGGCGTTGCGCCCGGGGCCATGTCGATGGCAGGCGCTAGGATCGCCCGTTCGCAAACCGATCCGGGGCTCTGGAATGATTCATTGTGTGCTGCACGACGCCGCCGACACCGTCGCCGTCGTCGTCGTGGAAGGCGTCACGGCGGGGACGCCGATGACGGGCTGGGTGATGGACGACGACCGGCTCATCGAGCTGCAGGCGCGCCAGGACATCCCGATCGGCCACAAGGTGGCGCTGAAGGACATGGCCGTCGGCGACACGGTCGTCAAGTACGGCATCGACATGGGCAAGGTGGTCGCGCCGATTCGCAAAGGCGAGCACGCCCACGTCCAGAACATCAAGACCAAGAGGTGGTAGCCATGAGCGTCGTCACGAACGAATCCACCTTCCTCGGCTATCGCCGCGAGAACGGCCGGGTCGGGGTGCGGAACCACGTCATCGTCCTGCCGCTCGACGACCTGTCGAACTCGGCGGCCGAGGCGGTGGCGCACAACATCAAGGGCGCGATGGCGATCCCGCATCCGTACGGGCGGCTGCAGTTCGGCGCCGACCTCGAGCTGCACTTCCGCACGCTCATCGGCGCCGGCTGCAACCCGAACGTCGCCGCCGTGGTGGTGATCGGCATCGAGGAGGGCTGGACGAAGCGCGTCGTCGACGGCATCGCCGCGACCGGCAAGCCGGTGGTCGGCTTCGGCATCGAGGGCCACGGCGACCACGCGACCATCATGCGCGCCTCGAAGGCGGCGCGCGAGTTCGTGCAGCAGGCGAGCGAGAAGCATCGCGAGCCGTGCCCGATCTCGGAGCTGTGGGTCTCGACCAAGTGCGGCGAGAGCGACACCACCTCCGGGTGCGGCTCGAACCCGACCGTCGGCAACGCCTTCGACAAGCTGCACGCGCTCGGCACGACGCTCTGCTTCGGCGAGACCACCGAGCTCACCGGCGGGGAGGACATCGTCAAGGCACGCTGCGCCAGCGACGCGGTGCGCGAGCGCTTCCAGTTCATGTTCGACCGCTACCAGGAGGTCATCAACCGGCACAAGACGAGCGACCTCTCCGACTCGCAGCCGACCAAGGGCAACATCGCCGGCGGGCTGACGACGATCGAGGAGAAGGCGCTCGGCAACATCCAGAAGATCGGCAAGCACTGCACCGTCGACGGCGTCCTCGACAAGGCCGAGATCCCGAGCCATCCGGGGCTCTGGTTCATGGATTCGTCGAGCGCGGCGGCGGAGATGGTGACGCTCTGCGCCGCCTCCGGCTACGCCGTGCACTTCTTTCCGACGGGCCAGGGCAACGTCATCGGCAACCCGATCCTGCCGGTCATCAAGATCTGCGCCAATCCGCGCACGGTGCGCCTGATGAGCGAGCACGTCGACGTCGACACCTCGGGCCTGCTGCAGCGCGAGATCAACCTCGACCAGGCCGGCGACCGGCTGCTCGAATGCATGCTGCGCACCGCCAACGGAAGGCTCACGGCCGCCGAGGCGCTCGGCCACCGCGAGTTCGTGCTGACCCGGCTGTACGAGAGCGCCTGAGCCGGCGCTCGCCGATGCGCATCGTCATCCCCGAGTTCATGGACCAGCGGGCCGTCGCGCGGCTCGCCGATGCGCACGACGTGCTCTACGACCCGGCCCTCGTCGACGACCCGCCGCGCCTGCTCGCCGAGGCGGCCGGCGCCGACGCGCTGATCGTCCGCAACCGCACGCAGGTCCGCGGCGAGCTGCTCGAGGCGCTGGTCCGCTGCGAGGTGATCGGCCGTCTCGGCGTCGGGCTCGACAACATCGACGTGGACGCCTGCCGGGGCCGCAGCATGACGGTCATCCCGGCGACCGGCGCGAACGCGCAGTCAGTGGCCGAGTACGTCATCGCCGCCGCCTTGCTGCTCCTGCGCGGCGCCTACCTGTCATCGGGCGAGGTCGCCGCCGGCTGGTGGCCCCGCAACAAGCTCGCCGAGGGTCGCGAAGCGGCGGGGCAGACGCTGGGGCTGGTCGGCTTCGGCTCGATCGGTCGCGTCACCGGCGGGTTGGCGCGAGGCCTGGGGATGAACGTCGTCGCCTTCGACGCGGTGCTCGGCCCTGCGCATCCGTCCTTCGCGGAAGCGGGCGTGCGCGCCGTCTCGCTGGACGAGCTCTGCGCCGAGGCCGACGTCGTCAGCCTGCACGTGCCGCTGGTCGCGCCGACCCGCGACCTGTTCAACGCGGCGCGCATCGCGGCGATGAAGCCGGGCGCGATCCTCGTCAACACCGCCCGCGGCGGCATCGTCGACGAGGAGGCCGTCGCGGCCGCGCTGCGCAGCGGCCACCTTGGCGGCGCCGCGCTCGACGTGTTCGCTGTCGAGCCGCTCGCCGGTGCCAATCCGTTCGCGGGCTGTCCCAACCTGCTGCTGACGCCGCACATCGCCGGCGTCTCCGCGCAGTCGAACGCGCGCGTGTCGTTCCTGATCGCCGACAAGGTCCTCGAGGCACTGCGCTGATGGCCACGCTCTCGCTGGAGGAAGCGAGAACCCGGGTCGGCGCGGCCCTCGTGCGCGCCGGCGCCGGCAGGACGATGGCCGAGTCCACGGCGCGCGCGCTCGTGCTCGCCGAGGCGCAGGGGCTCGGCTCTCACGGCCTGAGCCGCGTCGCCCAGTACGCCGCCCATCTGCGCAACGGCCGTGTCGACGGCGCGGCGGTGCCGGCCGTCCGGTCGGCCACGGGCGGTGCAGCGATCGTCGATGCGGGCGACGGACTGGCGTTCCCCGCCTGCGAGCTGGCGGTTGGCGAGGCGGTGCGCCGCGCCGCCGGGCTCGGCTTCGCCTTCGTCGGCGTCGCCAACAGCCACCACGCCGGCGTCATCGTCGATCACCTGCGCCCTGCCGCCGCCGCGGGCATGGTCGGTCTGGGCTTCGCCAACTCGCCGGCGGCGATGCCGGCGGCGGGCGGCCGCCATCCGATCTTCGGCACCAACCCGGTCGCGGCGATCTTCCCCCGACGCGGCGAGCCGCTGCTGGTCGACCTGAGCCTCAGCGAAGTCGCGCGCGGCAAGGTCATGGTCGCGGCCAAGGAAGGCAAGCCGATCCCGCTTGGCTGGGCCCTCGACCCCGCCGGCGAGCCGACGACCGATGCCCGGGCGGCGCTGGCCGGCTCGATGCTGCCCATCGGCGCCATGTCGAGCCCCAAGGGCGCGATGCTGGCGCTGATCGTCGAGCTGCTCGTGAGCGCGCTCGTCGGAGCGAGCTTCGGCTTCGAGGCGTCGAGCTTCTTCGTCGACGAAGGCAACCGGCCGCGCATCGGCCAGGCGTTCATCGTCATCGATCCGCAGGCGCTCGTCGGAAGGGACGCCTTCCTCGACCGCATCGAGGTCCTGATCGCCGAGATGCTCTCTGACGACGGCGTGCGCCTCCCGGGAGCTCGCCGCGAGAGCCTGCGGCGCGCCGCGGAAGCGAACGGCATCGTCGTCGCCGACGCGCTGCTCGCCGCCATGGATGCCTGATCCCTCGACCACCCGACCCGCACAGCCGTCCGCACGCGGCGACTTTCCAGGAGAGACGAATGGACCGACGTGAACTGCTGCTGGCCGCGCTCGGCGCCGTGCCGGCACTGTCGATGGCGCAGGCGGCGGGCGACTACCCGAAGCCCGGCGCGACGATCCGCTACGTCGTGCCGTTCCCGCCCGGTGGGCTGACAGACGTCATGGCGCGCCTCGTCGGGCAGCAGCTGGCGGAGCGCTGGAAGGTCGGCGTGGTGATCGAGAACAAGCCGGGCAACGGCGGACAGATCGGCGCCGACGCCGTCGCCAAGTCACCGCCCGACGGCAACACCCTGCTCGCGATCACCCTCACCCACGCGGCGAACTTCACCTTGTTCCCGAAGGCGCCTTACCACTTCATGCGCGACCTGAAGCCGGTGGCGCTGCTCGCCGGCTCGCCGATGCTCGTCGTGGTGCACGCGTCGAGCCCGATCCAGAGCATGCGCGAGCTGCTCGCCGCGGCCCGGGCGAAGAAGCTGAACGCCGGCTCGAGCGGCAACGGCACGCCGCCGCACCTGACGCTGGCGCTGTTCAACGACCTCGCCAAGACCGAGATCCAGCACGTGCCCTACAAGGGCGGCGCACCGTCCATCACCGACCTGATCGGCGGCCAGCTCGACGTGATCTTCTCGAACTTCCCGGAGTCGTTCGCGCACGTGAAGAGCGGCAAGCTGCGCGCGCTCGCCTTGGCCAGCAGCGCCCGGCATCCGGCCGTGCCGGACGTGCCGACGACGGCCGAAGCGGGCATGCCGACGCTCCTCGTCGAGAACTGGACGGCGATGATGGTGCCGGCGGGAACCCCGGACGCGGTCGTCGGCAAGATCGCCGCCGAGGTCGTCAGGATCATGGGCGCGCCGGACATCGAGGAGCGGGCGCGCTCGCAGGGCTTTCGCGTCGACGCCCGCGGCCCCGATCGCTTCGCGCCCTTCCTGGCGGAGGAAGTCGCGCGCTGGGGCGCGGTCATCAAGGCCGCCAACATCACCGTGGAGTGACGAAGGGGGCGCGCCGAGGGGCCGTGCGAGGTCGCGGGCGCCGTAGCCGCTCGCTCGATCAGCCGGCGCGCAGGCGCGCGCAGACCGGGCAGGCGGGATCGCGCGGCAGGCTGAGCTCGGTCCACTCCATCGTCCTCGCCTCGAGCATCTGCAGCCGTCCGGCGAGCGAGCTGCCGATGCCGGCGAGCAGCTTCAGGGCCTCGGCAGCCTGCATGCTGCCGATGATCCCCACGAGCGGCGCGAACACGCCCATCGTCGAGCAGGCCACGTCCTCGAACCCGGCGTCGGGCGGGAAGGCGCAGGCGTAGCAGGGCGCGTCGGGCGAACGCGTGTCGTACACCGACACCTGGCCGGAGAAGCCGATCGCCGCACCGGCGACCAGGGGCCGGCGATGCGCGACGCAGGCCGCGTTGACCGCCTGGCGGGTGTCGAAGTTGTCGCTGCAGTCCAGCACCACGTCGGCGCCACCGACCAGCTCGTGCAGTCGCTGTCCGCCCAGGCGTTCCTCGATGGCGTGGACGACGATGGTCGGATTGATGGCGGTCACCGAGGCGGCCGCCGAACCCGCCTTGGGCCGGCCGACACGCGACAGGTCGTGCGCGATCTGCCGCTGCAGGTTGGTCAGGTCGACCGCGTCAGGGTCGGCGATGCTGATCCGGCCCACGCCAGCGCTGCCGAGGAAGAGGACGGCCGGCGAGCCGAGGCCGCCGGCGCCGACCACCAGCGCGTGCGCGGCGAGGAGGCGGCGCTGGCCCTCGATGCCGATCTCCTCGAGCAGGAGATGGCGCGAGTAGCGCAGCAGGTCATCGTCGTTCATGGCCGCGCCGATGTGAAAACGCCCGTGCAGGGCACGGGCGTCGGGGCGAGGGCGCGCAGCGCCACGCTCAGTTGGTCGTGCCGGCCTCGGCCTTGCGCTCGACGGCCGTCTTGCTGGCCATGACGGTCTTGCCCTTGAGCTGATTGATCGCCTGCGCGAGCTGGAAGTCCTCGGCGCTGCCGAATTCCGGCGGCGGCTTCGGAGCGCCGCCACGGGCGGCCGTCTCGGCCTCGAACTTCTTGCGCGCTTCCTCGCGGGCCTTCTCTCGCGCGGCGTCCTTCGCCTCCGCGCCCTGGCCGCTCTGCAGGTGCTTCTCGAGGTCGGCCTCGCGGGTGCGCAGCGCCGCGAACAGGTTGCCCTCGGCCGTCTCGTCGAGCAGCACGTCGGGAACGATCCCCTTGGCCTGGATCGATGCACCGCTCGGCGTGTAGTAGCGCGCCGTCGTGATCTTGAGTGCCGTATCGGGCGAGAGCTGGCGGACAGTCTGCACCGAGCCCTTGCCGAAGGTCTGCGCGCCCATGATGGTGGCCCGCTTGTAGTCCTGCAGCGCGCCGGCGACGATCTCGCTGGCCGAAGCCGAGCCTTCGTTGACGAGCACGACCAGCGGCACCTTCTTGACTGCCTCGGGCAGGCGCTTCAGCGGATCGGCACCGCCGCGGCGCTGGTAGAACTCGGGCGACGCCTTGAAGGTGGCGCGCGAGTCGGCGAGCTGGCCGTTGGTGGTGACGACCACCGAGCCTTCCGGCAGGAACGCCGCCGAGACGGCGATCGCCCCTTCCAGCAGCCCGCCCGGGTCGTTGCGGAGGTCGAGCACCAGGCCCTTGAGGCTCGGGTCCTGCTTGTACAGATCCTGCAGCTTGTTCGTGAAGTCCTCGACGGTGCGGTCCTGGAACTGGCTCACGCGCAGCCAGGCGTAGCCGGGCTCGACCATCTTGGCGCGAACGCTCTGGGTTCGGATCTCCTCGCGGACGATGTTGACCGGGAAGGTGCGGCCCTCGTTCTTGCGGAACACGGTCAGCACGACCTTCGTGTTCGGCTCGCCGCGCATGCGCTTTACCGCCTGGTCGACCGTCAGGCCCTTGACCAGCGTGTCGTCGATCTTGGTGATCAGGTCGCCGCTCTTCAGGCCGGCGCGGAACGCGGGCGAGCCCTCGATCGGGCTGATGACCTTCACGAGGCCGTCTTCCATGCCCATCTCGATGCCGATGCCGACGAAGCGGCCGGTGGTGCCTTCGCGGAATTCCTTGAAGGTCTTCTTGTCGAAATACTGGGAGTGCGGGTCGAGCCCGGCGACCATGCCGCCGATGGCGTCGCTGATCAGCTTCTTCTCGTCGACCGGTTCGACATAGTCGCTCTTGACCATCCCGAAGACGGCGGCGAGCTGCTGCAGCTCCTCGATGGGCAGGCGGGCGACGGTGTTGCGCGCCGTGGCTTCGAGCTGCATGGTGGCGAGCGCGCCGGCGACGGCACCCAGCGCAAGCCAGCCAGCAACCTTCAGTTTCACACCCATGAACGACCCCTCGCGCCTGCCCGCGGGGGCAGGCGATTTCGATGATGAACCAAGCAACATGTCACTCTCAGTATATTGCGCCAAGCAATTTTGGAGCCCGCCGTACCGGCCAAAGTTGCAGGGGTTTGCGCGATTTTCAGGCCGTTCGTCGGCCGCGGGGAACCCCCCGGATCAGGCGACGACCAGCAGTCGGCTCAGTTCGCGGGCGAGCTCGGCCTGACTGAATGGCTTGGTGAGCTTGGCCAGCCCGTGCAGGTCGGTGCCGGAGAGCTCGGCGAATCCGGTCGCAAGCAGGATCGGCAGGTCGGGGCGAAGTCGACGCACCAGGGCGGCGAGCTCGACCCCGGTCATGACCGGCATCGCGTGGTCGGTGATGAGCAGATCGGGCACCGTGCCGTTGCTCAGGACCTCGAGCGCGTCCTTTGCCGAGTGCCGGGTCACGACCGCGTAGCCGAGGTCCTCGAGCATCGCCGCGGTGCTCGCCGCCACCAGCTCGTCGTCGTCGACCATGAGGATGGTGCCCGTCCGCGCACGCGCCACGACGGGCATCGCGGTCGGCGTCGGCGCGGCCGCGCCGAGGTTCTCGGCGGCCGGCAGCCAGATGCTCGCCCGGGTGCCGTCGCCGGGCCGGCTCCTGTGGACGAAGGCGCCGCCCGACTGGCGCGCCATGCCGTGCACCATCGACAGGCCGAGCCCCGTTCCCTGGCCCACGCCCTTGGTCGAGAAGAACGGCTCGACCGCCTGGCGCAGCGTTTCGGCGTCCATGCCCGGGCCGCTGTCCTCGACGCTGATGCTGGCGTAGTTGCCTGGGGCCAGGGGCGCATCCGCCGCGGCGATGTCGCGCTCCCGGCGGATGACGAGGGCGATGCGGCCGCTGCCGGCGAGCGCGTCGCGCGCGTTGACGACCAGGTTCAGCACCGCCATCTCGAGCTGGATGCGGTCGACGACCACGGCCGGCACGTCGCTCTCGGGATGGATCTCGATCTCGATCTGCGGACCGACCGAGCGCTGCAGCAGGTCGGCCATGCCGGTGGCGAGCTCGACCAGATCGATGCGCTCCGGCTCGAGGTCCTGCTTGCGTGCGAAGGCGAGCAGCCGCTTGGTGAGCACCGAGCCGCGCTCGGCACCCCGGCGGGCGCTGTCGAGGAGGCGCAGCGTGAGAGCGTCGTCGCCCGACCGGCGACGCAGCAGCTCGAGGCTCGACAGGATGACCATCAGCAGGTTGTTGAAGTCGTGCGCGACGCCGCCGACCAGCTGGCCCATGGTCTCGAGCTTCTGCGACTGGCGCAGCTGGTCTTCGGCGCGGTGCTTGGCCTCGACTTCGCGCTTCAGGATCTCGTTGGCCGCCGCCAGGTCGGCGGTGCGGGCGGCGACCCGCTGCTCGAGCGCGCCGCGCTCCTGCGAGAGCTCGGCCAGGAGGCGGTCGCGCTCGACCTCGGCGCGCAGGCGCTCGGTCACGTCGAGAGACACGCCGGCCACGGCCGCAGGCTGGCCCCGCAGGTCGAGGCGGAGCCGACCCTTCATCTCGACGGCATGGACGCTGCCGTCCGGCCACGTGCAGCGGTAGACGACCGCGCTCGCGATCCGCTGCGGATCGTCGAGCAAGCGCTCCATCTGCGCGCGATCCTCCGCATGCAGGGAGGCGAGCAGGTCGGCGTAGGCGAACGGCTCGTCGGCACCGCGGCCGAAGTCGGCGCGACACTGCGCGGAGGCGACCAGGGTCCGGGCGGGCAGCGCGATCTCCCACGCGCCGAGCCGGCCCGCTTCCATGGCGATGCGCAGCTTGGCCTCGGACTCGTGCGCCGCGTCGAGCGCGTCTCGGGCCATGTACTGGCGCCGCCGCGCGCGCAGCGCCGACCGGACGAGGCTGACCAGCGTCGTCGCGTGGAAGGGGCGCTCGAGGAGGCTGACGTTGGCCAGGGCGCTCGTCAGGCGCTCGGCCGCCGGATTGCGATCGATCGAGCCGCCCTGCCGGGTGAGGACGATGAAAGGCAGGTCGGCCCACGGCGGCTGCTCGCGCAGCCAGGTCGTCAGCGGAGTCACGTTCGATTCGGCGATCGCCTCGTCGGTGAGGACCACCGCACCGGCACCGCGCGTGATCTCGGCGAGCAGCTCGGCGACGGAGCCGCAGGCCGACGTCTTGGCCCCCCAGGCCGCGAGAACGCTCTGTGCGACCTGCGCGTCACGACCGGCGGGCGCGAAGACGAGAACGCGTTCGCTGCGCTCCGCCATGGCGTTACGGCGGCATCTCCAGCAGCCCTTCGCCCTTGCCGACGAACGTCGGGACGCCGCGCAGGATTCCCTGGAAGCCGGTCAGGGGCGGGCCGAGCGTCATGCCGTCGGCGCCGAAGCGGTACTCGCGGATCGAGTCCTCGTGCTGGCCGCCGCGCTTCTTGACCACCGAGATGGCCCGGCGCACGCGGCCGAGCGCCTCGAAGTAGCGCATCAGGATGACCGTGTCGGCCAGATAGGTGACGTCGACCGGGGCCCGCATCTCGCCGACGAGGCCGTGCTGGGCGACGGTGAGGATGGTCGAGACGCCCTGGCGATTGAGGTATTGCAGCAGCTCGTGGATGTGCAGGGTGAGGAACTGCTCTTCGGGCATCGACGCCTGGTAGCCGTTCAGGCTGTCGACGACGACGATGCTCGAGCGATGCCGCTCGACGTTGCCGCACACCCGGTGCGTGAACTCGCCCGGCGTCAGCTCGGCGGCGTCGACCTGCTCGATGTGCAGCCGCCCGGTGGCCTCGAGCGCGGCGAGGTCGATGCCGAGGCCGTGCATCCGGTGGTGCAGAAGCCCGAGCTCCTCGTCGAAGAGGAACAGGGTGGCGTTCTCGCCCCGGGACACCGCGGCCGCGGCGAAGCTGATGGCCAGGATCGACTTCCCGGAGCCCGCCGGGCCCAGGACGAGCGCGCTCGACCCGACCTCGAGGCCGCCGCCGCAGAGGAGGTCCAGCTCCGCGTTGCCGCTGCTCGAGACGCTGCGCCGGAACATCGTCCGGTGCTCGACCGAGCGAAGGCGGGGGAAGACGACGACGCCGCCGGCCTTGATCGTGAAGTCGTGGAAGCCGCCGCGGTACGACGTGCCGCGGTACTTGACGACGCGCAGGCGCCGCCGCTCGGCGCCGTACTCCGGCGCGAGCTCCTCGAGAAGGATGACGCCGTGGGCGATGCTGTGCACGGTCTTGTCGTCGCCTTCCACGGTCATGTCGTCGAGGAGGAGGACGGTGATGCCGCGGGCAGCGAAGTAATGCTTGATCGAGAGCACCTGCCGGCGGTAGCGCAGCGACCCCTGGGCCAGCAGGCGGATCTCGGAGAGGCTGTCGAGCACCACCATCGACGGGTTCAGCCGATCGACCTCGGCGAAGATGCGCTCGGTGGATTCGCCGAGCTCCAGGTCGGCGGAATAGAGGAGGCTCTGCTGCTGCCCTTCGTCGAGGACGTTCTCCGGCGGCAGGAGCTCGAAGACCTCCATCCGCTCGGGGAGGGTCCAGCCGTGCGACACCGCGCTGCTGAGCAGCTCCTCGCGCGTCTCCGACAGCGTCATGTAGATGACCCGCTCGCCGCGCGCGGCAGCGGCCATGAGGCACTGCAGGGCGATCGTGGTCTTGCCGCTGCCGGGCTTGCCCTCGAGCAGGTAGAGGCGCCGCCTCTGCAAGCCGCCGCTGAGAACCTCGTCGAGGCCCACGATTCCGGTGCTGGCTCGGGCGTTGGCGCCCTCCTGCTCGCTCATCGCTTCATGTGCTCGATGCGGATCGACTACCGGACCAACGCCGGCGGGGAGGTCGATCCTAGCGGATCGACGGCGCCGCTCGTGACCTCCGCGGCGGCGCCCGGAGGACCGGGCTGAGGTAGAGTTCGCTGTATACGATCGAATACAACGAAGCCCGGGGATGAATCGCATGCACTCGTTCGCTCGTCGCCTGCTCGGCGCCGCCCTGCTGCTCTGGGCGACGGTCGCGGCAGGGCAGGGCGTGCCGACGATCGCCGCGGCGTCGGACCTGAAGTTCGCGCTCGACGAGATCGTCGCGTCGTACCGGCAGCAGACCGGAGCCGCGGTCCGCATCGCGTACGGGTCGTCGGGCAACTTCTACCGGCAGATCGTCCAGGACGCGCCCTTCGAGCTGTTCATGTCGGCCGACGAAGGCTTCGTCTTCCAGCTCGCCGAGCAGAACCTAACGCTCGACCGTGGTGCCCTGTACGCGGTGGGCCGCATCGCCTTCTTCGTTCCGAAGGGCTCGCCGCTCCGCGCCGATGCGGCCCTCTCGGACGTCGCTCCGGCCCTCGCCGACGGAAGGCTCCGCAAGTTCGCCATCGCCCACCCTGAGCACGCGCCGTACGGACGCGCGGCCATGCAGGCGCTGCGCTCGCTGCGCCTGTGGGAGGCGATCCAGCCGACGCTGGTGCTCGGCGAGAACGTCTCGCAGGCGGCGCAGTTCGCGGCCTCCGGATCGGCGCAGGGCGGCATCTTCGCGTACTCGCTGGCCCTGGCGCCGGCATTCGCCACCGCCGGCAGCTACACCCTGGTTCCGGAAAGCCTGCACGAGCCGCTGCGCCAGCGCATGGTCCTGACGCGCAAGGCCGGCGAGGCGGCGCGTGCCTTCTACGCCTACCTCCAGCACCCGGCTGCGCGCGGCATCTTCAGGCGCTACGGCTTCGTCCTGCCGGGCGAAAGCTGAGCGGGCCGGGCGCGCACGTCGTGGACTGGACCGCACTGCGCCTGTCGGCGGAACTCGCCGCCCTGACGGCGCTCATCCTGCTGCCCGTCGGCATCCTCGCCGGCCGGTGGCTGGCCGCGAGCACGCACCCGCTGAAGCCGCTCGTCGAGGCCTCGCTGGCCCTGCCGCTGGTGCTTCCGCCGACGGTCCTCGGCTTCTACCTGCTGGTCGCGATGGGCGGCGCCTCGCCGCTCGGCGCCTGGTACCGCGAGGCGTTCGGCCACACGCTGGCGTTCTCGTTCGAGGGGCTCCTGCTCGCCAGCGTCATCTTCAACATCCCGTTCGCGGTGATGCCGATGCAGCGCGCCTTCGAGAGCATCCCGGCCGAGCTGCACGACGCGGCCCGGACCTGCGGGCTGTCGCAGCGGCGCGCGCTCTGGCGCATCGAGATGCCGCTGGCGTGGGGCGGCATCGCCAGCGGCCTGATCATGACCGCCGCCCACACCCTAGGCGAGTTCGGCGTCGTGCTGATGGTCGGCGGCAGCATCCCCGGCGAGACGCGGACGATCGCCATCTCCATCTACGACAAGGTTCAGGCCTTCGACATGGCCGCCGCCGGCGTGATGTCGGCGACGCTGCTGGCGCTGTCGACGCTCACCCTGCTGGCGTCGGCGCTGCTGACGCGGCGGCGCTGGACGCCGCAGCGGCGCTGACGCCGGCGCCGCCGATGCTCGACGTCGTCCTGCGCCAGCCGGGCCCGATCCCGCTGGACGTCGGCCTGCGCTGCGCCGCCGGCGAGCTGCTCGCGCTGGTCGGCCCTTCCGGCAGCGGCAAGACGACGGTCCTGCGGGCGATCGCCGGCCTTCTGCACGTGAAATCGGGCCGCGTCGCGCTCGGCGACGCCGTCTGGTTCGACACCGGCCGCGGCATCGCGGTGCCGGCGCAGCGGCGCCCCGTCGGCATGGTGTTCCAGAGCTACGCGCTCTTCCCGCACCTCAGCGCGCTGGCCAACGTCGAGCTCGCGGTCGCGCCCGGGTCGAGGCCGGGCACGGCGCTGCGCCTGCTCGGCGACATGCGCCTCGACGGCCTGGCGGAGCGCCGGCCGCACGAGCTGTCGGGCGGCCAGCGGCAGCGCCTGGCGCTGGCCCGCGCGCTGGCGCGGCAACCTCAGCTGCTGCTGCTCGACGAAGCCTTTTCCGCCGTCGACCAGCCGACGCGGCAGTCGCTGTACGAGGAGCTCGGGGCCTTGCGCGCGCGCCTCCGCCTGCCGATCGTGATGGTGACGCACGACCTGCGCGAAGCCCGCTTGCTCGCCGACCGCATCTGCATCATCGACGCCGGCACGACGCTGCAGGAGGGGCCGCCCGAGCAGCTCATGTCGCGGCCGCGCAATGCGCGGGTCGCGGCGCTGGTCGGGATGCGCGACGTCCAGACGGGGACCTTCCGCCGCGCCGATCCGCCCGGCCCGCTCGGCCGCCTCGAGTGGGGCGGCGCCGGCGGTGGCCTGGGCCTGACGGTGGTCGACAAGGGTCGGCTCGCCGACGGCGCCGCCGTGCGCTGGGTCGTCTCGGGCGAGCACGTGCAGGTGCACGCGGCACCGAGCCCGGCGGCGAACGTCGTGCCGTGCTGCCTCCGCAGCGTTCGCCACCTCGGCGAGATCACCACCCTCGAGTGCCAGCCGTCGGCGCTGCCGGAAGCGCGCCTGCACCTCGAGTCGACGACCCAGTTCGTTCGGCAGGCCGGGCTGGGCGAGGGCAGCGCCGTCCACCTCGAGATCGCCGCGCCGGGCATCCACATCATGCCGGTGCGCGCGGCGTCGTCCTCGACCGGCCTCGACTAGCGGCTGCTTCGCCCCGGGACCAGGAAATCGAAGTCGCAGCCTTCGTCGGCCTGCAGCACGCTGCGGTGGAAGAGCACCGCGTAACCGCGGTCGGGAACCGCCGCGGCGCCTGGGGATTGCCCGCCGGCCTGCTCGGCGCGACGGCGGCCGAGCTCGGCCGCATCCACGAGCAGGTCGATGCGGCGGGCCGGCACGTCGAGGGCGATGGTGTCGCCGCTGCGCACCAGGCCGAGCGGCCCGCCCACCGCGGCCTCCGGCGCGACGTGCAGGACGATGGTGCCGAAGGCGGTGCCGCTCATGCGCGCATCGGAGATGCGCACCATGTCCTTGACGCCCTGCTGCGCCAGCTTCCTCGGGATCGGCAGGTAGCCGGCCTCCGGCATGCCGGGCGCGCCGCGCGGGCCGGCGTTGCGCAGCACCAGCACGTCGTCGGCGGCGACGTCGAGCGCCGGGTCGTCGATGCGCTCGGTCAGGTCCTGCACGGAATCGAACACCACCGCCCGGCCGCTGTGCGTCATCAGCTCGGGCGACGCCGCCGACTGCTTGATCACGGCCCCGTTCGGCGCCAGGTTGCCCCACAGGACGGCCATGCTGCCGGTCGCCTTGAGCGGCGTCGCGCGGCTGCGGATCACGTCCTGACCGGGCACGTCCTCGGCCGCCTCCATGTAGTCGCGCAAGGTGCCGCCGATGACCGTCGGCGCGTCGAGATCGAGCCAGCCCTCGAGTTCGCGCAGCAGCCGCGGCACCCCGCCGGCCCAGTGGAAGTGCTCCATGTAGTGCTTGCCGGAGGGCTTGAGGTCGAGCAGGACGGGCACCTCGCGCCCGAGCCGGTCGAACTCGGCGAGATCGACCCGGATGCCGAGACGGCCGGCGGCCGCCGTGAGGTGGACCAGGCCGTTCGTCGAGGCGCCGATCGCCTGCATCACCACCATCGCGTTGCGGAAGGCGGCCGGGGTCATCACCTGCGACGGGCGCGGGCCGCCGTTGACCGCCATCGCGGCGGCGAACTGGCCGCTCGCCTCCGCCGAGCGCAGGCGGTCCGCGTGCGTGGCCGGGATGGAGGCGGAGCGGGGCAGCGCCAGGCCCATCGCCTCGACCAGGCAAGCCATCGTGCTGGCCGTCCCCATCACCATGCAGGTGCCGGGCGTCGGCGCCAGCCGCTCGTTGACGCGCTCGATCTCGTCGGCGCCCATGCGGCCGCCGCGGTGCTCGCCCCAGAGCCGCCGGCAGTCGGTGCAGGCGCCGAGCTGCTCGCCCTGGTAATGGCCGACGAGCATCGGCCCGACCGGCACGATGACGGTCGGCACGTCGGCGGAGGCGCAGGCCATCATCTGCGCCGGGATCGTCTTGTCGCAGCCGCCGATGAGGACCACGGCGTCCATCGGCTGGGCCCGGATCATCTCCTCGGTGTCCATGGCCATCAGGTTGCGCAGGAACATGCTCGTCGGGTGGGCGAACGACTCGTGGATCGAGATCGTCGGGAATTCCATCGGCAGGGCGCCGGCCAGCATCACGCCGCGCTTGATCGCCTCGACCAGCTTCGGCACGTTGCCGTGGCAGGCGTTGTAGTCGCTGAAGGTGTTGGCGATGCCGACCACCGGCCGGGCCAGGGCGTCGTCGGACAGGCCCATGGCCTTGATGAACGCCTTGCGCAGGAAGAGGGAGAATTCGGCGTCTCCGTAGGAGGTCAGACCCTTACGCATGCCTTCGGTCATGGCGCGGTTCCCGCGTTCGTTGGATGGACGAACGGATTGTCGGGGCGCGCGGACCTGTAAGAGCTGTCAGTTCCCGGAACCGGCCCGGGTGGTCCACGCTTCGAATCCGCACAGGAGGACGCCATGAAGGACGACATCGCGACCCGCCGACACACTCGTGCCGTGGCGTTCGTCCGCTGGCGGATCGCCGCCGAGAAGTTCGAGGCCCTCGGTCGGGCCTGTGCCGATCGGGTGCCGCTGGAGCACGAGCTCAGCCGCGCCGGCGAGGAGGTGAGCCGGCGCTACGCCGAATGGATGTCCGTCCTGCCGCCGGATTCGACCGGGGCGCCCGCACCGGATGCCCGCTGACCCCGGCCCCAGCGGCCTCGCGGCGATGCCGCAGCCGGGCCCGCTGAGCGTTCTCATCGCCGACGACAATCCCGACGCCCGGGAGATGCTGGCCGAGGTGATGGCGCTGATGCTGCCGGGGGTGACGACGCTCTTCGCCGGCGACGGGCTCGATGCCGTCTCGGTCGCCATCGACGTGAGCCCGTGGGCGGTCTTCCTCGACCTCGACATGCCGGTGCTCGACGGCGTCGAGGCCGCCCGTCGCCTGCGCGAGCGGATGGGCGATCAGGTGCCGGTGCTGATCGCTTCATCCGGCGATCACGAGCGCCTGCGCGAGGCCTACCCGGTCTTCGACTACTCGCTGCGCAAGCCCATCGACGTCCAGCGCCTGGCCCGCTACCTGTCGCGCGCCATCGTCTTCGCCAAGCAGCGCCAGAGCTGCCTCGCAGCCAAGCCATAGCGGCTGCCAGCGCCGCGCCGAGCGCGGCGGCTCGAACAATCTTTACAAATCGGCGGTCCCCCGCGGATTTCGCGCGCTCGTTGAGGACGCGGGAGGTACGACTCCATGCACAAACTGATGACCCCTCAACGCGCATCCTCGCCCCGAACCTGTCCCTGCGACACCTGCCGCAAGTGGCGCCTCGCGCACCCGCAGGCCGCCGCTCCCGCGTCGCAGCGCTCCTGAGCGGCCGCGCAGGAGCGGCCGCGCGGCGCCGGTGCTGGCGTCAGGCATGCTCGCCGGCGCACGTCAGGCGTGCAGGCGTGCCGCGCTGCCGGCACGGACGGCGACACGGAGGCTGACCGGGCGACGGGGAATCACCTCGTTGAGTGCATCGGCGAGAGCTCTGGCGTCGCGCTCGCTCAGCCGGAGCGGGCATCCGTCGTCGCCGGCGTAGTGCTGCCACGGCGAGCGATGCACGAGCGACGGGCTGTGCTCGCGCTTCAGCTGCCACAAGGTGCCGGAGGCCTGGAGCATCCAGGGCCGGTACGGCTCGGCCGGCAACGTGAGGATGACCGTGCGTCCGCCCGGCAGGTGCACCGAGTCTCCGACCTGCAATCTCCTGCGCATGCGTGCTCCTTCGCGTCGTTCCCGGCCCGGTGCCCGGCTGGCCGAATCGTCGCGGAGCGGCGCAGGCCATGCGGGTCGGAAGGCGAGCCTCGACCCTGTAGGCGAGCCGGAAGGGGCGGACGGGCGGTCGCCGGGGACCGCTCGGCGGCAGCGCGCGCGTCGCGGGTCAGGACTCGAGACGAAAGAGGCGCACCCAGCAGTCCGGCTCAGACGAGCCGGCCTTCCTGACGTTGAAGCGCTCGTCCCCGTCGGGTCCGAGCAGGGGCGAGGTTCGCCACAGCGACGGTCGCTCCAGGAACTGGGCGCGGAAGGCGTCGGTGGCCCAGATCTGCCCCGGATCGACGATCGGCTCGACGCGCGCCGCACAGAGGATGGCGTCGCCGCCCGCGATCTCGGTCGTGCCCTCGGCCGGGCCCCGACGCGTCCGCACCTCGCCGTGGTGCAGGGCGATGCGCAGGCGGGGCTGGCCCGGCGCCTGGTAGACGTCGTCCATCAGGTGGCGCGCCGTCTGCGCCAGGGCAACCGGATCGTCGGCGGCGATCAGCACGGCGTCGCCCGCGCGAACCTCGACGATGGCCGCGCTCGGCGACCAGCGCCGCGCCGCCTCCTCGAGCGTGCGGCGCACCGGCCCGTCGGCGCCATTGCGCATGAACGAGGAGAAGGCATGGATGTCTGCCTTCAGCACGCAGCACTGGCGCACGTTCAGCGTGCCGTCGAGCGGCACGCTCTCGCGCCAGGGCCGGTCGTAGCCGACGACGTTGGTCCGGTCCACCCGCTTCAGGAACATCGGGTTGACGCGGCCGACCAGGTCCAGCAGCACCGGGTGGACGAGGTAGTGCGTCGAAGGCGGCAGGGCACCGTCGGCATCGAGGGTGGCCTCGCCGGGCCGCAGGAAGCGCTGCCGCCATTCGCCGCGCACGCGGTCATGCTGGACGTAGCCGAGCAGGCCGACCCGGTAGAGCGCGCTCAATGCGTCGAGGCCGGCCATCGCCTCGGCCTCGGCGCGGCCGATGATCTGGCCGGGCAGGTCCTTGAAGACGAGCTCGGGATCGAGGCCGGCCACATAGGGCGCGATCTCGGCCAGGTACTCGTGCGCGATCTCGGTCGCCGACTGGTGGACCGCTTCCTTCATGCGGAACTCGTTCCGGCGCTCGTCGGGGCGAAGCGCGGCGAGCCGCTCGCCGATCGTCATCAGGTCGCGCGGCCGGAGCAGGGTGTGGCGGCAGACGTACTCGAACACGTCCTCCTCCTCGCGCGTCGCCGTGTCGACGACGCTCGTCCGGCCGAAGAAGGCCTCGAGCGGCTTCCCCTTGGCCAGTTCGGGGCGGACCATGTGCTCGCTCCTGACCAGGCGCACGTTGTTGACGAAGATCTCGTGCAGGCTCTCCGGCGAATAGACGATGTCGACGGCGCTGCCTCGGTACTGCTGCGCCATCGCCGTCCGCCGGGGCAGGCGCGCGTACGCTTCCTTGCGGATCGCCGCGAAGACCTTCAGGTGGTGGTTGATCCGCCGCAGCTGGTATGCCACCTCGACGAGCCCGAGCTGCGAGAAGTACCAGACGCTCGGCGAGAGCTCGCCGGTGACGCTGGGGCTGGCGGGCCCTGCCTCGACATGCTTGCTGAAGTACTCGTCGATGCCGTCGATGAAGAGCGCCATCGGCGTCTTCAGCGCCCGCAGGCGAGGGATCAGGTGGCCATCGGTGTCGTTGGCCGCGCGCTGCAGCTCGCTGGGCGTGAAGTCGAGCAGCCGCACGAAATGGTCGATGACGCCGTGCAGCTGCGTGTCGGCGAGCAGGCCGCCCAGCTTCGCCGTCACCTTCAGGTCTTGCGCCGCGCCGGCGTGCTTGAGCACCGCCAGCGCGATCGCGGAAAGCCACAGCTTCGACCACGGCAGGGGCGATGCGGCGAGGAGCGCGATCGACTCGCGCCCGAAGATCTTGTCGCCGATCGGCTTGTCGAGCAGGCTGCCGCTCGGCAGGCAGGCGGCGTTGCCGGCTCGTTGGTAGAGGACCCGCTTGGCCTTCAGCAGCAAGGTCTTGCCGAAGCCCTTGGTGCCGATGACGATGAACTTGTCATCACGATCCGGGCTCAGGAAGCCCTCGATCTCGGGGGTGCGGTGCAGCAGCGACTCGTCGAAGTCCTCGGCGACGCGAATGTCGTCGGCGTCCACGGTCCAAGCGCGCATGTTCGTCCCGGTCGTTGGACGCAAAGGATAGTGCGAGACGCAAGGGTGCCGTCTGAGCGTACGCGTACCGCGTACCCAGGGTGGGCCGTTCCCCTCGGCTGAGGGTCGCGCGTGGGGGAGGTGGCGGACCTTGCCCCACAGCGCGGTGCCCGGCGGAGGTGAGCAGACGTCGGCGAAGCGGAGGGCGGGATCGGCGTCGGGTGCGTCAGGGCCGCGGGCCCACAGGTGTCAGCAGGAACATCCGTCCGGGCTTCTCGTGCCCGTCGGGGTCCAGCGGAAGCCGAAAGCCGTAGGCGAGGATCTGCCCGCTGCTGTTAACGGCGTGCGCCTCGAGCAGAAGGATCGCTCCCGCAGGGACGACGGCCTTGTTCAGGTCGAACACTTTGCCGTTCTTGTCCCAGAAGACCGCGTGGTAACCATGGTCCGGGCCGGTCGAGAAGCCGACGATGTCGCCGCGGTTGTTCACTGCCAGGGCGCGACTCACCAGGCCGCCCGCGAACCTTTCGAGTGGGCTCATCCCGGACCGTTCGTCCCACACGAAGCCTTGGCTCTGCTGGCCGTCGCCCGAAAAACCCACCACCGTGCCGTTCTCGTTCACGCCCATGGCGTGGCTCTCCGTATGGCCGGGCAGCACGCCGAGGTCCCGCATTCCGCGGCTGTGTGCCCAGTAGAAGCCCCGGACACCGGCAGTGCTGGTCGACTTGCCGACGACGCGTCCGTTGGTGCTGATCGCGAACGCCATGCTGGCAGTGCCCCCAGGGAGAACGCCGAGCGACTCGATCCCCCCATTGCGCGTCCAGATAAAGGCGCGCGTGCCGGTGGGGCCGCTCGAGTAGCCGACCACCTCGCCACGGTTGTTGATCGCGAATGCCTGGCTGGCGTTGTCGCCCGGCAACGTGCCGAGAAGCTGCATGCCCCGGCTCGGATCCCACAGGAAGGCCTGCAGCGACGCGCCCGTGTTTGCGCCGCCCACGACTTCGTCCCGGTCGTTGATTCCGAAGGCGCTGCTGTAGTCGCCCTCCGGCAGCCCCCCGCCTCCGATCAGCTCGAAACGATTGCCGCCGCGCGAGACGAAAGCTTTGGTCTTGGTGGAGAAGGTCGTGCCGGAGCGGCCTGCCGAGTTGCCGCTGTCGCTCAGGCCGCGGGCGACCGAGTTGGCTCGATCCGGCGTGGCGAGTTCCGTGAAAACGTAGGTCTGGGCGAGCGCCGCCGGGATCGCCAAGCCATTCGCCGCCAGCGCCAGAGCGATCCTGACGATGCCATGTTGCAGAAGCTTCATTCCTCGTTCCTGTTCGCAAATTCGGTCTCAGACAGGCGAGAGGCTCACGGAGGCGCCGGAGCGGGTGCGGGAGCCGGCGCTGAGCTCATGACCTGACAAGACTTTGCGACGCCCCAGATGGGGTCGCTGCCGAAGAAGTCGTTGCTGCAGACCGCCGGCCCGTTCACGATCCTGGTGATCCAGCTGGACTGAGCGCCATAGCGCACCGTGGTGGGTGACGACGTGGAGAACGACTGACCTTCCGTCGCGACGGTGACCCACACCGGAGCCGGAGCCGGAGCAGGGGCAGGCGCAGGGGCAGGCGCAGGGGCAGGCGCAGGCGCAGGCGTCGGAGCAGGGCTCGGAGCAGGCGCGGGTGCGGGTGCCGGTGCGGGTGCCGGTGCGGGTGCCGGTGCAGGCGTAGGCGCAGGCGCAGGCGCAGGCGTCGGTGCAGGCGCTGGGGCAGGTGAAGGTGCCGGAGCAGGTGCGGGAGCGGGTGCAGGCGCAGGCGCTGAACTCAAGACTTGGCAAGACTTGACGACTCCAAAGATGGGGTCGCTACCGAAGAAGCTGTTGTTGCACACGGCTGGACCGTTCACGGTCCTGGTGATCCAGCTCGAGTTAGCGCCGTAGCGCACCGTCGTGGGTGCAGACGTAGAGAACGATTGACCCTCAGAAGCCACCGTGATCCACACCGGAGCGGGTGCGGGTGCGGGCGTCGGTGCGGGTGCGGGTGCGGGTGCGGGCGCAGGTGTGGGCGCTGGAGCTGGCGCAGGCGTCGGTGCAGGCGTCGGAGCTGGCGCAGGGGTCGGTGCAGGTGCAGGCGCGGGTGCCGGAGCAGGCGCGGGTGCTGGAGCAGGCGCGGGTGCTGGAGCAGGCGCCGGAGTGGGAGCAGGCGCCGGAGCGGGAGCGGGTGCCGGAGCGGGTGCAGGCGCCGGAGTGGGAGCAGGCGCCGGAGTGGGAGCAGGCGCAGGTGCCGACGTCAAGACCTGACAAGTCTTGACGACGCCATAGATCGGGTCATCGCCGAAAAACTCGTTCGTACAGAGCGCCGGACCGTTGACGGTCATCGTGATCCAGCTCGACTGCGCGCCGTATCGCACGGTCGTCGGTGCCGCGGTCGAGAACGCCTGACCTTCACCGGCGACCGTGACCCAAGTGGCCGGAGGGGGTGCCGGAGGTGGCGGCGGCGATGGCGCGGGCGGTGCAGGCGGGGCAGGCGGGGCAGGGGCCGGCGAGGGCGATGGCGCTGGTGGAGGAGTCGGCGCGGGACCCGGCGTCGGCCCCGGTGCCGGAGCCGGTGCGGGCGCGGGCGTCGGCGCCGGGGCGGGTGCAGGCGTCGGCGCAGGCGCAGGTGCAGGTGCAGGTGCAGGGGCTGGTGTCGGAGAGGGGGCAGGAGCTGGCGTCGGAGCAGGAGCAGGAGCCGGAGACGGAACGGGAGCGGGAGCGGGAGCGGGGGCAGGGGCTGGGGCTGGGGCTGGTGCAGGACTGGGAGCCGGACTGGGAGCGGGTGCGGGTGCAGGTGCCGGGGCCGGTGCGGGCGCAGGTGAGGGAGCGGGCGCGGGAGCGGGAGCAGGAGCAGGAGCAGGAGCCGGCGCGGGAGCCGCCGCAGGGTCTATGCGGATCATCCTGGCAACGGATGGCACGCCGTTGCCGTTCAGAAGGAACAGCATGTAGTAGCCG
The DNA here is from genome assembly GCA_036263655.1 of Caldimonas sp. Classification (GTDB taxonomy): domain Bacteria; phylum Pseudomonadota; class Gammaproteobacteria; order Burkholderiales; family Burkholderiaceae_C; genus Schlegelella_A. Next base: position 150,515 of record DATAGP010000009.1, on the reverse strand, counting down.
GGCGGGTTGAGGTTGGGGTCGGTCGGAACGGCGACGCTCACCCCACCGGTCGCTTGAGTGAATGTCGGGAAGCTGATCCGCTGCCCGGCGTTGAAGGCGTGCGTGACCGTGCCCAGCGACACGAGCGAGACCCTGGTGACGGACGTGGCGTCGGGGCTGCTCACGAGGATGGGCGAACTGCCAAGCCGGACGTTGGCCGGCGCCGAGCTGATCCTCGGACGCGCGCCCTTGAAGAGGTACGGAGGCGAGAACACCTCGTAGTTCATGCCGAGATCGCCGCCTGCCGAGAACACGCGGCCGTCGGGCAGCAGCAGGGCCACGGCATGGTAGGAACGCGGCTCGGTCAGGCTGGTGAGCGTCGTCCAGCGCCCGGTGGCCGGGTCCCACAGTTCCGTGGGGTAGACGGGTGACGCCAGCCACTTCGCCGCTTCCGGCTCCGAGCCGCTGCTGCCGCCGGTCACGAGCACCGTGCCGTCGGGCAGCAGCGTCATGTTGTGCTGCTTGCGCGCGTTCGCCATTGGAGCTGCGTAGCTCCAGGCGGGGGACGGCGCATTCAGGTCGATGACCTCTGTCGTGTTGGTGGGAGTCGACACGCAGGTGTCGTCATAGGGCGCACAGTTCGTGCCGCCCGCGACCATGACCCTGCCGCTCCTGAACATGGCCGACGAACTCCAGCTCCGCGGGCCGAACTTGTTGTTGCCAACGACCGTCCACGCCCCGGCTCCCCTCGTGTCTAGGTACCGCGTCGTCTGATTCGGGCCGGCGTGGAAGACTCTGCCGTTCGGCGCGAGGTACATGAACGGATAGAACGGGAGGACGAGGTGGGCTCCGGTGAGATCTCGCCAGGTCCCTGTCGCCGGTTGGTACACCTGCGGCAGCGGGTTCATGCCGATCGTGTTGTCGCTCTGCCCGCTGATGACAAGCTGCTCGCCGTTCGGCAGCGACGTATTCGTGGGGTACCAGCGCCCGTCCGACATCGCCGGGACCGGCTGCCAGACGTCAGTGAACGGGTTGTAGATGGAAGCGTTGGCCAGCCCGACGAAGTCGGCGACATGCCCACCGGTGACGAGCAGGCGGCCGTCGGGGAGGAACGAGAAGCCCGAGCAGAAGATGTTGTAGCCAGCGCGCGCGGCCGGCGTGAAGTGGCCTGTGGTCGGGTCCCAGAGCTGGGCCCGGTCTGCGTTCTCGTACGAGTCCCAGAACATCACCTTGCCGGTCGGCAGCATGTGCGCGTGAATGGCGCGATACGGCGTCGGCAGCGTCACCGAATAAGCTCCGACGACCGCAGGGTCGACCGAAGCCAGGGCGGTTGACTGCAAGGCCCAGGCAAGGGCCAGGGCCGACAAGGTGTGCTTCGCCCGGGGCGGGCGACGGCAACGGAAACTCTTCATTTGTAGATGCGCCGCGGCAAGTGAGCGGCCTGCCGAACCCCGCGCATCGCGTGCCCGCCAAGTCGACAACCGTTCGTCTGACGCTTCGCGCCCGGGCATCCGGTGTCAGGGTGATTGTTACAAATATCAAAGAGTTCGTGCAGCGCAAGCCGTTCGGGTGAACCCTCACTGGAGTTGCAGATCGAGCAACCAGTCTGCGCGCGGCGCTCGCCTGCCTAGGAGGCGCAGTCTCCCGCACCTCTACACGGCTCCGGGAAAACGCGATGGCCCCAATCGCCGTTCTCCTACACCGGCCGGCCTGCGTCGCGGCGATGCTCGGCCGGTGGAAGATCGCACCGCCTCCGCCGAGTCGAGCAATGCCAAGACGGCGCAGCTGATCGTCGAGACGAACGTCATCATCGACTCGTCGAAGAGCCTCCTGAGTGAGCTCGATGTCGACGCGGACTCCCGTTCAGCCGCGGACGACGAGGACTTCCCGAGCACGGAGCCGGACGTCAAGGGGGTCTAGCCGGCGTCGGTCGGGGGCTGCGGGGTTGGTCCCGCCGACAGGAATCGAACCTGTATTTGCCGCTTAGGAGGCGGCCGTTCTATCCATTGAACTACGGCGAGGGCGCGGCCGCGGGCGAAGCGCGGCTCGGGAGGGCGGCAGTTTAAGACCTGGGCCCCCGCCGAGCGCCGGCGTACTGCCGCCGAGACCGCAGGAGCGCAGCATGGCCACAGTCGAAGGCACGCACACGCAGGGCGAGGGCGGCCGCGTCGTCCACTACCGCGTCGATTACGAGGTCGTCGGCGCGACGATCAACTACAAGGCGGTGTGCTCGGAGGGCGGGCGCAGCTCGCCGCACGAAGGCCAGTTCGACTTCGATCCCTCGAAGATCGCGGCGGCGGAGGCCGTGGCCGCCTTCATGCAGAACCACATCGGCAAGGCCGACTTCGACGTCGCTCCCTAGCCCCGCCTCATCTCGCGCTAGCGCCAGCGCACGGTCCAGTTGATGTCGATGGCGTTGTCGCCGCCGGCCTGGGCGCGGATGGTGACCCGCTGGGCGACGCGGTAGATCAGCTGCCAGGTGCCCGTCGTGGTGTTGAGCCCGTGCTCGTAGCCGACGTACCAGCGCTTCGAGATCTGCTTGCCGAGGCTCACGATGGTGTCCTTGACCGCGCCTTCGCTCTGCCGGATGCCGACCGTGTCGAGGCCGATCGACTGGATCAGCCGGTCGGTCACGCCGGGCCCTTCCCCGGACAGCAGCGCCAGCGCCGCCTGCTGCAGGAGCGCGGTGTCGGCACCGCCGGTGGTCGCCGCTTCGCGCCCGAGCACCAGCCAGCTGAGCTTGTCGAGATCGGACATCTCGGGCTCGGAGAAGAGGCGGATGCGCGGGTTGAGCGCCGTGCCGCCGACCGTCACGCCGACGCGCACGTCCAGGTCCGGCCGCACCGCCAGGATGTCGAGGCGCGGGTTCTCGACCGGGCCGACGAAGGTCAGGATGCCGCGGGCGATCGCCAGCTTCTGCCCGTACGCCTGGTAGGTGCCGTCGACCGCGCTGAGCGTGCCCTCCACGGCGAGGCGTCCATTGGGTGAAGTGATGTGCAGCTCGCCGCGCAGGCCGGCATCGAGGCCGCGGCCGCGCACGCGCATGCGCTCGCCCATGCCGACGCGCAGGTCGAGGGCGACGGTGCGGCTGGCCGGCTGCGCACCGGGGAGCGCGGGCGCGGGCGATGCGGTCTGCACCGCCGCGGGAGCCGTCGGCGCGGACGCAGCGGCCGGTCGGCGCACGACCACCACGTCGTCGCCGAGGCGCGGGGCGTCGGAGCGCGTGAAGTCGACCAGGCCCTCGTCGACCTTGAACTGCCCGTCGAGCGCGAGCGTCTTCGCGTCGAGACGGAGCGTCGCCGCGCCGCTGGTGACGATGCGGCGATCGACGCGGCCGAGCATCTCGAAGCGCTCGGCGACGAGGCGCAGGCGCGCCGTCGGCGTCTCGTCGAAGGTGGCATTGCCTTCGAGGCGGACGGTGCCCTCGCCGGCGCGGGCGATGAACTGCTCGATGCGCGCCGTCGTGCCCTGCAGGGCGATCGCGACGCGGCCGTCGCTGACGTTGACGCCTTCGAGGAAGTTGCGGACGCCGAGGTTGGATCCTTCGAGGCGGCCGGTGTACTGCGGCGCGCCCAGTCGCCCGCCGATGCTGGAGCTGGCGTGCAGGTCGCCGCTCAGGCGCCAGCCGGCGGGCACCCACGGCCCCCAGGTGCCGAGGTTGGCGACGCGCAGCTCGAGCACCCCGTCGATCGGCGTCGCCGCGTCGGGCCAGGCGGTCTGCGCCGTCGTGCGCGCCGTCACGGCGCCGGCGACGACGCCGAGCGTGCCGCCCGCCGCGGCGGTGGTGAAGTGCCACACGCCGCCTTCCGCGGCGACGCCGAGGCGCAGGTCGGTGAGGCCGAGGGCCTGGGTGCCGAGCTCGTCGCTGACGGTGAGGTCGCCGCCGCGGCGCTCGACGACGGCGTCGACCCGCACGTCGGGCGCGCTCCGCACGTCGACGCGCGCCGTCACCGACAGGTCGCCGCCCCAGCCGAACGTCGGCTGGAAGGTCTTCAGCACCGGCGCCACCGGGAAGGCGTCGACGGTGGCGCGCACGTCGAGGCGCGCCGCCGACCGGGCGTCGCCGGCCTGCCACTCGAGGCGGCTCCAGCGCACGGTCGCCCCCAGCGCCTGGGCCGAGCCCGGCTCGAGCGTCGCCCGCAGCGGACCGCCCGACCAGAAGACGCTGCCGCGGACGTCACGGGCGCTGAGCCAGGTGCGCACCGGCGCGGCGACCGAACGGGCGACGATCTCGCCGATGCTGCCGCGCCAGCCGGCCGCCTGCACGCCGGCGGCGTCGACGAGGCCGCCGTCGGCGACCAGGCGGACGACGCTGCGCGCGCTCGGCGTCGCCGTGGCCACCGGAGCGCTCGGCGATCCGGCGGTCGCGGTGCGCGCCGCCAGCGCATCGATCCATTCCGGCGGCAGCGCCGCCGACAGCACCTGCAGCTCGGCCCGGTGTGCGCGCGCGCTGCCGGCGAGCGTCGCCTGCGCGCGCTCGACGCGACGGCCGGCGAGGTCGAGGTCGTCGATCGTCAGCGTGCCCTCCAGCGGCGCATTGGCGGCGCTGCCGACGCGCCAGCGGCCGTCCACCCGGCGCGCCGAGCTGTCCTGCAGGCGCAGGTCGCCGCCCTGCAGCTCGCCGTCGCTGGTGACGTCGGGCCAGCGGCCCGCCAGCCGGGCCCGCGCCGTCAGCGTGCCGGACAGCGCCGGGCGCGCCGATCGGCCGCCCGCCGGTCCGCTGCGCGGCGCAGCCAGCCACGGGGCGAGCGTCGCCAGGCGTGGCGCATCGACGGCGAGCTGCCACTCGTCTCCGGCCGAGCCGGCGGCGGCGAGGCGTCCGTGGGCCTTGAGCCGGTTGCCGCCGGCGACGACGTCGAGCGACGGCCGCGCCCGGCCATCGTCGTTCGCATAGCTCGCCTGGCCCGCCAGCGCGACGCCGGCGAGGACGCTGTCGGTGATCGTCAGGGCGGCGCGGCCGCGGGTCGCGGCGACGATCGCCAGCGGCGCGTCGGCGGGAGCCGCTGCCGGCAGGATCAGGTCGAGCTCTCCCTGGCCGTTGAGCCGGCTCGGCCCGTCGCCCAGGAGCGAGTCGATCGCGCCCGGCCACCACAGCGACGGATCGAAGCGGGCCAGCTCGAAGCGGCCGGTGGCCTGCCACGGCGCCGCTTCGTCGGCACGTCGGAGCTGGCCCGCCAGCGAGGCGCGAGCGTCGCCGGCCCGTGCTTGCGCGGCGCGGATCTCGATCCGGTTCGGCGTGTACTGCGCGTCGAGGCGCAGCTGCGCGCGTCGCGGCGCGCTGCGGGGCAGGCGCGGGTCGGCCAGGTCGCCGGCGAGCTCGGTTTTCACGTCGACGACGCGAGCCTCGGGACCCCCGGCGAAGCCGCTGCCGACGACCACGGCCTTGCCGTCCAGCGCGGTGACAGGGGCTCGGGCGTCGAGCGCTGCCGGTCGCACCTTGGCGAGCTCGGCGGTGAGCTCCCAGCGATCGGCCGTCCAGCGACCGCGCCCGACCATGCGACCGCCGGGGACCTTGGCCGAGCCGAGCTCGGCGTCGAGCGCCTGCACCTCGATCACGCTCGGGTCGTCGGGCCGCGCCCGCACCTCGGCGCGAAAGCGCTGCACCGGCAGCAGGCCCTCGTTCCAGCGGCCGGCGCGGGCGTTCGTCATCTCCGCCTTGAGCGTCGCCGGCACGTTGCTGCCGCTCGTCGTCGCGCTCGCCTCGCCGCTCAGCGACGTCGCTGGCGCGGCGCTGGCGAAGGCCGAGAGATCGAGCGCGTTCACCGAGGCGCGCAGCTCGCCGAGCGGCCACGCCGCGAACGGCCGCACCACCGCGCGCGCGTCGAGCGACTGCGTCGGGTGCGTCGCCGTCGGCTGCACGCGCGCCGCCGCGGTGGCGTTCAAGGCCTCGAGCGGCCCTTGCGCGCTCAGGTCGGCGTGCCAGGGCGGCGTGAGATCGACCGAGTCGACGCGAGCGCGCGCGTCGACGGGAAACGGCGCATCGGCGCCGATCTCGAGCGAGCCCGTGGCGGTGCCGCGGTCGACGCGCGCGGCGAGCTCCTGCAGCCGGTGCCGCGTGCCGCGCTCGGCACCGAGGTGGACACGGCCGCGCACGGCCCGGATCGGCGTCGCGTCGGCGCTGCCGACGCGCAGCTCGTCGACGCTCGCGGCGCGCACCTCGAGCTCGAGCGGCAGGCGCAGGCTTTGCGGCGCACGCGCCGGCTCGGCGGCCGGGCTCGCCTGCGCCTCAGGCAGCCAGGTGACGCGGTTCGCGTGCAGGCTGTCGATGACGATGTGCAGCCAGCGGCCGTCGCGGCCGCGCGCGACGCGCAGTCCCTGCCAGCGTGGTGCGTCGAGGCGGAGCACGCCGCTTCCGGGCACGGTGACGTCGAGGCGCTCGGCGGTGAAGTCGCCGATCAGCGAGCCTTGCGGCGCGACGACGTCGATCTGCGGGACGCGCTCGAGCAGCCATCCCGTGCCGGCGGGGCTGTGCAGCAGCCACCAGACGAAGCCGACGGCGGCGGCGGCGAGCAGCAGCAGGGCGGCGACGCCGCCTCCCAGCCAGCGCAGGCCGCGGCCGCGCCGGCGGGCCGACCGCGTCGCCTCGCTGGAATCGGGCGCAGCCGCCGTGCCTTGATCGCTCATCGCCGATCGCTCAGAAGCGGACGCCGACGCTCAGGTGCAGGCGCAGCCGGCGCACGTCGTGGCCGTAGGCCAGGTCGAGCCGGAGCGGCCCGACCGGGCTGCGGTAATGCAGGCCGACGCCGTAGCCGACGACGGGGCGCAGGTCGCCCCAGCGGTCGGCGGCATCGCCGGCATCGACGAAGACGGCACCGAGCAGCGCCGGCAGGCGCGCGGTGATCGGCCGTTCCGCCTCGATGCTGCCGGTGAGCAGGACCCGGCCGCCGACGACGGCGCGGTTCACCGTCGGCCCGATCGTGCGGAAGCCGTAGCCGCGGATCGAGTTCTCGCCGCCGGCGCGAAAGAGGATCGGGTCCGGCACCGCGATCGGGTTGCGGACGAACACCTCGCCGGCCTCGACGCGCGCGTTCAGGAACCACGCGCCGGCCGGACGGTAGGCATGGAGGCGCGCGTAGGTGCGCGCGAACGGACCCTTGCGGCGCTCCGCCCCGGGCCGGTCCGATCGCTCGCGGCTGCCGGAGCCGTAGCCGAGGCCGCCCTGCACGGCGAGCGCCGTGCCCCGCGTCGGCAGCAGGATGTTGTCGAGGTCGCGGCGCAGCCAGTGGTAGTTGACGGAGACGGCGTCGCTCGAGGTGGTGAGGGGCGCGCTCTGCACCTGCGAGTGCGAGAGCTCCGCGTAGTAGAGACGCTCGAAGGCCGTGGTGTTCTTCGAGCGGCCGACCCGCGTCGCCCAGCTGTTGCGCGTCTCGTCGGCGGCACGCAGCTGCTCCAGGTTCGCCGCCGCGAGGTTGTGCCAGAGGTCCTCGCGCACGTACGACGTGAACTCGGTGCCGATCGTCTTGAGGTCGGGCCCCAAGGCGACGGTGCTTCGGGCGATCCAGGGCAGGCCCAGGAATTTGCGGTTGGTGTGCTCGACCGAGACGCGCGGCCCGGTGTCGGCACTGAAGCCGATGCCGAAGGTCGCCTGGTGCTGCGTCAGCTCCTTGACCCTGACCGTGACCGGTGCCGCTTCCGGCGGCCCGTCGAGATCGACCTCGACCGACGCGCCCTCGAACAGGCCGGAGCGGACGATCCGATCCTGGTAGTCGAGGAGGAGCTTCTCGCTGTACTCGATGCCGCGCCGGAAGCCGGCGAGCCGGCGCACGGCGTCCTCGTCGTAGCGCTGCACGCCTTCGACCACGATGGGGCCGAGCCGGAACAGGGGGCCGGGCGCCAAGGTGAGCGACAGGTCGGCCGCTTGCGCGACAGCGTCGATGCGCGCCTGCGTCGACTGCCACTGGGCGGTCGGGTAGCCGTCGGCGCGGAAGGCACCGAGGCTGGCGTTCTTGGCGCTGCTCCAGGCCGACTGCTGGAACGGCTGTCCGGGCTGCAGCAGCCAGGTCTGGCGGATGCGCTCGATGCGGTCCGACCAGGGCTCCTCGCGTGTCGGCTTGCGCGGCGCGAGCGGGCCGGCCGAGTCGATGGCCACGCTCTTGACGACGACGCGCGGGCCGGGCACGACGCTCAGCGTCAGGCGCGCCAGGCCGTCGGCCGTGCGCGCCTGCTCGATCTTCACCTCGGCGTCGAAATAGCCCTCGGTCTCCAGCAGCGAGCGCGCCTGCGCCGGTGCCGCGGCGGCAAGGCGGTCGAGCTCGGCGCCCGTGATCCGCTCGGTGCTCGGTGCCGAGCGGAAGCGAGACAGGTCGAGGTAATCGAGGAGCAGCGTGCGGAGCGGCTCCGGCGCCTGGACGTCGAAGTCGTAGAGCGGTACTTCCGGCTCGGCGGCTGCCTGCGTCGCCTCGGGCTCCTCCTTGCCGTTCAGGAACGGCAGGCTCGTGCATCCGGTCATCAGCGCCGTCAGGAGCAGACACCACAGCGCCCGCCACGGCGCTGTGCGCCGGCTCATTTGACGAGCAGTCGCATGGCTCCTTCGAGCCCCGGTAGCGTCAGCGGAAACATGCGATGGTTCATGAGCTGCTGGATCACCGAGATGCTCTGCCGGTAGCCCCAGACGCCCTGCGGCTCGGGGTTGATCCAGGCGAACTTCGGGAAGGCGTTGGTGAGGCGCTGCAGCCACTCGGCGCCCGGCTCCTCGTTGTTGTATTCGACGCTGCCCCCCGGCTGCAGGATCTCGTACGGGCTCATCGTCGCGTCGCCGACGAAGATCAGCTTGTAGTCCTTGTTGTACTTGCGGATGAGGTCCCAGGTCGGGAACTTCTCGCTGTAGCGGCGCCGGTTGTTCTTCCACATGAAGTCGTAGACGCAGTTGTGGAAGTAATAGAACTCGAGGTGCTTGAACTCCGTCTTGGCGGCGCTGAACAGCTCCTCGACCCGGTGGATGTGCTCGTCCATCGTCCCGCCGACGTCCATCAGCAGCAGCACCTTCACCTTGTTGTGCCGCTCGGGGACCATCTTGATGTCGAGCCAACCGGCATTCGACGCCGTCGAGCGGATGGTGTCGTCGAGGTCGAGCTCCTCTTCCGAGCCCTCGCGCGCGAAGCGGCGCAGCCGCCGCAAGGCGACCTTGATGTTGCGCGTGCCGAGCTCGAGGCTGTCGTCGTAGTCCTTGAACTGGCGCTGGTCCCAGACCTTCACCGCGCTCTTGTTGCGGCCCTTGTCCTGGCCGATGCGGATGCCCTGCGGGTTGTAGCCGTAGGCACCGAAGGGCGAGGTGCCGCCGGTGCCGATCATCTTGTTGCCGCCCTCGTGGCGCTTCTTCTGCTCCTCGAAGCGCTTCTTCAGCGTCTCCATCAGCTCGTCCCAGCCCCTCTTCTCGATCTTGGCCTTTTCCTCGGGCGTGAGCTCGAGCTCGAACTTCTTCTGCAGCCACTCGACCGGGATGTCCTGGGTGAAGTCGGTGAGCAGCTCGACGCCCTTGAAGTAGGCGGCGAAGGCGCGGTCGAACTTGTCGAACTGGGCCTCGTCCTTGACCAGCGAGGTGCGGGCCAGGTAGTAGAAGCGGTCGATCGTGGGCCCTTCGTCATCGTCGATGACGCCGGCCTCGATGGCCTGCAGCAGGCTCAGGTATTCGGTCACCGAAACCTTCAGCTTGGCCGCGCGCAAGGTGAAGAAGAAGTTGATCAGCATGGCGGCGTCGATCGGCGGTGCCGGCCAGCATAGCCGCTCGCCTGCGGCCCTGTCCGCGGCCGGACTCTGCGCCGGCCTGCCCGACAATCGCCGGGCCGCCTGCCGCCATGACCGATCCGCACCTGCCCGACCCCCGGAGCGACCCACGCGGCTTCCTGCGCGCGCTGTTCGACGCTGCCGTGCGCCAGGCCGTGCCCGGCGAGGCGCTGGCGCGCTTCCTGCCCCCGCCGCCGGCGGGACGCACGCTCGTCCTGGGCGCCGGCAAGGCCGGCGGGGCGATGGCCGCCGCCGTCGATGCGCTCTGGCCGGCCGACGCGCCGCTGAGCGGCCTCGTCGTCACGCGCTACGGTGCCGTTCCTCCCGCCTATGGGGCGAAGCGCTCCGCCGGCCAGGGCCGTATCGAGGTCGTCGAGGCGGCGCACCCGGTTCCGGACGAGGCCGGCCGCGGCGCCGCGGCGCGCATCCTCAAGCTCGCCGAAGGGCTGAGCGAGGACGACCTCGTCCTCTGCCTGATGTCCGGAGGCGCGTCGGCCCTGCTGACGCTGCCTGCGCCCGGCGTCAGCCTGGCCGACAAGCAGGCGGTCAACAGCGCCCTGCTCGCCAGCGGCGCCGCCATCGACGAGATGAACTGCGTGCGCAAGCATCTGTCGGCGATCAAGGGCGGCCGGCTGGCTCGCGTCTGCGCGCCGGCCCGCGTCGTGACCCTGGTCGTGAGCGACGTGCCCGGCGACTCTCCGGCGGTGATCGGCAGCGGCCCCACGGTTCCGGATCCGACGACCTGCGCCGACGCGCTGGCCGTCCTCGACCGCTACGCCATCGCCGTGCCGGCCGCCGTTCGCGCCGGTCTCGAGCGCGGCGAGCTGGAGACACCGAAGCCGGGCGACCCGGCCTTCGCCGGCAACGTCGTGCATCTCGTCGCCACGCCGCAGCAGTCGCTCGAGGCCGCCGCGGCGCTGGCGCGCAAGGCATCGATCGCGGCGCACATCCTGGGCGACGAGATCGAGGGCGAATCGCGCGAGGTCGGCAAGGTCCATGCAGCGATCGCGCGCCAGGTCGCGCGCCGCTCGCAGCCGTTCGAGCGTCCGTGCGTGCTGCTGTCGGGCGGCGAGACGACGGTGACCCTGCGCGCGCAGGGCGGCCGAGGTGGCCGGGCCGGCGAGTTCCTGCTCGGCTGCGCCATCGCGCTGCAGGCGGCGCCCGAGGTGCACGTGCTCGCCGCCGACACCGACGGCATCGACGGCGTCGAGTCCAACGCCGGCGCCTTCGTGAGCCCCGACACGCTGGCCAGGGCGGCCGCGCTGGGCACTAGCGCCGAGCGCCATCTCGATCGCAACGACGCGTACTCGTTCTTCGAGCAGCTCGGCGACCTTCTCGTCACCGGGCCCACCTTCACCAACGTCAACGACTTCCGGGCCCTGCTGATCCTCTGAGCCCCGGCTCGCGCTGGGACACGGACATGCGTTGCGGCAGGCGCTGCATGCGCTCGCGCTCGAGCACCAGGCGGACGATGCGCTCGCGCTCCGGGTCCTCGCCGATGGCCCGCCACGCGGCATCGATGTGACGCGGCAGCGCGGCAGCGAAGGACAGCGGCTCGAGGCTCTCGCTCCGGCTCGGCGCGGCAGGCGGCGTCGTCCCGTGCACGGTCCAGCTGCGCTCGATCGTCGCGCCGGCCAGTGGCCGATCGGTGAGGAGGATGCGGCCGTCCTCGGTGCGCTGCTGCACGATTACCGGCCCGCCGGCTGTAGGCTGGGACGCCGATGCGGGGCCGGCGAGCATCGCGGCGGCGCACAGCGCGAGGATGAAGGGCGGGTGCATGGTGCCCTTCGAGGAGCAACGGCTGTGCCCGTCGAGTTGCCGTTCGGCACGGGCCTCATCCCTTGATACGCTCCGGTCTGCAGCAACGACGCCGACCTACAAATGATCGACACCTACACCTTCGCGGCGCCGGCTCTGGTCGCCGCCGTGCGCGACGTCGTCGCTGCCGCCGGATCATCGAGCGCGGAAGCGACCGAGGTCGCCGAGAACCTCGTCGAGGCGAACCTGCGCGGCCACGACTCGCACGGGATCGGCATGCTGCCGCGCTACATCGACGCGGTGCTCGAAGGCGGGCTGACGGTGAACGCCCACGTGTCGGTTCGGCAGGACACCGGCAGCGTGCTGACACTCGACGGCCACCAGGGCTACGGCCAGGTGATCGGCCGCGAGGCGATGGAGCTCGGGGCCGAGCGGGCGCACCGGCACGGCGTCTGCGTCGTCGGTCTGGCGCACTCGCATCACCTCGGCCGCATCGGTCACTGGGCCGAGCAGTGCGTCGGCAGCGGACTGGTCTCGATCCATTTCGTGAACGTGCTGTCGCGGCCCATCGTGGCGCCGTTCGGCGGTCGCGATGCGCGCATCGGCACCAATCCGTTCTGCGTCGGCATCCCGCGGCCGGGCCAGGAACCGGTGATCCTCGACTTCGCGACGAGCAAGATCGCGCAGGGCAAGACGCGCGTCGCCCACAACAAGGGCGTGCCGCTCGAGCCCGGAACCATCATCGACGACCACGGCGAGCCGACCACCGACCCGCGCTTCACGGTGATCGAGCCGTTCGGCGCCTTGCTTCCGTTCGGCGAGCACAAGGGGGCCGGGCTGGCCCTGATCTGCGAGCTGCTCGGCGGCGCGCTCGCCGGCGGCGACACCGCGCGGGCCGTGACCGACGGCCGCCGTCGCGTCCTCAACAGCATGTTCTCCATCCTGGTCGATCCCGAGCGCATGGGCACGGCCGCCAACCTGGCGCGCGAGATGGAAGGCTATGTCGCCTACGCCGCCGCGTCGCCGCCGGCCGCCGGCATCGATCGCGTCAAGACGCCGGGCGAGCCGGAACGCGAGATGCGCGCCCGCCGACTGCGTGATGGTGTCCCGGTGGACGCGGTGACCTGGGCCGAGATCGTGGCCTCGGGTGCGAAGGTCGGCGTCGCGGCGGACCGCATCGAAGCCCGGGTTCGCTGAAGCGCTGCCGGCTCCGGTGAGCGATCCCATGAACACTCTGGACACCGGCTGGATCCTCGTCGTCGGCCTGGCGCTGTTCGTCGCCTGGCTCGGCTGGACCGTGCTTCGCTCGCGGCGAGGACGGCAGAAGACCCAGGCTTCGAGCGAGGTCCCGGCCGCCGCAAAGGACACGGCAGCGGCCGGCGCTTCGGCGTTGCCGCCGGCGCCGGTGCAGGCTCCCGTGCCGCCCGCGACGTCCGTCGCGCCCACGACGTCCGTGGCGGCCACGACGTCCGTGCCGCCGCCGGCCCCGCCGATCGCCGCGCCCGCACCGGCGCCGCCAGCCGATGCCATCGCCGCGCCTGTGCCTGCACCCGTGCCCGCCGCGGCGCCGTCGCCGCGCGCGATGGAGGCGATCCCGCCGACCCGGAGCCGGCCGCCGCCGCCGCGCATCGAGCGCGTCCTGGCGGTCCATCGCCCGAGCGGGGAGGACGAAGGCGACGGCGCGTCGATCCCGCTCTCGCCGCCGCTGGCCGAAGCGCTCGCGGCGCTGGCCGCGACGCCCGTCCAGCCCCCGGACGACCAGGTGCCGCGCCGGTTCGCGATCGCGCTGCCGGCGGCTGCCGCGCTGGCCGTCGCCCGTGCGGATCAGGCCCAGGTGCGCAGCCTGGCCGCGGCGCAGGAGTGTCCGCCTTCGCGGCCCGTGCAGTGGCTCGACTCGACGGCGGCGGCGGAGCTGGCCGCGGTGGTGCTCGCCGTCGAGGCCGCCGACACGCTGCGCGATGTGGCGGGTGAGATGCAGCAGCTGAAGGCCATGCACGCGGCGTTGCCGGCCAAGCCCGTCGGCGTCGCCGACGCGCGCCTGAAGGCACTGCTGCAGGAAAGCGGACGCTACGCCCGCGACGCGCGCGACAACTACGCCGGCCTGGTCGGCCGGACGAGCTTTCGCGAGCGCGTCGACGAGGCCGCTGCTCGCGCCTCGACGGCGTGGGACGAGCTGAAGGAGCCCGACGACCGGCGGCGCAGCCAGCTCGAGACCCTGAGCTCGACGCCTCGCTTCGGCGAAGTGCAGGTGGAGCGGGCCCGCGCGCTCCTGCACGAACATCGCGACGCGCAGCGCGTCCAGGCGATCGTCGTCCGCGCCGTGGCGGCGATGGCCTGGCTTCGCCTGCTGCTCGGGCAGCGGGCGGCGGACGAGCGCGACGTCCTCGGCGGCATCGAGGCGACGCTGCGCCAGGCCGTCGAGCACGACGCCGTGCTGCGGACGCGGCTGCAGTCGGCCGAAGCCGGCGCCCGCGGCGACCCCTACGTCGGTCGCGGCGAGTTCGAGGCCAACCGCGCTGCGTTGCGCAAGCTTCTCGACGAGCTCGGCGGCGATCTGCCGGCCGCGCTGGAGCGCGTCGCGCTCGCGCGGTCGGCCGTGGATCGCGGCTTCCCGGCGCCTGCCGCGGCCGGCGAAGGCTGGCTCTGCGTCCTTCGCGCGGTCGACGGCTCGGCCGGCGAGCTGCGCCTGCGCCCGCTCGCACCGGCCGAAGCGCGTGCCGCGCACTGAAGCAAAGTCCGGCGCAGCGTCATGACGGCGCGCCCCCGGCGCGCCCGCCTGCGCTAGGCGCGCCGGCCGACCAGCTTCGCGCCCGTCAGCTGCTCCTGCGCCTCGACCAGCGAGGGCACGAACTTCTTGCCGTGACCGAGCGCGCTCGCGAGCACCAGCGACTGGTGCACCGCCTCGCCGACCACCGTGGGGATGGCCAGGCCTTCGGCCAGGTGGGTGTAGTAGCGGATGTCCTTCCTGGCGTTGTCGAGCTCGAAGCGAAGCGCGCCGAGGTCGCCCTGCAGGGTCTTGGCCATCATCTGGAAGAGGCCCGAGTTGACCGCGCCCACGGACACCAGGTCGACCAGCTTCTGCGGGTCGATGCCGGCGCGCTGGCCGACGGCGAAGGCTTCCGCCGTCGCGGTGCAGATCGCCTGGGCGATGAAGTTGTTGAGCAGCTTGATGACGTGACCGGCGCCGGGACCGCCGACGTGGAAGACGTTCTCGGCGAATCCGCGCAGCACTGGCTCCAGCCGGGCGAAGGTCTCGGCGTCGGCGCCGACCATCACGTTGAGCTTGCCCGCCTCGGCTTCGATCGGCGTGCGCGCGAGCGGGGCGTCGACGAGGGTGGCGCCGGCGGCGCTGCAGGCGTCGCGGAGCCGCGCCGTCGAGTCGGGCTCGCTGGTCGAGCAGTCGACCACGAGCAGGCCGCGGCGGGCGCCGGCGAGCAGGCCTTGCGCGCCGGTCAGCGACGACTCGACCTGCGGCGATCCGGTGACGCACAGGAACACGATCTCGCTGCCCGAGGCCAGCTCTGCCGCCGACGCGCACTCGACGGCGCCGGCATCCAGCAGGTCGGCGACACGCTCGCGGTTGCGGTGCACGGTGAGTCGCAGCGAGTGGCCCTTGGCCAGCAGGTTCTTCGCCATGCCGTGGCCCATCAATCCCGATGCGCCGATGAATCCGATCGCTGCCATTCGCCTGCTCCCGTTGCGGTGATGAGCTGCGATTGTGCGTGGCGCCCGTCCGGCGGGTCCCTCAGCGACGAACCTCCTGGTACCAGTAGCGGCGCAGCCGCGGCGCATTGACCGAGGGCCGCGGCCGCGACGCCTGGATGGCCGAGCCGGACGGGTTGGGCGCGCCGATGACGAAGGGCACCTGGCGGGTCTGCTGCGAGCCGTTCGCCGCTGTATAGGAGACGGTGACCAGTCCGGCGACCGGGCTCGGCGGCAAGCCGCCGCCGGTCAGCACCGAGCCGGCGGTGGTCACGCAGAACAGCGGCATGGCGTAGCTCTTCGCCTGGCCGAGGTTGACCGAGCAGGAGTTCGTCGCCGCCGAGGAGATCGGCCGGTTCGTGCCGAAGAAGCTGTAGCCGGCGATCGAGGTCGAGGCGTTGACCACCTTTTCGCCCTGCTCGAGCGTGATGTAGCAGCCGCTCCCGGTGACGTCGCTGACCGCGCCAGCGGCGCGAAGGTCGCTCCAGACGATCGTCGCCGGGCTCTCGGGCAGGCCCTTGCCCACATGGCGATCGAAGATCTGGAAGAAGTGGTCCTGGGTGGCGCTCAGCAGCGGCTTCTCGCGGTCGCCCGAGCCGAAGGTCAGCGCAGTGAAGTCGCGCGTGACGATGAGGTCCGGCGCGAAGAAGAACTTGCGACCGGTCGAGGTGCCGCCGCCGAGGTCGGCGAGCTTGCGGATCGACCAGTCCGACGCTGCATGGGCGCCGGCGCCCGACTCGAAGTCGATGCGGTAGACCTGCCCGCCGAGGTCGACGGCGTAGGCGCGATCGATGAAGCCGTCGCCGTCGGAATCGGCGATCGACACGTCGGCGCTGACGCTGCGCCCGATGCTGCCGGTGCCGCTCAGCGTGGTGAAGCTCTTCAGGACCACGCCGGTGAACGCGTCGAGGACGTACACCACGTGCCCCATCGTCGTCGTGCCGACGCTGCTGCCGTCCTCGGCGCCGGCGTCGTAGCCGCCGCCGACGACCAGCACCGGGCTGGCATGGCCCTTGATGCGCGCCACCTTGGGCTCGGCCCAGGTCTGGCCCAGCAGCGGCACGTCGCCGCTGCCGCCGCTCTTCTTCCAGAGGAACGTCGGCGCCGAGGGCGTCGTGACGTCGATGGCGTAGATCTGGCGGCCGCCGCGGCGCATGCCGACGTAGATGATCACGCGGTCGCTCAAGCCGCTGGCGTTGATCTTCTGGTAGACGCTGATGGGGCCGTCGACGAAGTAGTCGCGCGGCGTCGCGGTCGAGTCCGCAGGCGTCGAGGGCACGCGGACCTCGGGCGAGTCGGTGCGCAGGCGGCGAAGCTTGCCGAACATCTCCTCGGGCACGAAGCTCCACAGCTCCTCGCCCGCGCCGGTGCCCGCCTGGTTGCCGTTGATCGCGTGCAGCATGCCGTCGTTGGCACCGTAGAACACGACCACGCCGGCGCTGCCGTAGTTGACGACCGCCGGCCGCGAGTGCAGCACGTCGCCATGCACCGAAGGCCGGATCGTCGTCGCCGGGGTGGTGGTCGGACCCTGCTCGTCGTTGGCGTTGCTCGTGCCGCGCACCCAGTTGATCAGCTGCGCCCGCGACGCGGCATCGGCGACGCCGAGAGCCGCGGCGGTGATGGCGGTGTTGGTGTCGGCGAACGCGCTCGGCGTCGCCGGGCTCGACGCGCAGCCGACGCAGGTGAGGACCTTGCGCGTCCCGTTGGCGGTCGCGAAGGTGCTGCGCAGGCGTTGCGCGGCGCCGCCTTTCTCGACCACCTCGCCGTCCGGCGAGTCGCTGGCCGACGCGGGGGTGCCCATCGGCTGGTTGGCCCAGAACTCGCTCGGCGCGGTCCAGAACGACACCGCGGCCGGCCCGATGAAGCCGGTCGAGGCGCTGATCGCCGGCGCGCCGTTCGAGTCGACGACCGACAGCTCGCCCAGCACGTCGATGCCGAGCTGGTACTGCTTGAGGTTGCCGCGCCAGCGCGGCAGGCCGTTGGCGTCCGGGCGGAACATGCCCATGTAGACCTGGTTGAGGTAGGTGCCGCGGGCGTTCACCGACACGGGCAGGCTGGCCGAGGCGAAGACGCTGTCGACGGCCTGGATCTGGTCGAAGATCTGCTGCAGCGACAGCGTCAGCGAGTCGACGTTGCTGGCGCTGAAGAACTGGCCGCCGCCGTAGTTCGCCATGCTGCGGATGAAGTTCGGGTAGGTGCCGTCGCTGGAGCTGCCGACGACCGCCACGCCGTGCGTGACGATGCCCTGCAGGCCCTCGCGGCCGCTGACGTCGGCGCCGCGCATGAAGCGCGCGTACTCGTCCGCCCAGTTCGCCTGGTCGGAGTTGCTGACCACCGAGCTGGGGTAGGTGAGCGGCGTGCTGTCGCCGCCGAGGCCTTGCAGCAGCGCCAGCGCTTCGGCGTTGGTGTTTTCGCCCGGGCCGCCGTTGGCGATGAAGATCAGGTAGTTGCGTCCGCAGCTGTTCGCTGCCGTCGAGCTGTAGCGGTTGCCGCTGAAGGCGCTGGCGTCGTACTTGCTGCCGGCCTTGCCGCGGTAGGCGTCGAGGCCCTTGAAGTAGAGGTAGGCCTCGTGCATGGTCTTCGCGAACGCCGCGTTGTTCGCCTTGTCGGCCTGGATGTCCAGATCGCGGATCATCTGCTTGAAGGCGTTCTTGTTGTTCGTCGTCAGCGGCGTCAGCGCCTTGCGCGGATAGCCGCCGCTGTTCGCCGCCGGCGACTCGTTGAAGATCATCAGGCCGACATTGAACAGGGCGTCGCTGTTCGCATCGGCGCCGGCCTTGACCGGCAGCACGTCGATCAGGTTGTAGAGAGCGCACTTCTCGACGCCGACCTTCTTGCCCTGCTCGGCCGAGGACGGGCCGTGGCTGGTGAGCACGCCGTTGGTCTTGTAGTAGCAGTTCGGGACCGGCAGGTTCGCCGACCAGTTGGCGGAGCTGTCGAGCACCAGGAGCACGTTGGGCAGGTCGCCCTGGCCGCTGTTGTACGAGTAGATGTCGATGTCCTCGCCCTGCGCCGGAGCGGCCAGCAGGGCGGCGCAGGCGATGGCGCCGGACAGGCGCAGGACGGTGGTGACCGATGAGTTCATGGCGAGGTCTCCCGGTTCCGCTTCACGGGCAGCCCGTCGCCGCGTCGGTGACGAAGCCGCGCACGGCCACGCCCTGGTTCGCGGCGACGCTGGTTCCCGACGGAGCGTCGGTGACGACGGCACGGATGTTCCATTCCATGTCGGAGCACAGGGAAGCGCCCGCCGCCGCGCCCGGCAGCTCGCTCTCGATGCCGTTCGGTGCCTGCGACATCATGCAGGGCAGGTCGGTCGGCACCGTCGGATCGAGCTCCGCGGACCCCACCGGGCGCACCCGGTAGCAGAGCGGCGCCGGTTCCAGGCGCGCCGTGTACGCGGCGGTGCCGTTGCCATGCACGTCGACGGGGATCGGACTGGCGGCCACGGCGGCCGCGTCCTGGACGAACAGCGACGAGCTGATCGTGGTCTCGATCGCGGCTTGTGCTGCGGCGAAGGCTTCCTGGCGCACCTGCGTGTTGCCGACGATGCGCAGGTTGCCGGTGCTGCCGTTGTAGGCCCAGACCGCGAGCAGGGCCATCGCCAGCAGCATGACGAGCGCAACGATGAGCGTGACCCCGCGCTGGCGGGCAGCGCCAAGGCGCGGCGAGTGGCGGCGCGCGGTCATGGCAGCTCCCTCGTGCCGCTCGGGTTGACGAGACGGATGGTGTTGCCGTGCGCGCGCCTGACGTAGCCGTCGCGCGCCACGTTGTGGACGCCGGCGCCGCCGAAGTCGAACGACTGCGCGCTCGCCAGCGTCTCGGACCCGGCTGCCTTCTCGAGCGAGCGGCTGACGAAGTGCAGCTTGACGGCCATCACGTTGGCCCAGTCGGCGGCGGGCCCGAGGAGGGCCGGCTGCGTGAGGTAGCTGTCGGGCGTGCCGTTGCCGTCGAGGTCGAAGCCGTACTCGAAGCGCATGTGCTCGATGCCTTCGACGAGGGCGGTCTCGACGAGCTGTCCGTTCAGGAGCTCGAGCCGCTTCAGCGTCGGCATGCCGTCGCCGCCGCCGGCGCATCGGTTGCAGGAGGCGATGAAGTAGATGCGCGAGACGAAGGCGCGGACGCGGTTCGGTGCCGCGCAGGTCCGGTCCTTCAGGTTGAAGTTGGCGGGGATCCGGTCGTAGAGAAGCGAAGGCGCCAGGGTGTCGCTCTCGCAGAACGAGTACTGGACGTAGTACTGCGAGCCGGCGGCGAGGGTGCCGGGCAGGACGGCGTCGATGTCGAGGCGGCGGATGACGATCGCGGCCGTGTCCGGCTGTCGATGGGCGAGGCAGCCGAGCAGCTGCCCTCCGGTGTAGCCGCGCACCGCCGGCGGCACCGTCGGCGGCACCGAGGTGAAGGCCACCGGCGCGGTGCTGCAGGGGTCGGGATCGGCGCTCACCGCGGCGGCGGTGCCGATCTCGCCATAGAAGCCGGCCAGGCGGATGTCGTCCCGCAGCAGCTCGGCGGCATAGCGACCGTTGTCGAGCTGCACGCTGCTGCGCCGCAGGTTCTGTCCGCTCGTCGACGCGTTGGCGAAGATCACGAGCAGGGCCGAGGTCATGATGAGGCCCAGCGTCAGGCCGACCATCAGCTCGACCAGCGAAAAGCCGCGCTGATGCGTGCGCATCGCGTCTGTCGTCGAGGGTGTCGAGCCGCTCATGATCAGCAGCGCGCCAGGGCCGGCGCGACGACCGGGTCGCGCAGCAGGCCGATGCACACCGTGTAGGAGACGGTGCGACGCAGCGGCTCCGATGCGAAGGTCGGATCGGCGAGGCCGCACGGGCTGGGCGGCGCCCCCGTCGCGACGATGCCCTGCCAGACGACGGCGACGACGTAGCGGTCGCTGCTCGTCGCCGGCCGCGTGATGCAGCCGCGCGCCAGGAGCATGGCACCGACCTTGGCGCCGTCCCGGTCCTCGCGCGAGCCGCGGATGAGATTGCCCCACTCGCACAGATCGAGCGCGGCCCCGGCCAGCGCGGCGCAGTCCTGGATCGCGCCGGCGCCGATCAGGCCGTCGACGACGTAGGCCCCGGCATCGGCGCGGTTGGCGTTGATGCGGGCGACCATGTCGTCGACCAGCGTCAGGGCCTGCGTGCGCTGGTGCGATTCGAACTCGGACGCCACGGCGCGGGCCTGCACGGCGACGAAGCCGAGCAGGCCGAAGGCGCAGACGACGATCGACACCAGCACCTCGATTAGCAAGGCGCCGCGCTGGCCGGCGGCCGGCGCCTGTCGCCTGCGAGCGGCGGGCGCTCTCATGTGCAGGCTCCCAGCAGCGACCGGGCCCGGCCGGAGAGATCGAGCTCGACGCAGCGCCGGCTTTGCGCGTCGGCGGCCGACGAGCTCAGGGTGATGCGCACCTGGGCGTTCGGTGACGCCACCCGGCCGTTCGCGTCGAAGGTGATGGAAGCGGGCGCCCCGTCGAACACGACGTTGTTGCCCATGGCGTTGCGCCGGCTCAGCTGGAGCGCGCCGGCGGCGGTGGTCCAGCCGCCGTGCCACTGCTCGGCGTCGCGGGCGACGACGACGTTGGCGTTGCGCTTCAGCGCCTCGCTCCGCGCCAGCAGGAGGTCGCTGGTCAGGTCGTACGAGAGGGCGCGGATGCGCTGGCCGACGACGAAGGATCGCATCGACGGCGCTGCGAGTCCGAGGACGATGCCGAGCAGGGCGACGGTGACGACGAGCTCGATCAGCGTGAAGCCGCGCTCGGGCCGACAGAGTGCAGCGCTCGCGGTCACCAGCAGCCTCCCCTCGAAGCCGTCTTCGCGCCGGCCTGGTCGATGCTCAGGGTGCCGCAGGTCTCGTGCGCCTGGCCGGCGATCGGGCTCGCGGTGATGAGGTAGGTGGGCGGCGGGCCGGCCGTCACCGTGAGCGCGAGCGTGTAGTTCGAGCTGACGTGCGTCGGCACCGGCACGCCGACGCCGGCGACCGTCGTCGCGTAGGCGCGCGTGTCGAGCAGGAACTGCTGCTGCCGCGCCGCCGCGGCCATCAGGAACGACTGCGCTTCGGCGCGCCTGGACTTGCGCAGGTGGTCCTGGTACGCCGGGTACGCGACCGTGGCGAGGATGGCGATGATCGCCACAGTGATCATCAGCTCGATGAGCGTGAAGCCGCTCCGGCCCCGACGGCGCAGAGCGGCTCGTGCCGCAGGTCCACGGTCGTGCGGCAAGTCGCCGAGGAAAGCACGGAAGCGTTGCATGCGGGTCACTCTAGGGGCCGCCCGTCACCGGGCGCGGGCCGCTTGTCGAGGATCGCGTACCGCTCGCGCCCGCTCGCTCGAGCGATGTGCGATTGCTCGCATGACACGTCGGCTCGGCAGGTCGCGGCGGTCCTTGAGGGCCTTGCGTCCGTCTTGCTGGACGAACGGTCGCCTCGTGCATCGCAGTGCGATCTTGTTCACGCCGCGTCGGGAAATCCCCTTTCGGTAGACTGGACCGTCCATCGTCGCCAGGCGTCGACATGCAAGCCGAGCAGAACGAACTCATCACCCGCATCGGTCCCGGCACGCCCTGCGGCGCGTTGCTGCGCAGCTACTGGCAGCCGGCCGCGCTCGTCGACGAGTTCGAGCCGCGACACGATCCGCACATGACGCACCGGCCCGTGAAGGCGGTGCGCCTGCTGGGCCAGGACCTGGTCCTCTTCCGCGCCGCCGACGGCGCCTTCGGCCTGCTCGACCGGCACTGCCCGCATCGCGGCGCCGACCTCGCCTATGGCCGGCACGAGGCCGAGGGCTTGCGCTGCCCGTTCCACGGCTGGAAGTTCGCGGCCGACGGCCGCTGCCTCGAGACCCCGGCGGAGCCGGTCGGCTCGACCCTCTGCCAGCGCGTTCGGGCGCGCAGCTACCCGGTGCGCGAGGTGGCCGGCGTCGTGTTCGCCTGGCTCGGGCCGGAAGGCTCGACCCCGCCCGAGCTGCCGCGTTTCGACGCCTTCATCGCGCCGGCCACGCACAGCTTCGCGTTCAAGGGATTGTGGAACTGCAACTGGCTGCAGGCCTTCGAGGTCGGCATCGACCCGGCGCACCCGTCCTTCCTGCACCGCTACCTGCAGGACGAGAGCCTCGACGACGCCTACGGCAAGCAGTTCCGCGCCGCGAGCGTCGGCGACGTGGGCGGCGAGCGCTGGCCGATGACGCGCGTGATGCGCGAGTTCTGCCGTCCCGAGATCCGCTTCGACAGCGTCGCCGACGGGCTGCTGCGCCTGACGACGCTGCGGCCCATGACCGAAGCGCTGACCCACGTGCGCGTCACCCATGCGCTGTTCCCGGCGACCTTCGTGATCCCGCTGTCGGAGACGATCACGATCACGCAGATGCACGTGCCCGTCGACGACACGCACACGTACTGGTATTCGTTCTTCACCAGCTTCGCCGAGCCGCTCGATCGCGAGACGATGCGCAGGCAGCGCTTGGCCTGCGTCACGCTGCCCGACTACGCGCCCAGGCAGGGACGGCACAACGGCTGGGGCTTCAACGCCGAGGAGCAGCGCTCGCGCACCTACCTCGGCATGGGCGAGGACGACATCAACCTGCACGACCAGTGGGCGGTCGAGAGCATGGGCGAGATCCAGGACCGCACGCAGGAGCACCTCGGCACGACCGACAAGGTGATCATGGTCAACCGGCGGACGCTGCTGAAGGCGATCGAGACGGTGCGCAGCGGCGGCCGGCCGCCGATGGCGCTGACGGCCGGCGAAGCCGGCCGCTTCGTCGGCCCCGACACCATCGACTGCATCGCCCCGGCGCAGGGCTGGGAGAGCTACTGGAGCGCCGCCGCCGAAGCCAAGCGCGCCGGTGCGGCCTGGCTCGCGCCGCCGCCCGGCAGCGACGGCGCGCAGAGCGCGATGGCCGGCACGAGCCTCGCCGCCGAGGCCGAGCGGTGACCTGGCCGGTCGCCGGCCACGACGCGAGCGGCGCGGCGCGCGCTGCCGCCTGCGAGGGAGTCGCGCTGCGCATCGAGGCCGAAGGCGTCGAGCTGGTCCGCATCGGCTGGTGCGACCTGCACGGCGTGCTGCGGGGCAAGACCCTGGTGGCGGCGGCCGTCCCGTCGGCGCTGAAGAGCGGCGTCGGCCTCGTCAGCACGATCCTGCTCAAGGACACGTCCGACAAGACGGCCTACCGGGTCTTCGAGCCCGGCCTGCCAGAGGCACTGCCGGGATTCGGCTTCGCCAACAACCTCGTGCTGATGCCCGACCCGGCGAGCTTTCGCGTCCTGCCGTGGACCGATCGCACCGGCTGGCTGCGCGCCGAGGCGTGCTTCGAGGACGGCAGGCCGGTGCCGATCGACACCCGGCGCATCCTGCAGCAGGCGCTGCAGCGGCTCGCGGCAGCAGGCTACGGCCTGCAGTGCGGGCTCGAGGTCGAGTTCCACATCTACCGCCTGAGCTCGCCCGACGACGACCCGTCGCTCGATCCGGCGCGCGCGGCGTGGCCCGGCGAGCCGCCGGCGCTGACGATGATCCACCCCGGCTACAACCTGCTCGCCGAGGGCTGGGCCGACATGGCCGACGAGCCGCTGCGCATCGTCCAGCAGACGGCGCAGGACCTCGGGCTGCCGCTCCGCTCGCTCGAGATCGAGCTCGGCCCGAGCCAGGTCGAGGCGGTGTTCGATCCGTCCGACGCGCTCACCGCCGCCGACCAGATGGTCCTCTTCCGCAACGGCGTCCGCCAGGCGCTGCGGCGCGCCGGCTACCACGCGAGCTTCGTCTGCCGGCCGCCGTTCCCGAACGTGATCGCCAGCGGCTGGCATCTGCACCACTCGCTGGTCGACCTCTCGACCGGCGACAACGCCTTCCAGCGCCACGCGGCCGAGCCGGGCGGCGGCGAGGGCGACGCGCAGGCCACGCTGTCGGCGATCGGCGACCGCTGGCTGGCCGGGCTGCTCGCGCACGGCCGCGGCATGGCGGTCTTTTGTGCGCCAACGATCAACGCCTACGGCCGCTTCCGGCCGAACGTCATGGCGCCGCAGTCGCTGACCTGGGGCCGCGACAACCGCGGCGCGATGCTGCGCGTCCTCGGCCGCTGCGGCGACCCGGCGACGCGCATCGAGAACCGCATCGGCGAGCCCTCGGCCAATCCCTACCTGTACATGGCGGCGCAGATCCACGCCGGCCTCGACGGCGTCGAGCGCGGCCTCGCGTCGCCGCCGGCCACGGGCGCGCCCTACGCCAGCGGCGCGGCGGCGATGCTGCCGGCGAGCCTCGGCGAAGCGCTGGCGGCGCTCGCCGAGGACGAGGCGCTGGTCCGCGCCTTCGGCCCGACCGTGGTTGACTGGCTGACGCGCGTCAAGCGATCCGAGCTCGAGCGTCACGAGCAGGCCGAGGACAAGGACGCGTGGCAGGCGCGCGAATACTTCAGCCGCTTCTGACCCTTCGCGCCATGGCCATCACCGTGCACCTCGTCGACGCCGACGGCACCCGTCACACGCTCGCCGGCAACGTCGGCCAGAGCCTCATGCGCGTCGCCACGGATGCCGGCCTCGACGGGATCAAGGCCGACTGCGGCGGCTGCATGACCTGCGCGACCTGCCACGTGATCGTCGACGCCGCCTGGGCCGGCCGGCTGCCGCCGCCGTCGTCCGACGAGGAGGCGATGCTCGAGATGACCGCCGCCGAACGACAGCCGACGAGCCGGCTGTCGTGCCAGATCGTCCTGGCCGAGGCGATCGAGGGCCTCGTTGCGGGAATTCCCGACACCCAGTACTGAGCCGCCGGCGCCGGGGCCCCTAAACTCGTCGCATCGGCACGGCGGCCGAACGAACGACGACATTGCAGGCTCCGCGGGAGCGCTGCCCGGGAGGATTCGTGAGACTGCTCGAACAAGCGGCCAAGCTGTGCGCGGTGCTCGCCGGCGTGCTGCTGACGGTGATCACGCTGATGACCTGCATCAGCCTGCTGGGCCGCAACACCATCGGCTGGAGCATCGTCGGCGCGTTCGAGCTCGCCGGCTCGGCCGCCGGCGCCGCGATCGCGCTGTTCATGCCCTGGTGCCAGGTTCAGCGCGGCAACATCATCGTCGACTTCTTCACCGCCCGCGCCGCGCCGCAGACGCAGGACCGGATGGACCGCTTCGGCGCCTTCCTGCTCGCGCTGGCGATGGGCCTGATGGCGTGGCGCACGGGCATCGGCGGCGTGAATGCCTGGCGCTCGCAGGCCGGCTCCATGATCATGGGCTTCCCGGAATGGATCGTCTACGTCGGCATGGTGCCGCCGCTGGCGCTGACCGCGGTGATCGCGCTCACCCAGGCGGTGCGCGGCTTCGGCGATCGACCGGTGCTGACATGAGCCCGCTCGCGCTGACGGCGCTGATCTTCGGATCGATGCTGGCGATGATGGCGGTCCGGGTGCCCATCGCCGTCAGCATGTTCGCGGCGGGAGCGCTCGGCTACGTGGTGCAGACGGGCTGGCTGCCGTTCGCCAACTTCCTCAACACGCAGGCCTTCGCGCGCTTCGCCAGCTACGACCTGTCCGTCATCCCGCTGTTCATCCTGATGGGGCACTTCGCGACCAAGGGCGGCATCAGCAAGTCGCTGTTCGAGTTCGCGGCGGCGGTGATGGGCCGCTTCAAGGGCGGCCTGGCGATGGCCTCGCTGCTCGCCTGCGCCGCCTTCGGCGCCATCAGCGGCTCCTCGGTGGCGACGGCGGCGACGATCACCAGCGTGGCCTTGCCCGAGATGCGCCGGCACGGCTACTCGGGCCGCCTCGCGACCGGCACGCTCGCTGCCGGGGGCACGCTCGGCATCCAGCTGCCGCCGTCGATCGTCCTCGTCATCTACGCCATCCTGGCCGAGCAGAACATCAGCAAGCTGTTCGCGGCGGCGATCGTGCCCGGCCTGATCGCGATGACCGGGTACATGATCGCGGTCGCCATCTACGTGCGTCTGGTGCCGGGCCACGCCCCCGAGATCGAGGACGCGCCCCCGCCGCTCACCGTGCGCGCCTGGCTCGGCGTCCTGCCCATCGTGGTGATCTTCGCGCTCGTCTTTGGGGGCATCTACGCCGGCCTGTTCACGCCGACCGAAGGGGCGGCCGTCGGCGCCACCGCCACCTTCCTCACCGCCCTCGGCAAGGGCGAGATGAGCATCGACAAGTTCAAGCAGTGCTTCTACGGCACGGCGGTGAGCGCGGCGATGATCTTCTTCATCTTCCTTGGCGCCGACCTCATGAACTCGGCGCTGGCGCTGACGCAGGTGCCGAACCAGCTGGCCGCGGTGGTGGGGGGCTGGGGCCTGTCGCCGCTGATCGTGGTCGTCGCGATCCTGCTCTTCTACGTGCTGCTCGGCGCCGTCATGGACGAGCTCTCGATGCTGCTGCTGACCATCCCGATCTTCTTTCCGCTCGTGATGGCGCTCGACTTCGGCATGCCGAAGGACTCGGTGGCGATCTGGTTCGGCATCATGGTGCTGATGACCGTGGGCTTCGGTCTCATCGCGCCGCCGGTCGGCCTGAACGTCTACATCGTCAACGGCATGGCCAAGGGCGTCCCCATGGGCGAGACCTACCGCGGCGTGCTTCCCTTCCTGGCCAGCGACGTGCTGCGGACGGCGCTGTTCCTGTTCTTCCCCATCATCCCCTTGTGGCTGGTGCAGTTCATGCGCTAGCGGCCGCCGCGCGGCACGGCATCATCCAGCCGCCATGAACCGCCGCCTCTGCCTGCAGGGCCTCGCCCTCTCCTGTCTCGCCCCGGCGCTCGCCCGCGCCCAGCCTGCCGATGCGGGCGCCGCGCTCGATGCGCTCCGGCGCGGCGGCGGTGGCCTCGTCGTCGCCATGCGCCACGCGCTGGCGCCCGGCACCTTCGATCCGCCCGGCTTCCAGCCCGGCGTCTGCAGCACGCAGCGCAACCTCAGCGACGAAGGGCGAGAGCAGGCGCGCCGCGTCGGCGCCTGGTACCGCGAGCGCGGCCTCGTGCCGACGGCGGTGCGGTCGAGCGAGTGGTGCCGCTGTCTCGACACGGCGCGGCTGGCCTTCGGCGCCGCCGAGCCCTGGCCGGCGCTGAACTCGATCGTCCGCGAGCGCTCGACGGCGACGGCCCAGACGCAGAGGCTGCGCGACGAGCTGGCGCGGCGGGCGCTCGCCGACGTGCGCGGCTTCGAGGTCTGGGTCACGCACCAGGTCAACATCAGCGCGCTCGCCGGCAGCAGCACCGGCTCGGGCGAGGCCTGGCTGCTGCGCCACGACCCGGCCCGGGCCGAGCTGGTGGTGGTCGGTCCGCTCAGCGTCGCCTGAGCACGAGGCGGCCGCTAGGAAAAGCCCCGTCGCGGTCGCGGGCAGTTCCCGGGTACGCTCGGCGGAACACGTCCACCAGGAGACAGACGATGAAACGCCGTTCCCTCATCCAGGGTGCCGCCGCCGCCGCGCTCGGCGTGCCCGCCCTGTCCGGCCTCGCCCAGCAGGCGGTCACGCTCAAGTTCCACACGTTCATGGCGCCGATGAGCAACGTCTGGCTGTCGATGCACAAGCCGTGGATGGAGAAGGTCGAGAAGGACTCCGGCGGTCGCATCAAGTTCGAGGCGTATCCGGCGATGCAGCTCGGCGGCACGCCGGTGCAGCTCTACGACCAGGCGCGCGACGGCGTTGTCGACGTCGTCTGGACGCTGCCCGGCAACACCGCCGGCCGCTTCCCGCGCGTCGAGGTCTTCGAGCTCCCGTTCATCATGACCAATGCGGAGGCGACGTCGAAGGCGTATTGGGAGTACATCCAGACGCAGGCGCCCGACGAGTTCAAGGAGACGCAGGTCATCGCCCTCCAGGTCCACGGTCCGGGCATGTTCCACACGACGAGCAAGGCCATCAGGGCGCCGGGCGACCTGCGCGGCATGAAGGTGCGCGGCCCGACCCGGCAGGTCACCAAGCTGCTCGCCTCGCTGGGCGCGACGCCCGTCGGCATGCCGCTGCCGCAGATCCCCGACGCGCTGTCGAAGGGCACGATCGAGGGCTGCGTCATCCCGTGGGAGGTCGTGCCGTCGGTGAAGGTGCACGAGCTGACCAAGTTCCACACCGAGTTCCCGGCCACCGGCCCGGCCCTCTACACGACGACCTTCGTGATGGCCATGAACAAGGCCAAGTACGAGGGTCTGGCGCCCGACCTGAAGAAGGTCATCGACGCCAATTCCGGCCTCGCCACGTCGGCCTGGCTCGGCAAGACGCAGCAGGGCAACGACCCCGTCGGCAAGAAGCCGGCGGTCGACCGCGGCAACAGCATCTACACGCTGACCTCGGCCGAGGCGCAGGAATTCATCAAGCTCTCGCAAGCCATCGATGACGAATGGGTCGCCGACATGAACAAGCGCGGCTTCGACGGCAAGAAGCTGCTGCAGACGGCGCGCGACCTGATCGCCAAGCACAGCAAGGCCTGACGCCGGACCGCACCCTCGGGCATCGCCCGCGGGTGCGTGTGCGGGGCGCGGGTCCGGCGCCGTGCATCGACGGGCAGCCGACGCGCCTAGAGCTTGCCGGTGCCGCTCTTGCCGCTTCCCCCGGTGACGCCGCTGGGCGCCGTGCTGCTGGCGGCGCCCGGGTTCGTGCCGAGGGACTGCGAGGTGGTCGTCTGGCTGGGCGTCCCCATCGGGCTGCCGGTGCCGCCCACGCCGGGCCCCGAGGCCGGGTTGTCGGCGCTCGGCGGCTGCGGCAGGTTGGTGTTGCCGCGCGCGCTGGTCGAGTTCGTCAGGTCCTGGGCGTTCGCGGCCGTCGACGAGTTCGTGAGCCCTTGCGGCGACACCGGCATCGGCGTCGACGCGGTGTTGGCGGGCGCTGCGGTGCCGACGGTCGCGTTGCCGCCGCGCGCCGACTCGGCGCCGGCGGGTTCCCTGCTGCAGGCCGAGAGCGCCGCGACGGCCAGGCTCACGACGAGTACCGCTGGACCTCGGCCGAAAGGAAGGGGCAGCGCCATGATGCGTTCCAGCTGTTCGATGCCGCCGGGTAGCAACCGGGGTGCCGGCGGCCGCCCCTCAGTAGCTCAGCTCGTAGCGGTAGCCCTTGAACGAGAGGATGGCCGAGCGCAGGCGGATCTTCTCCAGCTCCAGCCCCGGCGCGATGCGGTCGCCCTCGTGGAAGATCTGGCCGTTGATGATCAGCATGCGGCTGGCCGCATCGTTCGAGTAGCTGGCGCCGCCCACCGACAGCTTCGGCATCTCGCGGCGGATCGCTTCCGGCAGCTCGGCCTGCGCGTAGATCCGGGTGTCTGCGGCCGGGCGAGCGGCGGATGCGGCGGGAGCCGGGCGCCCGGCGGCGCGGCGGCCGTCGGCGCCGCTGGCGGCGGCGGCAGCGGTCGTGCCGGCCGCCGCCCGGGTGGACGCCCGGCGCTCGGGCGGCGGCGCCGCGGGAGCCGCCGCCGTTGCGCTCGCCGCTCCGGTGAGGGCGGGCGGCGCCGCAGTTGCGGTCGACGGCAACACGGTCGGGGCCGGCGGGGGCAGGGCGGGCGAAGGCGGCGCGACCGTGCCTTCGGCGATCGGCCGCGGCGGCGGGCTCTCCCGGCCGAGCAGGCTCCAGCCGAGCACCGCGACGAGGGCGATCGACAAGCCCACGACCGCCCACACGAGCAGGCGCGAGCGCGCCGGCGCCTCGTCGTCGGGCAGCAAGGCATGCTGCTGCGACTGCAGCCCGGGCACCTCGCCGCGCTCGCGTTCGGCGTCGGCACGACGCAGGGCATCGAGGATGTAGGACATGGCTCGGGCTCCGTTCGTCCTCAGCTCATCCGGGCACGTCGGCGTTGCCCAGCCGAGGCTCGGGGACGCCGGTCAACCGGTTCAGCTGCATGAAGGTCGTCGGCCCGGCACGACCCACCGGGCTGAGGCCGTGCGTGGCCTGGAAGCGCGTGACCTTCTCGCGCAGGGCGGCGTTCATGATCTGCCGACCGGTCGGCGCCGGCTCGCCCGCGACCTGCGCGAGCTGGGCGGCGAGCCGGTCGACGGCGGGCCCGGAGGCGCCGTCCGACACCGCGCCGACGTAGCCCTCCGGCGAGCGCCAGAGCGTGCCGAACTCGCCCTGCCAGGCCTTCGCCAGCTCGCCGACCGGTACGGTCATCGTCCGTCCCTCGGCGCTGAGAACCGCGTTGCGATCGCCGAGCGCCAGGAGCAGCACGGTGCCGCTGCGCCCCGCCTCGTCGCGGACGTTCATCCAGCCCGGGCGGCCGAGGACGCGGATCATGGGCAAGGTGCTGAAGAAGCGCGAGCAGCGCACCTGCTGCCGCGCCACGGCCGCGCACGTGGCTGCCTCACCCGGGTCGACGCCCCAGAGGCGAGCGAGCTCGCGCCACGACGCGTTCTCGTCGCGCACGGCGGCCTTCAGCGCGGCGCCGGTCGTCACGGCGCCGAGGTCCGCGCCGCCGTCGACCTTGCCCGGCGCCTCGACGAGCGCCGCCTTGCCGGCGCCCGAAGCCGTCGAGGGCGCGGCCGACGCGGCGCGCGCACCCGCCGCCGGGGTTGCCGCGGCGGCGCTGCTCCGGCCTCCCGGTGCGCCCGCCGAGGCGGCCTCCGCGGAGCGGGTGGCACCGGCGACGCCGCCCGCACCGGCCGCCGATCCGCCCGCCGCGACGGCGGCGATCGCGCCGCTCCCGGCGCGTGTCGCCGCCCGAGCCGACGACGCCGCCGACGCCGCGGGCGAGCTGGCCATCGCCGCGCCAGGGTCGGTGAACTTGCGCCAGGCCCCGTAGCCGGCGAACACCACGAGCGCGGCCAGCCCGAGGGCGGTGGCGACGACCAGGCCGCGGCCGGCGCCGCGAGCGACGTCCGAGCGATCCGGCCCGGCAGGCTCCGACTTGCCGAAGACCTCGCGCGCCGCCTTCTCGATCATCGATGCATCGATGAGCTGCTTGCCGTGCGCGTAGGCGCCGAGCATGGCGCGGTCGCAGAGCAGGTTGATGCGACGGGGCACGCCGCGGGCGAACTCGTGGATCCGCTCGACCGCCTTGCGATCGAAGGGAATCGAGCGCGTCATGCCGGCGACGGAGAGGCGGTGCCGGATGTAGTGCTCGGTCTCCTTGGACGACAGCGCCTTGAGGTGGAAGCGCGCGATCACCCGCTGCGCCAGCTGCTCGAGCTCGGGCCGCTCGAGCATGGTGCGCAGCTCCGGCTGGCCGATGAGCACGATCTGCAGGAGCTTGCGTTCGTTGGTCTCGAGGTTGGTGAGCAGGCGCAGCTGCTCCAGCACGTCGGCCGACAGGTTCTGCGCCTCGTCGATGATGAGGACGTTGTTCTGGCCGACGGCGTGCGTCTTCAGCAGGAAGTCGTTGAGGGGATCGACGTAGGCCTTGACCGTCGCCGCCTCGCCGCGCGGCAGCCGGTAGGGGATCCGGAACTCGTCGCAGATCGAGCGCAGCAGCTCGATCACCGTGAGCTTCGGGTTGAAGATGTAGGCGACGTTGCTGCGCTTCGGGATCTGCTCGAGGAAGCAGCGGCAGACGGTCGTCTTGCCGGCGCCGATCTCGCCCGAGAGCAGGACGAAGCCGCCGCCGCCGCCGACGCCGTAGAGCAGGTGCGCGAGCGCCTCGCGGTGGCGCTTGCTCATGTAGAGATAACGGGGGTCCGGCGCGAGCGAGAAAGGCTCCTGCTTCAGGCCGAAGAAGCGCAGGTACATGGGGCCGGAGAATACCTTGCACCTTGCACCTTGCACCTTGCACCCTGCGCAGCGCCGTCGCCGGCGTCGTGCGCGCGAAGATCAAGCCCGACTGAGGCTGGCCGTGCGGGCACGCTGCAGCCAGCCGAGGCCCTCGGCGGTGTCGGCGGCGGGCCGGTACTCGCAGCCGATCCACCCCGGGTAGTCGAGGGCGTCGATCACGTCGAAGAGGTAGGCGTGGTTCAGCTCGCCGCGGTCGGGCTCGTGCCGCTCCGGCACGCCGGCGATCTGCAGGTGGCCGACCCGACCGGTCGGCAGGTACTGGCGCAGCTTCATTGCCACGTCGCCCTCGACGATCTGGCAGTGGTAGAGGTCCATCTGCACCTTGAGGTTGGCGGCGGCCACTTCGGCGAGCAGCGCGTGCGCCTGGTCCTGACGGTTGAGGAAGTAGCCGGGGATGTCGCGGGTGTTGATCGGCTCGATGAGGACGTCGACGCCGGCAGCGGCGGCGCGCTCGGCCGCCCAGGCGAGGTTGTCCACGTAGAGCGGCCGCACCGCCTCGCGCGTCGTCGTCGCCGGCACCAGCCCGGCCATCACGTGCAGGCGCGGGCAGCCGAGGGCGGCGGCGTACTCGAGGGCCCGATCGATGCCGGCGCGGAATTCCGCCTCGCGTCCCGGCAGGCTCGCCAGGCCGCGCTCGCCACCGGCGAAGTCGCCCGGCGGAGCATTGAAGAGCACTTGCTGCAGGCCGTTGGTGGCGAGGGCGGACGCCAGCGTCGCCGCCGGCCACTCATAGGGGAACAGGTACTCGACGGCGGTGAAGCCGTCCTCGGCAGCCGCTGCGAAACGGCGCAGGAACGGGTGCTCGACATACATCATGCTGAGATTGGCGGCGAAGCGAGGCATCGATCGATTCCTTTGTTCACCAGGAGGCGCCGAACTGCTGCCGCAGCTCCGCCAGCTGGTCGTCTGAGAGGGGCGTCGAGCGCGGCGTGCAGACGCGCCACAGCCGGGCCGTCTCCTCGAGCTCCTCGAGGACGGCCATCGCCGCGGCAGGCGTGCGGTGCCAGACGTTGGGCCCGAGCCGCGACAGCATCACGGCGCGGATCGGCGCGCCGCGCCGGCGCGAGCGCTCGATCGCCGCGGCGACGAGATCGGCGACGCGCGGGTCGCCCGGACGGTGGTATGCGACGAGCGGGACGTGGCCGACCTTCATCACGAAATAGGGCGTGATCGGCGGCAGCAGGTCATCGCGCGCTTCGCCGTCGGGCAGCTCCAGCGTCATCGCGACGAGATGGCGCGAATGCGTGTGGATGACGCAGCCGGCGTCCGGCGCGGCCGCGTAGATGCGGCGGTGCAGGGCCAGGGTCTTGCTGGGCGGCTCGCCGGAGCAGAGCGACCCGTCGGCGGCGACCCGGGCGAGCGCCGCGGGGTCGAGCTCCCCGAGCGACGCGTCGGTCGGCGTGATGAGGAAGCCGTCGTCGAGCCGGGCGCTGATGTTCCCGGTCGTGCCGTGCACGTAGCCGCGCCCGTGCAGGGAGCGGCCGACGCGGCAGATCTCCTCGCGCAGGCCGGCTTCGGTCATGTCGCCTGCGCGAAGGCGCGGCTGAAGAAGTCGACGGCGCCGAAGTTGCCCGACTTCAGCGCCAGGTGCAGGCCGCCGGGTCCGGCCGCGGCGGCGTCGGCGTGGCACCAGGGCACGCCGGGATCGATCTGCGCGCCGATGCGCAGCCTCGCAATGCCGAGCGCCTGCACGCAGGCACCCGAGGTCTCGCCACCGGCCACGACGAGGCGGCGCGCGGCGCCCTCGACGAGCGCGCGCGCGATCTCGCCGAGCCAGGCTTCGACCAGGGAGCCGGCGGCGTCGACGCCGAGCTGCGACTGCACCGCTCTCACATCGGTCGGCGTTGCCGTGCTGTAGACGAGCACCGGCCGATCGGGCGCCTTGCGCCACGCATCGCTAGCCCAGCGCGCGATCGCGCCAGCGGCGCCGCTGCGATCGGCGTCCGCCAGCGAGAGCGGATCGAGCCGCCACGCCGAGCCGCCCTCGGCGAGGAAGTTCGCGACCTGCGCCTGCGTCGCCTCCGAGCAGCTGCCCGACACCACGGCGCACGGCCCCTGCACGGCGGGCAGGCGCGCCGAGTCGCTCGACGGCGAGATGCCGAAGTTCCTCGGCAGGCCGATCGCCAGGCCCGAGCCGGCGCAGACCAGCGGCAGCGCGGCGACGGCCTCGCCGAGGCGGTGCAGGTCGTCGTTGCCGACGGCGTCGACGATGGCGATGCCGACGCCTTGCGCCTGCAGCGCGGCGAAGCGCTCGCCGATGGCGGCGGCAGACGCACCGACCGCACGATGATCGACGAGGCCGACGCGCCGCTGCGCCGGCCCGTGCAGCTGCGCCTGCAGCACGCGCACCAGGTTGGCGTCGGTCATCGGCGTCAGCGGGTGATGGCGCATGCCGCTGTCGGAGAGCAGCACGTCGCCGACGAAGAGGTGGCCCTTGAACACCGTGCGCCCGTTGTCGGGGAACGCGGGCGTGGCGATCGTGAAGCGGCAGCCGAGCTCGTCCATCAGCGCCTCGAGCACCGGGCCGATGTTGCCGCGCGGAGTCGAGTCGAAGGTCGAGCAGACCTTGAAGTAGATCTGCGTCGCGCCTTGCCGGCGCAGGAAGCGGCAGGCGGCGAGCGACTGGGCGACCGCGGCCTCGGGCGCGATGGTGCGCGACTTCAGGGCGACGACGACGGCGTCGGCCGCGTCCAGCCCGGCCGCTTCCTCCGACGCGTCCGGCACGCCGATCGTCTGCACCGTGCGCATGCCGGCGCGCACCAGGTTGTTGGCGAGGTCGGTGGCGCCGGTGAAGTCGTCGGCGATGCAGCCGAGCCGCACGCTCATGTCGCCGTCTTGCCCGGCAGCTCGATGCCCGGGAAGATCTTGATCACCGCGGCGTCGTCCTCCTTGGCGAAGCCGGCGCTCGAGGCCTGCATGAACATCTGGTGCGCGGTGCTCGCCAGCGGCAGCGGGAACTTGCTCGCGCGGGCGGTGTCGAGCACCAGGCCCAGGTCCTTGACGAAGATGTCCACCGACGAGAGCGGCGTGTAGTCGGCGGCGAGCACGTGCGCCATGCGATTCTCGAACATCCAGCTGCTGCCGGCGCTGTGGGTGATGACCTCGTAGAGCGCGTGCGCATCGACGCCTTCGCGCAGGCCGAGCGCCATCGCCTCGGCGGCGGCGGCGATGTGCACGCCGGCGAGCAGCTGGTTGATGATCTTGACCTTGCTGCCGTTGCCGGCGCGCTCGCCCAGGCGATACACCTTCGCGGCCATCGCGTTCAGGTACGGCTCGGCCTTCGACCAGGCGTCCGGTTTCGCCGCGCCCATCACCGTCATCTGCGCCGAGGCGGCCTTGGCGGCGCCGCCGGAGATCGGCGCGTCGACGTAGTGCAGGCCCATGGCTTCGACGCGCGACTCGAAGGTGATCGAGACGTTCGGATCGACCGTCGAGCACATCACGAAGACGCTGCCCGGCCGCATGGCGGCGGCCGCGCCGCCGCTGCCGAACAGGACCTCCTCGGTCTGTGCCGCGTTGACGACGACGGAGATCACGACCTCGGCCGCCTGGGCGGCCTCGGCCGGCGAGGCGCAGGCGACGCCGCCCTGCGCCGCGAACGCCGCCGCCGCGCCCGGCCGGGCGTCGCACGCGTGCACCGTGCAGCCGGCCCGGCGCAGCGATCCGGCCATGCCCGCGCCCATTGCGCCGAGGCCGATCAAGGCGACGGTGCGGCCCTGCAGCACGCCCGAGTTGTCGATGTCCATCCGCGGTTCACCCTTCGTGCGATCGCGCCATTGTCGGCAATCGCACGCGCACCGAGAACCGGGTTCACCTAGGGGCGGACGATCCGGCTACGCGCCGACCGGCAACGCGTTCAGCGGGATGCGCAGATAGGCGATGCCGTTGGCGTCGGCCTGCGGCATCCGCCCTCCGCGCACGTTCACCTGCAGCGACGGCAGGATCAGCGTCGGCGCGCCGAGCGTCTTGTCGCGCGCCTCGCGCATGGCGACGAACTCGTCCTCGCCGACGCCGTCGTGCACGTGGACGTTCTTCTGCCGCTGCTCGGCGACGGTGGTCTGCCAGGCCGCCTGCCGCGTCTTCGGCGGGTAGTCGTGGCAGACGTGGATGGCGGTGTCGCCGGGCAGCTCGAGCAGGCGCCGGATCGAGCGGTACAGGCGGCGCGCGTCGCCGCCGGGGAAATCGGCGCGGGCGCTGCCCACGTCGGGCATGAACAGGGTGTCGCCGACGAAGGCCGAGCCGTCGATCAGGTAGGCGACGTCGGCCGGGGTGTGTCCCGGGACGAACAGCGTCCGTCCCTCGACCGAGCCCAGACGAAAGGTCTCGCCGTCGCGGAACAGATGGTCGAACTGGCTGCCGTCGGCGGCGAACTCGGCTTCGAAGCCGAACAGCCCGGCGAAGGTCGACTGCACCTCGCGGATGTGCTCGCCGATGCCGATGCGCCCGCCGACCCGCTCGCGCAGCTGGCATGCCGCCGACAGGTGGTCGGCGTGCGCATGCGTCTCGAGGATCCAGTCGACCTGCAGCTTCTCGCGCTCGATGTGCGCGAGCAGGCGGTCCATCGAGCGCGTCGCCGTGTGCCCGGACTTCGGGTCGTAGTCGAGCACCGGGTCGATGACCGCGGCGCGCCGGCTGTCGTGCTCGTGCACGACATAGGAGATGGTGCCGGTGTCGGCGTCGTGGAAACCCTGCGTGCTCGTCGAGGTGGCCATCTGATTCCCGTTCGATGCCTGCATGCGCGGCTCTTCCATACTCTAGGGGAGGAGGGCTGGCGATGGACAAAGGGCGTTTCCGGGGCAAGGTCGCCCTGGTCACCGGCGGCAACAGCGGCATGGGCCTGGCGGTCGCCGCCAAGCTGGTCGCCGAGGGCGCGCACGTGGTGCTTTCGGGCCGCAACGCCGCGACCGTCGAGCGGGCCGCGCGCGAGCTGGGCGACGCGGCGCTCGGTGTCGTCGCCGACGTCGGCAGCGTGGCGGAGATCGATCGACTGATCGAGCGGACGCGCGACTTCGGCGGCGGTCGCCTCGACGTCGTCTTCGCCAATGCCGGCAGCGCGACCTTCGGCCCGGTCGCGTCGACCACCGAGGCGCAGTGGGACGAACTGATGAGCGTCAACCTCAAGGGCGTTTACTTCACGGTGCAGAAGGCTTTGCCGCTGATGGGCGAGGGCGGCGCCATCGTCCTCAACGCGTCGGTGGCCGCGGCCAAGGGCAACCCGGCCGGGTCGCTCTACGGCGCCAGCAAGGCCGGCGTGCGGTCGCTCGGCCGCACGCTGGCCGCCGAGCTGGTCGGGCGCGGCATCCGCGTCAACGTCGTCAGTCCGGGGCCCATCGAGACGCCGCTGTTCGGCCGCACCGGCGGCATGACGGCCGAGGCGGTGCAG
Source organism: Caldimonas sp. (assembly GCA_036263655.1). Lineage (GTDB taxonomy): Bacteria > Pseudomonadota > Gammaproteobacteria > Burkholderiales > Burkholderiaceae_C > Schlegelella_A. The sequence goes on along the minus strand of DATAGP010000009.1, from coordinate 113,323 downwards.
GCGATGAAGGGTGCCTGGGCCGAGCGCAATCCCATGAGGCGCTTCGGCACGCCGGAAGAAGTCGCCGCGGCGGTGCTGTTCCTCGCCTCCGATGAAGCCTCGTTCATCACCGGCGTCGACCTGCTGGTCGACGGCGGGCTCGGCAGCTTCTAGGCTCCGTCGCCCCCGGCGCCGCCCCGTGGAGAGACGGCGCCGGCGGCGATCAGCGCAGGCGCAGCGCGTCGGCCTCGTCCCCGGCATCGCGCCGGTACATCATGAGCAGGCCGAGCTCGCTGCTCTTCGCGTTCGGCAGCGTGGCCGTGGTCACGCCCAGGGTGGCGTTGCCGTGCGCCGGCACGCCGCCGAAGGGAACGCCGACGACGCCGAAGCGCGCCGTGCCCGGCGTGAAGCGCATGCCCTCGATGGCATCGGTGACCTGCCCGGTGAAGTAGTTGTCGAAGGCCAGCACCGTGAAGCCGATGGTCGCGCCCGGGCTCAGCGCGATGCTGCCGGTGCCGATGTTCAGGGGCACCGTGAAGATCATGTTCCCGGAATTGAGGTCCGCATCCGCGTAGAAGAACGCCGCTGAGGTGGCCGCATTCGCCGCCTGCACGGCGACGAGCGTCTGGCCGGTCATCGCGAAGCCGCCCGCCTCGGTGTTGAAGACGAAGTAGTCCGGGCTGCCGTCGCCGTTGGTGTCGACCTGCACCTCGAAGCCGCCCGGGTACGCCGGGTGCGGCCGCCGGGAGCTGGTGTCGAAGGCGAACTCGAGAACGTCGACGCCGAGCCCGGTCAGGGCGTTGGGCAGGTAGCGCACGCCGACCGCGCGCAGGTCGATCAGCGCGAAGTTGTCGCCGGGCTGCGGAAGCTCGCTGCGTGGCGACTTCGAGCTCACGCCGGTGAGCGAGAAGACGTCGTACACCCCGGTCTCGGCGCCGCGATTGCGCAGCCTGAGCACGTCGCCCTGGCGCGTCTGCGCGACCGTGGTCGCCAGCTCGGCGGCCCTGCGGGGCAGGACGTGCCACGGCACCGACAGCCGCTCGCTGCCCGAGGTGAGCGTCAGGTAGCCGTCGAACTCCGGCCCGTTGAGGGCCGCGCCGTCGCCGCCCTGGAAGCCGCCCTCGAAGGTCCAGCTCGGCAGCTTGCTCGGGTCGATCCTCAGCCGGACCTCGATCTCCTCGGTGCTGCGCGCCGCGACGCGCACCTGCGAGCGGGCGAGGACCTGCACCGCGCCCGTGGCGGCATCGGCGTCGTAGCGGAAGCTCGGCGTGATCCGGAAGGTGCGATCGACGTCGGCGAAGTTCTGGATGCGCAGCGTGCGCTCGACGACCATCGGCGCGGCGACCTCGAGCGCACCGAACGACAGCGCCGCCGACTTCGCCTGCGGGCTCCACGCCGCTGACGTCAGCGCGATGGCGCGATCGACGCGCAGCTCGCCCGCGCCGATGCGCGAGACGGGCGCGAGCTCGCCCGGCAGCAGCGCCGGGTTGGTGTAGACGGCGGTCTGCGCGCTGTTCATCAGCATCGCCTTGATCTTCACCGGCGGCCGGTTCGGGTACGCCTGGACGAGGAGGGCCGCCGCGCCGGCGACCATCGGCGCCGCGCCCGAGGTACCGCTGAACGCTTCCTGGCCGCTGCCGGTGCCGGCGACCGCCGAGACGGAGCCGCCCGGCGCGCCGATCTCCGGCTTGATCGCCTGCGTCGACGACGGCCCGCGCGACGACGAGCTGACGATGCCGCCGACCAGAGCGATCGCAGCGCCGGGCCCGAACGTCGCGTTGACCGTCTCGTTCGCGGCGAGCCGCGCCTTGATGGCGCTCGAGAGCGATTGCTGGATGACGAGCGTCGGCGCGAACGGCCCGCCGCCGCCGTACGAGAACGAGACGGCGTCGCCCGGCGCGATCAGCCCGACGAGGACGCCGATCGCGCCGGCCTTGGTGGCGACGTCGACCTTCGGGCTCACCGAGCACGAGCCGCGGTCCACCAGCGCGATCTTGCCGGCCGGGTTGGCGAGCAGCGGGTCGGCGGGGCTGCCGGCGCCGATCGCACCGGCCGGGCAGGCGCGTCCGATGTAGACCACGTCACCCGTGACGCCGGCGCCGACCGGCGCCCAGTCGACCGTCGCGGTGTTGCCGTACACGCCGGCGATCGAGGCCGGTGCGTTCACCACCAGCGGGAACACCCGGGCGCTGGGCACCGCCGTCTGGGCCACGCTGATCACCCCCGGCTCGAGCGACGGCGAGCCGACGACGTAGGGCTTGTTGGCCGAGTTGCCGGCCGAGGTCACGACGACGACGCCGAGCTTCACCGCGTTGCCGGCGGCGAGCGCCACGTCGTCCTCGATCTGGCCGTACGGCGTGCCGATCGACATGTTGATCACGTCGACGGCGTCGCTGGTGTCGCCGTCGCCGTCCGGGTCGAGGGCGAAGTCGAGCCCCTGCAGCATGGCGATGCCGCTGCAGCCGGTGGAGACGGCGCTGCACACCTTCACCGCGACGAGCTTGGCACCGGGCGCCATGCCGCGGTGCGCGCCGTCGAGGCTCCGGCCGGCGATGATGTCGGCGACGTGCGTGCCGTGGCCGTTGGCGTCGATCGGGTCCGGGTCGGGCACCAGCGCGTCGGCGCCGCTGGCCCAGGTCTCGCCGACGAAGTCGAAGCCGGCGATCACCTTGGCGGTCGGGAACAGCCCGTCCGGCGTCTTGTTCGCCGGGCTCGCCGCGTTCGCGCCGTAGGCGGCGGCGTACGCGGCGGTGGTGCCCGGGCCGCCGAGGTTGCGGTGCGTGTAGTCGATGCCGGAGTCGAGCACGGCGACGACGACGCCGCTGCCGTCGCGGCCGCTCGCCTGCACGGCGGCGGCACCGACATAAGGGACGGTCTCGGCGAGCGTCATCTGGTAGTCGAGCACCGGACGGACGCTGGCGACGCCCTCGAGGGCCGCCAATGGCGCGAGCTGCGCCGCGTCGATGCGCACGGCGATGGCGTTGTGCGCGACCTGGACCCGCGCCAGCTCGCTGCCGCCGAGCGAAGCGATGCGCCCGGCGAGCGACGTCTGGGCCTCGCGCACGCGCTGGCGATGGTCAGCGCTGCTCTGGCGCAGGGCCGGGCTCGACTTGATGGCCGCCGTCTCCGTGGCCGCCAGCCCGCTGGCCTCGGCGAGCGTCGCCCGCTGCGCGGCCACCGACTCCTGCTCGAGCGCCACCCACACCTGGACCGGGCCCGTCGCACGGCGCAGCCGGGCGTCGAGGCGGCTGCCGGCCTGGCGAAGCGCCGCCGGCACCTGGCGCGAGGTCGCGGTCGATCTCGGCGCCGCCTGGGCGAAGGAGCGCGACCGGCTCGCGCTCTCGGCACTCGCCTGGCCGGCGGGATCGACCGGCGAGTCGCCGCCGCCGCAGGAGACCAGGAGCAGGGCGGCCACGAGCGCCGCCGTCGACGTCGACAGGTTCTTCACGGTGTCTCCTCCGTTCCCTCGGCCGCCGCGGCGTGCTGCCGGCGTGCTCGCCTTTGCTCATCGTCGACGCTGCGCGCCGCGGCGGTCAACCGTCAGGTTTACCTATGGCGCCGGCGCGCGCATGAGTCCAGGCGCCGACGCCGCCGGTGCTCGCATGAGTCCGGGCGGATGCAGGCGGTGCGTCGGGGCGACCCGCACGACACCGGGCACACGGCGCAGCTCGCCGACCTTGTCGGCCGCGATGCGCACCACCAGGGCGTGGCGCGCGTGCCGCAGCACGGCCGTCACCTCGCCGCCCAGCTCGCCGACGCGGCCGGCGACGCGCGCCTGCTCGGCGGCGCGGCGCCGCCGGCGCTCGTCGCCCGTCGCTGCCGCCGGGTCGGCGAGATCGACCCAGAGCTCGACGCGCTCGTCGCCGCCGGCCGTTGCGGGCACGGTGCCGATCGCACGGTCGGCGGCGCGGCGCGCCGGCAGCTCCAGCGTGAGCGACGACCACAGGCTCTGCCAGTCGGCATCGCTGCCGGCGGGCGCCTCGACCATGTGCACCGCGTTGACGAGCCACACGCCGGCGCTCGGCAGCGGCAGCACGACGCGGCCGTCGGCGTCGCTGCGCCGTTCGACGCGCGCCTCGCCCGCGGCCTGCGGGATCGCCTTGACGAGCACGCCGGCGAGCGGCTGGCCCAGGTGCAGCAGCCGGACGGCGAGGCTTCCGCCGCCGGCGAGCCGCCGCGGGTCGGTCTGCGGCACGAGCTCGAGGTCGAGGCCGACCGGCCGGTCGAACGGGCCGGCGTCGGCCGACGCGTCGCCGACCGCGATCAGCGCCTTGGCATGGCGCACGAAGCGCTCGCGCCCTGGCTGCGCCGACGCGCCGGCCGCGGCGCGCTGCGCGACGATGCGCTCGAGGCCTTCCTCGCGCAGGTAGCTCTCGAAGGCAGCGGCGTCGAGCACCAGGGGCGACGCCGACGAGTGGTAGACGGCGATCGCCAGGCCCGGGCTGCGCAGGAGCACCGAGCCGGCCGGATCGGCGCCGGCGGCGCCGGCGATCGGCCGCTCGCCTTGCGTGTCGATCAGCGTGAAGCGGCGCACGCGTGCCGGGTCGCGCGGCAGCGACTCGCCGGGCCAGCCGGCGCCGACGCGGTGCGCGATGCTGATGCGCTCGCCCGGCGCGGCCGTGAACCGGCCAGGCATCAGCCAGTACTCGTGCGCCTCGACGCTCGCCGCGACGCCGGCGAGGCCGCCGAGGACGACGGAGGCGAGGAGCAGCCGCCTCATCCGGCGGTGACGCGGCGGCCGATGCGGCTCTGCTCGAGCAGCAGCTGCGCGACCACCGCCGCGGCGATGATCTCCGGTGCCTTGCCCTCGATCGCGTCGATGCCAATCGGGCAGGTCAGGCGCGCGACGCTTTCCGCCGCGACCCCTCGCTCCGCGAGGCGGCGCTCGAAGCGGACGCGCTTGGTCCTGGAGCCGATCAGGCCGCAGAACGCGAAGTCGCCGCGGCGCAGGATGGCCTCGGTGATGCGCAGGTCGAGCGCGTGCTCGTGGGTGAGCACGAGGTAGGAGGCGCCGGCGGGCGCATGCCGCACCTCGGCCTCGACGGTGTCGATCGACGTGCGCCGGATCCGTTCCGGCCACGGCGAGCCGAGATCGGTGGCGGCCGGGAAGCCGTCGTCGCGCTGGTCGAACCAGTCGACCTCGACGTCGAGCGTCGCGAGCAGGGTCGCCACGGCGCGGCCGACGTGGCCGGCGCCGTGCAGCTGCAAGTGGAACAGGAACCCGGGCAGCGGCCAGCGCGCAAGCGTGCCCTCGGACAGGCGTGCGAAGGAGAGCGTCGCCGAGCCGCCGCAGCACTGGCCGAGGGCCGGGCCGAGGGGGAAGTGCTCGCGCCGCTCGGCGTCGTCGCTGCCGTCGAGCATGGCGCGGGCGATCGCCACCGCCTTCAGCTCGAGGTGGCCGCCGCCGACCGTGCCGACGCTCCGGTGCGCATCGACGAGCATGCGCGTGCCGCAGCCGCGCGGGACGGAGCCGCCCGCCTCGACGACCTCGACCACGATGGCGGCGTTCCCGGCCGCGAGCCAGGCCACGGCGCGATCGCGCAGCTCGCGTTCGATCATGGGCGGCCGCCGTCCTTGGCCGCGGAGGTCACCGCCGTGACCGCGCGCAGGATCGCCTCGCTGGTCGCCGGTGCCGTCAGGGGCGGATCGCTGCGGTGCCCGCCCGCGGCCGAGACCGCATCGCGGATGGCGAAGAACACCGAGAAGGGCAGCAGCAGCGGCGGCTCGCCGGTCGCCTTGCTGCGATGGATCGTGTCGGCCGGGTTGTCCTCGGCGCGGCCGTCCTTCCACAGGCGCACGTCGAAGAGGGCGGGGCAGTCGTTCGCGGTCGGGATCTTGTAGGTGCTCGGCGCGTGCGTCGTCAGCAGGCCCGCCTTCGCCGTGCCGTCGTCGGGATGCCAGACGAGCTCTTCCATCGTCAGCCAGCCCATGCCCTGGATGAAGCCGCCCTCCACCTGGCCGAGGTCGAGGGCGCGGTTGATCGAGCGGCCGGCATCGTGCAGCGCGTGCACGGCGAGGAGCCGCCACTCGCCGGTCAGGGTGTCGACCACGACCTCGCTCACCGCCGCGCCGTAGGCGAAGTAGTAGAACGGGTTGCCCTGCATCGCGTCCTTGTTCCACGACAGGCCCGGCGTCGCGTAGAAGCCGTCGCTCCACAGCTGCACGCGCGCCATGTAGGCCTCGACGACGAGCTCGCGGAACGACATCGTCCGCTCGGCGCCGATCGCGACGCTGCCGTCGGCGAAGCGGACGGCCTCGGGCGCGACGGCGTAGCGCTCGGCGGCGAAGGCGACGAGGCGCGACTTGATCTGCCGGGCCGCGTCCTCGGCCGCCTTGCCGTTGAGGTCGCTGCCGGTCGACGCCGCGGTGGCCGAGGTGTTGGCGATCTTCTGCGTGTCGGTGGCGGTGACCCGCACCCGGTCGATCGGCAGGCCGAGCTCGTGCGCCACGACCTGCGCCACCTTGGTGTTCAGGCCCTGGCCCATCTCGGTGCCGCCGTGGTTGACGAGCACCGAGCCGTCGCCGTACACGTGCACCAGCGCGCCGGCCTGGTTCAGGTGCACGAGGTTGAAGGAGATGCCGAACTTCACCGGCGTGAGCGCGAGACCGCGCTTGAGCACCTCGCTCGCGGCGTTGAAGGCGTCGATCTCCTCGCGGCGCCGGCGGTAGGCGCTGGTCGCCTCGAGCTCCGCGACCAGGTCGTGGACGATGTTGTCGCGGACGACCTGGCCGTACGGCGTCGTGTTCCGCTCGTGGGTGCCGTAGAAGTTGACGCGGCGGACGTCGAGCGCGTCCTTGCCCAGGCGGCGGGCGATGGTGTCGAGGATGTTCTCCATCGCGATCGCGCCCTGCGGTCCGCCGAAGCCGCGGAAGGCGGTGTTGCTCTGCGTGTTGGTCTTGCCGGAGTAGCCGTGGATCGCGACGTCGGGCAGCCAGTAGGCGTTGTCGACGTGGCAGACGGCGCGCGTCATCACCGGCCCGGAGAGGTCGGCCGAGAAGCCGGCCCGCGAGACCATCGTCAGCTCGGCGCCGAGGATCCGGCCCGCGTCGTCGTAGCCGACCTCGTACTCGTAGTGGAAGCAGTGGCGCCGGCCGGTGACGAGGAAGTCGTCGTCGCGGTCGAGGCGGAGCTTGACCGGACGCAGCGTTCGCCTGGCGGCGATGGCGGCGACGCAGGCGAACAGCGCCGACTGCGACTCCTTGCCGCCGAAGCCGCCGCCCATGCGCCGGCACTCGACCTGCACGTGGTGCGAGCTCAGGCCGAGGCAGGTCGCGACCACGTGCTGCATCTCGCTCGGATGCTGGGTCGAGCAGTGCACGAGCATGCCGTCGTTTTCGCGCGGCACGGCGTACGAGATCTGTCCTTCCAGGTAGAACTGCTCCTGGCCACCGACCTCGAGCGTGTCGACCAGGCGATGCGGCGAGGCGTCGATCGCCGCGCGCGCGTCGCCGCGGCGCAGGTGCATCGGCGGCAGGACGTAGCTCTGCGCGGCGTGCGCCTGCACCGGGGTGAGGATCGGCGGCAGCGGCTCGATGCGCAGCGCCGATCGGGCCTGCGCGGCCGCGCGCCGCGCCAGGTCGCGCGTTTCGGCGATGACCGCGAAGACGGGCTGGCCGACGTACTGCACGACGCCCTCGGCGAGGATCGGGTCGTCGTGGATCACGGGGCCGCAGTCGTTGCGGCCGGGGATGTCGGCGGCCGTCAGGACGGCGACCACGCCGGGGAGGGCACGGACGGCCGCCAGGTCGATGCCGACGATCCGTCCGTGCGCCGCCGGTGACAGGCCGAGCGCCGCGTGCAGCGTGCCGGCGAGCTCGGGCAGGTCGTCGACGTAGGGCGCCGCGCCGGCGACGTGCAGGTGCGCCGACTCGTGCGGCAGGCTGGCGCCGATGCCGTCGGGCCTTTCGAGCACGGGCTCGACCACGCCTCGAGTACGGCCGCCGGGCGCCGGGCCGGCCGGGGCACCGTTGGTCCTCACGCCCGCGCCTCCCAGACGCTGACCGCGTCGGCTGCCAGGGGCGCGGTCGGCCGCGTCTCGAGCCAGAAGCGGCGCAGCAGGTTCTGCGCCACCTGCATGCGGTAGGCCGCGCTCGCGCGCATGTCGGTCAGCGGCACGAAGTCGGAGACGAGGGCCAGCTGGGCGGCGGTCAGGGTCGCTTCGTTCCAGGGCTGTCGGGTCAGCGCCGCTTCGGCGCCGGCGGCTCGCTTCACGGTGGCCGCCATTCCGCCGAATGCGAGGCGGACCGTTCGCGCGACGTCGCCCTCCAGCCGGATCGCCAGCGCCGCGCAGACGGCGGAGATGTCGCTGTCGAAGCGCTTCGAGATCTTGTAGGCGCGCAGCAGCGGCGCCTCTTCGTCGAGAGGCACCTCGACCGCCTGGACGAACTCGCCGGCCTCGAGCCGGTTCTGCATGTAGCCGGTGTAGAAGCCGTCGAGCGGCAGCGTGCGGACGCGATCGCCGCGGCGCAGCACGACGCGAGCGTCGAGCGCCATCAGCACCGGCGCCGAGTCGCCGATCGGCGAGCCGTTGGCGACGTTGCCGACCAGCGTGCCGGCGTTGCGCACGGGAACCGACGCGAAGCGCAGCCAGATCTCGCGCAAGGCCGGAAAGCGCGTGACGAGGGCCGCGTAGGCGTCCTCGAGCGACACCGCGGCGCCGATGGTCATCGTGCCGCCCGCGACGTCGACGCGACTCAGCTCAGCCACCTCGCCGGTGAAGATCAGGCTGGGAAGCTCGCGCAGCATCTTCGTGACCCACAGGCCGATGTCGGTCGAGCCGGCAAGGAGGCGCGCTTCGGGACGCGCGAGCCGCGCGGCCGCGAGCCGGGCGAGGGTGCGCGGCGCTTCGTACGACCCGCCGCGTGCCGCATAGACGAAGGGCTCGGCTCGCCGCAGCGCTTCGAGCGCCTGCACGATCGGCTCCGTCGCGAGCGGCTCGGCCGGCAGCTCGAACATGCGCTCGCCGGCGTCGAGGATCGGCCGGTAGCCGGTGCAGCGACAGAGATTCCCCGAGAGCGCGTCGGCGAGCTGCTGCCGCGTCGGCTGCGTCCCGGTAGCACGGTGCTGCTCGTACGTCGCCCACAGCGACATCACGAAGCCCGGCGTGCAGAAGCCGCATTGCGAGCCGTGGCACTCGACCATCGCCTGCTGCACGGGGTGCAGGCGCTCCGGCCGGCCGACGTCCTCGACGCTGAACAGGGCCTTGCCGTCGAGCGTGGGCAGGAAGCGGATGCAGGCGTTGACGGGGCGCAGGCGCAGGCCGCCGACGAAGTCGTGCGCGTGCGGGGCGCCGGGCGCCGGCAGCTCGCCGACGACGACGGTGCAGGCGCCGCAGTCGCCCTCGTTGCAGCCTTCCTTCGTGCCGGTGCAGCGGGCGTCCTCGCGCAGCCACTCGAGGACGGTGCGGGTGGGCGAGGCGCCGTCGACCTCGACGACGGCGCCTCGGTGGAAGAAGCGGATCGGGCTGCTCATGGCCATCGGGCGAAAGTTAAACCCTGGCGCGAATCTGCATATGCGAGAACATTCATGATGCTTATGATGGGTGCCGTATGACCGCAGGCGGCGATTTCGGGAAGATCGAGCTTCGTCTCGTCCGGGTGTTGCATACCTTGATCACCGAACGCAGTGTCTCTCGCGCGGCGATGCGCCTCGACAGCACCCAGCCGGCGGTCAGTGCCCAGCTGAGGCGGCTGCGCGCCCTGACCGGCGACCCGCTCCTGGTGCGCGCCGGCAACGGCATGACGCCCACCGAGACGGCGATGCAGTTGCTGGGGCCCGCGAGCACCGTGCTGCGCGAAGCGGGCCAGCTGTTCGGTGCGCGGGCGCGCCAGCGCGGCTTCGACCCGGGGACCAGCCGGCAGGTGTTCCGCATCGCCGCCAGCGACTACCTCGACCCGCTGTTCCTGCCAGAGATCGTGGCCCACCTGCGCGAAGCCGCGCCGGGCGTCCGCCTCGAGCTGATGCCGCTGTCGAGCGACTACGACTACCGGCAGCGGCTCGCCGCCGGCGATGTCGACCTGGTCGTCGGCAACTGGCTGCAGCCGCCGGCCGAGCTGCACCTCGGCCGGCTCATGAGCGACGAGATCGTCTGCCTGGTCGGCGAGCAGCACCCGGCGGCGAAGGGCCGGGCGTGGTCGGCCGAGCGCTATCTGGAGGCGGAGCACGTCGCGCCGCTGCCTTTCCACGCCCATGCGCCCGGCGTCGTCGACGAGCACCTGGCCTCGCTCGGCCTCGCCCGCCACGTAGCGGTGAAGACGGCGCACTTCAGCCTCATCCCGCTGATGGTCGCGCAGAGCCTGCTGGTGCTGACGACCGGGCGGCTCTTCTGCTCGCGCTACGTCGACTCGCTGCCGGTGAAGATCCTGCGCTGCCCGGTGCCGTTCCCGCCGCTCGCCTACTACCAGCTCTGGCATGACGTCACGCACGCCTCGCCGTCGGCGAAGTGGCTGCGCGAGCAGGTCCGCGACGTCGCCCGCAACCTGGCCGGGCACGGCATGCTGAAGCGGCGCGCGTGAGCCCGGCGCACCGCGTCGCCATCCGCGGCGACCTGCTCGACTTCACCGCGGCGCCGACCTGGGGCGACGTCGAGCCGGCCGCCCTGCGGTACCGGCCCGGGCACTGGCTGCTCGTCGACGGCGGCCGCATCGTCGCCGTGCAGCGCGAGGCGCCCGGCCCCGAGTTCGAGCGCATCGACCACGCCGGCCGCCTCATCATGCCCGGCTTCATCGACACCCATGTGCACAGCCCGCAGATCGACGTCATGGCGAGCTACGGCACCGAGCTGCTCGATTGGCTGACGACGCACACCTATCCGGCCGAGGCGCGCCATGCCGACGTCGCCCACGCCGACGGCGCCGCGGCGCTCTTCCTCGACGCGCTTGTCGCGCACGGCACCACGGCGGCGGTGGTGTTCCCGACCGTCCACGCCGGCTCGGTCGATGCGCTGTTCGCCGCGGCCGAGGCCCGCGGCATGCGCATCGTCTCCGGCAAGGTGCTGATGGATCGCAACGCGCCCGCCGACCTGGTCGACACCGTCGACTCGGCCGAGCGCGACATGCGCCGGCTCATCGTCCGGTGGCACGGCCGGGCGCGCCTGGCCTATGCCGTGACGGTGCGGTTCGCGCCGACCAGCTCGCCCGGGCAGCTGGCGCTGGCCGGCCGCTTCTGCCGCGACGACCCGAGCCTCTACATGCAGACGCACCTGGCCGAGAACCGCGGCGAGGTGCGCTGGGTGCACGAGCTCTTTCCCGAGGCGCGCAGCTACCTCGACGTCTACGCGCGCACCGGACTGCTGCACGCCAGGAGCGTGTTCGCGCACGGCATCTGGCTCGACGACGCCGACCGCGCGGCGCTGCACGACGCCGGCGCGCAGATCGCGCACTCGCCCTCATCCAATCTCTTCCTCGGCAGCGGCCTCTTCGGCTGGCGCGTCGCCGAGGCCGCCGGGGTCGAGGTCAGCCTCGCCAGCGACGTCGGCGGCGGCACCAGCCTTTCGCTCCTGCGCAACATGGCCGACGCCTACAAGGTGCAGGCCCTGGCCGGCGAACGGCTCACCGCCTGGAAGGCGCTGCACGCGGCGACCCGCGGGGCGGCGGAAGCGCTCGGACTCGGCGGCGAGATCGGCACCCTTGAGCCGGGGCGCATGGCCGACGTCTGCGTCTGGGATCCCGCCGTCGGGCCGGTGCCGCTGCGCCGGCACGAGGTGGCCCGCACATTGCATGAGCGCCTGTTCGCCTGGATGACGCTCGGCGACGAGCGCAACCTGGTGCAGGCGTGGGTGGCCGGCCGCCCGCACTACGATCGATCCATCGGCGGCTTGGCCGCGCCTTCCCGCCACGCGACTCCAGTCTGACCTTCGATGCTTCGCCTCGAGCTCGTCGACATCAGCAAGCAGTACCCCGGGGTGCTCGCCAACGACCGGGTCGGCCTGCGCGTCGCGCCCGGCGAGATCCACGCCGTGCTCGGTGAGAACGGCGCCGGCAAGTCGACGCTCATGAAGGTCATCTACGGCGCGGTCCGGCCCGACGCGGGCGAGATCCGCTGGGACGGCCGGCCGGTGCAGATCGCCTCGCCGGCCGAGGCGCGCGCCCTCGGCATCAGCATGGTCTACCAGCACTTCAGCCTGTTCGACACCCTGACTGCCGCCGAGAACGTGTGGCTCGGCCTCGACAAGTCGCTGTCGCTCGCCGAGGTGTCGGCGCGCATCACGAAGGTCGCCGCCGAGTACGGCCTCGACGTGCACCCGCTGCGGCCCGTGCACACGCTGTCGGTCGGCGAGCGGCAGCGCGTCGAGATCGTGCGCGCGCTCATGACCTCGCCGCGCCTGCTCATCCTCGACGAGCCCACCTCGGTGCTGACCCCGCAGGCGGTGCAGACGCTCTTCGTCACCCTGAGGAAGCTCGCCGCCGAGGGCTGCTCGATCCTCTACATCTCGCACAAGCTCGACGAGATCCGCGCCCTCTGCCACCACTGCACGGTGCTGCGCGGCGGCAAGGTGACGGGCGAGGTCGACCCGACCAAGGAAACCAACGCCAGCCTGTCGCGGCTGATGATCGGCGCCGAGCCGCCGCAGCTGCAGCACCGCGCCTCGCGTCCGGGCCCGGTGGTCCTCGCCGTGCGCGATCTGTCGCTGGCCAAGGAAGACCCGTTCGGCACGACCCTGGAGAAGGTGTCGTTCGAGGTCCGCGCCGGTGAGGTCGTCGGCATCGCCGGGGTCTCCGGCAACGGCCAGCAGGAGCTGATGGCGGCGATCTCGGGCGAGGACCCGCGCGCGCCGGCCGGCTCGATCAGCCTCTTCGACGGCGACATCTCCCGCCAGTCGCCGCGCCTGCGCCGGCGCGGCGGCCTGCATTTCGTTCCCGAGGAGCGGCTCGGCCGTGGCGCCGTGCCGACGCTGTCGCTGGCGCAGAACACGCTGCTGACGCGAACCCGCGCCGTCACTGCCGCCGGCTGGCTGCGCGTCGGCGACGTGCGCGCGCTCGCGGAGGCGCTCATCCGCCGCTTCAACGTCAAGGCCGGCGGCCAGGAGTCGGCGGCCAAGAGCCTCTCCGGCGGCAACCTGCAGAAGTTCATCGTCGGCCGCGAGATCGACGCCGACCCGAAGCTGCTCGTCGTCTCGCAGCCGACCTGGGGCGTCGACGTCGGCGCGGCGACGCAGATCCGCGCCGAGCTCCTGGCGCTGCGCGACAACGGCTGTGCGGTGCTCGTGGTGAGCGAGGAGCTCGACGAGCTGTTCGAGATCTGCGACCGCCTCGTCGTCATCGCCCAGGGCCGCGTCTCGCCGAGCATCCCCGTGGTCGAGGCCACCGTCGAGCAGATCGGCGAGTGGATGAGCGGGCTCTGGCCGCGGGCCGAGGCCGCATGCTGAAGCTCGAAGCGCGTCCGGAGCCGTCGCGGGCGATGTCCGTGGCCTCGCCGCTGATCGCGCTGGCGATCACGGTCGTCATCGGCACGGTCCTCTTCATGCTCCTCGGCAAGGACCCGGTGGGCGGCCTGGCGGTCTTCTTCGTCGAGCCGGTGAAGAGCTTCTACGCGCTGACCGAGCTCGCGGTGAAGGCGACGCCGCTCCTCCTCATCGCCCTCGGCCTGGCCGTCTGCTTCCGCTCCAACGTCTGGAACATCGGCGCCGAGGGACAGTTCATCGTCGGCGCGATCTTTGCCAGCGGTGTCGCCATGCAGGCGACGGCGTCGACCGGCGGCTGGTTCTTCGTCCCGGTGCTGCTGGCCGGGGTGGCCGGCGGCATGGCCTGGGCGGCGATCGTCGCGCTGCTGCGCGACCGCTTCAACGCCAACGAGATCCTGGTCAGCCTGATGCTGGTGTATGTCGCCGGGCAGCTGCTCAACTACCTCGTCTACGGCCCGTGGAAGGATCCGCAGGGCTACAACTTCCCGCAGACCATCACCTTCCTCAAGTCGACGCAGGTGCCCAAGCTCTTCGCCGGCTTTCGCGTCAACGTCGGCGTGCTGATCGCGCTGGCCTGCGTCGCTGCCTTCTGGGTCCTCCTCTTTCGCACCTACGCCGGCTTCCAGCTGCAGGTCGGCGGCCTGGCGCCAGCGGCGGCGCGCTACGCCGGCTTCTCGTCGCGGAAGGCGCTCTGGAGCGCGCTGCTGCTCTCGGGCGGCATGGCCGGCCTCGCCGGCGGCCTCGAGGTCGCCGGCCCGCTCGGCCAGCTGACGCCGCATGTTCCTGCCGGCTACGGCTTCGCGGCGATCATCGTCGCCTTCGTCGGCCGGCTGCACCCGGTGGGCACCGTCTTCTCGGCGATCCTGATGAGCATGTTCTACATCGGCGGCGAGCTGGCGCAGTCGCGCCTCGGCCTGCCGAAGTCGCTGACCGGCGTGTTCCAGGGCCTGCTGCTCTTCACCCTGCTCGCCTGCGACACGCTGATCCACTATCGACTGCGCTGGCAGTCGGCGCGCGCGACCCGCGCCGCGGCCACCCCGCGGCCGCTCGCCGACACGGCAGCGAGCTGATGGACAGCGTCGCGCTCCTCCTCGCCGCGACGCTCAACTCGGGCACCGTGCTCGCGTTCGCTGCGCTCGGCCTGCTCATCAACGAGCGCGCCGGCATCGTCAACCTCGGCGCCGAGGGGATGATGCTGGTGGCGGCGATCGCCGGCTTCGCCACCGCGGTGCACACCGGCAACGACTGGCTCGCCTTCGGCGCCGGGGCGCTCGCCGGCGCGGCGCTCGCGGCGGCGTTCGGCGTCCTCGTCATCTGGCTCAACACCAACCAGTACGCGACCGGCCTGGCGCTGAGCCTCTTCGGCGCCGGCTTCTCGGCCTTCGTCGGCATCCGCTACACGCAGGAAAAGCTCGGGGAACACAACGTCTTCCAGGTGCCGCTGCTTGCCGACCTGCCCTTCGTCGGCCCGGCCTTCTTCAGGCACCACCCGATGATCTACATCGCCATCGCGCTGACGGCAGCGATCGCCTGGTTCCTGTACCGCTCGCGCGCCGGGCTGGTGCTGCGGGCGATCGGCGAATCGCCGGAGTCGGCGCACGCGCTCGGCTACCCGGTGCGGCGCATCCGCCTCGCCGCCGTCGTCGTCGGCGGCGCGCTGTGCGGCGTCGCCGGTGCCTACATCTCGGTCGTCTACACGCACCTCTGGGTCGAGGGGATGACTGCCGGCAAGGGGTGGATCGCGCTGGCGCTGACCACCTTCGCGACCTGGCGGCCGGCGCGCGTGCTGCTCGGCGCCTACCTGTTCGGCGGCGTCACCATGCTGCAGCTGCAGCTGCAGGGCCAGGGCGTGCAGCTGCCGAGCCAGTTCCTGACCATGCTGCCGTACCTGGCGACGATCGTCGTGCTCGTCCTCATCTCGCGCAACGCGGCGTTCATCCGCATCAACATGCCGGCCTCGATCGGCAAGCCTTTCTTCCCCGGATAATCCCTCGCACCCCGGCCACGTCATTCACTGGAGCCCCGCATGACTCGACTCACGAAACGGTCCTTCGTCCAACTTGCCGGCTGGGGCGCTGTCGCTGCCGTGGCGGCTCTGGCCGGCTGCAGCCGCGAAGAGAAGACGACCACCACGACGGCGCCGGCGGGATCGACGACCACGACCACCACGACGACGTCGTCGACCACGGTCGGCGCCTCGGCGCCGGCCGCGGCGGCGAGCGGCCCGCTGAAGATCGCCTTCGCCTACGTCGGCCCGGTCGGCGACGGCGGCTGGACCTTCGCCCACGACAACGGCAGGAAGGCGGTCGAGAAGGAGTTCGGCGCGCGCGTGCAGACGTCGTTCGTCGAGAAGGTGCCCGAGGCGGCCGACGCCGAGCGCGTGTTCCGCGACATGGCCGGGCAGGGCAACAAGCTCATCTTCGGCACCACCTTCGGCTACATGGAGCCGATGCTGAAGGTCGCCGCCGACATGAAGGACGTGAGGTTCGAGCACGCCACCGGCTACAAGCAGGCCGAGAACATGCGCACCTACGACTCGCGCACCTACGAGGGCGCCTACATGGCCGGCATCATCGCCGGCGCGATGACGAAGTCGAACACGCTCGGCGTCGTCGGCTCGATCCCGATCCCCGAGGTGATCCGCAACATCAACAGCTTCACCATGGGCGCGCAGTCGGTGAATCCGAAGATCAAGACCCGCGTGGTCTGGGTCAACGAGTGGTTCAACCCGCCCAAGGAGACCGAGGCGGCGCAGTCGCTGCTCAACGGGGGCGCCGACGTGCTGATGCAGAACACCGACTCCTCGGCCGTGCTGCAGACGGCGGGCAAGGCCGGCAAGTACGCCTTCGGCTGGGACAGCGACATGACGGCGTACTCGCCGAACGCGCACCTCGGCTCGGCGATCATCAACTGGGCGCCGTACTACATCAAGGCGACGCGCGAGGCGCTCGACGGCAGCTGGAAGGGCAACAGCGACACCTGGTGGGGCGTCAAGGAAGGGGCGATCGACATGGTCTCGATCTCCGACAAGGTGCCGGCCGACATCCGGGCCAAGGTCGAGACGGTGAAGAGCGGCCTGAAGGACGGCAGCTTCGTCATCTGGAAGGGTCCGATCACCGGCAACGACGGCAAGGAAATGGTCGCCGCGGGGACCAACGCCGACGACAAGTTCATGCGCGGCATCAACTTCTTCGTCAACGGCGTCGAAGGCAAGGTCCCGGGGGGCGAGAAGAAGTAGTCCTGACGCGCAGGGCGGGTCCGGCCCGTCCTGCACGGCCCACCGTTCGACGACCATGGACTTCGCTGCCATCCCGCGCGAGCGCCTGCCGGCACTGCTGCGCGCCATGCCCAAGGCCGAGCTGCACATCCACATCGAGGGCTCGCTCGAGCCGGAGCTCATCTTCGCCCTCGCCCGCAAGAACGGCATCCCGCTTGCCTACGCCAGCGTCGAGGCGCTGCGCGCCGCCTACGCCTTCACCGACCTGCAGAGCTTTCTCGACATCTACTACGCCGGGGCCAGCGTGCTGCAGGACGAGAGCGACTTCGAGGCCATGGCGATGGCGTACTTCGGCCGCGCCGCGGCCGACCACGTCGTCCACGCCGAGGTCTTCTTCGACCCGCAGACGCACACGGGGCGCGGCGTGCCGATGGCGACGGTGGTCCGCGGCCTGGCGACCGCCTGCGCCCGCGCCGAGCGCGAGCTCGGCGTCACGAGCGCGCTCATCCTCTGCTTCCTGCGCCACCTCAGCGAGGACGAGGCGTTGGCGACCCTCGACGAGGCGCTTCCCTTCCGCGAGCACTTCATCGGCGTCGGCCTCGACAGCAGCGAGCGCGGCCACCCGCCCGAGAAGTTCGAGCGCGTCTTCGCGCGCGCCGGCGAGCTCGGCCTGCGCCGCGTCGCCCACGCCGGCGAGGAGGGCCCGCCTTCCTACATCGAGAGTGCGCTCGACGTCCTGCGTGCCGAGCGCATCGACCACGGCGTGCGCTGCGTCGAGAGCCCGGCGCTGGTCGAGCGCCTGGCGCGCGAGGGCGTGGCGCTGACCGTCTGTCCGCTCTCGAACCTGAAGCTGCGCGTGTTCGATGCCCTCGCCGAGCACAACCTCGCCGATCTGCTCGCCGCCGGGCTGAAGGCGACCGTCAACTCGGACGACCCGGCGTATTTCGGCGGCTACATCAACGACAACTTCGTCGAGGCCTTCGCGGCCCTGCCGCGGCTCGGCGCCGCCGAGGCCTACCGGCTGGCGGCGAACAGCTTCGAGGCCAGCTTCGTCGACGCGGCGCGCAAGCGCTCGATGGCGGAACGGCTCGACGCGGCCTTCGCCGACTTCCGATGATGGAGCTGCTCAGCGATCCACAGGCGTGGATCGCCTTCCTGACCCTGGTCGCGCTCGAGCTCGTCCTCGGCATCGACAACATCATCTTCATCTCGATCCTGGTCGACAAGCTGCCGGAGGCGCAGCGCACCAGGGCCCGCCGCATCGGCCTGTTCATGGCCATGTTCATGCGGATCGGCCTGCTGCTGGTGCTGTCGTGGCTCATCGGCCTCACGGCGCCGCTGTTCACCGTGCTCGCGCAGGAGATCTCGGGACGAGACCTCATCCTTCTCGGCGGCGGCCTGTTCCTCATCTGGAAGAGCACGGGCGAGATCCACCAGGCCATGGTCGGCGACGAAGAGCATCACGTGCGCACCCTGGGCCACACCTTCTCGGCCGTCATCGTCCAGATCATGATCATCGACATGGTCTTCTCGCTCGACTCGATCATCACCGCGGTGGGCATGGTCGACGAGATCGAGATCATGATCGGGGCGGTCATCGCCTCGGTCGCGCTGATGATGCTTTTCGCCGGGGCGATCGGCCGGTTCGTGTCGGCGCACCCGACGATCAAGATGCTGGCGCTCTCGTTCCTGGTCGTGATCGGCGTGGTCCTGATCGCCGAGGGCCTGGGCGTGCACGTGCCGAAGGGCTACGTCTACTTCGCGATGGCCTTCTCGGTGGCCGTCGAGATGCTGAACCTGAAGATCCGCAAGCGCGGCGTCGTGCCGCCCCGGCTGCGGCCGCCGCAGCGCGGCGAGGATCCGCAGCGCTGAGGAGGGGCAGGCGCGGCGTCGCCGGCCTGCCGCTCGGGAACCGAGGCGCCCGCCGCGCGGCGAGCGCCGCTTCGCGCCCCCTACTCTTCTTCGGCAGCGCCCAGCAGCTCCTGCTTGCGCTCCGCGAGCTCCGCGCCGAGCGCCTCGAGGTCGACGCCCGACTTCTCTGCCGCGGGGAAGATCTCGCTCTCCTCTTCCTCGACGTGGTGCTCGACGTACTCGCCGAGGACGAGGACCTTGGCGTCGTACAGCGCGTCGCCCGGGTCCATGCCCTGGATCTGCAGGATCAGGTCCTTCGCCGCGGCGTGCTCGACCTCGGCCTCGTCGAGGGCGAGGTCGTCGTCGATCGACTCGCGCATCGCCGGATAGAAGATCTCCTCCTCGATGTCGGCGTGCACGGTGAGCGCCAGGCAGATCTGCTCGGCGAGCTCGCGCTTCTCCTCGTCGTCGGCATCCTCCTCGACGAGCTGCTTGTAGCTCTCGAACATCTGCTTGACCTCGGCATGGTCGGCCGAGAGCAGCGAGACGGCGTCCTGGTCGCCTTCGGACTCCTCGTCGTCGTCGAGGTCCTCGAGGTCGGCGTTTTCGAACATTTCGGCCATGGGGCCTCCTTGCGGGGTTGGCGTTGCGGCGCAACGACTCGCGCGTCGAGCGGCAAGGCATATGCCCGAGCGTGGCCCGTCGACGCCCGGCAAATGGCTCTTCCGGGTCATGCCGGTCGCGAGCCCGCTGTCTAGAGTGGCGGCTCGGCGATCGATGCCGCACTCCCACGCAAGGATTTACCGATGACACCCACCGAAGCCACCCGCCGCCTCTCGATGCTGGAGGCGATGCTCCTGATCCGCGCCTACGAAGAGGCGCTGGCAGCGCGCGCGACACCCACCCGGCCCGGCACCTGCACGTCCGTCGGCCAGGAAGCCGCCGCCGTCGGCGTCGTGCGGGCGCTCGAAGCGCGCGACCGCATCCTCACCAACCACCGCAGCGCCGGCCACCTGATCGCGCGCGGCGCCGACATCGGCCGCCTCATGGCGGAGGTGCTCGGCCGCACCGACGGCTACTGCAAGGGCAAGAGCGGCTCGCTGCACATCTCCGCCGCCGAGCTCGGCGTCGTCCTCACGTCCACCATCGTCGGCGGCGAGCTGTCGCTGGCCCCGGGCGTGGCCCTGGCGCAGAAGATGGGGCAGGGCGAGGCCGGTGCGGTGACGGCGGTGTTCTTCGGCGACGGCGCGGCTTGCGAAGGCATCTTCCACGAGGCCATCAACCTCGCCGTCGCCTGGCAGCTGCCGCTCCTCTTCGTCTGCGAGAACAACCAGTGGCAGGCCTTCGTCGCCCGCCGCGAGACGATGCCGGCCGACCCGCCGTCGGCCGCCGGCCTCGCCGGCGGCCGGATCGCCGCCTGGGCCGCCGGCCACGGCCTGCCGACCACGGTGCTCGACGGCAACGATGTCGAGGCGGTGCATGCCGCCGCGCTCGACGCGGTGGCGCAGATCCGGACCGGCAGCGGGCCGCGCTTCCTCGAGCTCGTGACCTATCGCCAGCGCGGCCACTTCGAGCCCGACGACCAGGCCTACGTCGACCCTGCCGAGCTCGCCGCCTGGAAGGGCCGCGATCCGATCGCGCGCGCCGCCGACCGGCTGCTCGCCGAGAAGGTGATCGGCCCGGCCGAGCTCGCCCACTTCCGCGACCGCGCCGCCGCGACCATCGCCGCCGCGCTGCAGTTCGCCGAAAGCTCGCCGTGGCCCGACCCGCGCGAGCTCACGACCGACGTTTACGCCTGATCGAGGACCACCCGCCGTGAATGCCATCAACAACGTGCACGCCATGAACACCCTGATCGTCCAGCAAGCGGTGGCCGAAGCCATCGCCGAGGAGATGCGCCTCGACCCGCGCGTCGTCATGTTCGGCGAGGGCGTCGCGACCAAGCGCCCGGAGCTGCTCGCCGAGTTCGGCGCCGAGCGCGTTCGCAACACGCCCCTGGCCGAAGCCATCATCGCCGGCACCGCGGTGGGCGCGGCGGCGATGGGGCTCCGCCCGATCGTCGACCTGCTCTTCGCGCCCTTCCTGACCCTGTCGATGGACGCGCTCATCAACAGCGCCGGCAAGCTGCGCTACCTCTCCGGCGGCCAGTTCAGCTTCCCGCTGGTCGTGCTCGCGATGAGCGGCGCCGGCTGGGGCGTCGGCGGCCAGCACAACCACAACCTCGAGGCGATGTTCGTGCACGCGCCCGGCCTGAAGGTCGTGATGCCGGCGAACGCGGCCGACTTCAAGGGCCTGCTCAAGGCGTCGATCCGCGACGACAACCCGGTGCTCTTCTTCATGGACCTGGCGCTCGGCTACGTGCCCGGCGGGGTCCCGACCGGCGAGCACGTCGTGCCGCTCGGCCAGGCCGCCGTGGCGCGCGCCGGTCGCGACGTCACGCTCGTCTCGTACGCGAAGACCGTCGGCCACTGCCTGCAGGCCGCCGAGTCGCTGGCCGCCGACGGCATCAGCGCCGAGGTTGTCGACCTGCGCACCCTGAAGCCGCTCGACACGGCGACGGTCCTGCGCTCGGTGCGCAAGACCGGCCGGCTGGTCGTGGTGCACGAGGCGAACGGCCTCTGCGGCGTCGGCGCGGAGATCGCGGCGCACGTGGCCGAGCACGCGTTCGCCGAGCTGAAGGCGCCCGTCGCGCGGCTCACCGGCGCCGACGCGCCCGTTGCGGCGAGCTGGGTTCTCGAGCAGGCCGCGGTGCCGCAGGCGGCGGCGATCGTCGCCCGCGTGAAGGGGCTGGTCGGCGAGTCGGTCGCCGCGTAGGCCGCCCCGGGCGCCGGCGTCAGCGCGGCGCGGCGCGCCCCGGCGGCGCCGCGCCCGCCGGCAGCATGGCGCCGGCGCGGATGCCGGCCGGGCGCCAGTCGGCGCGCCAGACGACGAGCCAGGTTGCCAGCCCGTACGCGGCCATCGCCGCCGCGACCAGCGCGAAGATGGTCCAGGCCGGCGCCGCCGCGCTCGCCAGCATCCAGCCGCCGACGGCGACGACGGCGAGGCGGAGCGTGCCGGCGAGCACCGGCCCGCCGACCCGGCCGGCGGCGAGCGACGAGAAATACAGGCAGAGCCCGAAGCCGAACAGCGCATAGCAGGGGCCGGCCCAGCGGAAGTAGCTGGCGGCGGCAGCCAGCACGCTGGGCTCGTCGGTGAAGAGCCGGCTCCAGAGGCCCGGCGCGACCGCGACGACGAGACCCAGCGCGCCGAGCAGCGCCCCGGCCAGCGTCGCGGCGATCCAGGTGACGCGGCGGGCCCGCGCGACGTGCCCGGCGCCGATCGCCATGCCGACCAGCGGCACCGACGCGACACCGATGGCGAATGCCAGGGGCACGAGCAGGAACTCGAGCCGGGCGCCGATGCCGTAGCCGGCGAGCGCGTCGGTGCCGAAGCGGGCGACGAGCCCGGTGAGGATCAGGATCGTCAGCACCGTCTGCAGCGGCGACAGGCAGGCGATCGCGCCCACGCGCAGGATGGCGCCGAGCAGCTCGGGCCGCAACGGCGTGCTGGCCCAGGGCAGGGGGATGCGCGCCTTGCCGAGCGCAGGTGCGCGAAGAGGAACATCGCGCCGGCCGCGAAGGCGATCACCTGGCCGGCGGCGACGCCGGCCATGCCGAGCCGCGGCAAGGGACCCCAGCCGAGGCCGAGCGCGCCGCCGATCACCACCTGCGCGGCCGAGACCACGAGAAAGGTCGCCGACGGCACCTTCATGTTGCCGGAGCCGCGGATGACCGAGGCGAAGGTGTTCATCAGCCAGGGCCCGATCGAGCCGACGAAGGCGACGTTGGAATAGGCGAGGGCCTGCGCCAGCGCCTCGCTGCGGCCGCCGAGAGCCTCGAACAGGTGGCGGCCGAAGGCGAGCATGAGCAGCGAGGTGGCGAGTCCGGCGCCGATCGCAATCCAGGTCGCGTGCACGGCCAGGGCGGCGGCGCGTGCGGGATCGCCGGCGCCGAGGGCACGGCTCACCGCCGATGACACGGCGCCGCCCATGGCGCCGCCCGACAGCATGGTCTGCAGCATGACGATCGGGAACACCAGCGCCATGCCGCCGAGCGCCGCGACGCCGAAGCGGCCGACGTACATGGTCTCGGCGATCGCCGCCAGCGCCGCCGCCAGCATGGCCACCATGTTGGGCAGCGCGAAGCGCAGGAGCGTCGGCACGATGGGCGCCGTGAGCAGCGGGTCGGTCGTGCCGGCGTGGCTCAACGGGGTCCTCAAAGGGCGGCGAAGCCGGCATGATCCCGCATCGCGGCCAGGACCGCCGAGGGAGCGCGTCTATGACAACAACCACCGCCCGCACGCTGCCGAAAACCCTCGGCACCTTCCAGCTCTGGGGCATCGCCGTCGGGCTGGTCATCTCGGGCGAATACTTCGGCTGGAGCTACGGCTGGGCGTCGGCAGGAACGCTGGGCTTCCTCGTCACGTCGGCCTTCGTGGCCCTCATGTACACCACCTTCATCTTCAGCTTCACCGAGCTGACCACGGCCATGCCGCACGCCGGCGGACCCTTCGAATACAGCCGGCGCGCCTTCGGGCCGACCGGCGGCTACCTCGCCGGCTTCGCGACCCTGGTCGAGTTCCTGTTCGCGCCGCCGGCGATCGCGCTGGCCATCGGCGCCTACGTCAACGTGCAGTTCCCGGCCCTCGAGCCGAAATGGGTTGCCTTCGGCGCCTACCTGGTCTTCATGGGCCTGAACATCGCCGGCATGACGATCGCGGCCAGCTTCGAGCTCGCCGTCACTCTTGTCGCGATCTTCGAGCTGTGCGTGTTCATGGGGGTCGTGGCGCCGGGCTTCTCGCTCGCCCACTTCGCCAAGGGCGGCTGGGCCGGCAGCGACGCGTTCGGTGCCGCGGCGCTGCCCGGGATCGTCGCCGCGATCCCGTTCGCGATCTGGTTCTTCCTGGCCATCGAGGGCGTGGCCATGGCTGCGGAAGAGGCGAAGAACCCGCAGCGCTCGGTCCCCATCGCCTACATCGGCGGCATCCTGACGCTGGTGGCGCTTGCCCTCGGCGTGATGGTCTTCGCCGGCGGCGTCGGCGACTGGACGAGGCTCGCCAACATCAACGACCCGCTGCCGCAGGCGATGAAGATCGTCGTCGGCGAGAACAGCGGCTGGCTGCACATGCTGGTGTGGCTCGGCCTGTTCGGCCTGGTCGCCTCCTTCCACGGGATCATCATCGGGTACTCGCGGCAGATCTTCGCGCTGTCCCGCGCCGGCTACCTGCCCGAGGTCCTCGGCCGGATCCACCCGCGCCTGCAGACGCCGCACATGGCCATCCTGGCCGGCGGCGTGGTCGGCGTGGCGGCGATCTTCAGCGACCAGCTCGTCACCTTCGGCGGCCAGTCGCTGACCGCCAACATCGTGACGATGTCGGTGTTCGGCGCCATCGTCATGTACATCCTGAGCATGGCCAGCCTGTTCCGGCTGCGCGTCACCGAGCCGGGCCTGAAGCGGCCGTTCGCCGCGCCGGGCTATCCGTTTTTCCCGGCCTTCGCGCTCTTCGCCGCGGTGGTCTGCCTGGGCACGATGATGTACTTCAACCCCCTCGTCGCCGCCGTGTTCGTGGCCTTGATGGCGGTCGGCTACGGCTACTTCCTGCTCACCGGCGGCCGACGCGCCGCAGCGCTCGCGACGGCGATCGCCTGAGTCGCGGAGCCGCGGCTAGACTGCGCTCCCGCCCCGCCGAGCCAGCCGATGCCGGATCCCGCGAAGCCCGCCGCCGAAGACGCCAAGGACACCGACCGCAAGCTGCGCGATCGCGTCGACAAGCTCGTCGCGCAGGCGGCGAGCGCCGGCACGGGCTCGATCCGGCTGGGCGGCAAGGCCGTCGACTACACGGTCGAGGCGGCGTTCCTGCCGGTGCTCGCCGAAGGCTTCGACGGCGCGCCCGGCGAGCCCGTCGCCGCGGTGATGACGACGCACTACGTCGCCGACGCTGTCGGCGCACGCGATCGCCCGGTCTGCTTCGCCTTCAACGGCGGGCCGGGCTCGGCCTCGATCTGGCTGCACCTGGGCGCGCTCGGCCCGAAGCGGGTGGTCGTGCCCGACGACGGCAGCATGCCGGCAGCGCCGTACACCGTCGCCGACAACCCGCACAGCTGGCTCGAGCACTTCGACCTGGTCTTCATCGACCCGCCGCACACCGGCTGGTCGATCGCGGCCGGCGAGGAGGCGCGCAAGAAGCTGCTCTCGGTGGACGGCGACGTGACGGCGGTGACGGACGTCGTGCGCACCTGGCTGACGCGGCACAAGCGCTGGAGCTCGCCGGTCTACCTGGCGGGCGAGAGCTACGGCACCACGCGCGGCGCGGCCATGGCCGACAAGCTGCTCAGCGCCGGTGTCGCCTTGTCCGGGCTGATCCTGGTGTCGTGCGCCATGGACCTGCAGAGCATCGTCTTCGCACCGGCGAACGACCTGCCTTACGCGCTCTTCCTGCCGGCATTCGCCAACGCCTCGCACTACCACGGCCTGCTGAAGGGCGAGCTCGCCGGCTCGGCTGAGGCGGCGCGCGCCGCCGCCGAAGCCTTCGTCGACGAGGAGTACGCCTCGGCGCTGCACGCCGGCGCGCGCCTCGACGGGAAGCGGCGCAGCCGCGTCGCGCGCCGCATCGCCGAGCTGACCGGCCTGCCGCAGCCGCTCGTCGAGGAGAAGAACCTGCGAATCGCCGACCAGACCTATTTCTTCGAGGCGCTCCGGCCGCAGAGGCGCATCGTC
Organism: Caldimonas sp.; assembly: GCA_036263655.1. Classification (GTDB taxonomy): domain Bacteria; phylum Pseudomonadota; class Gammaproteobacteria; order Burkholderiales; family Burkholderiaceae_C; genus Schlegelella_A. The sequence continues at coordinate 88,118 of DATAGP010000009.1, read as the reverse complement.
GGCCGGCTCGAGGCGCGCTCGACCGGCCCGATGGCGGCGAGCCGCACGCGCGAATGGGAGTTCGACCCGGGGATCGAGGCGTACGCGGCGCCTTACACCATGGCGGCGATGGCCTACTTCGGCGAGCAGCTCGGCATGGCCACGGACACGCGCTACGAGGTGCTCTCGCAGGACACGCACAAGGGCTGGAACTGGAACCGCGGCGAGGACAAGGGCAACAGCTTCGCCAGCACGAGCCGCGACCTGGCGCGGGCCATGCGTCGCAACCCGCACATGAAGGTCTTCGTCGCCAGCGGCCGCTACGACCTGGGCACGCCTTACAGCGCCACCGACTGGTCGCTGGCGCAGCTCGACGCACCGGCCGAGGTGCTGGCGCGGGTCACGCACCGCTACTACGACGCCGGCCACATGATGTACACCCGGGAGGCCGACCTGGTCCGGCTCGCCGCCGACCTGAAGGACTGGCTGGGCGCGGCCGGAGATCAGTCCGAGCGGTAGGCGCGCAGCCCGGGCAGGTCGACGATGAACAGGCCGCCGTAGGCCGGCCGCACCAGGCCGGCCACGGCGAGTCGCTTGATGGCGGCGTTGGTCCGCTGCCGCGACAGCCCGGCGACGTCGCCGAGCTCCTCCTGCGAGACCTGGAGGAAGGGCCCCAGGCCCGGGTACAGGACCGGGTTGTAGAGGCCGGAGACGGCCCGGGCGACGCGCGCGCAGGGGTCCGACAGACGTTCGGTCTCGACCATCGCGATGAACTGGCTCAGGCGCTCGTTCAGGTGCTCGATGACGAAGCGGTTGAACTCGAAGCTCGTCTCGAGCAGCCAGCGGAAGGTGGCCCGCGGCACGTGCACGATCCGGCTTGGACGGATGGCCACGAGGTCGTAGCGGCGCAGCTCCCGCTTGATCACCGAGCCCTCGCCGACCCAGGCGCCGGCGGGGATGCCGTTGAACATCACGCCCTTGCCGCTACCCACGATGTCCGTCGCCTTGAGCAGCCCCTCGGCGACGCCGATCCACGCGTGCACCGGCTCGCCCTTTCGGGCCACCAGATCCTTGACGCCGTGAAGCGATGCGTAGGCATCGGCCTTGACGCGCTCGCGGGCCGCGGCCGGCAGGAAGCGCATCCACGGCGCTTCCTCGAGCACCTCGCCGAGGGGCTTCGTGCCGTTCTTCATCGAGCCCGGGTCACCCCTGCCTCGGAATGTCCGCGTGCGTACAGAGTCGTCCTCGAGCCGAGTCCAGAATGAATTTCACAGGCCAGCCTGCAAAGGCCGGTGCCGATTCTTGCGGGCTCGTCATGTCCCTCTGCCGTGGAGGGCCGCACCCGCGGTCGCGCCGCAGCCGGATCACCCAGGAGACAGCGATGCGAGACACCTCTTTCCGGCTGCAGGCCGGCCTCCTCGCCGCGAGTGCGGCGGCCATCCTCGCCGCCTGCGGCGGCGGCGGCGACGATGACGACAACGATCCGGGGCCCGCCGGCACGGCGCAGATCACCGTGCTCTCGAACCGCGCCGATCTCGTCAGCGGCGGCGACGCGCTCGTCGCCGTGTCGGTGCCGGCCAACGTGCAGGCCTCGGACATGGCGGTCACGCTCAACGGCAGCAACGTGACGAGCACGTTCCAGTACGAGGCCGCAGGCAACCGCATGGTCGGGCTCGTGACGGGGCTCGTCGAGGGCGCCAACCAGGTCGTCGCTAGCGGTCGCGGCAGGAGCGCGAGCCTGACGATCACCAACCACCCGCGCGGCGGTCCCGTGATCTCCGGCCCGCAGCTCGAGCCGTGGGTGTGCGCCACCCCGAACGGCGCCACGGTCGACGTGGCGGTCCCGGGCACGACGCTCACGTCGCCGGTGGTGACGCGGACCAGCGGCCTCGACCAGGGCCCGACCGATGCGAAGTGCAACGCGCCGACCAAGCACACCTACTTCTATCAGCCGAAGGCCAAGCAGGGCAGCGCCTGCACCTTCACCACCACCGGCGCCGACCCCTGCTTCCTGCCGTACGACACCGCCGCGCCGCCGCCGTCCGCCGACGTCGCCGATTTCACCAACGATCGGGGCGCCACGGTGAAGAGCATCGTCCGGGTCGAGCGCGGCACGATGAACCGGGGCATCTACGAGCTCGTCACCTTCCACGACCCGGCGGTGAGCACCGACACGCCGGTCGCCCGGCAGAAGGGCTGGAACGGCAAGCTGCTGTGGGTGTTCGGCGCCAGCGCCGCCGCGCACCGCCTGCAGGCGCCGACGACGACCACCACGATCTTCAACCATGAAGCGCTGAAGCGCGGCTACATGGTCGCGTCGGCCTCGCTCAACAACAACGGCACCAACGCCAACCACCTGCTGGCGGCCGAGTCGATGATGATGGTCAAAGAGCGCATCGTCGAGCAGTACGGCCCGATCCGCTACACGATCGGCAGCGGCTGCTCGGGCGGCTCGATCCAGCAGCACACGATCGCCGGGTCCTACCCGGGGCTGCTGGACGGCCTGCAGCCGAACTGCTCGTACCAGGAGCAGGCCAACATCGAGATCGAGATCAAGGACTGCGGCCTGCTCGCCGACCGCTACTACAAGACGGCGAACGGCTCGACGCTGACGACGGCGCAGAAACGCGCCATCGAAGGGCACGATCCCGCGTTCTGCACGGTCTGGATCAACTCGTTCCTGCCCGCGTACGACCCGACGCGGATCGCCAACTGCGGCCCCGGCTGGCCGCAGGCGCTGACCTACGACCCGGTGCTGCGCCCGAACGGCGTCCGCTGCACGCTGCTGGACCATGAAGCGCGGCGGCTCGGCACCTTCGTCGACAGCGACGGCGCGCGCAAGGCCAACAAGGTGTTCGACAACGTCGGCGTGCAGTACGGGCTGAAGGGGCTGCAGAGCGGCGCCATCGACGTCGAGCAGTTCGTGCAGCTCAACGAAGGGGTCGGCAGCTACTCGCCGGACCTCGCCTGGAGCGGTTCGACCGGGGGGCCGCCGGCGGCCCGCGTCGAGGCGCAGGCGTCGACGCTCGCCAACGTCTACACCTACGGCGTGCTGAGCGATGCCAAGCTGCTGGCGCAGGTGGCGATCATCGACCTGCGCGGCAACGAGAACCCGGCCGGCGACATCCACGCTAACTGGCGCAGCTGGGCCATGCGCGAGCGTCTCGACAAGGCCAACGGACACCACAACAACCAGGTGATCTGGGCCTCCACGCCTGGCCTGGTGCCGGGGGCAGGGCAGCTGCGGAAGTCGTTTCTCACGATGGACGCGTGGCTCGCCAACGTCGAAGCCGACACCAGCTCGCGCCCGCGCTCCGAGAAGATCATCGCCAACCGCCCGCTCGACCTCGGCGACCGGTGCATCACCACCCCCGGTGCCACCGACGCGGAGGCGGAGGCGAACGTCGGGCTCGGCACGCCGGCGTGTCCCGTGACCTTCCAGGGCTCGCCCCGCCAGGCTGCGGGCGGGCCGCTCGCCGAGGACATCTTCAAGTGCCAGCTCAAGCCGCTGTCGTTCGCCGATGCGGACTACCACGCCAAGGTGTTCACGGCCGGCCAGCAGGCGCGGCTGCAGGCGGTGTTTCCGAGCGGCGTCTGCGACTGGACCAAGCCGGGCGTCGGCCAGCAGCGCTCGCCGGGCTGGTTCACGTTCGCGAGCGGGACGGGCGTCGCTTTGCCGGCGCCGCCGACGTCGGCGCCGCTGTAGGCACGCCGCGAGAGCCGCCGAGGCAGGGCACGCCGTGCCCGGAGGCGAGCGCCCGCGAGGAGCGCTCGCCGGCCCCCGATCAGCGGCTCTTCGCGGCCGCGTTGCGCGCGGGTGCCTTCTTCGCGGCAGCCTTCTTCGCCGGCGCCTTCCTCGCACTCGCCTTCTTAGCACTCGCCTTCTTCGCCGCAGCCTTGCGGGCCGGTGCTTTCTTCGCCGCCGCCTTGGCGGCGCCGTTCGCCTTCCGGTCGCCCCGGTCGCCGCGGTCGCCCTGGCCGCGTGCGGCCACGGTCTTCGCCGGGCGCTTGACGTCGGCGGCCAACGAGCGCCCGACGTCGTCGGACTCCTTGAATTCGCCTTGCTCGTTGCGCCGGACGAAGCGCTTGTCGCCGGGCTTCGGTTCGATCAGTGTCCGCTTCTTCGCAGTTGCCATGTGATTGCTCCGGTTGATCGCCTGCGCCGCGAGCCTCTGCGTGCCGGTCGTGCAGGCGTGGAGCGGAATGTAGAAGGGCGTGGCCGATGTGTACAGACCCCGAGCGCGCTCGCAGCCGCGGCCTACGTCGAACGAATGCATCGTCCGACACGAGCGGCACCCGCCATGCGAACGGCCCCGGATTGCTCCGGGGCCGTTCGCGTCGACGAGCGCGGATCAGGCCGGCTTGCGGCGCTTCGACATGAAGCCGACGAGACCGAGGCCGGCGAGCAGGAGCGCGTACGTCTCCGGCTCCGGGATCGGCGCGGTGATCGCGTACAGGTTCGCATGCGACAGGTCCTGCGGAACGCGGCCGTTCACGGCCACGCCCGCGGTCGAGTCGAAGGTGAGCGAGGAGACCGGAGCCAGTGCATTGAACAGGTAGTAGCTGTGCTCGTTCGACGCCTTCAGGCCGATGACGAACATGCCCGTCAGGGCGGTGTCGAACGTCAGCGTGCCGTTGACGGCCACGTTCGGGTTGCTCGTGAAGGGGCCGTTCGACGCGTCGTCGCTCTTGCCGACATAAGAGAACGAGCCCCACACCGACAGATCGTCGAGCTCGGACTGGCTGCCGTTGATGTTGCCGGAGAAGGCGCCCAGGCAACTGGTCGCCGCCAAGGCCGAGAACGTGGTGTTGGCGCAGGGCTCGAGGGCCATGGCGGGCGTGGCGAAAAGGGAGGCGGCGGCAATCGCGCCGAGGAGGTGCAGTTTCGATGGCATGGCGTCGGACCTTGTTGTTCTGTCGATGGTCGAAGCGCCGTTCAGGCGCCGCGGCGGCCCCTTGCCTCCGCTGGGCGCGAACTGTGGGAGAACGCCGCGCCGCGCGGACTCCCCCGAGCCCGGGGGCGTCGGACGGGCGGTCGTCTGGTGCGAAGCGACGCGTGCACGTGGGGCCGCTCGTCGGCCCGCGGGCACCGCCGGAGCGTCAACCCGCGTACGCGGGCTTGCGCTGGCCGGCTTCCGACAGGTACCGGTCGAGCTCCTCGGAGCCGCCGATCAGCCTGCCGTTGATGAACACCTGCGGCACCGTCTGCGCCTTGGCGATCGCGCCGAGCGCCTTGCTGCGGATGGTGTGCGGCAGCGGCAGCTCGGCGTAGTCGTAGCCGGCCTCGCTCAGCATCTGCTTGGCCCGGGCGCAGAAGGCGCAGCCTTCGCGCGTGAGGACCGCGACCTGGTCCGGCAGCCTGGCCTTCGGGTCGAGGTAGCGCAGCATCGTGTCGGCATCCGAGACCTCGAACGGGTCGCCTTCCTTCGGCGGCTCCAGGAACATCTTCTCGATGACCTTGTCGCGGACCAGCATCGAATAGCGCCACGAGCGCTTGCCGAAGTTGAGGTCGCTCTTGTCGACGAGCATGCCCATGGCCTCGGTGAACGCGGCGTTGCCGTCGGGGAGGAGCAGGACGTTCTCGGCTTCCTGGTCGCGCCCCCATTCCTCCATGACGAACGGGTCGTTGACCGAGACGCAGATGATGTTGTCGATGCCGTGCTCCCTGAACACCGGCGCGAGCTCGTTGTAGCGCGGCAGGTGCGTCGACGAGCAGGTGGGCGTGAACGCGCCCGGCAGCGAGAAGACGATCACGTTCTTGCCTGCGAACAGGTCGTCCGTGCTCACGGTTGCCCAATCGCCGTTGCGGCGGATCCGGAAGACGACGTCGGGGACGGTCTGGCCTTCCTTGCTTTGCAGGGATGTCTGGGTCATGGCGCGGCGTGCTCGTTGAGTTCGGCCGATTCTGTGTCGCGCGAATTAGCCTCACCGCTTGCGGTGCCACCCGACCTGCGGCTGTATGGATGTACAGTATCCTTTCGACAGGTGACGCGGTGGACGAGATCAGGCAGCAGGAGTGGGTGGCGCAATGCGCGCGCCGGTTGCGCCAGCACTGGCGCACGATCGACCTGGGCAGCCTCGAGGAAGTCGCGCTCGAGCTCTTCGCCGACGAGCGGATGCGCTCGATGTCGCCGGCCGCCGCCGCGACGGCATGGCTCGGGCAAGGCGTCGGCGTCTGCGAGCGCGACGCCGGCTCGTGAGCAGCCGGGCCGACCGTTCGCCTCACGCGTCACGCTGTCTTCCGGCGTCGACGTGGGGTGTCGTCCGATGCGGCGGGCGAGTGCGGGCATCCAATCTTCGCCCATGGCTCTGCGCTCGGTCGCCTCGCTTTCGCTCAGCTTCGGCCTGGTCTCGATCCCGGTGAAGGTCTATGCCGCGACCGAGAGCTCGGCGGCGATCCAGTTCAGGCTGCGCGCGCGCGGCGGCGGGCGCATCCGCCAGCAGTACGTGACGGAGCCCGGGACCGTAGTCGAGCCGCTCGCGCCGGCCGAGCCTCCGCCCGCACCGAGGCGAGCCTCCGCCTTCCCGCCGGCCGCGCGGCCGAGCCTGGCGGCGGCGCCCGCCGCTGCGCAGGCCGAGATGAACCTGGCGGCGCCCCCGAGCGGTCGCCAGCCAGGACACCCCGCGCCGACGTGGACGCCGCCGCCGGCGCGGCCGGAGCCGCCACGCAGCGACAGCGAGCGCGCGGCTCCCGCGCCGGCGGTCGTCGAGCGCTCGGAGATGGTGAAGGGCTACGAGTTCGAGCCGGGCCAGTTCGTCCTCTTCGAGCCCGAGGAGCTCAAGGCGCTGGCCGAGGCGGCGCGGCAGACGATCGACATCGTCGCGTTTCTTCCCGAGCACTCCGTCGATCCCATCTACTACGACAAGGCATATTTCCTCGCCCCCGACAAGCGCGGCGGCAAGCCTTACTCGCTTCTGCGCAAGGCGATGCGCGAGAGCGGCCGCTGCGCGCTGGCGAAGTGGGCCTGGCGATCCAAGCAGTACATGGTGCAGATCCGCCCGGTCGAGGGCGGGCTCGTCCTGCAGCAGCTCCTCTACGCCGACGAGGTGCGATCGATCGACGACCTCGGCATCGACCTGGTCGAGGTCGGCGCTGCCGAGCTGGAGCTGGCGGTCCGGCTCATCGAGCAGATCTCGCTGGAACGCTACGACCCGACCCAGTACGTCGACGAGGAGAAGGAGCGCATCCTCGCCGCCGTGCGCGAGAAGATCGCCGGCCGGCAGGTCGTCGTCGAGCACCCGCCCGAGCCGCGCACCGCGCCGACCGCCCAGGTGATCGACCTCGTCGCGGCGCTGCGCGCGAGCCTTCGAGCGCCGCCGGCGGCCGGGGCCGGCCCCTCGTCCGATCAGGCCGCGGGAGTGGCGGGCGCCAAGGAGCGCAAGCCCGTGCGCCGCGCCGGCACAGCCGCCGGCAAGAGCGCGTCGGCAAAGGCGGAAGCAAAGGCGGAAGGGAAGGCACAAGGGAAGGGCGAAGGCAAGCCCGCGACAGGAGCGGGCGCCAGGGCCGGCGCCAGGTCCGCCTCGGGCAAGCGCTAGCCGCGCGTCGGCGCGGGCGAGAATGAAGCGCGGCTCTGCTGCCGCTTCTGCGAAGGACCGCGATGGCCGACTCCCCGTTTTCCCTGCGGCAGCGCCGCGCCCTCGTGATCGGCGGCGGCAGCGGCATCGGCCAGGCCATCGCGCTCGGCCTGGCCGACGCCGGCGCCGACGTCCACGTCGTCGGCCGGCGCGCCGACAAGCTCGAGGACTCGTGCGCCGCGCTCCGCGCGCGCGGCGTCGCGGCGCGGGCCTTTCCCGCCGACGTCGCCGACTCGGCGGCGCTCAGCGCTCTCGTCGCCCGGGTCGAGGCCGAGGTCGGCGTGCCCGACGTGCTCGTCAACGCACAGGGCGTGATGACGTTGGGTCCGGCCGAGTCGTACGACGAGGCCGACTTCGACCGGATCATGGCCACCAACGTCAAGAGCGTGTGGTTCGCCTGCACCCGCTTCGGCAAGGCCATGCTGGCCCGCGGCAGCGGCGCCGTGATCAACATCGCCTCGCTGGCGTCGTTCCGCGGCTTCCCGCGCAACGGCGTCTACTGCGTCAGCAAGCACGGCGTGCGCGCCCTCACCGAGACGCTCGCCGCCGAGTGGGCGGCGCGCGGCGTCCGCGTGAACGCCATCGCCCCGGGCTTCTTCCTGACCGATCTGAACCGCGACGTCATGGGCGAGGAGCGCAAGGCGCGGGCGCTCGCGCGCGTGCCGATGGGGCGCTTCGGCGAGGTCGGCGAGCTGGCGGCCGCGGCGGTCTACCTCGCGTCGCCGGGGGCCGCCTACGTGACCGGCGCGACGATCCCGGTCGACGGCGGCTTCCTCGCGACCGGGATGTAGCGCCCGGCGACAATCGGCGCCGCGCCGGCGTGCCCCCGCCCGCCCGCCGTCCGCTCTCAGGGGCCATGTCGAGGTCAACCATGCTGAAAAACCTCATCCGCGGCAGCGCGTGCGCGCTGCTCGCGGCCTGCGCCGCCCTGGTGGCGCCTGCCTCCCGATCCGCCGAGCCCTTGACGGTCGGCTTCGTCTACGTCTCGCCGGTCGGCGACGCCGGCTGGACCTACCAGCACGAGCTCGGCCGGCGCGAGATGGAGCGGGCGCTCGGACAGCGCGTGCGGACGATCGCTGTCGAAGGCGTCGCCGAGGGCGCGGATGCCGAGCGCGTGCTGCGCGACCTGGCGCGGCAGGGCGCGGGGCTCGTCTTCGCGACCAGCTTCGGCTACCTCGAGCCGGCGCTGCGCGTCGCCGCCGAGTTCCCGGCCGTCAAGTTCGAGCACGCCGGCGGCTACAAGGGCGCGCCGAACCTCGCGACCTACGACGCGCGCTACTACGAGGCGCGCTGGCTCGCGGGCTACGTGGCCGGGCGGGTCAGCGCGAGCGGCCGTGCCGGCTACGTTGCCGGCTTTCCGGTGCCCGAGGTCGTCCAGGGAATCAACGCTTTCACGCTCGGCATGCGCGCCGCCAACCCCAGCGCCACGGTGCGGGTGCTGTGGCTGAACGCCTGGTTCGATCCGGCGCGCGAGCGCGACGCGGCGCAGGCGCTGGTGGACCAGGGCGCCGACGTGCTGACGCATCACAGCGGCTCACCGGCGGTGGCGCAGGCGGCGCAGGCGAACTTCCGCGCCCGAGGCGTGCGCGTGATTCCCTACCCGAGCGACATGCGCGCGTACGCGCCCGAGGCGCAGGTGGCGGCCATCGTCCATCGCTGGGGCGGCTTCTACACGCGCGTCGCCGAGCGTGTCCTCGCGGGGACGTGGACGGCGGAGCCCGTCTGGGGCGGCATCGCCAGCGGCATGGTCGACATCGCCGCGCTCGACGCGCAGCTGCCGGCAGACCTGCGCTCGGCCCTGGCGACGCATCGAGCCGCCATCGTCGCCGGGCGCTTCAAGCCGTTCAGCGGCAAGCTCGTCGACAACCAGGGCACCGTGCGCCTCGCTTCGGGCGCGCTCGACGACGATCGCATCAAGCGCATGGACTGGTTCGTGGCCGGCGTCGTCGGCCAGGTCGCGGCACGCTGATTGCCCGATCGCGGGTTGCCCACCACCCCCACGAGCAGAGGAGTCCTGTATGCCCGCAGCGAAGAAGACGGCCGCGAAGAAGGCCCCGGCCAAGAAGACGCCGGCCAAGAAGTCATCGTCGTCGAGCCGCGCCAGCGGCGGCGGCAGCGGCGCCCGCGACGCGCTGGCCTTGCTCAAGGCCGACCACAAGGAAGTCAACGAGCTCTTCAAGCAGTACGAGAAGATGGCCGACGCCGAGGCCGAAGCCGAGGAGCGGCAGACCCTCGCCGAGCAGATCTGCGACATGCTGACCGTCCACGCGACGATCGAGGAAGAGATCTTCTATCCGGCGGCGCGCGAGTCCGAGGTCGAGAGCGACCTGCTCGACGAAGCCGAGGTCGAGCATGCGTCGGCGAAGGACCTGATCGCGCAGATCAAGGGCATGAGCCCCGAGGACGAGCTCTACGACGCGAAGGTGAAGGTGCTCGGCGAGTACGTGAACCACCACGTCCAGGAAGAAGAGGGCGAGATGTTCCAGAAGTGCCGCAAGGCCAAGATGGACCTCGCCACGCTCGGCACCGAGCTCGAGGCGCGCAAGTCCGAGCTGATGGAGGAGATGGCCGGGGGCATCCCGTCCTGAGCGGTCACCAGCCGAGCGCGAGGCGGAGCGGCAGGTACGCGGCGAGCCCGGCCAGCAAGGGGCCGAGCACGCCGGGCCGCCAGGCATAGAACAGCGTCGCCGCGAGGGCAGCGGCGAGGCGGGCGTCGCGCCAGGTGCCGATGAGCTCGCCGTGGCGCAGGAAGATCTCCGGCGCGACGACGGCGACGATGGCGGCGAGCGGCGCGACCTGGAGCGCCCGCTGCAGCGGCTCGGGAAAGCGGAGCTCGCGCTCCGAGAACAGGAACAGCCCGCGCGTGACGAAGGTGACCACGGCCAGGCCGAGGATCGCGGCGGCGCCGTACTGCCAGCTCACGGCGTGCGGCCCAGGGCCCGGCCGGCGCGGCTGGCCTGCTCCAGCAGCAGCCCGGCGGCCACCGCCGCGGCGATCGCCACCAGGATGTTGAGCTTCAGGGGCAGGGCGAACGCCGCGATGGCCGCCGTCGCGGCGACGAAGGCGGCCAGCCACGCGGTCCTGTCGACGAGCAGGGCATAGGCGATTCCGAGCATCGACAGCGTCCCGGCGAAACCGAGCCCCCACGACATCGGCACCTGCGACGAGGCCAGGATGCCGAGCAGCGAGGTCGACTGCCAGACCAGCCAGACGGCGACGGCGCCGCCCGCCGCATAGCGCGCCTGACCGGGCTCGCGCCGGCCGCTCGGCCAAGCCTTCTGGAACATGACCAGGTTCAAGTCGGCGAGCAGGTAGCCGAGCGCGAGCCTGCGGCCGCGCGGGAGGTGGCCGAGGTACGTCCGCCACTGCGCGCTGAACAGCACGAAGCGCAGGTTCACGCAGGCCGCCGAGGCCCAGATCACCCACATCGGCGCCCCGGACGCGAGCAGCGGCAGCGAGGCGAGCTGGGCGCTGCCGGCATACACGGTCAACGACATCAGGATCGCCAGGCCGACGCCGAGCCCGCTCTGGGTCATCGCTACGCCGGTGACGAGACCCCAGGCGGCGAGCCCGGGCGCGAAGCTCATCATGTCGCGGGCGCCGCGACGGAAATGCGGCTCGTGCAGGAGGGCGCGGAGGGACATCTGCGGCAAGGCTAGCAGCAGCATCGCCACGGCGTGGTCGGCAGGTAGGTGGCGTCTTGCACCACGATCCGCTGTCGACCTGCGCGCGGTGTCGGCGCCGGCGCTGGCCCGCGGCGGACCCGCGGCCTACGATGAGTGCACATTCCGGAGCGTCCCGCCATGTCGACCCCTGATGCCACGCCGCGCGGCCGCATCCTCATCGTCGAGGACGACGCCGACGTGCTCGAGGTGCTGAAGCTGATGCTCGAAGGCGAGGGTCACACCGTCGTCCCCGTCAAGGAGGGTCGCCAGGCGCTCGCCGAAGCGCGGGCCAAGCCCTTCGACATGATCGTCATGGACATCTCGATGCCGGGCATGAGCGGCATCGAGGTCGGCCAGGCGCTGCGCGCCGACGCGCGCACGGCCGACATCCGCATCGTCCTGCACACCGCCGTCGAGAAGCGCTGGGTCGAGGAGCGCTTCGCCGACCACGACCTCTTCGTCGCCAAGGCCGACGACACCGATCGCCTGGTCGAGGACATCGGCAAGCTGCTCGCAGCGCCGCGCGTGCCGCACGGCAGCGAGCCGGTCGAGCCGATGTATTCCCCCGAGGAGGTCCTGCGCGCGCAATGCGCCCTGCGCTCGGCGATCGGCCTCGGCGCCGAGACCTTCCCGGAGCGGGCCTTCATCGGCATGCTCGGAGGCGAGATCGAGCAGTTGCGCAAGATCGGCAAGAGCGCGCCCGAGATCGAGGAGCTCATCAGCACCGCGATCGGCCGCCCGCTTTCGCCGACGGCCGTGGCGCAACAGTCCTGAGTTCAGCCCTGCGACTTGCTGAACAGCGAGTCGGTGATCTTGGACAGGATCCCGGGCGACTCGCTCTCCGTCGCCGGCTCGGCCTCGGCCGCCGCCGCGCCCGGCAGAAGCATCGTCTTGCGCAGCTCCATCTCGTTGCGCAGGGCGACGAGGTCCAGCCCCGCCCGCCGGCACTTCGGGAACATCTCGGTGTGCTCCTCGACGACGTGGTGGGCGATGTACTCGCCGAGGACCTTGACCTTGGCGTCGTAGTGATCGTCGTCCGGAGTCGAGGACTCCAGCTGCGCGATCAGGTCCTTCGCCGACGCATGCTCGACGTCCGCCTCGTCCAGCATGTCGTCGTCGATGCCGGCCTGGCGCGCGGCCGGATAGAAGATCTCCTCCTCGACGGCGGTGTGCGTCTTCAGCATCTCGCAGATCGTTCGAGCGAGCGCCTGGCGGTCCTCGGCCGAAGCCTCCTTCGCCATCAGCTTCTCGTACTTCTTGAACAGGGCCGAGACCTCGAGGTGGTCGTCGGTCAGCAGGTCGACCGCGTCCGGCTCCTTCATCGTCTTCGGCGCCGTGTTCTCGGTCGTCTTCTCCTGCTTCGGCGGCTTCGGCGCGGGCCGTACCGTGGCCCGCTTGACGGCCACACGCGACCCACCCTCGTTGCTGCGCTTCATCGCCGGCGACGCCGAGCGGCTGCTCTTCGCGGACGCCGAGCGGCTGCTCTTGGCAGGCGCCGCGCGGCTGCTCTTGGCCGCTGCCGAGGCAGCCTTCGTGGCTCGCGCTCCCGCCGGCTTGGCCCGCCAGGCGTCGTTCGCCTCTGCCTTGCGCCCTCTGCTCGCACGCTCGGAGCGCGCATACGCCATCTCGTACGGCTCGCTCCGGTTCAGCCGCTTGCTGTCCGGCGAGCCGCGCTTGGTCTTGTCGTCTGCCATGGTGTCTCTCCTCCGTTCGATGATGTCGGCGTGCTGGAGTGCAACGCCCGACAACATAGTCGCGGCGGCGCCACGAGACAAGGGCTCGCGGGCCCGTCGGCGTGCGAGTGGCGGACTCTCGACGCTGAAGGAAAGTGCCTACGCCAGGCGGCGGCGCGGCGCGGATCCGCGCCGCACGTCTTCCCGCGCTTGCCAGAATGCAGGTCTCCGCAGCCCGAGCCCGACCATGCCGCACCTCGACCCGTTGCCGTGGGACGCCACGCCGCAGTTCCGCGACCGCTTCCAGCACTACCAGGACACGCGCGGCTTCGTGCCGAACAGCATCCTGACGATGGCCCGGCGACCGGCCATCGCCGAAGCCTTCATGGACCTCAACAAGGCGGTGCTGTACGAAGGCACGGTGCCGGAGGAGCTGAAGATGCTGGTCAGCCTCGTCACCAGCCAGGCGAGCGGCTGCCGCTACTGCCAGGCGCACATGGCGAACCTGTCGAGCATCTACCAGGCCTCGGACGAGAAGATCCGCGCCGTCTGGGACTTCGAGGCCAGCCCGCTGTTCTCGCCGGCCGAGCGGGCGGCGATTCGGCTCGGCTACCGCGCCGCGCTCGTTCCCAACGAAGCGACCGCCGAGGACTTCGACGAGCTGAAGCGCCACTTCGACGAAGGCCAGATCGTCGAGATCGTCGCCACCATCGCCCTGTTCGGCTACCTCAACCGCTGGAACGACACCATGGCGACCGCCCTCGAGCCGCGCGCCGTCGAAGTGGCCGAGCGCGCCATCGGTGCCGCCGGATGGCAGGCCGGCAAGCATCGTGGCTGAGGTCGCCAGGTCGCTCGAGGTCGTCATCGTCGGCAGCGGCATCGCTGCCGCCTCCGTCGCCTACTGGCTGGCGCCGCACGCCCGCGTGACGCTGCTCGAGCGCGAGAGCCAGCCCGGCTACCACTCCACCGGGCGCTCGGCGGCGCTCTTCTTCGAGAGCTACGGCACGCCGCAGGTGCGCGCCCTCACGCTCGCCAGCCGGGCCTTCCTCGACGCGCCGCCGGCCGGCTTCACGGAGCACCCCATCCTCTCGCCGCGCGGCGCCCTGCTCGTCGCCGGCGCCGGCCAGCAGGCGCTGCTCGACGAGCAGTGGGCGGTGCTGGGCTCCGTCAGCCCGCGCGGCCGGCGCCTCGACGCCGCCGAGGCCCTGGCGATGGTGCCCGTGCTGCGCCCCGAGCAGCTCATCGGCGCCGTGCTCGAGCCCGACGCGGCCGACATGGACGTGCATGCCCTGCACCAGGGCTACCTGCGCGGTGTCCGGCAGCACGGCGGACGGGTGGTCTGCGACGCCGAGGTGACCGCCTTGCATCGCCGCGGCGACGGGCGCTGGCAGGTCGCCGCGGGCGGACAGGAGCACCTCGCGGACATCGTCGTCAACGCCGCCGGCGCCTGGTGCGACGTCGTCGCGCAGCTCGCCGGCGCGCAGCCGATCGGCCTCGTGCCGAAGCGGCGCTCGGCTTTCGTCTTCGCGCCGCCGGAAGGGGTGGCGGTGCGCGGCTGGCCGGCGGTGGGCGGCGTCGATCACTCCTGGTACATCAAGCCCGACGCCGGCCTGCTGCTCGGCTCGCCCGCCAACGAGGACCCGGTGGCCCCGCACGACGTGCAGCCCGAAGAGCTCGACATCGCGATCGCCGTCGACCGCATCGAGTCGCTGACGACGCTGCGCGTGCAGCGGGTGGTGCGCCGCTGGGCCGGCCTGCGCTCCTTCGTCGCCGACGGCGACCTGGTGGGCGGCTTCGATCCCGAGCTGCCCGGCTTCTTCTGGGTCGCGGCGCAGGGCGGCTACGGCATCCAGACCTCGGCGGCGATGGGCGAGGCCTGCGCCGGGCTCGTCCGCGGCCTGCCGCTGCCGCCGCGGATCGCCGGCTTCGGCCTCACCGCCGCGATGCTCTCGCCGGCTCGCCTGAGACCGGCCGGCCGGACCGATACCGCTCGTCCGTGAGAGGGGGCTTGCCATCGTCGTGGGCCCGCCCGATCATCGCGCGCCCTACAAGAACCCCCGGAGGTCCCCCATGCCCGCATCCATCAGCAGCGACACCGCCAAGACCCTTCGCGAGACCGTCACGATGGTCAAGACCGTCGAGGCCGCCGACGCCAAGGTCCAGCCGCAGTACAAGAAGATGTCCGACGGCCTGCGCGCCGGCATCGACAACGGCAGCGAGGACGAGATCAACCTGTACCGCCCGCAGCTCGCCAAGGTCAGCGCCGCGATCGACTCGGTGCTGGGCAGCATCCAGGGCGCGCTCGGCCTGCTGTCGCAGCTGCGTCAGGACGAGGCCCTGATGGCGAGCAAGTTCGACGAGATCGAGAAGCTCCTGAAGAGCATGACCGCCAAGCGCAAGAAGCTCTCCGAGCAGGCCGCCGCGGCGCGCAAGCTCGACGCCGAGGCGGAAAAGGGTGTCGCTGCCGCGAAGAAGGGCGCCGTCTCGGCCGAGGCCGACCTCGGTGCCCTGCAGGCGAGCGTCGCGACGGTGATGAAGGCCATCGAGTACGTCGACAAGGAAGCGCCGAAGCTGGAAGACGCCGCGCGCAAGGCGCACGCCAGGAAGGACCAGAAGGCGCTCACCGCAGCGCGCGTCGCCCTGATCGACTTCCTGAAGCAGGGCACGGCGGCGACGACGATGCGGCCGCGCATCGAGAAGTACAAGAAGGCCTACCCCGACATTCCGCGCGAGCTGAAGGCCGAGGTGCAGTACATGCTCGACGACCTCCAGCGCGCCGAGGACCGCATCAAGCAGGTCGACAAGGTCGTCAAGGAGCTGGTCGGCCTGGGCCAGGTCAAGCAGGACGAGCCGGCGGCGAAGAAGGCGGATTCGAAGAAGGCCGATGCCAAGAGGCCGGCACTGAGCGCCGCCGACGTCGCCGAGGCCGGCAAGGCGATCGGCATGCTTCCCAAGGATGCCGGCAAGCTCGCGCGGATCCTCGCGATGCCGAGCGCGCGCTGGCCGGCCGAGCTGCAGACGCTGGCCGGGCAGCTCAAGCTGAAGGAGACCGACGGCAGGAAGCTGGCCGCGCTCGTCGGCAAGACGAAGGGCGCCAAGAAGGCCGAGGACGCGAAGAAGAAGGCTCAGCTCATCGACCTCTGAGCCGGCGCCGCGACGTGCGGCGCGCCTAGGGTGGCGGCGAGCCTCAGGCGGCGGCGAGCCGGCGCGCGCCCTCGCCGAACGCGTAGGCGTCCATGCCGATGCTGCCCATCGTGACGCTCTCATGCAGCCGGGCCGGCTCGGCGGCCCGCCCGCCGACGCCGGCGGCGACGAACCACGGCATCAGGTGCTCGTCGGTCGGGTGCATGTCGACGGCGTGCGGCGCCCGGCTGCGGTAGGCGAACAGCGCCGGCCAGTCGCGCGCCGCGGCGCGCTCAGCGAACCAGCGGCGGAAGGCGGCGCTCTCCGGGATTTCCGGCTGCTCCACGGGCGCGCGCAGGCCGCCGGCGAAGGCCCGGCGCAGGTTGTGCGTGATGCTGCCGCTGCCGATCACCAGCACGCCATCGCGGCTCAGCGGCGCGAGCGCTTCGCCGATGGCGAACTGGCGCTCGGGCGGATCGCCCGGAACGAAGGCCAGCGGCACCACCGGGATCTCGGCCTTCGGGAACAGATAGCGGAGGGCCGTCCAGGCGCCGTGGTCGAGGCCGCCCTCGGGGACGCTCCGCGCCGCGATGCCAGCAGCCTCGAGCAGCTCGCGCACGCGCTCGGCGAGCGCCGGGTCACCGGCAGCGTCGTAGCGCAGGGTGCGCAAGCGCGGATCGAAGCCGCCGAAGTCGTAGATCGCCTCGTGCCGAGCGCCGGCGAGCACGACCGGCGTTGCCGCGGCGGTGTGCGCGGACACGCTGACGATCGCCTTCGGCCGACCGACGCTCGCCTCGAGCGCCGGCCCGAAGCGCGCCATCCAGGCGCCGGCGGCGCCCGGCTCGAGGGCGATCATGGGCGAGCCGTGCGAGACGAACAGGGAGGGCAGGGTGGCATCCATGCGTCATTGGATCACCGGGGCGCCGGCCCGTCGTTCAACCCGACTGCACGCAACGTTCGCGACTCGTGTAAGTTCGTCGGATGACTGAACCGATCGCACCCGCACCGCAGGTCCCCAGCGCCTGGCAGCTCGGCTGGCGCCAGCTGATGCGCGACTTCCGGGCCGGCGAGCTTCGCCTGCTCGTCGTCGCCGTCATGCTGGCCGTCGCGGCGCTGACGGCGGTGGGCTTTTTCGCCGACCGCATCAAGGGCGGGCTGGAGCGCGACGCGCGGCAGATCCTCGGCGGCGACGCCATCCTGTCGAGCGACCAGCCGGCGCCCGACCTGTTCGCCGAGCGGGCCCGCGCCAGCGGCCTGGTCACCGCGAGCACGGCCAGCTTCCCGAGCATGGGCCGGGCGCCCGACGCCAGGGGCGGCGCGACCCGGCTGGTCAGCGTCAAGGCGGTGAGCGACGGCTACCCTCTCCGCGGCAAGCTGCGCATCCGCGAGGCCCGGGAAGGCCCCGATCTCGACGTCGCCGCGGCGCCGGCGCCGGGCACCGTGTGGGTCGACCAGGCCCTGCTCGACGCGCTCGGCCTCGAGCTCGGCTCCGAGCTGCTGCTCGGCGACGCGAGCTTGCGCATCGCCCGCGTCATCGTCATCGAGCCCGACCGCGGCACCGGCTTTTCCAGCCTCGCGCCGCGCGTCATGCTCAACCTGTCGGACCTGCCGGCGACGGGCCTCATCCAGCCGGCGAGCCGCGTCACCTATCGGCTCGCGATCGCCGCGCCGGGCGCCGGCGACGACGCCAAGGTCGCCGAGTTCGTCGACTGGGCCGAGGCCGAGATCAAGCGCTCGGGCCTGCGCGGCATCCGCGCGGAGTCGCTGGCCAGCGGCCGGCCGGAAATGCGCCAGACGCTCGATCGCGCCGAGAAGTTCCTCAACCTCGTCGCCCTGCTCGCCGCGCTGCTCGCCGCCGTCGCCGTCGGCATCGCCTCGCGCGACTTCGCGACGCGCCATCTCGACGACTGCGCGATGCTGCGCGTGCTCGGCCTCTCGCAGCGCACGATCGCGGCGCAGTACTTCATCGAGTTCGCCCTCGTCGGCTGCCTGGCCAGCGTGGCCGGGCTCGTTCTCGGGTACGCCGTGCACTACGTCTTCGTCTGGCTGCTCGCCGGCCTGGTCCAGGCCGTGCTGCCGCCGCCCGGCGTCTGGCCGGCGCTGTTCGGCGCCGGCGTCGGCTTCACCCTCCTGTTCGGCTTCGGCCTGCCCCCGGTGCTGCAGCTCGCCCAGGTGCCGCCGCTGCGCGTGATCCGCCGCGACGTCGGCTCGATCAAGCCGGCGTCCCTGGCGGTGCTGGGCGCAGGCGCCATCGGTTTCGCGGCGCTGCTGCTCGCCGTCTCGAGCGACCTCAAGCTCGGCTTCATCGCCGTCGGCGGCTTCGCTGCCGCGGTCTGCGTGTTCGCGCTGCTGTCGTGGCTGGCCCTGGCGTTCCTGCGCCGCTCGGTGCCCGATGTCGGCGCGCCGCGCTGGCTGGTGCTGGCGACGCGGCAGATCGCCGCCCGCCCGGCCTTCGCGGTGCTGCAGGTGTCGGCCCTCTCGGTCGGCCTGCTCGCGCTCGTCCTGCTCGCCATCCTGCGCACCGACCTGATCGCCAGCTGGCGCCAGGCCACGCCCAAGGACGCGCCCAACCGCTTCGTCATCAACGTGCAGCCGGCGCAGGCCGATGCGTTCCAGGAGCGGCTCAAGGCCGCCGGCGTGACGCGCTACGACTGGTTCCCGATGATCCGCGGCCGCCTCGTCGCCATCGACGGCCAGCCGGTGCGGCCCGAGGCGTTCGTCGACCCGCGCTCCAAGCGGCTGGTCGAGCGCGAGTTCAACCTCAGCCACAGCGCGGCCTTGCCGAACCACAACACGATCGCCGCCGGCAAGTGGGTCGCCAACGAGGCGGGTGGCCTCAGCGTCGAGGACGGCCTGGCCGAGAGCCTCGGCCTGCGCCTCGGGCAGACGCTGCGCTTCGACATGGGCGGGACGATCGTCGAAGGCCGCATCACGAGCCTGCGCAAGGTCGACTGGTCGTCGATGCGGGTGAACTTCTTCGTCCTCTTCCCGACCGCGACGATGGCCGACGCGCCGGTCAGCTACATCGCCGCCTACCAGGCGCCGGCGACGCCGGGCTTCGACAACGCGCTGAGCCGAGACTTCCCCAACATCACCTCGATCGACGTCTCGGCGTCGGTGGCTCAGGTGCAGCGCGTGCTCGACCAGGTCGTGCGTGCGGTCGAGTTCCTGTTCGGCTTCACGCTGGCAGCCGGGCTCGTGGTGCTGTTCGCGGCGGTGAGCGCGACGCGCGAGGCGAGGGCGCGCGAGTTCGCCGTCATGCGCGCGCTCGGCGCGAGCGGGCAGCTCCTGGCGCAGGTGCAGCGGGCCGAGCTGCTCGGCGTCGGCGCGCTGGCCGGCGTGCTCGCCTCGGGCGCGGCGATCGCGGTGAGCTGGGCCCTGGCCCGCTACGTGTTCGAGTTCAGCTGGAACCCGTCGCCGCTGGTGCCGGTCGCGGGTGCGGCGGCCGGTGCCCTGCTCGCGCTCGCCGCCGGCTGGTGGGGTCTGCGCGAAGTGCTGCAGCGCCCCGTCGTGCAGACGCTTCGCCAGGCTGCGGATTTGTAGACGGTCGCGCCGAATTCGTGTCGTCGCGCTCCGCCGCGGCGCGGCGCGAGCCTGATTCGCCGCCCTCGCGCGGCATACTGCGGCCCATGCCGGCGCAGCCCCGAGAACGCGTCTTTCGCGTCCTCCATCTCGAGGACAACGAGGTCGACCACGAGCTGCTCGTCGCGCACCTGGCGCGCGGCGGCCTGAACGCGCACACCCGCCGGGTCGAGTCGGAGCGCGAGTTCATCGAGGCGCTCGAGCAGCCCTGGGACGCCGTCGTCTCCGACTACAACCTGCCCGGCGGCTTCTCCGGCCTGCTCGCGCTCGAGGCGGTGAAGGCGCAGGCGCGCAGCGTCCCCTTCATCCTCGTCTCCGGCGAGATCGGCGAGGACACGGCCGTCGAGGCGATGCGCAACGGCGCCAGCGACTACCTGCAGAAGAACCACCTGGCGCGCCTCGTGCCGGCCCTGCTCCATGCCGTCGATGCCGCCGAGACGCGTCGGGCCCGGGTCCGCGCTGACCGCGACCTCGTCGCCTCGAAGGAGCGCCTGCACCAGCTGGCGCAGCACCTGCAGACCAGCGTCGAGCACGAGCGCGCGGCGATCGCCCGCGAGATCCACGACGACGTCGGCGGCTCGCTGACGGCGCTGAAGTTCGACCTCGCCTGGATCGCGCGGCACTCGAGCTCGCCGCAGATCGTCTCGCGCGTGCAGTCGGCGCTGGAGACGGTGAGCCACGCCGTCGAGGCGAGCCAGCGGATCATGCACAACCTGCGGCCCGCGATCCTGGAGCAGGGGCTGGCGGCGGCCTTGACCTGGATCGCCTTGCGCTTCGAGCGGCGCAGCGGCGTCGAATGCCACATCCGGCTGCCGAAGAAGCCGCTCGAGCTGCCGGCCGGCGTGCCGCTCGTCGCCTACCGCACCGCCCAGGAGGCGCTGACCAACATCACCAAGCACGCCCAGGCGACGCGGGTGCAGATCGACCTGTCGCTGGCCGGCGCCGTGCTCTCGCTCGAGATCAGCGACAACGGCCGCGGCCTCGCCGCCGAAGACCTGGCCAAGGCGCGCTCCTTCGGCATCCGCGGCCTGCACGAGCGCGCGAACACGGTCGGCGGCTGGATCGACCTGTCGAGCGGGCCGAACGGCACGACGCTGATCCTCTCGGTGCCGCTCGACACCCCCGACAGCGCCTACGTCCCCGAGCCGGACACGAACAAGTCGTACGACCCCAGCCAGTGGGCCGACGTCTGAGCATGGAAGCGCGTCGATGATCAAGGTCTTCCTCTGCGACGATCACGCGCTGATCCGGCGCGGCATCCGCGACACGCTGTCCGATGCGCCCGACATCGAGGTCGTCGGCGAGGCGGGCGACTACGGCGAGCTGCGCGCGCTGATGCGCGAGAAGACCGCCGACGTGCTCGTCCTCGACATCAACCTGCCGGGCCGCAGCGGCCTCGACGTGCTGCATGCGCTGAAGGACGAGGGCACGACGATGCGCGTGCTCGTCGTCTCGATGTATCCCGAGGACCAGTACGCGATCCGGGCGCTGCGCGCCGGCGCCTTCGGCTACGTCAACAAGGGCGGCGATCCGGCGCTCATCGTCAGCGCCGTGCGCACCGTCGCCCAGGGGCGCAAGTACGTGACGCCCGAGATCGCGCAGATGCTGGTAGAGAGCCTCACCGCGCCGTCGGTGGAGAACGCGCACGACCGCCTCTCCGATCGCGAGATGCAGACGCTGGTGATGATCGCCTCCGGCAAGCGCCTGTCGGACATCGCCGAGGAGCTGATGCTGAGCCCGAAGACGGTGAGCGTTTACCGCGCCCGCGTGCTGGAAAAGCTCGGCCTGACCAACAATTCCGAGATGACGGTCTACGCGATCCGCAGCGGCCTCGTCGGCAACTAGCCGACGGCCCGCCGACGCCCGCCGATCCGCCCGCCGATGAGCGCCGTCGAGAACGGGCGGTCGCCGCTGACCGGCGCCGGCTTCGCAATCCTCCTGCTCATCGCCTTCATGATGGGCTCGAACCACGTCGCCGCGCGCGTCGCCTTCGACCATGGCGTCGACGTCGCGACGGCGGTCAGCTTTCGCAGCACCGTGACCGCCTGCGTCGTCGGCCTGCTGCTGGCGGTGCAGCGGGTGCCGCTGCGGACGACGCGGCGGCAAGCCCGCGGCCTGCTGCTGATCGGGCTGCTCATCGGCGCGCAGAGCCTCTGCCTCTATTCCGCCGTCGCCCGCCTGCCGGTGGCCCTGGCGCTGCTGGCCTTCAACACCTTTCCGCTGTGGACGGCCGGCTGGGCCCGCGTCCTCTACGGCCATCGGCCGGAGCGCCGCGTCGTCCTCGCCATGCCGGTCATGCTGCTGGGCCTGGCCCTGGCGCTCGACGTGCTCGGTGCCGCCTCGGGCCTCGGCGCCCAGGCGCAGTGGGCGCGGATCGGCGCGGGCGTGGCGTTCGCGCTCGCCGCCGGCGCGATCTTCGGCCTCGCCCTCGTCCTCACCCAGCACGAGGCCGGCGCGCTCGACGGGCGCGTTCGCACCGCGAGCACGATGACGATCGCGGCGCTGGTCGCCTTCGCGACGGTGGCGGTCCAGGGCGAGTTCCACTTCCCGCAGGCACCGGCGGGCTGGGTCGGCCTGCTGGCGCTGACCTTCCTCTATGGGACCGCGTTCACGATCATGTTCACGGTGCTGCCGCGGCTCGGCGTCGTCGGCAACTCGGCGATCATGAACGTCGAGCCGATCTTCGCGCTGGTGCTGGCGTGGGCCCTTCTCGGCCAGCGAATCGCGCCCTCGCAGGTCGGCGGCGGACTGCTCGTCGTGGCGACGGTGATCTGGCTGGGCCTCGGCCGGCGCAAGCCGGCCGCATGACAGCCCGATCCGGTCAGCTCGCCGTCGCTCGCCGCCGCACGCACTCGACGTAGCTCTCGCCGTCCGGCGGCCGGCCGCTGCGCTGCGAGTCCCACAGCATCCGGCCCAGGCACTCCATCACCTCGTGCTGGGCGGCGTGCTGCGAGCCGAGCCGTGCCGCGAGCAAGAGGAACGCCTGGCGGATGCCCGCGGGCTGGTCGATCGACACCTGCTCGCTGATCGAGAGATGCATGGACAGGTGCAGGAACGGGTTCTCGCGACCGTCCCCGGCCGGATAGACGGCTTCCAGCGCGGCAGCTTCGTCGGCGAGGTCGGCGGCGTACTCCGGATGGCCGTCGATCCAGGCGGCGGCGATGGTCTCCAGCGGCGTCAGCGGCAGGCTCGCGGCGCGCTTGCTCGCCGCGCCGATGAAGAAGCTGCGCACGTCGTGCTGCGAAGGCGAGAACATGCCTCCATTGTCGAGGCGTCGCTCCCTGCGCATGCAGGCCGTCGACGAAGCCACTGCCGCGCGCAGGGCGCAGCGCCGTCCCAGAATGGCGCCATGGCCGGAGCTCCGGCGTCGGGAACCCGCCCATGATCGTCAGCACGGAACAACTCTTCGACCAGGCGAGGACGCACAACGGCTTCACGGCCGAGCCGGTCTCGACCGCGCAGCTGCGCCAGATCTACGAGCTGATGAAGTGGGGCCCGACCTCGGCCAACTCGTCGCCGGCCCGCATCGTCTTCGTCGTCTCGGCGGCGGCGAAGGAGCGGCTCCTGGCCTGCGTGTCGCCCGGCAACGTCGAGAAGACGCGCTCGGCGCCAGTCACCGCCATCCTCGGCATGGACATGGCCTTCCACGAGAAGCTGCCGCAGCTGTTCGCGCACGCCGATGCGAAGTCGTGGTTCACGGGCAAGAAGGACTTCGCCGACGCCACCGCCTTCCGCAACGCGAGCCTGCAGGGCGGCTACTTCATCATCGCGGCACGGGCGCTCGGCCTCGACTGCGGGCCCATGAGCGGCTTCGACGCGGCCAAGGTCGACGCCGAGTTCTGGGCCGGGACCTCGGTGCGCACGAACTTCCTCTGCAACCTCGGCCACGGCGACCGCTCGAAGCTCTTCGCGCGCAGCCCGCGCCTCACGTTCGAAGAGGCCTGCCGGATCGAATGAGCGTCGTCGATGCCGCGGCGCCGCCGTCGACCTTGTCCGGCGCTGCGCCGGCCGCAGGAACGACGCCGAAGTGGGCGATCGAGTTCGCGTAGTAGCGGATCAGCGTCAGCTCGCCGGGCCGGGCCCGGTACATGCCGCCATCGTCGTCGAGCAGGCGGCGCAGCGTCAGCGTGCGCAGGCCGACGGTGACGGCGTAGTCGAGGTCCTGCCGGGGCACGTAGATGTGCGCGCCGGCGGCCTCCAGCCTCTCGACGAGCTTCTCGACCTCGGCCTTCAGCTCGAGTGCCGAGATGGCGCGCTCCTGCTGCTGCAGGAAGACGGTGGCGATGAGCGGCACCGGCAGCACCGGCACGTTGCGGCCGACCGCCGCCATGAGCTGCG
Source organism: Caldimonas sp. (assembly GCA_036263655.1). GTDB lineage: Bacteria > Pseudomonadota > Gammaproteobacteria > Burkholderiales > Burkholderiaceae_C > Schlegelella_A. Next base: position 64,183 of record DATAGP010000009.1, on the reverse strand, counting down.
TGCCGAGCTCGGCGATGGCGCGCCGGCGGGCATCGCCGCCGAGCTTCTGGAAGTCGATGCCGCGCTCCGCGCAATAGGCGCGCATCGAGACCGGCGTCCCGAAGTTGACGCAGGCGTAGCCGAAGCGGCGCCAGCCGCTCTTCAGCATCAGGCGCAGGTTGTTGACGACGAAGCCGAGCGTGTTCCAGACCGCCCAGAAGCGGCTCGGCCGACGCGCGTTGGGGTCGATCGAGAGCAGCAGGGTGCGGTCCTCGAGGACGCGGTCGTAGTTGAGGCCGAGCGGCAGGAAGACGAGGTCGCGCTCGCCTTCGAGCGAGAAGCCGCGCAGCATGTAGTCGATGACGCCGAGGCGCGGCTCGCGCAGCAGGCCGTCGCGGGTCAGCCCGCCCTCGGGGAAGACCGCCTGCGGCACGCCGGCCTGGGTCGCCATCGCCACGTAGCACTCGAGGACCCGGCGGTACAGCTCGTCCTTCGAGTTGCGCCGCACGAAGTAGGCGCCCATGGAGCGGATCAGCGCCGACAGCGGCCAGGTCCGCGCCCATTCGCCCACGGCGTACGACAGCGCCGCCTGCTCCACGGCGAGGTGGCTGGCCAGGATGTAGTCCATGTTCGAGCGGTGGTTCATGACGAAGACCACCGTCGCGTTCTCCGGCACCGCCTGGATCGCCTCGGTGTCGACGTAGCCGAGGCGCACGCGGTACAGCCCTTTCGACACCTTGCGGCCGACCCAGTTGCCGATGCGGAAGTAGGCCCAGGCGTTGAAGGCCGGGACGATCTCGCGCGCGTAGCGCTCGACCTGGCTCAGCACCGCGGTCACGGGCAGCTTGTGCGCGGCGGCATGGGACTCGACGGCCGCCTGCACCTTGGGGTCGCCGAGCAGGCGATGGATCAGGATCTGGCGGCGCGTGCGCTGGAACGGGCGCACGCCGATGCGCAGCCGCGTCGACACTTCCTCGAGCACCAGGTTGCTGCGCCCGGCGATGAACCAGCGCCAGGCGGGCACGAGCAGCCGCGTCGCCACGGTCCAGGCGGCCAGCACGGCGAGGACCGCCAGCAGCCAGAACGGGAGCGTGACGGCGTCGTTCATGCGTGCGTCAGCGCGACGGGGCGTCCGCCATCTCGTCGCCGAGAGGCTGCCGCTCTCCGGCCACCGGTGTCAGCGGCGCCGGTCGGATGACGTTGCCGCGCAGCAGATCGCGGCCGGCCTTGAAGTCCCCAGCGGCCTGCTGCAGGTCGAGCCGGCGGGCGTCGCGCCGGCGGACCTCGGCGACGACCTCGGCCGCCTCCTGCGGTGGGAAGTCGAGCGCCACCAGCGCCGCCTCGCTGAAGCGCAGCGCCGATTCCAGCGTCTCGCGGATCTGGTACTCGACGCCGAGATCGATCAGCTTCAGCGCATGGCCGCGGTCGTAGGCCCGGACGAGCACCTTGACGAGCGGGAACTCGTCCCGGACGAGCTCCGCGATCCTGAGCGCGTCGTCCGGCTTGTCGACGCAGACGGCGATGGCCCGGACCTTGTGCGCGCCGCTCGCGTGCAGCACGTCGAGGCGCTTGCCGTCGCCGTAGTAGACCTTGAAGCCGAAGCCGGCGGCGGCCCGGATCATGTCGGTGTCGTTGTCGATGATGCTGACGCTGACGCCCTGGGCCAGCAGCGCCTGCGAGGCGATCTGGCCGAAGCGGCCGAAGCCGATCACGAGGACGCTCGCGAGCAGGCCGTCGGCGACCTCGACCCCCTCCATCGACGTCGCGGCCGCCGCCGGCATCAGCTTCGTCACCGCAAGCATGACCAGCGGCGTGAGCGCCATCGAGGCGATGACCACCGTCGTGAAGACGGCGTTGACGCGAGCGTCGAAGATCCCGCTGGCAGCGGCCGCGCCGTAGAGGACGAAGGCGAACTCGCCGCCTTGCGCCATCAGGGCGCTGCGGTAGATCGCCTCGCGCGCAGGCGAGCGCGTGATCCGGGCGACGGCGTAGATGGCGACGCCCTTCACCGCCATGAACGCCAGCACCCAGCCGAGGACGGCGCGCCAGTCGCTGGCGATCACGCGCAGGTCGAGGGCCATGCCGACGCCGAGGAAGAAGAGGCCGAGCAGCAGGCCGCGGAACGGCTCGATCTCGGCCTCCAGCTGATGGCGAAACGTCGACTCCGAGAGCAGGACGCCGGCGAGGAACGCGCCCATCGCCATCGACAGGCCGCCGAGCTGCATCAGGAGGGCGGCGCCGAGGACGACCAGCAGCGCTGCCGCGGTCATGACCTCGCGCGCGCCCGACTTGGCGAGCAGGCGGAACAGCGGGTTGAGGAGCCACACGCCGGCGGCGATCAGCGCGGCGAGGGTGCCGACGGCGATCGCCACCTCGTGCCAGCGCGCGCCGGCGTCGCCCACCGCTCCGGCGGGAACGAGCAGCGCGACGATCGCCAGCAGCGGCACGATGGCGAGGTCCTCAAGCAGGAGGATGGCGACGATGCGCTGCGCGGGCTCGGTGCTGGCGACGCCGCGCTCGTCGATGATCTGCATGACGATCGCCGTCGACGTGAGCACGAAGCCCATCGCGGCGATGAAGGCGATCACCGGCGTCAGCCCGGCGACGATGCCGATGCCGCTGAGCAGGGCGCCGGCGACGACCACCTGCAGGCTGCCGAGGCCGAAGATCTGCCGGCGCATGCCCCACAGACGCGTCGGCTGCATCTCGAGGCCGACGATGAAGAGGAACATCACGACGCCGAGCTCCGCGACGTGCAGGATGGCCTGCGGGTCGGTGAAGAGGGCGAGCCCGAAGGGGCCGATGGCCAGGCCCGCCGCGAGGTAGCCGAGCACCGAGCCGAGGCCGAGCCGCCGGAACAGGGGCACCGCGACGACGGCCGCGCCCAGGAGCGCCACGACACGGGCGAGATCGCCGGCTCCGCTTTCGACTGCCACGTGGGTCCCTCCACCCGATGCGATGGCCCGATTCTGGCGGGCGCCGCTAACATATCTGCAAAACCAGGAGGAGGCGTCGCATGCCGGTCATCGTGGTCGCGAATCCCAAGGGAGGTGTGGGCAAGACGACGCTGTCGACCAACCTCGCCGGCTACCTCGCCTCCCGTGGCAAGGCGGTCATGCTGGGCGACGTCGACCGGCAGCAGTCGTCCCGCACCTGGCTGGGCCTGCGCGCCGCGGGACTGCCGAAGATCGCCGCCTGGGAGGCCGCCGACGGCGAGGTGGTGCGGCCGCCGAAGGGCACCACGCACGTCGTCCTCGACACGCCCGCGGGCCTGCACGGCAGGCGCCTGGACGAGCTCCTGAAGCTCGCCGACAAGGTGCTCGTGCCGCTCCAGCCGAGCATCTTCGACATCCACGCGACGCACGAATTCATCGGCCAGCTGCTGACGCACCGGCGCAGCGGCCGGGTCTCGGTTGCGGTGGTCGGCATGCGCACCCGCGAGGGAACGATCTCCACCGACCAGCTGCGCAGCTTCCTCCAGGGCGTGCACGTGCCGCTGCTCTGCTTCCTGCGCGACACGCAGAACTACGTCCACCTGGCGGCGCATGGCCTGACGCTCTGGGACGTCGCCTCGAGCCGCTTCGCCGGCGACCGCGACCAGTGGGCGCCGATCGTCACGTGGGTGAACTGACCGACGCCATGAGAACCTTCCGGACCCTCGTCGAGATGGAGCCGCTGGTCGGCCAGGAGGTCGCCGTCAGCGACTGGGTGGTCGTCACCCAGGAGCGCATCCAGCTTTTCGCCGAGGCGACCAACGATCACCAGTGGATCCACCTCGACGCCGAGCGCGCCGGGGCGGGTCCGTTCGGCACGACCATCGCGCACGGCTTCCTGACGCTGTCGCTGCTGCCCGAGATGAGCGCCTCGGCGTTCCACGTCGAGGGCACGCGCATGGGCGTGAACTACGGCTTGAACAAGGTGCGCTTCCCGGCGCCGGTGCCGAGCGGCAGCCGGCTGCGGGGGCGGTTCAAGCTCCTCAGGTACGAGCCGCTCGACGGCGGCGCGCAGCTGACGATGGAAGTGACGATGGAACGCGAAGGCTTCGCCAAGCCGGTCTGCGTCGCCGAGTCGCTGTCGCGCCGCTTCGTCTGACCCGCGAAGGAGGTCCACGATGAAAGTCCTGCTGATCGACGATCACCCGCTCATCCTCAGCGCCCTGCAGAACGTGATCCAGGGCCTCGGCAGCCACGTCTCGGTGGTCGGTGTCGGCGGCGCCCGCGCGGCCCGCCAGGCGCTCGCCGAAGCCGACGACTTCGACCTGCTCCTGCTCGACCTGCGCCTCGGCGACGCCGACGGCTTCGAGCTGCTCGCCGAGCTGCGCAGCGGCTGGCCGGCGATCCCCGTCGTCGTCGTCTCGGCGTCGGATCGCAGCGCCGACGTCATCCGCGCCATCGATCTCGGCGCCATGGGTTTCGTGCCGAAGCGGGCCAGCAACGAGACGCTGACCGAAGCGCTCAACGTCGTCATGTCGGGCGGCATCTACGTGCCGCCGATGGACCTGCGCAGCGACGGCGACGCACCGGCGGCCGGCACCGCCAGCCCGCTGCCGCTCGACCCGCGATCGCACGCGGTGCCGGCCGGCGGCGCGATGTCGCCGGCGGCGTCGCTGGCCGCCTTCAAGCTCACGCCGCGCCAGACCGACGTGCTGGGCCTGCTGCTGCGGGGCCAGTCGAACAAGCTGATCGCGCGCGAGCTCGACCTGTCGGTCGAGACGGTGAAGGACCACGTCGCCGCCGTCCTGCGCGCGCTCGGCGTCAACTCGCGGACGCAGGCCGTGCTCGCCGTCAGCCAGATGTCGAGCCAGGGTGCCATCGCTCCATGGCTGTCGCGACCCAAGTACTGAGCCCGGGCGCCAGTGCGGCCTCGCCGGAGCCCGCCGCGGACGGCGCCGCCGGCGACGTCGCCGGTCAGCCGCCGGCCGCCAAGGCCGCCGACGGCACGACGGTCGACGGCTTCCTGCTGCTGCGCGACCACGTCCGCAGCACCTTCGCCTTCAACCGCACGTCGCTCGCCGGTCACGCCGTCGGCGCCCTGATCGTCGAGGTGATCTTCGCCGGCGTCGCGCCGCCGGCGCTGCGCCTCACCTGGGGCCTGGCCTTCGCGGCCGTGTGGCTGGCCCGGGTGTGGCTGGCGCTGCGCTTCGAGCGCTTCGAGCCGCGCACCGCGGCGCATCTGGCGCGCCGTCTGCGCGCCTGGCACGTCGGCGTGCTCGCCTCGGGCGCCCTCTGGGGCGCCGCCGCCTGGTTCTTCTCGGCGTACGGCACCGGCCTGCACCAGCTCGGCCTGGTGCTCATCGTCTACACCTTCTGCGTCGCCTGCGTTCCCATCCTGTCGCCGCAGTTCCGGCTCTTCGTCGCCTTCATCGTGCTGGTCTTCGTGCCGGCGATCGCCCGTGTCGCCCTCCAGGACCCCGACCTCGGCTGGCGCATGGCGCTGGTGATGACCATCGCCATGGTCATGATCATCCTGCTCGGCCGCAACTACCGGCAGTCGTTCGACGCCGTGATCGACCTCAAGCTGCGGACCGAGGCGCTGGCGGTGCAGCTGGCCGCCGAGAAGGCCGTCGCCGACGCGGCGCGGCAGGAGGCCGAGGTCGCCAACCGCTCCAAGACGCAGTTCTTCACCGCCGCCAGCCACGACCTGCGCCAGCCCTTGCACGCCATGGGGCTGTTCGCCGAGGCGCTGCGGCAGCGCACGCACGAGCCGGAGGTGGCGCAGCTCGTCAACAGCATCAACGAGTCGGTCGACGCGCTCGAGGGGCTGTTCTCGGAGCTGCTCGACATCACCCGCATCGACAGCGGCGGCGTCGAAGTGCATCCGGAAAGCTTCGCAATGGCCGAGATCTTCCGCAAGATCCGCCTGCACTGCGAGCCGGCGGCGTTCGAGAAGGGGCTCGAGCTGCGCATCCGCGGCGATCAGCACGTCGCCTTCGCCGATCCGCTGCTCGTCGAGCGCATCGTCAGGAACCTGGTCGGCAACGCCATCCGCTACACCAGCGACGGCACCGTGCTGCTCAGCTGCCGGCGGCGCGGCGAGCGCCTGCTGCTGCAGGTCTGGGACACCGGCCCCGGGATCCGCGAGGAGGAGCGTGCGCGCGTCTTCGAGGAGTTCTACCAGGTGCCCGGAACGAGCACGGGCAACGCCGAGCAGAAGAAGGGACTGGGCCTCGGCCTGGCGATCGTCAAGCGCCTCGCCGGACTCATGGACGCGCCGCTCGCGCTCGCCTCGCAGGTCGGACGCGGCTCGGTGTTCACTCTCGAGCTGCCGGTCGGCCAGGAGGCGCGATCGCCTGCCCGCTCGACGGCGGGCAAGGGGCCGGTCGGCCTGACCCTGAACGGCAAGCTGATCGTGATCGTCGAGGACGAGCCGGCGGTGCGCGAAGGCCTGCAGGTGCTGCTGACGGGCTGGGGCGCCAGCGTGGTGGCGCTCGACAGCGTCGCCGCCGCCCGCGAATGGGCGCAGGCCGCCGACCCGCAGGCGGGCAGGCCGGCCCTGGTCATCGCCGACTACCGGCTCGAGCCGCGCGAAACCGGCGTCGCCGCCATCACCTCGCTGCGCAGCCGCTTCGGCGCCGGGCTGCCGGCCATCGTCGTGACCGGCAGCACCATGAGCGGCCACGAGCAGGAGGCGGTCGAGCACGACTTCCACGTCCTCATCAAGCCCGTCCTGCCGAACAAGCTGCGGGCGATGATCGCCTTCAAGCTCGCCGTGCGCTGAGGCTCAGGCCGGCTGGTAGGCCAGGCGGACGTAGATCGGCGCGAAGGCCTCGGCCTGGGTCACTTCGAGCAGGTGCTCGCGGGCCAGCTCGAGGAGGGCGATGAAGGTGACGACGACCACGGGCATGCCGCGGTTGGCGTCGAAGAGCTCCTCGAACACCGCGAAGCGGCGTCCGTGCAGGGCGCGCAGCACGGCGCTCATGTGCTCGCGGACGCTGAGGTGCTCGCGCGAGATCAGGTGGCGCTGGTTGAGGCGCGCCCGCTTCACGATGTCGAGCCACGCGTTGCGCAGGTCCTCGACCTCGATGGTCGGCAGGCGCGTGACGGCGTCCTCCTCGACGGTCACCTGGGCGCGGTGGAAGTCGCGGCCGAGCAGCGGCAGCGCGTCGAGGCGCGCCGCCGCCAGCTTCATCTGCTCGTATTCCACGAGGCGGCGCACGAGCTCGGCGCGCGGGTCCTCGATCTCCTTGCCGTCGGCCGTCTTCTTCGGCGGCAGCAGCATGCGGGACTTGATCTCGATCAGCATCGCCGCCATCAGCAGGTAGTCGCTGGCGAGCTCGAGGTTCGAGCGCCGGATCTGATCGACGTAGGCCAGGTACTGGCGGGTGACGCTGGCCAGCGGGATGTCGAGGATGTTGAAGTTCTGCCGGCGGATCAGGTAGAGCAGCAGATCGAGCGGGCCCTCGAAGGCCTCGAGGAAGATCTCGAGCGCGTCCGGCGGGATGTACAGGTCGGTCGGCAGGTCGAACAGCGGCTCGCCGTACAGCCGGGCGACCGCGATGTTGTCGACGACGGCGACTTCGGCCTCGGCGACCGGCATGTCGTGCATCACCGCACCGGCCTCAGGGCAGCTTGCTCTGGTACACGTAGGCTTGCTGGCGCACCCGCGACTCGTCGTAGGCGTCCTGCGTCGCCCGATCGTTGCGCCGGTCCCACCAGATCGCACGGCCGCGTCGCTGCTCTTCCTCGAGGGACGGCTTCTTGGCCTTCATCTCGTTGATGAGGTTGGTGATGTCGGAGGTGTAGGGCTTCCAGAAGAGCGGCATGGGGGGGCGGTGAGCGCTGGATGGGGGAGTCTACCGGGCAGCTCCGGCCGCCCCCGCCGTCAGGCCATGACGCGGCGCAGGTGCTGGCCGTCGCGCAGGAACTGGTGCGGCTCGCCGACGATCCATCGGGCCAGGTCGTCGAGCCGGGCCGAGCCGACCTCGAACGCCGGGAAGCTCACGGTGACCGTCTCGAAGCCGTCGATGTTGAGGATCTGGAAGTCGATGCGGGCGGCATCGTGCTCGGGGAGCAGGCGGACGCTGCTCACGAAGTCGGCGACGAAGGTGAAGCGCTTCTCGACGAAGCGGCCGTTCTCCTGATTGCGGATCACCTCGCTCTCGAAGCTGGCGCCGCACTGGCGCAGCCGCGACTCGAGCTTCTCGATCTCCGGCGGGAAGTCCTTGGCGACCGCGACGCGCTGCCCGGTCTTGGCGCCGAAGTTCAGGACCACGTGGTCGAAGACCTCCGCGTGGCGAAGCTTCTTCATCCGCGAGTCGGCGCGAAAGTCGCTGAAGCGGAGCTGGTTGAAGGCGATCCGGTTGTCGAGTCGCCAGGTCGCCTTCGACACGGGCTGCAGCACGTTGAGCTGCTGCGCCAGCGTGCTCAGGTAGCGCGCCGCGACCTGGCAGGCGGAGTCGGTGAGCATGGCGTTGCGCTGCAGCGCGCCGACGTCCTGCGTGTGCTGCGCGCGGGCCTCCTCGGCCTGGCGCTTCAAATCGTCGAGATATCCCACCGGTGGAACCTGCTGACGCTGCGAAAGGGCTGGGGCGGCAGAAGGATATCGCAGGCCCCTCGCTGTGCGAGCGCGCAATTCGTGGACTACGTCGCCCCCGCTTGGGCGGCGTCTTGCGCTGCCAGAGCGGCCAGTGCCGCGTCTCGATCGGCGAAGAGGCTTTCGGTGCCGACGACTGCGTCGAGCCCGGCCCGGCGCATGGCCTCGAGCGGCTGCTCGTTGAGCCCGGCGACGAGCAGGCGCGCCGGCACGCGCGCGAGCTGGCGGTGCAGGTTCTGCAGCGCGTTCAGTCCCGAGGCGTCGATCGACACCAGCTGGTGGGCGTCGAGGACGACGGCGCGGGTGCCGGGCGGCAGGTCGTCGGCGACCGCCTCGAGCTTGGCGACCGCGGCGAAGAACAGCGGCCCGTACAGGCGATAGACGAGCACGCCCGGAGCGCCGGCGGTGACGTCGCGTTCGACGCGGAACAGCGCGCCCATGCGGTACACGAAGATGACGCAGGCGATCGCCAGGCCGACTTCCATCGCCACCGTGAGGTCGACGATGACTGTCAGCAGGAAGGTGCCGACGAGCTTGGCCCGGTACTCGACCGGAAAGGCGCCGAGCCGGCGGAACTCGCGCCACTCGCCCATGTTCCAGGCCATGAAGAGCAGGATGCCGGCGAGGACCGGCAGCGGCACGCTGGCGGCGAGCGGCGCCGCGACGAGGACGATCGCCAGCAGCACCGCCGCATGGACGATGCCGGCCACCGGGCTGGTCGCGCCGGCGCGCACGTTGGTCACCGTGCGGGCGATCGTGCCCGTCGCCGGGATGCCGCCGAAGAACGGCGTGACGATGTTGGCGATCCCTTGCGCCATCAGCTCCTGGTTCGGGTCGTGCCGCTTCTGCGTCGTCAGGCCGTCGGCGACGCGGGCGCACAGCAGCGACTCGACGGCGCCGAGCATGGCGATCGTCACCGTCGGCACGAACAGGCGCTGCACGCTGGCCCAGTCGAAGCTCGGCCAGACGAAGGCCGGCAGGGCCTGCGGGATGCCGCCGAATCGGGTGCCGATCGTCTCGACCGGCCAGTCGAACCAGGCGGCGAGGGCGGAGAGCAGGACCAGGGCGACGATCGGCCCCGGGATGCGGGTGGCCCGCCGCCAGGCGCTGCGCGTCCGTTCGGCCGCGATCGGTCGGACGGCGACGCCGCCGGGGTCCACGAGATCGGACACCGGCACCGATGCCGCAGGCGCCGCCAGCCGGGCCCAGAGCAGCAGCCCGAGCAGGCACGCCAGGCCGAGGCCGATGGCATAGGGGTTGGCGTCGCCCGCGTTGGCGGCGATGGCGCTCGCCTGGGCGAAGAAATCCGCCGGCACCTTGTCCAGCGTCAAGCCGAGGAGGTCCTTCAGTTGCGACACGGCGATGAGGACGGCGATGCCGTTGGTGAAGCCGATGACGATGGAGATCGGGATCAGCCGGACCAGCGCTCCGAGCTTGAACCAGCCGAGGGCGAGCAGCAGAACGCCCGCGAGCACGGTCGAGATGATCAGGTTGGCGAAGCCGTAGCGCTGGACGATGCCGTAGACGATGACGATGAAGGCACCCGCCGGGCCGCCGATCTGCACGTTCGAGCCGCCGAGCGCCGAGATCAGGAAGCCGGCGATGATGGCGGTGAAGATCCCCTGCTCGGGCTTGACGCCGCTGGCGATGGCGAAGGCCATCGCCAAAGGCAGGGCGACGATGCCGACGGTGATGCCGGCCGCCGCGTCGGCGAGGAAGCGCTGCCGGTCGTAGTCCGCGAGCGAGTCGAGCAGCCTGGGCCGAAAAGCGTGCAGTCGCGCGCCCGCCCCGCTTCCGGGGCGGCGCATTGCGGAGGCAGTGGCGGGCGTCGGCTCGTTCATCCCGGCCGACGGACGTTCAGCGGACGCGCAGGCCCGGAAGCGCACCCGCGTGCGGCTCGAGGATGAAGAGGCCTGGGTGGGCCTTGTCGTCGGCATGCGACGCCGCCAGGACCATGCCCTCGCTGACGCCGAATTTCATCTTGCGCGGCGCGAGATTGGCGACCATCACGGTCAGCTTGCCGACCAGCTGCTCCGGCGCATAGGCCGACTGGATGCCGCTGAAGACGGTGCGCGTGCGCGGCTCGCCGATGTCGAGCGTGAGCTTGAGCAGCTTCTTCGAGCCTTCGACCTTCTCGCACGCCACGACCAGGGCGATGCGCAGGTCGAGCTTCGCGAAGTCGTCGATGCCGATGCTTGGCGCGATCGCCTCGCCGCCGGGCAAGGGCAGGGCGATCGGCGTCTCCGCCGGCGGCAACGAGCCGGCGGCCGGGGCCGAGGCCGACGCCGCGGCGAGAGGCGCTTCGAACAGCGCGTCGATCTGCTTCGGGTCGACGCGCTGCATCAGGTGCCGGTAGGCGCCGATCCGCGTCAGCACCGGCGGGCTCTCCGTCCAGGCGAGCGGAGGGGTGGCGAGGAAGCGCTCGGCGTCCTCCGCCAGTGCCGGCAGCACCGGCTTCAGCCACAGCGTGATGTGCTGGAAGGCACGCATGCCGGCCGAGCACACGGCGTGCAGCTCGGCGCGCGAGGCGGCGTCGTCCTTCTTGGCGAGTTCCCACGGCTTCTTCGCGTCGAAGTCCTGGTTGGCGAGGTCGGCGAATTCCATCACCAGGCGCAGCGCCTTGCCGTACTCGCGCGACTCCCAGAGCTCGCCGACGAGGGCGGCGTAGCGGCCTTCGCGGACCCGGGCGTCGACCTGGCGCTGCGCCGGCTCGTCCACCTCGCCGTCGAACAGCCGGTTCAGGAAGCCGGCGGCGCGGCTGGCGATGTTGACGTACTTGCCGACGAGGTCGCTGTTGACGCGGGCGACGAAATCGTCGGGGTTGAACTCGACGTCCTCGACGTGCGAGTTCAGCTTGGCGGCGATGTAGTAGCGCAGCCACTCGGCGTTCATGCCGATCTCGAGGTAGCGCAGCGGCGAGATGCCGGTGCCCCGGCTCTTGCTCATCTTCTCGCCGCTCACGGTGATGAAGCCGTGCACGTAGACCCGGTCGGGCACCTTGCGGCCGCTGAACTTCAGCATCGCCGGCCAGAACAGGGTGTGGAAGTAGGTGATGTCCTTGCCGATGAAGTGGACCTGCTCGACGGAGGGATCGGCCAGGAACTCGTCGAACGAGCGCGGCTCGCCCTTGGTCTTCGCGCCGCCGCGATCGAACCAGTTCTTCAGCGAGGCCAGGTAGCCGACCGGCGCATCGAGCCAGACGTAGAAGTACTTGCCCGGCGCATCGGGGATCTCGATGCCGAAGTAGGGGGCATCGCGGCTGATGTCCCAGTCGGCCAGGCCGCCGTGCCCGTGCTCGTCGACCTTGAACCACTCGCTGATCTTGTTCAGCACCTCGTCCTGGAGCCGCCCGGGCTCGTGCGTCCATTCGCGCAGGAAGTCGAGACAGCGCTGCGACGAGAGCTGGAAGAAGTAGTGCTCGCTCGACTTCAGCACCGGCACCGATCCGGTCAGCGCCGACAGCGGGTTCTTCAGCGCCGTCGGCGCATAGACCGAGCCGCAGACCTCGCAGCTGTCGCCGAACTGGTCCTTCGCCGCGCAGACCGGGCAGTCGCCCTTGACGTAGCGGTCGGGCAGGAACATCGACTTCACGGGGTCGAAGAACTGCTCCACGCTCTTCACCGAGATCAGGTCTTCCTTGCGCAGGTGCAGGTAGATGTCCTTGGCGAGCTCGTGGTTCTCGGGCCCGTCGGTCGAGTGCCAGTTGTCGAACGAGATGTGGAAGCCGTCGAGGTAGGGCTGGCGCCCGGAGGCGATCTCGGCGACGAACTGCTGCGGCGTCTTTCCCGCCTTCTCGGCGGCGATCATGATCGGCGCGCCGTGGGCGTCGTCGGCACACACGAAGTGCACCTGGTGCCCCTGCATGCGCTGGAACCGCACCCAGATGTCCGCCTGGATGTATTCCATCATGTGGCCGATGTGGAACGGCGCGTTCGCGTACGGCAGGGCGGTGGTGACGAAGAGCTTGCGCGGCATGCAGGAATCGTGAACCGGTGGACCGGGGATTTTAGGGACGCTCTGAGAGAATGAGCCGCATGCAGCGCAAGATCAGCCCGACACTGGTCGCGGGTTCCCTGCTGGCTCTGGTGCTGCTGGCCTGGAACATGGGTGCCACGGTCTCGAACACCAGCCAGCTGCGGCGCGACACGAGCCAGGTCCAGCGCAGCGGCGACATCCTCCGCTCCCTCGACAACGTGCTCTCGCTGGTCAAGGACGCCGAGAGCGGCCAGCGCGGCTTCGTCATCACCGGGCGCGAGGAGTACCTGTCCCCGTATCACGCGGCTGTGCGCTCGATCGGCGAGCAGCTGCGCGAGCTGGATCGCCTGATCGGCGACGACGCGGAGCAGCAGGCCCGCCTGGCCGAAGCGCGCAAGCGCGTCGACGCCAAGCTCGGCGAGCTGGAGCTCACCATCGACATGCGCCGCCGCCGCGGCTTCGAGGCGACGCGCGAGGTGATCCTCGTGGGCGCCGGAATCGCCGAGATGCTGGCGCTGCGCGCCAGCGTTGACGCGATGGGCACGGTCGAGAAGCGTCGCCTGGAGGAGCGCCAGGCCGCTGCCGGCGACACCTATCGCAGCGCGCTCGTTTCCGGCGTCGCCAGCGGCGCGGCGGCGCTTGGCGCCGTGCTTGCCTTCGCGCTCCTGCTGCGCCGCCATCTGCGCGCACGCGCCGGCGCCGAGCAGGCGCTTGCCGCCGAGGCCGAGAAGTTCCGCACGACGCTGCTCAGCATCGGCGACGCGGTGATCGCGACCGACGTGCACGGTCGCGTCACGAGCATGAACGCGGTGGCCGCCTCCCTGACCGGGTGGACCGAGGCCGAGGCCCTCGGCCAGCCGCTCGCGGCGGTGTTTCGCATCGTCGACGAAACCAGTCGCGAGCCGCTCGAGAGCCCGGCCACGCGCGCGCTCCGGGAAGGCGCGAGCATCGGCGTCGCCCCGGACGCGGTGCTGCTGCGCCGCGACGGCTCGGCGTTGACGATCGACGACAGCGCGGCGCCGATCCGCTCGGCGGACGCGACAGTGGCTGGCTCCGTCCTCGTCTTCCGTGACAGCTCCGAACGCAGGCGCAAGGACCAGGCACTGGCCACGGCCCAGGCGCAGCTGCGCGGCATCGTCATGCAGATGGCGATCCCCACCATGGTCTACGCCGAGGACGGGGAGATCGTCCTCGTCAACGAGGCCTGGACCCGTCTGTCCGGTCACGCCGCGGCCGACATCCCGACCTTGCGCGAGTGGACCTCCCGCGCTTACGGACCGCGCGGACCCGAGATCCTGCAGATCCTGCAGACGCTGTTCGGCCTGAGCGCCGTGGTGGACAACGGCGAGCGCTCGATCACCACCGGCACCGGCGAGACGCGCATCTGGCACTTCTTCACCGCGCCCTTGGGTCGCGATGCGGCCGGGCGCCGCATGCTCGTCAGCAACGCCATCGACGTCACCGAGCAAAAGCGGATCAGCCGCCGACTCGAGGAGAGCGAGGCGCGTCTGCGCTTCGCGCTCGAGGCGGCGGGCCTCGGCCAGTGGGAGCTCGATGTCCGCACCGGGGAGGCGACGCGCACGCCGGGCCACGACCGCATCTTCGGCTACGCGGAGATGCTGCCGCACTGGACCGTCGAGCTGTTCCTCCGCCACGTGGTGCCGGAGGACCGTGCCGCCGTCGAGCACGCGATCCGCGATGCCAGCGCCCGCGGTGCCGCCTGGGATCTGTCGTGCCGCATCCTCCGCGCCGACGGCGAGGTGCGCCACATCTGGGTCCGCGCCAGTCCCCAGCACGACGCGGCCGGCGCCCTGGTCCGGATGCTCGGCATCGTCGGCGACCGGACGCGCGAGGCGGCGGCGGTGCAGGGCCTGCAGGACGCCGACAAGCGCAAGGACGACTTCCTCGCGACGCTGGCGCACGAGCTGCGCAACCCGCTCGCGCCGCTGCGCAACTCGCTCGCCATCCTGCAGCTCGCCCAGGGCGATCGCGCCACCTTCGAGAAGACCCGGGAGCTCATGGTGCGCCAGGTCGAGCACCTGGTCCGGCTCATCGACGACCTCCTGGACGTGAGCCGGATCAGCCTCGACAAGCTGACGCTTCGCCGCGAGCGGGCCGAGCTGACCGAGATCCTGGCGCAGACGGTGGAGAGCCTCCGTCCTTCCGCCGAGCGCGCCGGCCAGACGCTCGAGGTCTCGCTGCCCGCGGCCGCGGTGCCGCTCGACGCCGACCCGGCGCGCCTGGCGCAGGTCTTCGCCAACCTGATCGGCAACGCGCTCAAGTTCACGCCCACGGGCGGCCACATCCGGGTCAAGGCCACCCATGAAGGCGAGCGGGCCGTGATCTCGGTGCGCGACGACGGCATCGGCATCGCCGCCGAGCACCTGCGAACGGTCTTCGAGATGTTCTCGCAGGTCGACGCCTCGCTCGACCGCTCGCAGGGCGGCCTGGGCATCGGCCTGAACCTCGTCAAGCGCCTCGTCGACCTGCACGGCGGGTCGATCGAGGCGAAGAGCGACGGGCTGCACCGGGGCAGCGAGTTCATCGTCCGCCTGCCGGTAGCGACGGAGGCGATGCCGTCGCCGGATGGCTGCGGCCTCGACGGGCGAGCCGAGGTGCGGCCGTTGCGTATCCTGGTGGTCGACGACAACGAGGACAGCGCCGACAGCCTGGTGATGCTGCTCGCCCTGGAAGGGCACGAGCCGCACGTCGCGCGCGACGGGCCGGAGGCGCTGCAGCGCGCCGCGGCCCTGCGCCCGGAAGCGGTCCTGCTCGACATCGGCCTGCCCGGGCTGAACGGCTACGAGGTGTGCAAGCGGCTGCGTGCCGAGCCCTGGGGCGAGGAGATGGCCATCATCGCCGTGACCGGGTGGGGCCAAGACGAGGACCGGCGGCGCTCGGCGAGCGCAGGCTTCGACGGCCATCTGGTCAAGCCGGCGACGCTCGCCGACGTCTCGCGGGCACTCGCCAGGGCCATCGACGCGATCGGTCTGGCCGAGACATCGCTGCGCTAGACTGCCCTGGACGCGGCGGCCCTGCCGCTGCCAGAGCGCCTTTCATGTCCGTCAACGAATCCGATCTCCAGAAGGCGCTGCAGGCCGTCGTCGACCCCGAGACCGGGCTCGATTTCGTCTCGACCCGGCAGCTGCGGAACCTGCGCGTGCAGGGCGGCGACGTCGCCTTCGACGTCGAGCTGGGCTATCCGGCCAAGTCCAGGATCGAGGGCCTGCGCCGCAGCCTGATCGAGGCGGCGCGTTCCGTGCCGGGGGTGCAGAACGTCAGCGTCGCGGTGACCTCGAAGGTGGTGCCGCATGCCGTGCAGCGCGGCGTGCAGCTGCTGCCCAACGTCAAGAACATCGTCGCGGTCGCGTCGGGCAAGGGCGGCGTCGGCAAGAGCACCACCGCCGTCAACCTCGCCCTGGCGCTGGCGGCCGAAGGCGGGCGGGTCGGCATCCTCGACGCCGACATCTACGGGCCGAGCCAGCCGATGATGATGGGCATCGAGGGCCGGCCCGAGTCGGCCGACGGCAAGACCATGGAGCCGATGGAGAACTACGGCGTGCAGGTCATGTCGATCGGCTTCCTGGTCGAGCAGGACAACCCCATGATCTGGCGCGGGCCGATGGTCACGCAGGCCCTCGAGCAGCTGCTCCGGCAGACGAACTGGAGCGAGCTCGACTACCTCATCGTCGACATGCCGCCCGGCACCGGCGACATCCAGCTGACGATGTCGCAGCGGGTGCCGCTGACCGGCGCGGTGATCGTGACGACGCCGCAGGACATCGCCCTGCTCGACGCCAAGAAGGGCATCAAGATGTTCGAGAAGGTCGGCGTGCCGATCCTGGGCATCGTCGAGAACATGGCCGTGCACGTCTGCGAGAACTGCGGCCACATCGAGCACATCTTCGGCGAGGAGGGCGGCAAGCGCCTGGCGGCCGAGTACAAGATGGACTACCTCGGCGCGCTGCCGCTGAACCTGTCGATCCGGGTCCAGGCCGACAGCGGCCGGCCGACCGTGGTGAGCGATCCGGACAGCGAGATCGCCCGCCTGTACAAGCAGGTCGCGCGCCAGGTGGCGGTCAAGATCGCCCGGCGCAGCAAGGACTTCTCGTCGAAGTTCCCGACGATCAGCGTCTCGAAGGACACCTGAGGCGATGGAGGACGCGTCCGCCACGGCGCGGGGGACGGAGACGGAGCGGCCCGGCATCCGCGTCGCGGTGGTGATGGAGCGCGAGGCCGCCCCCAACCGCTACGAGGACTGGCGGTTCCGGATCGTCGACGTCGTGGCCGCTGAGGCGGCGTTCGGCAGCGAGCGGCGGGTCCTGCGCGACGACGGCAAGCGCCGGCTGACGCTGCATCCCGGCTTCGAGCTCGAGCTGTTCCGCGACCAGGCCGAGGGCTACCACCTGAACCTGAGCTCGGGCGCGCCGGTCTGGTTCGTGGTCTGGCGCATCGACGAGGCGGATCCGTCCGAGGCCGCGCCCGAGACGGTCAGCCTGTCCTATCACGAGGCGGGGCGCTGGCTCGACGCGCAGGAACGCGTGGACAACGTGCCGCTTCCGCCCGACCTCGCCGCCTGGCTGCAGGCCTACACCGACGAGCACCACCGGCCCGAGCCGAAGAAGCGCAGCCGTCCCCAGTCCTTCCTCGCTCCGGGCGAGCGGCGATGAGCGCCGACGGTGAAGGCTTCCTCGCGCGCTGGTCGCGACGCAAGGCCGGGCTCGCGCCGGAGGCGGGCGCGACGGTCGTGGAACGCCGCGTGGCGACGCCTTCCGCCGGCCCGGCGGCGACATCTGCCCCGCCGACCGGTGCCGCCGGCGCGACGGTGCAGAAAGCCGGCACCGCGCAGCCCGTGCAAGCCGCAGGGATCGCCGCGGCACCGCTGCAGGAGCCTGTCGCCTTGCCGACCATGGACGACGTCGCGTCACTCAGCGGCGGCTCGGACTACTCGCGCTTCGTGCAGTCGGGCGTCGACCGGAACGTGAGCAATGCGGCGATGAAAAAGCTGTTCAGCGATCCGCATTTCAACGTGATGGACGGGCTCGACACCTACATCGACGACTACGGCAAGGCCGACCCCATCCCCGCGTCGATGCTGAGGCGGATGAACCAGGCGGTGTCGCTCGGCTTGTTCGACGCCGACGAGGATCCGGCCGCACCGCCGGCTGTAGGCGGCACCTCGGCCCAGGCTAGTCCCGATGGCGGGCCGGCGGTCGCGGTGGCACAGTCGATGCCCTGCACTCCCCCCGTGCCCGACCCGGCACCCGGCCTTCCCGCCGATGACGACACTGATCTGCGACTGCAACCGGACGATGCCCCTGGACGCCGCGGCCCTGAGCCAGGCCCTGGGGCCTGAGGCCGGCGTCTCCACCGTCCATTCGGTTCTCTGCCGACGCGAGGCCGGCGCCTTCCAGCGCGCCGCCCGGGATGCCGGCGACCTCGTCGTCGCCTGCACGCAGGAGAGCCGTCTCTTTCTCGAGCTCGCCGAAGCGACGGAAGGGGTGCCCGGCGCGGCCGAGCGGCCGATCCGCTTCGTCAACATCCGCGAGGCCGGCGGCTGGTCGAAGGACGCCGGCGCCGGTCTGCCGAAGACGGCGGCGCTGCTCGCCGTCGCGCGCATGGCCGACCCCGAGCCGGTGCCGACGGTCTCGTACTCGTCGGCGGGACGGGTGCTCGTCATCGGTTCGGCCGACGACGCGATGCGGGCCGCGGCGATGCTGGGCGACAAGCTCGAGGTCAGCCTGCTCCTGCCGCGCGGCGGCGGCACCCTGCCGCAGGAACGTTCGATGCCGGTTTATGCTGGGCGCCTGACGCGCCTGAGCGGCTGGCTCGGCGCCTTCGAGGCGAGCTGGTCGAGCAGCAATCCGATCGACCTCGACCTGTGCACCCGCTGCAACGCCTGCATCTCCGTCTGTCCCGAGCAGGCGATCGACTTCAGCTACCAGATCGATCTCGAGCGGTGCACCGGCCATCGCGACTGCGTTCGTGCCTGCGAGGCGGCGGCGGCGATCGACTTCGAGCGCCCCGCCGACGAGGTGACCGAGACCTTCGACCTCGTGCTCGACCTGCAGGCCGTGCCCGCGTTCGCGCTGCACCAGCCGCCGCAGGGCTACTTCCCCGCTGCCGACGGCGCCGCGCTGGTCGAGGCCGTGCTGCAGCTTCGCGAGTGCGTCGGCGAGTTCGAGAAGCCGAAGTTCTTCCAGTACCGGCAGAAGATCTGCGCCCACAGCCGCAACCAGCAGGTCGGCTGCACGGCATGCATCGATGTCTGCTCGGCGGCTGCCATCCGCAGCGACGCGTCGCTGAAGGGCGCGACCGCGCGGGACGGCCGGAGCGCCGAATCGCAGCCGCGCGGCGGGATCATCGTCGAGCCGCACCTGTGCGTGGGCTGCGGTGCGTGCACGACGGTGTGCCCGAGCGGCGCCCTCACCTACGCGGTGCCGCGGCCGCACGAACAGGGCGCGCGCATCCGCACCCTGCTCTCGACCTACGCGCGTGCCGGCGGGCGCGACGCCGCCGTGCTCATCCACAGCCAGGGAGCGGGCGCCGCGGTGGTCGACGCCCTCGGCCGGGCCGCTCGCGTCGACTCCGGCGTGCACGGCCTGCCCGCGCGCGTCCTGCCGCTGGAGGTCTGGCACACGGCCTCGGTCGGCATCGACCTCTGGCTGGCGGCGATCGCCTACGGTGCAGCGCAGGTCTGGGTCCTCGTGACGCACGAAGAGGCACCGGCCTACCGGGAGGCGATCGCGGCGCAGATGCAGGTCGCGCAGGCCATCCTGGCCGGGCTCGGCATGACCGGCGAGCATTTCCGCATCGTCGGCGGCGGCGAAGTCTCGCGGCTGAAGGCGCAGGCGCCGGCGAGCGGCCCCGCGGCCGTCGGCTCGGCACCGGCGCCGCGACGCAGCGAGGCCGCCCTGCTGCGCCTCGACCAGGCCCTGCAGCGCCCGCCGGCCTCGACCGTGCGCCGCGCCGCCACCTTCGCCGTGCAGGCCGAGAAGCGGACGACGCTCGACCTCGCCCTCGATCACCTCATGCAGGACGCGCAGGCCGTGCAGGGCGAGATCGCCCTGCCGGCGGCGAGCCCGCTCGGCAGCATCGTCGTCGACAGCTCCGCCTGCACGCTGTGCCTGGCCTGCGTCGGTGCCTGCCCGGAAGCGGCGCTCGCGGACAACCCGGACCTGCCGCAGCTGCGCTTCATCGAGAAGAATTGCGTCCAGTGCGGCATCTGCGCGAGCACCTGTCCCGAGGACGCCATCACGCTGCAGCCGCGCCTGCTCCTGGCCGACGCCGGCAAGGCGCGCAAGCAGGCGAGGGTGCTCAACGAGGCCCAGCCCTATCGCTGCGTGCGCTGCGCCAAGCCCTTCGGCACCCTGCAGGCCGTCGAGGCGATGCTCGGCAAGCTGGCCGGGCACGCCATGTTCCAGGGCGCTGCCGCCGAGCGCCTGCGCATGTGCAGCGACTGCCGCGTCATCGACATCCACAGCAGCGCGAGCGAAGTGCGCATCGACGAGCTGTGAGTCCGGACGCGCCGCCGCAGGCGATCGGCTTCGCGGCGGCCGACGACGCCGAGGAGCTCGCCCGCGCCGAGGTCTACGGGCTGCTGGCGCAGCTGTTCTACGCGCCGCCCGACGAAGCGCTGTACGCGCAGTTCCAGGTCGCGGTGACGCAGGCGCCGGTGCCGGGGTCCTTCCTCGAGGCGAGCTGGGGCCAGCTGGTGGGGGCGGCGCGACGGCTTGCCCCGGCGCAGGTCCGCGCCGAGTACGACGCCTTGTTCCAGGGCATCGGCAAGCCCGAGGTATTCCTGTACGGCTCGTTCTATCTCGTCGGCAAGCTGAACGAGACGCCGCTGGTCGAGCTTCGCGACGACCTGCGCCGGCTCGGCCTGGAGCGATCGGAAAGCGTCGGCGAGACCGAGGACCACATCGCCAGCCTGTGCGAGGTGATGCGCTACCTGATCGCCGGCGAGGATGCCGGCGTCAGCAATCTCGCGGCGCAGCGGCGCTTCTTCGACGCCCACCTGCGCGGCGTTGTCGACGGGCTGTGCGACGCCCTCGAGGCGCACGCCCTCGCGGACTTCTATCGCTCGGTCGCGGTGTTCGCCCGCGACTTTTTCGCGGTCGAGAAACAGGCCTTCGACCTCATCGATGCCTGATCCCGGCCCCGACGCCTCGGCAGCAGGCGTGCTAACCCGGTTGACGCCCGGGCGGATGCTGCTAGGCTCCAAAAAAGTGCGTTCGGCTGACGGAGATCGACGATGAGATTCTTTGCACGAAAGAGCCCGGCGAAGGCCGATGCGGCGATAGCACCGACGACCAGTCGGCGCAGTGTGGTGGTGGGTGCCGGCGTCGCCGGCGTCGCGGCGGTGAGCGCCGCCGTGCTGCACCGCCAGGTCGTCGACGCGCCGGCCGCGCTTCCGGAAGCCGAGTCCGCGGCCGAGGACGGCTATCGGGTTACTCCGCACGTGCTCCGCTACTACGAGACCACGCGGTCCTGACCCCGAACGTACGGCAAGGACGAACCATGTTGCTCACGCGCAAGCCTTCATCCAGCAGCCCGGCGGCTTCCTCGTCGCTGGTCTCCAGCCTCTCGCGCGGCGTTCGCCGCGCCATGCCGACCATGGACCGGCGTGCGTTCCTGCGACGATCGGGCCTCGGGGTCGGCGTCGGCCTCGCCACCTCGCAGCTCACGCTGGTCAAGAAGGCGCAGGCGGCCGACCCGGCGGCACCCGCGAGCAAGCCCGTCGTCCGCCGCACCGTCTGCACCCACTGCTCGGTGGGCTGCGCGGTCGACGCGGTCGTCGTCAACGGTGTCTGGGTGCGCCAGGAACCGGTGTTCGATTCGCCCCTGAACCTGGGGGCCCACTGCGCCAAGGGCGCCTCGGTGCGCGAGCACGGACACGGCGAATACCGCCTGAAGACGCCGATGAAGCTCGTCGGCAACAAGTACGAGCGCATCAGCTGGGACCAGGCGCTCAACGAGATCAGCGCCAGGATGCTCGAGCTGAAGAAGCAGAGCGGCCCCGATTCGATGTTCGTCGTCGGCTCGTCGAAGCACAACAACGAGCAGTCCTACATGTTGCGCAAGTGGGTCAGCCTCTGGGGCAGCAACAACACCGACCACCAGGCCCGCATCTGCCACTCCACCACCGTCGCCGGGGTGGCGAACACGTGGGGCTACGGGGCGATGACGAACTCGTACAACGACATGCGCAACTCCAAGTGCGCGCTGTACATCGGCTCGAACGCCGCCGAAGCCCACCCGGTCTCGATGCTGCACATGCTGCACGCCAAGGAAACCGGCTGCAAGATGATCGTCGTCGACCCGCGCTTCACGCGCACCGCGGCCAAGGCGGACGAATACGTCCGCATCCGCTCCGGCTCCGACATCCCGTTCCTGTTCGGGATGCTGCACCACATCTTCAAGAACGGCTGGGAAGACAAGAAGTACATCGCCGACCGCGTCTACGGCATGGACAAGGTCAGGGAAGAGGTGCTGGCCAAGTGGACGCCCGACAAGGTGCAGGAGGCCTGCGGCGTCGACGAGGCGACCTGCTACAAGGCGGCCAAGATGATGGCCGACAACCGGCCGAGCACCATCGTCTGGTGCATGGGCCAGACGCAGCACTCGATCGGCAACGCCATGGTGCGTGCCTCGTGCATCGTGCAGCTGGCGCTGGGCAACATCGGCGTCAGCGGCGGCGGCGCCAACATCTTCCGCGGCCACGACAACGTCCAGGGCGCGACAGACGTGGGCCCCAACCCCGACTCGCTGCCCGGCTACTACGGCCTGGCCGAAGGCGCCTTCAAGCACTTCGCCAACGTCTGGGGCGTCGACTTCGAGTGGATCAAGAAGCAGTACGCGCCCGGCATGATGACCAAGCCCGGGATGACGGTCTCGCGCTGGATCGACGGCGTGCTCGAGAAGAACGAGCTGATCGACCAGGACTCGAACCTGCGCGGCCTCATCTTCTGGGGCCACGCGCCGAACTCGCAAAGCCGCGGCGCCGAGATGAAGCGGGCGATGGACAAGCTCGACCTGCTCGTCGTCATCGACCCGTACCCGTCGGCATCGGCGGCGATGGCGGCGATGCCGGGAGCGCAGGGCGACCTGAACCCGAACCGTGCGGTCTACCTGCTGCCGGCAGCGACGCAGTTCGAGACCTCCGGCTCGGTGACCGCGTCGAACCGCTCGATCCAGTGGCGCGAGAAGGTCATCGAGCCGCTCTTCGAGTCGCGCACCGACCAGATGATCATGTATCAGCTGGCCCAGAAGCTCGGCTTCGACAAGGAGCTCATGGCCCGGACCAAGCTGGTGGCGGGCAAGGGCGGGATGATGGAACCCGAGATGGAGTCCGTCCTGCGCGAGATCAACAAGTCGGTCTGGACCATCGGCTACACCGGCCAGTCCCCCGAGCGGCTGAAGGCGCACATGCGCAACATGAACGTCTTCGACGTCAAGACGCTGCGCGCCAAGGGCGGCATCGACAAGGAGACCGGCTACAAGCTCGACGGCGACTACTTCGGCCTGCCGTGGCCCTGCTTCGGCAACCCGGAGATGAAGCACCCCGGCTCGCCGAACCTCTACGACACGACGCGCCACGTGATGGACGGCGGCGGCAACTTCCGCGCCAACTTCGGCGTCGAGCGCGACGGCGTCAACCTGCTCGCCGAGGACGGCTCGCACTCCAAGGGCGCCGACATCACCACCGGCTATCCGGAGTTCGACCACGTCTTCCTGAAGAAGCTCGGCTGGTGGAACGAGCTGTCCGATGCCGAGAAGGCAGCCGCCGAAGGCAAGAACTGGAAGACCGATCCGTCGGGCGGGATCATCCGCGTCGCCATGACGAACCACGGCTGCCATCCGTTTGGCAACGCCAAGGCGAGGGCGGTGGTGTGGAACTTCCCCGATCCGGTGCCGCTGCACCGGGAGCCGCTCTACTCGACCCGGCCCGACCTGGTCGCCAAGTACCCGACGCACGACGACAAGAAGGCGTTCTGGCGGCTGCCGACGCTCTACAAGAGCGTGCAGGAGAAGAACAAGGACATCGGCAAGGAGTTCCCGCTCATCATGAGCTCGGGCCGGCTGGTCGAGTACGAAGGCGGCGGCGAGGAGACGCGGTCGAATCCGTGGCTCGCCGAGCTGCAGCAGGAGATGTTCGTCGAGATCAATCCAGTGGCCGCCAATGACCGCGGCATCCGCGACGGCGAGGCGGTGTGGGTGAAGTCGCCGACGGGCGCGAAGCTTCTTGTGAAGGCCCTCGTCACCGAACGCGTCGACCGCGGCACGGTCTGGCTGCCGTTCCACTTCTCGGGGCGATGGCAAGGCGTCGACATGCTGCCGTACTACCCGAGCGGCGCCGCACCGATCGTCCGTGGCGAGGCGGTCAACACCGCGACGACGTACGGCTACGACAGCGTGACCATGATGCAGGAGACCAAGACGACGGTCTGCCAGGTCGAGCGGGCGGCTTAGGAGCACACGATGGCAAGAATGAAGTTCATCTGCGACGCCGAGCGCTGCATCGAGTGCAACGGCTGCGTCACCGCCTGCAAGCAGGAGCACGACGTCCCTTGGGGCGTCAACCGCCGGCGTGTCGTGACCCTCAACGACGGAGTGCCGGGCGAGCGGAGCATCTCGGTCGCCTGCATGCACTGCTCGGACGCGCCGTGCATGGCCGTCTGCCCGGTCGACTGCTTCTATCGCACGGCCGAGGGCGTCGTCCTGCACGACAAGGACATCTGCATCGGCTGCGGCTACTGCTCGTACGCGTGCCCCTTCGGCGCGCCGCAGTTCCCGTCCAACGGCGCCTTCGGCCTGCGCGGCAAGATGGACAAGTGCACCTTCTGCGCCGGCGGCCCCGAGGCCAACGGCAGCCAGGCGGAGTTCGAGAAGTACGGTCGCAACCGCCTTGCCGAGGGCAAGCTCCCGGCTTGCGCCGAGATGTGCTCGACCAAGGCCCTCCTCGGCGGCGACGGCGACGTGGTCGCCGACATCTTCCGCACCCGCGTGCTCAACCGCGGCAAGGGCAGCGAGGTCTGGGGCTGGGGCACGGCCTACGGGCGTCCCTCGCCCGGCAATCCGGCCACGGCGCCCGCCCAGCCGAAGAAGTCATGAGGGCCGCGTTCCGGGGGCTCTCCTTCCTCGCGGTGGCGGTGCTCGTCGCCGGATGCGGCGAACGCGTCCAGACGATGCCGGTGGGCGCCGAGAAGAAGGCCGACGCGCGCAGCTACGAGATCACGGACAACGGCTACATCGCCCCGGGCTGGACGCCGGGCAACGAAGGAAGCTGGGACGCCCAGCTGAAGAAGCGGGCGCAGGCGCAGAACGACTTCGCGCCGCGCTAGCTTGAAATCGGGAGACGGCATGCGACGCATGATTCGCCAGGCGCTGCTCGGCGCCGCCTTCGCCGCCGTGCTGTGCGGCCCGGCCTGGGCACAGGCGCTGGCGCCGGCCGCGGCGAGCGCGCCGATGGTCGATGGGGTGCCGGAGCCGGCCCCTCGCGCCACGACCGCGCCGGACCCGCAGGCGACGGACACCAACGCCGTGCGTGCACGCACGCAGCCGGGCAACAACGCGCCGTTTTGGCGCGGCGTTCGCGAGTCGGGGCAGGCGCCGGGAACGGTCAACAATCGCAATCTCGGCGAGGCCGGCGTCCTGGTCCAGACGATGACCCAGTACCCGGGAACGCACGTCACCACCGCCGGCGAGGCCTGGCGGCAGATCCGCAACTGGTGGATCATTCCGTACGGCGGCGCGCTGCTCGTCATCGCGGCCCTGGCCATCGGGCTGTACTACTGGCGCAAGGGCCCGATGGGCGGACACGAGCCGAACACCGGACGGCTCATCGAGCGTTTCACGTACTTCGAGCGCGCCTCGCACTGGGTCAACGCCGTGGCCTTCGTGATCCTCGCCGTCTCCGGCATCGTGATGGCATGGGGCAAGTTCTTCCTGCTCCCCTTGATGGGCGGCCTGCTGTTCGGCTGGCTGACCTGGTTCCTGAAGACGGCGCACAACTTCGCCGGCCCGCTCTTCGCAGTGTCGCTGGTCGTGATGGTCTTCGCCTTCATCCGCAGCAACTGGCCCAGCCGGGTCGATCTCACGTGGCTGCGCCGCGGCGGCGGCCTCTTCGGCGGCCACGAGCCGCCTTCGCATCGCTTCAATGCCGGCGAGAAGATCGTCTTCTGGCTCGGAGTGGTCGTCCTCGGCGGCATCGTCGTCGCCTCGGGTCTTGTCCTCGATCAGGTGATCCCGGGCCTGGCGCTCCGGCGCGAGGACATGCAGATGGCCCACATCGTGCATTCGATCGCCGCGGTGTTCATGATGATCGTCTTCCTCGGCCACATCTATCTCGGCACCATCGGCATGCGCGGCTCGTACCAGGCCATGAAGACGGGTTACGTCGACGAAGGCTGGGCCCGCGAGCACCACGCGCTGTGGTACGACGACATCCGTGCGGGCAAGATCCCGGCACAGCGAAGCGCGCCGTCCGTCCGCGTCGAGCAGCCCGCCTCCTGATCGCGAAGGAATCCCATGCGTCCCGTCCTCGCCCTCGTCACCGTCCCGTTCCTGACCGCGGCGCTCGTCGGGACAGCGGCCGCCAAGCTGCCGCCCCTCAGCGACGAAGCCAAGGCCAAGGCCGCGGAAGCCGCCGCCAGGACAGCCTGGTCGGACAAGGTCGCTGCCTACAAGATGTGCCTGGCCATGGATCGCAGCGCCGAGGTCTACCGCACGAGCTCGAAGTCCATGGGCAAGGACGCACCGCCTCCGGTGCCGCTGCCGCCGTGCGCCGACCCCGGCCCGTTCGTGCCCGTCACGCCGCAGGAATCGAAACCGCTCGAGGCGTCAGGCGCCCACTCGCCGCCGGGCAACGCGGCCACGCCTCCGAGCAACAAGGCCACCTCGTCGGAAATGACGGGAACCCGCAAATAGCCGCTCCCGCTCTCCGCCTCACCTCCGCCAGCGCGCCACTGACCGAGCAGATCAGCGTCCGCGACGAATTCGGCGCCCAACGCGCGATCTCGATCCCGGCCGAGCGAGCGCTGACGGTGTTCGTCGACAAGCGCGAGCTGGTGACCCTGATGACCCTCGGCGCAGCGCCCGAGCTTCTCGTCCTCGGCTACCTGCGCAATCAGCGCCTCGTCGAACGCGTCACCGACCTGGAATCGATCACCGTCGACTGGGACGTGAACGCCGCTGCCATCAAGACGCGCGCCGGCATCGAGCGCTTCGACGAGAAGACCGCGAGGCGCGTCGTCACCACCGGCTGCGGCCAGGGCACGATGTTCGGCGACCTCATGGGCGACCTGGATCGGGTCCGCCTGCCGCCCGCCGACGATCCTTCGGCGCGCATCAGCCAGTCGGCGCTCTACGGCCTGCTCGACGCCATCCGTCGCCAGGAGAGCACCTACAAGTCGGCCGGCTCCGTCCATGGCTGCGCGCTGTTCCGGCGGAGCGAGCTGCTCACCTTCGTCGAGGACGTCGGCCGGCACAACGCCATCGACACGATCGCCGGATGGATGTGGCTGCACGAGGTCGACGGTGGCGACAAGATCTTCTACACGACGGGACGGCTGACCAGCGAGATGATCATCAAGTCGGCGCAGATGGGCGTGCCGATCATCGTCTCGCGCAGCGGCATCACGCAGATGGGCTACGAGGTCGCCGTTCGCCTCGGCCTGGCGCTGTTCGGCCGAGCCACCAACCGGCACTTCCTCTGCTACTGCGGGTTCGAGCGCTTCGATGCAGAACCCGAGCCGCCTCGCGGCTGAGCCTGCGGCCGGCGCCGATGCGGCCTGGCGCGCCATCCTCGATGCGGCCAGCGAGCGCTACCGCGGCACCGACGCACATGCCATGCGCTTCGCCCGCGCCAAGCTCGGCAACGACCGTGTCTTCCGGCACGTCCTGGAGAGCGGGTTGGTGCCCGCCGGGGCCCACGTGGTCGATGCCGGGTGCGGGCAAGGGCTCTTCGCCAGCCTGCTGCGAGCGGCGGACGCCGTCGCCCGCGTGGGCGGCTGGCCGGCCGCCTGGGCCGCGGCGCCGTTTGATGTCCGCGTCACCGGGATCGACCTGCTCGAGCTCGACATCACCCGGGCGCGTGCGGCGCTGGGCGACGCCGCGACCTTCGTGCACGCCGACATGCGCCGCTTCAACTTCCCCGCCTGCGACCGCATCGCCTTCTTCGACACGCTGCACTACATCGCACCGGCGGAGCAGGACGCGGTGCTCGCCAGGGCGCGCGCGGCGCTGCGCCCGGGCGGCGCGCTGATCCTGCGCGTGCACGACGCCAGTGCGGGTGCGCGCTTCCGCTTCGGCCTGTGGGTGGACCGGGTCACCATGCTGCTGCACGGCGGGGGCTTCGGGCCGCTGGCGGGCCGGCCGCTGTCCGGATGGCGGGCCACGCTGGAGGCTCTCGGACTCCAGGTCGAGTCCCTGCCGATGAACGGCCGACCGCCGTTCGCGAACCTGCTGATCGTCGCCCGATCGCCCGCCGGCAGGGAAGCAGGCGACGGCTCTGCCGCGGCGCGCTAGAAGGCAGCCTCAGACGAGGCCGTCGAACGGCAGGACGTCGACTTCCGCGCCGGCGTCGACGTTGCCCTGCTCGTGCGCCAGCACCACCAGCCCGTTGGACTCGCTCATGCTGCGCAGGATGCCGGAGCCTTGCGAGCCCGTGATGCGGACCTCGCTGCGACCGTCCGGACGGCGGCTGACGACGGCCCGCTGGTACTCCGTGCGTCCGGGACGCTTGCGGATCGGCTCGACGCTCGCGGCGCGGAGCATGAGGAGCGGCTCGGCGGTGGCGCCGCTCATCGTCAGCAAGGCGTCGCGGACGAGGGCGTAGAACGTGACCATCACGGCCACCGGATTGCCGGGCAGGCCGAACAGCACCGCGGTGTGCCCCTCGCTCTCGATGCGGCCGATCGCCATCGGTCGGCCCGGACGCATGGCGATGCGCCAGAACAGCACGTCGCCGAGCCGTGCCATCACGAGCTTGGTGTGGTCGGCCTCGCCGACGCTGACGCCTCCGGAGGTGATCACGGCGTCGGCATCGCGCGCCGCGGCGGCGAACGTCGCCTCGAGGGCCTCGGGATCGTCACGAACCACGCCCATGTCGATGACGTCGACGCCGAGCCGCTGCAGCATGGCCCACAGCGTGTAGCGGTTGCTGTCGTAGACGCACCCGGGCTCCAGCGCTTCGCCGACTGAGCGCAGCTCGTCGCCGGTCGAGAAGAAGGCGACGCGCAGGCGCCGGAGCACGGCGACCTCGGCGTGCCCGAGCGACGCCAGCATGCCGAGATCGGCCGGGCGAAGCCGGCGCCCGGCGGCGAGGGCGACGGCGCCGCGGGCCAGGTCTTCGCCGGCGAGGCGGCGGTTGTCGCCGGCGTGGACGATGCCGGCCGGAATGCGGATGCGATCGTCCTCGACGGCGACGAATTCCTGCGGCACGACGGTGTCGAGGCCGCTCGGCATGACCGCGCCGGTCATGATGCGGACGCACTGGCGCTCGCCGACATCGCCCTCGAAGCGACCGCCCGCGAAGCCCGCTCCCGCGACCTGCAGCACGGTGTCGGCGTCGGCGGCGAGCTCCGAGCCGCGAAGGGCGTAGCCGTCCATCGCCGAGTTGTCCTGCGCCGGCACGTCGATGCCCGAGATCACGTCGCGGGCGAGGACGCGGCCAAGCGCCGATCGCAAGGCGACCATCTCGGCCGATTGCACGCGCGGCACGAGCCGGTCGATGAACTCCTTGGCCTGGGCCACCGGCAAGGCCCTGGGGTCGTAGCCGGCGATGCAGGACGCGATCTCCTGCAGCGATCGCGAGCCTGCCTCAGGCATCGCGCTGCAGCTGCTGGAGCTCGGCCGGCGTGTTCGCGTTGGCGAACGCCCGCGCGTCCTCGAACCTCACGGTGGCCGTGCGCAGCGTCGCCGTCCAGGCGTCGATCTTGCGCCGGCCGCTGCCGGTGAAGCGCACCAGGCTCTCGAGGACGCTGCTGCGCATCAGGCAGAACACCGGCTGAAGGCGCAGCTCGCCGTCCTCGAGGGTGGCCGCCATCGACACCTCGGCATCGTCGGCGAGCATCGCCGTTCCGAGGCGCGCCACGAGGTCGTCGGGGAACAGCGGCGAATCGCAGGGCACGCTGACGAGATATGGAGTCTCGCAATGCTCGAGGCCGGTGAGGATGCCGGCCAGCGGACCGGGATAGTCCGGCAGGGCGTCGGGCCAGACCGGCACGCCCATGGATTCGTAGGCGCCCAGGTTGCGATTGGCGTTGATCATCACCTCGCCGACCTGCGGTGACAGCCGCAGCATGGCGTGCAGCGCCAGCGGCGCGCCGCGGTGGATCTGCAGGCCCTTGTCGATGCCGCCCATGCGGCTGCCGCGGCCGCCCGCCAGGATCAGGCCGGTGATGTGTTCCCTGTCGATCATTCGGTTCATGTCGCGAGTGCGTTCCGAGAATAGCGCAGCGCCATCCCTGCGCACGCAGCTGGGCGCGGGCTCAGCGGCGTTTCGGTCCGTAGCGCCACCAGGGCAGGACCTCGGTCAGGGAGAGCACCTCGCCGCTGCGCAGCGGCTCGTAGCCGGGCAGCGCGAGCAGGGCTTCGCGCCATTCCGCGGAGGCGAGGACGCGGCGCAGCGTGGCCAGCGGCGGCCTGTCGAGATGCTCGGCGAGCGTCACGAGGAAGTAGCTCTCCCGTGCCACGGGAAGGAAGTCGAGGCCGCGCGCGCGGGCGACCGCCTCGATGCCGAAGGCGACGTCGGCGCTGCCGCTCGCCACGGTCTGCGCCACCGCCCGGTGCGAGGGCTCGACCCGCTCGATGCCGGCGATGGTGCCCGCGTCCAGGCCGGCGGCACCGAGCAGTTCCTCGAGCAGGAGGCGCGTGCCGGTGCCTCGGCCGCGGTTGACGAAGCGAAGCCCCGGTCGCGCCAGGTCGGCCAGCCCCTGCACCTGAAGCGGGTTGCCGGCCGCGACGATGAGCCCCTGGCTGCGCGACGCGAAGCCGATCAGCTTGTGCCGCCCGGGCTTGAGCAGCGGACGGTAGGCCTTGGCCGTCGGCGTGCCGCGACCGCTGGGCAGCAGGGCGTGGAAGCCGGCGAGCAGACAGCGGCCGTCGTTCAGCGCCGCGAGCGCGTCGACGCTGCCGGTGAAGCCGATGTCGAGGTGCAGCCGGTCGCGTGCCCCCAGCCAGTCGCGCAGCAGCGGCAAGGCCTCGTCGTGGCTCGCCGCCATGGCGACGACGACGGCCTCGTCGTCGAACGCCATCGCGAAGGCGCGCTCCAGCTCGCCGCGCAGCGCCGCGAGCTGCGGCGCGAGACGCGCCTGGGCCTGCCGCTCGGCCCAGAGCAGGCGGGCGCCGAAGGGCGACAGGCGCGCCGGCTGGCCCTTGGCCCAGACCAGAAGCGGCTGTCCCAGCTCGCCCTCCCATCGCTTCAGCTCGCCCCACACGTGCCGGTAGGAGAGTCCGGCGGCGCGCGCGGCCGCCGAGATCGAGCCGCTGCGATGGATCGCCTCGAGCAGCTCGAGCAGCGGATGGTGCAGCTCGCGCCCGCTGCCGCCCGCGCGCCGCGTCAGCGTGTAGGTGAGGTCGATCCTATGCATGCCTGTTCATATCGACCCTCGGGGCGGCGGCCACCAGAATCCGCGCCCATGAAAGCGCTGCCATGAGCGCGGTGGCAGAAGGGCTCACGACCGCACTGCGCCTCATTGTCCATGCCGACCCGACCCTGGTGCGGACGGTGGCCCTGTCGCTCGCCGTCAGCGGCAGCGCCTGCATCCTCGCCGCCGGCATCGGCCTCGCCGCGGGCGCCTGGCTGGCGGTGGCGCGCTTCGCCGGCCGGCGCATCGTCCTCGTCGCGCTCGACACCCTGCTCGCCTTGCCCTCGGTGGTCGTCGGCCTGGCGGTCTACCTGCTGCTGTCGCGCAGCGGGCCGCTCGGTGCCTGGGGCCTGCTCTTCACGCCGTCGGCGATGGTCATCGCCCAGACGATCCTGGTCCTGCCGATCATCGCGGCGCTGGCCCGCCAGGTCGTCGCCGACGCCTTGCGCGAGGGTGGCGAGCAGCTCCGCTCCATGGGCGCGGGCGCGTCGATGCGCGGCGCGCTTCTTCTGTGGCACGAGCGCTGGGCCGTGGCGACGCTGATGCTGGTCGCGTTCGGCCGCGCCATCGCCGAAGTGGGCGCCGTCATGATCGTCGGCGGCAACATCGACGGCCTGACCCGCGTCATGACCACGACCATCGCGCTCGAGACCAGCAAGGGCGACCTTCCCCTGGCCCTCGGCCTCGGCATCGTCCTCCTCGCCGTCGTGGCTCTGCTCAACGTCGCGATCGCCTTGCTGCGCAGCGCCGCGGGCGCGCCGCGCATGGCCTTGTCATGAGCGCTGCACCGCCCGCGGCGCTGATCGCGCTGCGCGACGCGACGGTGTCCTTCGGTGCCGTGCCGGCGCTGAGGGAGGCGACCCTGAGCGTGCATGCCGGCGAGGTCATCGCCATCGTCGGCGCCAACGGCTCCGGCAAGACGACCCTGCTGCGCCTGCTGCACGGCACCGTCGCGCACACCGGCGTCCGCGAGCTGGCGCGAGCTCCCCTGGCGCAGGCGATGGTCTTCCAGCGGCCGTTCCTGCTCCGCATGACGGTGTGGAGCAACCTCCGGCTCGCCTTGTGGCTGGCGCAGCGCCGCCTGCCGGCGCAGGTCCGCGAGGAACGCGCCGAGGCGGCCCTGCGCCGCGTCGGCCTGCTGCCGATGCGCCAGCGGTCCGCACGGTCGCTCTCGGGCGGCGAGCAGCAGCGCCTCGCCCTCGCTCGCGCTTGGGCGGTGCGCCCGGAGGTCCTGTTCCTCGACGAGCCGACGGCCAACCTCGACCCGGCGGCGAGACGCGACGTCGAAGCCATCCTGCGCGACTTCGCCGCCGACGGCATGACGCTGGTCGTGAGCACGCACGACCTCGGCCAGGCGCGCCGGCTGGCGTCGCGCGTCGTCTGCATGGAGGAGGGCCGCATCGCGGCCGATCTGCCGACGGCGGACTTCTTCGCCGCGGGCGTCCCCGGCCGCGCCGAGCCCTTCCCGCGCGGCGAGCTCGCGTGGACCGGGGCGGGACCTTGAGACCGGCGGCCTACGCGCCCTCGGCCAGAGGCAGGTTGACCAGCAGGTTCTGCGCCTTCACGCGCAGGACCTGGTCCTCGCTCATGGCCAGGCCCAGGTAGACAGGCTTGCCGGCCAGCGCCGGACGCATGGCCGACGGGTCAACGAAGTCGAGACGGAAGAGGCCGAGCAGGCGGTGCAACCGCGCCTCGTCGACGCTCGCGCCGCGGTACAGGTCGTTCAGGATCGCCGTCGCTTCGGCATCGAGGCCGATGTGCCAGGCCCACGCCGCGTCGTCGATGCGCTGCAGCGGGCGTATCGTCGTGTCCACGCCGAGGAAGTGCGCGATCCAGCGCTCGAGCACACGGGCGAGCGCCGACAGGCCCGAGTGCGCGCGTGCCAGCGTGAACGTCAGGCCGTGCCCGACCTCGCTGCTGATCTCGTGCGTGAGGTCGAGAACGAAGGCGCGCTCGCGCTGGTCGTCGCCTGCTGCCGGGGCGTTGTCGAGGCGAAGGACGGGCAGGGATGCTTCGGGCGAAGACGCGGCGCTTCGCGCCAGCAGGCTGGCGATCGGGTCGACGCTCGGCTCGGACAGCGTGTCGAGGACCTCGCGATCGGCGGCGAGCACGCGCCCCTCGCTGATCGTGATGCGCTGGGCGCGGTACAGGAGCTGCGCGGCCCGGCGCTCGAACGGGTCGGCGTCTCGGTCGACCAGCCCGCGCACGATCGCCTGCACGGCGAGATCGATGAACACCGGCGGCACCGCGATGCGTCCCCCGCGCACCTGGGCCAGGTACCAGGCCTCGAGGCTGCCGGCGGCCAGCACGGCGTCGCGGAAGCCGAGGAACATCGCGTAGTTGGCGCGGACGTCCTCGTCCTCGACGGCTTCGAGAACGCCAGCGTCGACGCTGCATCGCGGCGACTCGCGCAGCGCCTCGTGCAGTTGGCGTTCGGCGGCCGACGACTCGTCGACGAGGGCCAGCTCCGGCAATCTCAGGAAGGAACGCAGGAAGGCGTCGCCGGGGGCGAGCCAGCGCCCGTGCGGCCCGGGCGTGCCGGGCGGGTCAGGAGGCGCGGCCGGCTCGTGCATGGAGCCCGATTATTGGCGGTGGCCGCTGGGGCGAGGCTGCGACCCTGCGCGCATAAACTCGCGCCGGTGAATGTCATCGGCTTCTGCGGTTATTCCGGCTCCGGCAAGACCACCCTCATCGAGCAGCTGATCGTCCGGCTGCGCCTGGCCGGCCAGCGCGTCTCGGTCGTCAAGCACGCGCACCACGACTTCGACATCGACCATGAAGGCAAGGATTCGTGGCGACATCGCCAGGCCGGCGCGTTCGAGGTGGTCATCGCCTCGGATCGCCGCCTCGCCAAGATGCGCGAGTACGAGCTGGCCGCGGCGCCGACCGTGCACCAGCTGATCGCCGAGCTGACGGACTGCGACTGGGTCCTGGTCGAAGGCTTCAAGCACGCGGCCCTTCCGAAGATCGAGGTCTGG
Source organism: Caldimonas sp. (assembly GCA_036263655.1). Lineage (GTDB taxonomy): Bacteria > Pseudomonadota > Gammaproteobacteria > Burkholderiales > Burkholderiaceae_C > Schlegelella_A. The sequence continues at coordinate 30,129 of DATAGP010000009.1, read as the reverse complement.
CGCGCAGCGACCGACAAGCCGGCCCAGTACCTGCACGACCCCTTCGTCATCGCCCTGGCCACCGACAGCGGCGATCGCCTGCCGGCGCCGACCGGCCTGCCGGTGCTCGACCTCAACCAGGTCGATGCCATCGCCGACTTCGTGCTCGGCGCGGCGAAGCGCTGCGCCTACGAGCCGCCGATCGAAGCGGTCGGCCCGGTCGGCTGCCGCGCTTGAGCCGCCGCGTCCCGCGGCGTCCAGCAGCGAGCGCTCGCGGTCAGGCGATCCGGGCGAGATCGCGCAGGACCGTCGGCCCGGCGCGGCCTTCGATCTCGGCCTGCAAGGGCTTGTTCCAGCCGAAGAGGAACATCGCCTCGGCGACCACGAACATGGGCCCGACGAGCAGGCCGACGAGATCGTCGACGAACGCCGGCTTCTTGCCCTCGTACCAATGGCCGATGAACTGGATCACCCAGCCGACGACGAAGAAGCCTAGCGCCCAGGCGAGCCAGACGGCCACGCTCGCATCGGCGACCTGGTGGGCCAGCCAGATCAGCCCGCCCACGACGGCGCAGGTGGCAGCGCCGAGCACCGCGTCGCCACGGGTCAGGTACCAGGCGGCGACGAAGGCGAAGACGATCCAGCCGAGCGTCACCGCCAGCGGGCCGGCCATCGTGACGACCGGGCGCGCCAGCAGGACGCCGACGCCGAAGACGATCATCGGCACGCCGATGAAGTGGCTGACGATGTTGCGCCGGTCCCGGTGGTATTCGGCGTACTGGACGAGCAGGTCGGTGACGGTGCGCATGGCAGGCCTCGATGCGTCGATGCGGTCATGGTAGGACAACTCGGCTGCCCGTTGCGCCCGTCCGGCCGGCGCACGCGGGAACGCGGGGGTCGCTCCCTACAATCGCGGCTCTTTTCCATGACCGACGGCCCATGACCATCAAGAGCGACAAGTGGATTCGGCGCATGGCCGAGGCGCACGGGATGATCGAGCCGTTCGAGCCGGGGCAGATCCGCCAGGGCGCCGACGGGCGGCGCATCGTCAGCTACGGCACCTCCAGCTACGGCTACGACATCCGCTGCGCGCCCGAGTTCAAGGTCTTCACCAACATCTTCTCGACCGTCGTCGACCCGAAGAACTTCGACGAGAAGAGCTTCGTCGACATCGACGCCGACGTCTGCGTGATCCCGCCGAACAGCTTCGCCCTGGCGCGCACGCTCGAGTACTTCCGCATCCCCAGGAACGTGCTCACCATCTGCCTCGGCAAGAGCACCTACGCGCGCTGCGGGATCATCGTCAACGTGACGCCCTTCGAGCCGGAGTGGGAGGGCTACGTGACGCTCGAGTTCAGCAACACGACGCCGCTCCCGGCCAAGATCTACGCCGGCGAGGGCTGTGCCCAGGTGATCTTCTTCGAGAGCGACGAGGTCTGCGAGACCAGCTACAAGGACCGCGGCGGCAAGTACCAGGGCCAGCAGGGCGTGACGCTGCCGAAGACCTGACACCGGCGCAGCCTCTTCGCCGACAGGCCGCTGCCGGGCCGCCGCCTACGATGCCCCGGTAACCCAGGGAGACCACGATGCGCATGGACGGCCAGGAAGGCAGCAGCAACGTCGAAGACGTCCGCGGCATGCGCGGCGGTCGGGGCGGCGGCATCGGCATCGGCGGCAAGAGCGTCGGCATCGGCGGCATCGCTCTCGCCGTCATCGCCGGCTGGATCTTCGGCATCAACCCGCTCACCATCCTCGGCATGATGGGCGGCGGCGGTGGTGGCGAGGTCGTGCAGCAGCAGCAGGGTCCCGCGCCGGCACCGCCGGCGGCGGACAAGGGGGCGCAGTTCGTGTCGCAGGTGCTGCGCAGCACCGAGGTCGTGTGGACCGAGATCTTCCGCGAGAACGGCCGCACCTACGTGCCGCCGAAGCTGGTCCTGTTCAAGGACAGCTGGCCGACGGCCTGCGGGCAGGGCCAGGCGGCCATGGGCCCGTTCTACTGCCCGGGCGACCAGAAGGTCTACATCGACCTGCGCTTCTACGAGGTGATGGAGCGCAAGCTCGGCGCCCGCGGCGACTTCGCCCAGGCCTACGTCATCGCGCACGAGGTCGGCCACCACGTGCAGAACCAGCTCGGCGTGATGGAGCGGGCCGATGCCTTGCGCTCGCGCGGCGGCCAGGCGCAAAGCAACGCCGTCAGCGTCCGCGTCGAGCTGCAGGCCGACTGCTTCGCCGGCGTGTGGGCGGCGCGCTCGCAGAAGGCGAACGGCTGGCGCCTGGAGCCGGGCGACATCGAGGAAGGCCTCAACGCCGCCGCGCAGATCGGCGACGACGCGCTGCAGCGCAAGTCCCAGGGGACGGTGGTGCCCGAGAGCTTCACGCACGGCTCGAGCGCGCAGCGCGTCAGCTGGTTCAAGCGCGGCTTCGAGAGCGGCGACGCCGGCCGCTGCGATACCTTTCAGTCGCGCGACGGCTGACGCCGGCGGCACGGACGCGGCTGCTGCGGCGCGCTCAGTAGGTGTTGGGCAGCAGGATGCGGTGATCGACGTTCTGGATGTCGGTGTGGCCGCAGAAGGCCATCGTCAGCTCGAGCTCCCGGGCGATGATCTCGAGCGCCTTGGTCACGCCCGCCTCGCCCATCGCGCCGAGGCCGTAGACGAAGGAGCGGCCGATCAGCGTGCCGCGGGCGCCCAGGGCCCAGGCCTTGAGCACGTCCTGGCCGGAGCGGATGCCGCCGTCCATCCAGACCTCGATCCTCGAGCCGACCGCCTGGGCGATGGCCGGCAGCGCGCTGATCGACGAGGGCGCACCGTCGAGCTGGCGTCCGCCGTGGTTGGACACGACGATCGCATCGGCGCCGCTGTCGGCGGCGAGGCGCGCGTCCTCGACGTCGAGCACGCCCTTCAGCACCAGCTTGCCGCCCCATAGCTTCTTCACCCACTCGACGTCGTCCCAGCTGAGGCGCGGGTCGAACTGCTCGGCGGTCCAGGCGCCCAGCGACGACATGTCGCCGACGCCGGTCGCGTGGCCGACGATGTTGCCGAAGGTGCGCCGCCTGGTGCCGAGCATGGCCATGCACCAGTGCGGCTTCGTCGCCAGATTGAGGAGGTTGGCGAGGGTCGGCTTGGGCGGGGCGGTGAGGCCGTTCTTCAGGTCCTTGTGGCGCTGCCCGAGGATCTGCAGGTCGAGCGTCAGCACCAGGGCGCTGCACTTCGCGGCGCGGGCGCGCTCGATGAGCCGCTCCATGAACGGCCGGTCGCGCAGCATGTAGGGCTGGAACCAGAACGGCCTGGTCGTCGCGGCGGCGACGTCCTCGATCGAGCAGATGCTCATCATGCTGAGCGTGAACGGGACGCCGAACTTCTCGGCCGCACGGGCCGCCAGGATCTCGCCGTCGGCGTGCTGCATGCCGGTCAGGCCGACGGGCGCCAGGGCCACCGGCATCGCCGCGTCGATGCCGATCATGCGGGTGCGAATGCTGCGGTTGTCCATGTTCACCGCGATCCGCTGGCGCAGCTTGATCGGCTGGAAGTCCGCCTCGTTGGCGCGGTAGGTGCTCTCGGTCCAGGAGCCGGCGTCGGCGTAGTCGTAGAACATCCGCGGCACGCGCTTCTTCGCGAGCGCTTGCAGGTCGGCGATGTTCGTGATGACAGTCATGGCGGCGTCGGGTCGTGGCGGCCGACGATGCTACGCGAGCGAACCGCGGCCCGGCATCAGGTCGGACTCGCCCAGTCGTCGAAGAGCGAGGTGCCATCGCCGGCGCGGGGCTCCCTCGCCGGCACCGCCGGCGAGGGCGGCTCCAGCGGAGCGACGAGGTCGGAAAGGCGCGCCAGCGTCCCCGCACGGACGCCGAGCAGCCGCAGGCGCCGCCCGAGGTCGACGCGCTTCAGGCACAGGCCGGCGGCGCGCCGGATCTCTCGCGCGTCCAGGGTGTGCGCCGGCAGCGTCATGTCGCGCGTGGCGATGCGGAAGTCGTCGAAGCGCAGCTTGATGCCGATCGTCTTGGACGCGTAGCCCTTGCGCGCCAGGTCGCGCGCCAGCTGCTCGCACAGGCGCGTGAAGATGGCGCCGAGCTCGGCCCGGTCGCGCACCGCGTGCAGGTCGCGGTCGAAGGTGGTCTCGTGGCTGATCGACTTCGCCTCGCTCGAGGTGACGATCGGACGCTCGTCGCGGCCGTGCGAGGCAGCGTGCAGCCAGGCGCCGAAGCTCTTGCCGAAGTTCGCGACGAGGAACGCGGGGTCGGCCGCGGCGAGGTCGCCGATGGTCTCGATGCCGAAGGCGGCGAGCCTGGCGGCGGCCTTCGGGCCGATGCCGTTGACCTTGCGCGCGGCCAGCGGCCAGATGCGCGCCGGGATGTCGTCCATGCCGAGCAAGGTGAGACCGTCCGGCTTGTCGAGCTCGGACGCGATCTTCGAGAGCAGCTTGTTCGGCGTGATGCCGATCGAGCACGTGAGGCCGGTGCGCTCGTGCACCGCGGCCTTGAGGGCCCGTCCCACCGCTTCGCCGCGGTCGTCGTGCACCCCGGGCAGCTCGCTGAGATCGACGTAGATCTCGTCGATGCCGCGGTCCTCGACCAGCGGCGCGATCTCGCGCACCGCGGCCTTGAAGAGTCGCGAGTACTTGCGGTACTCGTCGAAGTCGACGGGCAGCAGCACCGCGTCGGGCGCGAGCAGCGCCGACTTCATCATGCCCATGGCCGAGAAGACACCGAGCTTGCGCGCTTCGTAGGTGCTCGTCGTGACGACGCCGCGTCCGGCGTAGTGGCGCAGTGACTGGAACTCGCGGCTGCCGTCGGCGCGCAGGCGCGGCTGGTGGTCGCGGCCGCCGCCGATCACGACCGCGCGGCCGCGCAGCTCGGGGTAGCGCAGCAGCTCGACCGAGGCATAGAACGCGTCCATGTCGAGGTGGGCGATCAGACGCGGCATGGTCGTGAACTGTACGGGCATACAGCCGCCGACGACGTGCAGAATCTTCGTCGTGCGTGCCAAGCCAGAGCCGGTCTCGATCCGCTTCGCCACCCGGGCCGACGCCCTCGCCGTGGCCGAGATGTCGCGCGACCTGATCGAGTCGGGACTCGGCTGGAGCTGGACCAAGGAGCGCGTCATGCGCAGCCTGCGCCACCCGGACACCAACGCCATCGTCGCCATCCGCGACGCGCACCGCGTCGGCTTCGGCATCATGAAGTACGGCGAGGAGGAGGCGCACCTGCTGCTGCTCGCCGTCGACCCGGCGCACGCCCGGCTCGGCATCGGCCGCACCCTGCTCGAGTGGCTGGAGCGGTCGGCACGCGTCGCCGGCCTCGGCCGCGTCACCCTCGAGGCGAGGGCCAGCAACGTCCACGCGCACGCCTTCTATCGCAGCCTCGGCTACTCGGCGGCCCAGGTGCTCCCCGGCTACTACAACGGCCGCGAGACCAGCGTCCGGATGGTCAAGGCCTTCGGGCGCGAGCGGACCGGCACGGCCTGAGGGGGAGCGCCGCGCACCGCGCGGCGACGGCCCGCTCAGGCGCTGATGACGCCGCTCTTCAAGAGGCCGCGATCGGGCGCACCGTACGCGGAGTAGAGCGTTCCGTTGTCGCGCTGCGGCAGCAGCACGTCGATGGCGCGATCGAGCGCGGCCGTGGCCCGCGCCAGCGACTCGCGCTGCGCGGCGACCTGGCCGCTGGCGTTCGCGAGGCGGGTGCGCAGGTCGGCCGGAACGCGGCCGCTGCGGGCGGCGTCGGTGAACTCGGTGACGGCGCTGGCGAGCGCCCGATGCAGCTCGGCGGCATGCAGGTCGATGCCGGCCGGGTCGCGGGCGCGCAAGGCGTTGCCGAGCGCGGCCAGGCGCGACTCCACGTCGGTCAGGCGTTGCTCGAGCACGGGGGGAGGGCCGGCGGCCTGCACGGGCGCCGGTCCGTCGACGCCGGCCATCAGCCCTTCACCTTGGTGAGGAGCTCCTGGGCATTGGCGATCAGCTTGTCGGCGATCGCGTCGGCGTTGATCTTGAAGGTGCCGTTGGCGATGGACTCGGCCATGCGCGCGACCTTGTTGGCATCGAACTCGGCCGACGTGCCGCCGGACAGCAGCCCCGTCGCGGTGCTGGAGAGCTCGACCTTGGCGCTCGGATCGGACGGCGCGCCCGCACCCGCCTGCGCGGCGGCCGCCGGCTTGGCCGCCTCGGCGGCCGCGGCAGCCGAGGCGGCCCCTGTCGGCGGCGGCGGCTTGTCAGCGGGATGTCCGATCTTCATGGTGCTCTCCAAAAGGCCCCGGCATGACCGGAGCCCGTCAACATGCACGGTCTATCGGCCTCGCCGGCGGCGACTTTAGAGCTTTCTACCCCCCGCGAGCCCGGGGGACCAGGGTTCACAGGGTGACCTCCAGGCGCCGCTCGCCGCTGGGCTGGCCGGAGACGACCCGACCGCTTTCGGTGCGCACGCGCGCCGGCTGCCCCTCGATGCCGTGGGTGAGCGCCTGGCCCTCGCTCTCGAGGGCGTAGCCGGCTCCGGCGACGACCACCCGGACCGTGTCGCCGGCCGCGAACCACTGCCGCAGCTTGACGTGTCCCTGCCGCACCGCCTGGCCGGGCTTCAGCGCCTGGGCCAGCGTGCGGCCGACGACGAGCCGGCGATCGACGATCGCGGCGGTGTGTTCCTCGGCGAGATCGACCTCGGCTTCGTGGAGGTCGGCGTCGGCGAGCACGCTGCCTGCGGCGGCGCCGGCCGGAACGACGAGCGCCTTCGCCCAGACCTTCACGGTGACCGGGAGGTAGACGTTCCACGGCGTCGGGCCCTGCTTGCAGCGCAGGCCGACGCGGCTTCGGCCCCAGAGCTTCACGTTGGGCGGCAGGTAGGGCTCGATGCGCTCGCAAGGGGCGAGGCGCAGGCGCGGATCGAGCTGGCCCACGAGCACCTCGACGCGAGGGGCGCCCGCCTCGGCGAGCCGGGATGCGGCGAGGCCGCGCACCTGCTCGACCACGCCCGCATCGATGCGGGGTACCGCGTCCTCGGCGTTCGCCGGCAGCGCCGACACGAACGCGCCGATGGCGACGGCGAGAAGCCAGCCGGCCGCGCGCAGCAGCAGCGCGGGGGCGGGCGGCGCGATGCGCGCGAGCGGCGCGAGGACGACGATGGACAGCATCGCGCCACTGTAGGGATGCCATCGACGGCACAGGCTCGGAAATGGCCGGCAAAGCCCGCCTTATTGGCCCTTCGAGCCGACGGAGGGGTGCGAACAATCCGCCAGCCGACAGACGCCCGCTCCGGGTGGCTGCGGCGACGCGGGGGAACACCCATGCTCGACCGATTGACCGAGACGCTGAACTTCCAGGGCCAGGCCCTGCAGCTGCGCGCCGAGCGGCAGCGCCTGGTCGCCAGCAACATCGCCAACGCCGACACGCCGGGCTACATCGCCCGCGACATGGACTTCGCCAGGACGCTGCAAGCCGCCACGGGCAGCCTGCCGGCGGCGAGCAGGATGGCGACCAGCCACGCCGGCCACATCGGCGCCGGCGCTGCCGGCTCGAGCGGCGGCCTCGCCAGGAGCGGCCTGCTCTACGCCACGCCGTCGCAGACCAACCTCGACCGCAACACCGTCGACATGGACCGCGAGCGCGCCAGCTTCGCCGACAACGCCGTCAAGTACGAGGCGACGCTGCGCTTCATCAACAGCAACGTGCGCACGTCGCTGAGCGCCATCACCGGCCAGTGAGCGAAGCGAAACCCGACAAGGAGCCGTCATGAGCATGCTGTCGATCTTCAATGTCTCCGGCAGCGCCGCGAGCGCGCAGAGCCAGCGCCTCAACGTCGTCGCCTCCAACCTGGCCAACGCCGACACCGTCGCGGGCCCGAACGGCCAGGCCTACAAGGCCCGCCAGGTGACCTTCCAGACCCAGCTGATGGGCGCGAACCGGAACGATCCCGCCGCCGCCGGCGTCCGCGTCAGCACCATCGGCGAGGACGCCACGCCGGGACGTCGGGTCCACGATCCCAAGCACCCGAGCGCCGACGCCGACGGCTACGTCACCTACAGCAACGTCAACGCGGTCGAGGAGATGGTCAACATGATCTCGGCCTCGCGCTCGTACCAGAACAACCTCGAGGTCATGAACACGGCCAAGAGCCTGCTGCTGAAGACGCTGCAGCTCGGGCAGGGCTGACCGGCCGCGCCTCGAACCCACCGGAGAACCGCATGGCCATCACCGCCTCGGCCGCCACGAGCGGCGTCAGCGTCGCCTCGTCGCCGGCCGCCTCGAACGCCGCCGACGCGTCGATGACGTCGGAGCGCTTCCTCAAGCTCCTGGTCGCGCAGATGCAGAACCAGGACCCGCTGAGCCCCATGGACAACGCCCAGGTGACGAGCCAGATGGCGCAGATCAACACCGTCAGCGGCATCGAGAAGCTGAACGGCACGGTGCAGGGTTTGTCGACGCAGTTCATGCAGCTGCAGGCGGTGCAGGGCGCCGCGCTCGTCGGCCGCGACGTCGTCGTCGCCGGCAACCGCATCGACATCGACCCGCAGACGGCGATCGGCCAGGGCGGCTTCGAGCTCGCCGGCCCGGCCGACGCGGTGAAGGTCGAGATCCTGGCCCCGAGCGGCGCCGTCGTGCAGACGATCAACCTCGGCGCCGAGGGCGCCGGCATGCACAGCTTCGACTGGCCGGCCGGCACAGCGACGAACAGCAGCGGCCTCACCTTCCGCGTCACCGCCACCAGCGGCGGCGTCGCCATGCCGGTCACGCCGCTGATGCGCGATCGCGTCGATGCCGTCAGCACGCGGGGCAACAGCTTCAACCTCGAGCTGCAGAACTCCGGCACGGTGGCGTACGCCGCCGTCAAGGCCTTCAACTGAACCGACAACGAAAGAGAACGCCATGGGATTCCAGCAGGGACTTTCCGGACTCAACGCCTCGAGCAAGAGCCTCGAGGTGATCGGCAACAACATCGCCAACGCGAATACCTACGGCGCCAAGGTCTCGCGCGCCGAGTTCGCCGACGTCTATGCCAACCTCGCCAGCAGCAGCACCACCGCGGTCGGCATCGGCACCACGGTGGCCGCGGTGGCGCAGCAGTTCACGCAGGGCAACATCGCGACGACCGACAACCCGAACGACCTCGCGATCAACGGCGGCGGCTTCTTCCAGGTCCGCGACAGCGCCGGCACGATCAGCTACAGCCGCAACGGCGAGTTCAAGGTCGACCGCACCGGCTTCATCGTCAACAACCAGCAGCAGCGCCTCATGGGCTACCCGGCCGACGCCGCGGGCACCGTCATTCCGGGCACCGCCACCTCGCTGCAGATGCCGACCGCGGGCATCACCCCGGCGGTGACGACGCGCATCGACATGGAAATGAACCTCGACGGCCGCTCGGCCGTGACGCTGCCCGGCGCCGGCGCCCCGATCGACTTCGCCGACCCGAGCACCTACAACAACGCCACCTCGCAGACCGTCTACGACGCTCAGGGCCAGGACGTGGCCCTGACCTACTACTTCCAGAAGGCGGGCGCCAACACCTGGAACGTCTACGTCGCCGCGAACGGCACGCCGATCGCGACCGCCGGCGGCAACCCGGCGGCGTCGACGCAGATCACCTTCCCGACCAATGGCGGCGCGCCCACGGCGCCGGTAGGCACGGTGACGCTCAACATCCCGTCGGTGACCAACGCCGCCGGCGCGGCCTCGGTGCCCATTGCCGGCGTCGCCCTCGATCTCTCGGGCGCGACGCAGTACGGGTCGCAGTTCGGCGTCACCGACCTCGGCCAGGACGGCTACGCCGCGGGCCAGCTGATCGGCGTGCAGTTCGAGAGCAACGGCGTCGTCAACGCGCGCTACTCGAACGGCATGACGCGGCCGGCCGGCCAGATCGAGCTCGCCACCTTCCGCAACCCGCAGGGGCTGCAGCCGATGGGCGGCAATGCCTGGTCCGTCAGCTTCGCCTCGGGCGATCCGATCGTCGGCGTGCCGGGCGACGGCAATCTCGGCGTGCTGCAGTCCGGCGCCCTCGAGGAGTCGAACGTCGATCTGACGGCGGAGCTCGTCGGCATGATCACGGCGCAGCGCGTCTACCAGGCCAACGCGCAGACGATCAAGACGCAGGACCAGATCCTGCAGACCGTCGTCAACCTGCGCTGATCGCCGCCGCGACTGACCGGAGCACGCGATGGACAGGATGATCTATCTGTCGATGTCGGGCGCGAAGGCCACCATGCAGCGGCAGGAGACGCTGGCCAACAACCTGGCCAACGTGTCGACCGTCGGCTTCCGCGCCGAGCTCGCGGCGTTCCGCGCCGTGCCGGTCGAAGGCAGCGGTGCGAGCACGCGCGTCTATGCGCTCGAGTCCACCCCCGGCTACGACGCCACCCCCGGGGTCGTCGCGGCGACCGGACGCGCGCTCGACGTGGCCATGAAGGGCGCTGCGTGGCTCGCGGTGCAAGGGCTCGACGGCACCGAGGCCTACACCCGCGGCGGCTCGCTCGAGGTCGCCGCCGACGGCACCTTGAAGACGGCGTCCGGCCTCACCGTCCTCGGCGACGGCGGGCCGATCCAGGCACCGGCAGAGGCGCAGCTCAGCATCGCCCTCGACGGCACGGTCAGCGCCACCGCGGCGAACGGCCGCAGCACCTCGATCGGCAAGCTGAAGCTGGTGACGCCGGAAGCGCCGCTGACGCGCGGCACCGACGGCCTCTTCCGCGGCGCCGACGGCGACCTCGCCGCCGACCCGAACGCGCTGGTGCAGGACGGCGCCCTCGAGTCGTCGAACGTCAGCGCGGTCGAGACCATGGTCGCCATGATCTCCGCGGCGCGCCAGTTCGAGGCGCAGATGAAGATGCTGACGACGGCCGAGAACAACGAGAAGACGGCGGCGCAGCTGCTCTCGCTCAGCTGACCGCCCGCCGCGCTCACGGACGGCGCACGCCCTCGAGCACCGCCGCCGCGCCGCGCGCGAGCAGGGACCAGTCGAAGCCGAAGTAGATCGAGCGGTAGCCCTGGTCGATCATCCGGTTCGCCTGCCCGGCCGAGAAGGCCACGCCGCCCAGCGCGACGCGGCTCTTCAGGACCACCGCTTCGGCGCCGCGGATCGCCGCCTGCACTTCCGGATGGTCGACCTGCCCGAGCAGGCCCATGCTGGTGGCGAGGTCGCCCGGGCCGATGACGATGACGTCGATGCCCTCGGCCTCGACGATCTCGTCGATGCGGCGCACGGCGTCGATGTGCTCGACGGCGACGATCGACAGGATGGCGTCGTCGGCGGCGCGCATGTAGTCGCGCATCGGCATGTCCCAGCGGAAGGGCGCGTGGAACGGGCCCCACATGCGCTCGCCGCGCGGCGGGTAGCGCAGCGCCCGCGCCGCCGCCTCGGCCTCGGCCCGGCTGCCGACCATCGGCACGGCGATGCCGAGCGCGCCCATGTCGAGCAGCGGCTTGGCCAGCCAGGGCGTGTTGGCGGCGATGCGGACCAGCGGCGCGGCCGCCGTGCCGCCGGTCGCCAGGATCATCGAGTGCGCGGTGGCGAGATCGATCGGCCCGTGTTCCATGTCGATGACGAGCACGTCGAAGCCGGCGCCGGCGAGGATGCGCATGACCTGCGGGCTCGGCATGGTGACGATGGCGCCGAACGAGGCCCGGCCGGAAGCCAGGAGGTCACGGGCGTGGGAGATGACCATCGGGCGGACTCCGGTTCAAGGCAGATCGGCCAGGCCGAGGAGCTGCGGGTTGCGTTGCCAGACCGCGAGCGTGAGGGCCGCGGCCAGGCCGACCCAGGCCAGGTAGGGAACGAGAAGGATGCCGGCGAGCGGTCGCACGCGCCAGAACGCGAGCACCGTGCAGGCGATCAGGATCCAGAGCACGACGACGCCGGCGAACGCCGCGGCGCCCAGCCGCCAGTGGAAGAAGAGCCAGCTCCAGAGCGTGTTGAGCGCGAGCTGGACGGTGAACAGGATCAGCGCGCCACGCGCTTCCCGCCAGCCGTTCTCCTTCCAGACCAGCCAGGCGCCGACGCCCATCGAGGCGTAGAGGAAGGTCCACATCGGCGCGAACAGCCACCCGGGCGGCGCCCAGGCCGGTCGCGAGAGGGCCGCATAGAACGGCCCGGCATCGGCCGAGCCGACCGCGCCGATCGCTGCGGCCGCGAAGCAGAGCGCCAGCCAGCCGGCCAGGCCGACGAGCGCGCGCCGCCCCGGCATGCGCCACCGCACGTCGAGGCTCGCCGCCTCGCGATGGTCGGCGCGCCGAGCCATTCAGCGGCCTTCCGCCGCCGCACCCTGCAGCAAGGGCAGGTAGCGCGGATGGTCGGACACCGTGTTGTGACCGGTCCCGGGCAGCACCACGAGCCGGGCCACGCCGGGCTGGAAGCGCGTCGCCAGCAGCTCGGCGCTGCGCAGCGGAACGACCTCGTCGTGCTCGGCGCCGATGAGCAGCGTCGGCGCCGTGACCTTGGGGGCGTAGGTGCGCGACTCGAACTTGTCGCGCAGCAGCCAGCGCACGGGAAAGATCGGGAACCGGCCGGCCGCGATCTCGCCGAGGCTGTCGTAGGGCGTGACGAGGACCAGCCTCGCGACCGGCCGCACGCTGGCCAGGTGGACGGCGACGCCGCTGCCCAGGCTGCGGCCGATGACGAGGACCCGCGGGTGCTCGGCGTGCACGCGATCGAAGAGGGCGAGCGCGTCGGCGAAGAGCGCGGCCTCCGACGGCGTCCCGCCGCTGCCGCCGTAGCCGCGGTAGTGCAGCAGGAAGATCGCGTGGCCCGGGAAGGTGCGCGAGAGGTCCGGCAGGTTGTGCGACACGTCTTCCGCATTGCCGCCGAAGTAGATCAGCGCATCGGGGCCGGCGTGCGCCCGGGTGGTGACGACGACGTCGTGGTCGCCGACCTTCATCGCGAAGGTCGCCACCGAGCCGCCCGCCGAGCGCGGCTGCGGGAAGTAGATCATCGAGCGCTGGAAGAAGAACAGCGCCGCACACAGGCCGACGTAGATCAGGATGGCCACGGCGAGAAAGGCGAGCACGGTGCGGCGCATTCGGCTGTCGGCGTGCTCTCGGCGCCGGACGGCTACTTCTCGGCGACGGCCACGTGGGCCTGGATCGAGGCGTCGATCGCGCCCGGGCCGAAGCGCGCGGCTACGGCGGCTGCGGCGAGCTCGGTGGCTTCCTCGAGGCCGCCGGGCCGACGTGCCTCGATCTCGTTGCGCAGCGGCGTCCCCTGGCAGAAGGCGATCGCCGGATGGCGCGGCGAGGGCGCCCGGCTGCGCTGCGGCAGCGTCGCTAGCGCCGTCGGTTTCCCGAACCCGCCGCGCTCAAGGTCGGCGACGATCGTTGTCGTGTCGTGATAGCCGTGCGGGGTCCGCGCGAGGAAGCGGGGCGGATCGGCAGCGTCAATCGGGGCGAGCGATCGGGTGACGACGTCGGCGAGCTCGTTCGTCTCGATGCGATCCCAGGCGTTGAAGATGAGGGCCCCGCCCGACCGGAGCACCCGGTGCGCTTCCGCGAAGGCCTGGCCCTTGTCGGGGAAGAACATGACTCCGAACTGGCACACGACGACGTCGAAGGTGGCATCGTCGAACGGCAGCTGCATCGCGTCGGCCTGCCGCCACTCGACCGGACGGTGCGTGCCGACGGCGGCGGCGTGGTCGAGCATGGGCTGGTTCAGGTCGCTGGCGACGATCACGGTGTCGGCGGGCAGGTCGCGTGCCAGGTGGCGCGTCACCACGCCGGTGCCGGCGGCGAGCTCGAGCACGCGGGACGGGCGACGCAAGGCGACGCGCCGGGCGATGTCGATCGCGTACGGCTCGAAGATGAGCGGCACGAGGAACTGCTCGTAGAGCTGCGGGATGGAGCCTGCGAACGTCTTATCGGAGGAATTCACGTCGGCCTTCGTGGCATGGAGGTGGCGAGGGATCAGAGCTCGACGATGCGCGGCGAGACGGACGGGCCGTCGATCAGCAGCTCCGCGACGGCGATCGGCAGCCTGAAGCGGCGCGGACCGGCGCTGCCCGGGTTCACGTACAGGACGCCGCGGCGACGCTCCGCCAGCGGTTTGTGCGAGTGGCCCGAGACGACGACGTCGATGCCGGCGAGATCCCGGTCCAGCAAGGCCAGGTCGTGGATCACGCAGACGCGAACCGCGCCGAGCTGGACCACCTCGACCTCGGCCAGGCGGGCGGCCCACTCGCCGCGGTCGTTGTTGCCGCGCACCGCGGTGAGCGGCGCGAGCTCCGCCAGCTCGTCGAGGACCGCCTGGCCGGTGATGTCGCCGGCGTGCACGATGTGATCGGCGCCGCGCAGGAAGGCCAGGGCCTCCGGGCGCAGCAGGTTGTGGGTGTCGGAGATCAGGCCGACGCGGAGCGGCGGGGGAGGCGTCATGGATCGAGCTGCTCGATCGAGCGCGCGAGGTTCTCGCGGGCCTGCGATTCGAGCACACCCCTGAAGTGCGCCGTGCGATAGATCGCAGGCCTGGCGAGGAAGCGAGCGAGGACGTCGCGTCGGCGGCGGCGGAAGTCGGCCTCCGGCACCCACGCGTACTCCTCGCGGATCTGGCGCTCGTATTCGTCGAAGCGATCGGCCGAAGCACCGAGGATGGACAGGTCGATGTCGACGAGCAGCGCCTCGTCGGGCGAGGCCGGGACGCCGTCGTGGCGCGTCGCCATGACGAGGTCGTGCAGCCGCTCGGCGACCTCGGGCGGCGCATCGGCGTCACGGGCCACCTGCCGGACCCAGCCGGCGCTCAGCACCTCGTTGGCGTCGCTGCGGACGTCGTAGACCGCGTCGTGGAACCAGATCGCCAGCTCGACCTCCGTCGGGCGAACGGCGAGGCGGGCGACCGTCCCCATCGTGGCCACGCACTCCGCGAGGTGCTGCAGCGTGTGATAGCGGCGATGCGCCTCGGACCAGGCGGCGATCAGCCGCTCGAACAAGGGGGCGTCGTCGGGGCCGCGGACCGCCTGCCAGGCCCGCGACCACGAGGGACGGAGACGATCCATGGAGCTGGCGTGCCGCTCACTGCATCGAGTGCAGGCCGATCATGTTGCCTTCCGTGTCGACGACCAGCGAGATGAAGCCGTACTCGCCGATCGACATCTTGGTGCGCTCGACCTTTCCGCCGGCGTCCTTCACCCGTGCCTCCTCGACGGCGCAGTCGTCGCACACGAAGTAGACGAGCGTGCTGTTGCCGCCCGACGGGAAGCCTTCCATCTTCACCAGGGCGCCGGCCGCGCCGGAGGCCGAGGGCTGCATCGGGAAGCTCCACATCTCGACCTCGGGGCTGGGCAGCGGCTCGAGCGTCGTGCCGAGCACGGCCTGGTAGAAGGACCTGGCGCGCGCCATGTCCTGGACGTAGATCTCGAACCAGCCGACGGGGTTGCTTTTCATCGCGTCTTCCTTTGCTTCTCTGGGGGCTCGTGGCTGCAGGGCCCGGCTCATGCGCGCCGCTGCGGCACCTCGCAGACCATATCGCCGGGCGAAGGCGCTGTCGAGAGCGGCTACGCCGCCGGCGCGGAAACGACGCGGACGACCGGCTCCGCGTGGTGGCGAAAGCCCATGCGCGCATACAGCGCATGCGCATGGACGTTGCTGCGCATCACATGCAGGAACGGGACCTCGCCGCGCGCCGCCTGGCGGCGGATCAGGTGGTTCATCAGCCGCCGGGCGAGACCGCGTCCCTGGTGCCCGGGATGCGTGCAGACGGCGCTGATCTCGCGCAGCGCGCCGGCGTGGGCCCGCTCCCCGGCCATCGCGACGAGCCGGCCGCCCTCGAAGACGCCGTAGTACTCGCCGAGCTCCGGCGTCCTCGGACCGAAGGGCCCGGGGTGCGTCAGCTCGGCCAGCTCGACAGCCTGGGCCGAGTGCTGCGGTCCGAGGCGGATGGCGTCGAGGCCCTCGTCGGCAGGCGGTAGGGCGCCGGCCCACACCATCCTGAACATCGTCGCCTCGAGCTCGATGCGCCAGCCGTCCGGCGAGGCGCCCGACCAGTCGCTGCAGTAGAAGCGCTCGCCGGCGGCGCAGCAGGGTCGGAGGGCGGCGAAATCGGGCGACTGCGGGTCGGCGAACGCGAGCAGCGGCGAGAACCCGGGCGCATAGCGGCGCGCGCCGCCCGAGCCGACCGCGTGCCGCGCCTGCGGGCCGGTCAGCGCATGCCAGAAGACGTTGCCGAGGAGATCGTCCATCGCTGCCGCACGGCTCGGCCCGGTCAGCCCCGCAGGCCGATGCCGCGCGCCATGAGGCTGGCACACAGCAGGACGCCGACGAGCAGCACGACCTCGGCGCGCAGCATCAGCATGATCAGCCCGTACTCGCGCGCGCTCACCGTCGGTGCCAGCCCTTGCCGCGTCTGCGCGCGCCACTTGATGAAGCGCACGGTGGGGTAGATCGACAGCAGGCCGACGACGAGGAACAGGCCGAGCTTGGCGTGGAAGACCGGATTGCCGAGATAGAACTCCCGGCCCTTCTCGAAGTACAGCACGCGAAGGACGCCGACGACGAGCACCAGCGCGGCGAGGATGCCGTACCAGCGGTCGCTGGCCTGCAGGCGCACCGCCTCGGCGTGCGTCGGCGCCGGGCTCATGGTCCACCACTCGAGGAACACGACGGCGGCGATGCCGAATGCGGCGACGAAGTGCAGGAAGGCGAACAGGGCGCTCATGATCGTTCCGCTTCCGGTGCATGCAAGCACATCTGGACTGCGAATGGGCTGCTGGGCATGGGACCTCCGAGACGGCAGTGGGCGCCTCTGAGCGGGCGCTGATCGTCGGCCGAAACTGTCGCACAACTGGAGAATGGCGCATGCGCCGCGCACCCGCCCGATCCGGAGGGCTCGTCTATTCCACGGAGCAGGGCGGGCGCACGTGCCCCGTCTGCCGGCGCGCAGTCGCCGCCTGTGCGTGCGCCACGACGCCGGCCGCGCCGTCGGCCGGCGGCCCGCTTCGCGTCAGCCGGGAAACCAAGGGACGCGGCGGCAAGACGGTGACGCTGGTGCGCGGCCTGCCGCTCGGGCCCGAGGCGCTGCACGAGCTCGGCAAGCGCCTGCGCGCGGCCTGCGGCACCGGCGGCACAGCCAAGGACGGCGTGCTCGAGCTGCAGGGCGACCATCGCGAGCGCGTGCTCGAGTGGCTGCGGCAGGAGGGCTGGGCCGACGCGAAGCTCGCCGGCGGCTGAGCAGCGCCGTGCGGGCGCTCGGAGAAGGCGCCCATCCACCCCGCTATTCGCGGCTTCGGCGCCATGGCGACGGCCCACCATGCCGGCATCACCGGAGCCCCGTCATGATGCGATCGCTGTGGATCTCGAAGACCGGCATGGAGGCCCAGCAGACGCAGCTGGACACCATCTCGAACAACCTGGCCAACGTCTCCACCAACGGCTACAAGCGCTCGCATGCGGTCTTCGAGGACCTCATGTACCAGAACATGCGCCAGGCCGGCGCGGCGAGCAGCGAGCAGACCGAGCTGCCGACGGGGCTGCAGATCGGCCTCGGCACGCGCGCCGTCGCGACCGCGCGCAACTTCAGCCAGGGCAACCTGCAGCAGAGCAGCAACCCGCTCGACGTCGCGATCCGCGGCAACGGCTTCTTCCAGGTCCAGCTCCCCGACGGCACCACGGGCTACACCCGCGACGGCTCGTTCCAGGTCAGCGCCACCGGCCAGCTCGTCACCAACAACGGCTATACGGTGCAGCCCGGCATCACCATTCCGGCGGCGGCGCAGAGCGTCACCATCGGCAACGACGGCACGGTCAGTGTCGTCCTGCCCGGGCAGGCCTTGCCGCAGTCGGTGGGCCAGCTGCAGGTCGCGAGCTTCGTCAACGCGTCGGGCCTCGAGCCGAAGGGGCAGAACCTGTATGCCGAGACGGCGGCGTCGGGGACGCCGAACGCCGGCACGCCGGGGCAGACCGGACTCGGCACCGTGCAGCAGGGCTTCGTCGAGACCTCGAACGTCAACGTCGTCGAGGAGCTGGTGCAGATGATCCAGACGCAGCGCGCCTACGAGCTGAACTCGAAGGCGATCCAGACCTCGGACCAGATGCTGCAGAAGCTGGCGCAGCTGTGAAGCCGGCGACCATGAGACGACTCTGCGGGACCCTCGCCTGTGCCGTGATCGCGGCCGCCGTGCTCGTGAGCCTCGGCGGGTGCGAGCAGCTGAACCCGCGTCCGCCGGTCGACCTGGCGACGCCGATCTACGCGCCGCCGGTCCTCGTGCCGGCGCCGCGGCCGAGCAACGGCTCGATCTACCAGGCCGCGCAGTACCGGCCGCTCTTCGAGGACCACCGGGCGCGCCTGGTCGGCGATTCGCTGACGGTGCAGATCGTCGAGAAGATCTCGGCGACCCAGAAGAGCACGAGCTCGATCGACAAGAGCGGCAAGCTGTCGGCGGGCATCACGGCGTTGCCGCTGATCTCGCCGAACTCGTTCGGTCGCGCCAGCGCCGCCGGCACCTCGAGCAACACCTTCGCCGGCGCCGGCACCACCGAGAACAGCAACGACTTCTCCGGCACGATCACCGCGGTCGTCACGGGCGTGCTGCCGAACGGGCACCTGCTCGTCGCCGGCGAGAAGCAGATCGGCGTCAACCACAACGTCGACGTCCTGCGCTTCTCCGGCCAGGTTGATCCGCGCACGATCCAGACCGGCAACGTCGTCGCCTCGGCGCAGATCGCCAACGTGCGGATCGAGCAGCGCGGCCGCGGCGCGCAGGCCGAAGCGCAGGGAATTGGCTGGCTGGGACGCTTCTTTTTGAACGTTCTGCCCATCTAGGCCGGCCAAGAATCGGAGGCTCCCTCTCCATGCCTCCCATGCTCCAGACCGACCGAATCCTCCGCGCCGCGCTGGTCGTCGCCGCGTTCCTCGCCAGCGCCGCCCTGTGGTGGCCGGCGCCGGCGCAGGCGGCGCGGCTGAAGGAAGTCGCCGCCGTGCAGGGCGTGCGCATGAACCAGCTGGTCGGCTACGGCCTGGTCGTCGGCCTCGACGGCACCGGCGACCAGACGACGTCGGCCCCGTTCGCGACGCAGAGCCTGCTCGCCCTGCTGCAGCAGATGGGCGTCACCGTGCCGCCCGGCACCAACCTGCAACTCAAGAACCTGGCGACGGTGATGGTGACCGCGCAGCTGCCGGCCTTCGCGCAGCCGGGCCAGACCATCGACGTCAACGTCTCCTCGCTCGCCAACGCCAAGAGCCTGCGCGGCGGCACGCTGATCGCGACGCCGCTGAAGGGCGCCGACGGCCACATCTACGCGCTGGCGCAGGGCAACCTGATCGTCGGCGGCGCCGGCGCCTCAGCGGCCGGCTCGAAGGTGCAGATCAATCACCTGAGCGCCGGCCGCATCCCCGAAGGCGCGACCGTCGAGCGCAGCGTCGCGACGCCGATCGGCCAGGGCGACTCCATTCAGCTCGACCTGCACAGCAGCGACTACGCGACGGCGCAGGAAGTGGTGCGGGTCATCAACGCCCGCATGGGCAGCGGCACCGCCGACGCGCTCGACGGCCGCGCCGTGCGCGTCCGCATGCCGGCGTCGGCCGACGCGCGCGTCAGCTTCATGGCCGAGATCGAGAACCTCGAGGTCCGGCGCGCGGCGCCGTCGGCCAAGGTGGTCATCAACGCGCGCACCGGGTCCATCGTCATGAACCAGGCGGTGACGTTGTCGGCGTGCGCGGTCGCGCACGGCAACCTCTCGGTCACGATCAGCAGCACGCCGCAGGTGAGCCAGCCGGCGCCGCTGTCGCGCGGCGGCCAGACGGTGGTCACCGAGAAGGCTGACATCACCATCACCCAGCAGGCGGGCTCGCTCGTCCAGATGGCGCCGGGCGTCAAGCTCGCGGACGTCGTCAAGGCATTGAACTCGCTCGGCGCGACGCCGCAGGACCT
Source organism: Caldimonas sp. (assembly GCA_036263655.1). Lineage (GTDB taxonomy): Bacteria > Pseudomonadota > Gammaproteobacteria > Burkholderiales > Burkholderiaceae_C > Schlegelella_A. The sequence continues at coordinate 10,333 of DATAGP010000009.1, read as the reverse complement.
GCTCGCCATCCTGCAGGCGATGAAGTCGGCGGGCGCGCTCACGGCCGAGCTGGAGGTCATCTGATGGCCGCACCGCTCGCCTCCGCCTCCGCCGCTTCCGCCGCCGGCCTGCCGTCGAGCGCGAGCAGCGCCCTGGCGATCGGCGACCTGCGCTCGGCCGCCGCGCGCGACCCGAAGGCCGCCGTCAAGGAAGTCGCCAAGCAGTTCGAGGCGCTCTTCATGCAGCAGCTCATGAAGAGCATGCGCGAGGCGACGATGCACTCCGGCATGCTCGACAACAGCGGCACGCAGCTCAGCACCGAGCTGCTCGACACCCAGTACGCGACCAAGCTGACCGGCCTGCCGGGTGGCCTCGCGGACGCCATCGCGCGCCAGCTCGAGCGGCAGATGGGCCCCGGCGCGGCCGCCGCTTTCGCCGCGCCGCCGCCCACCGACGGTGCTGCGGCCGATGCACCCGCGGGCGCGGCGATGCCGCTGTCGCCGAAGCAATCCGACTTCGTCCGCTCGCACCAGGAGTCGGCGCGCCAGGCCGAGGCGGCGAGCGGCATCCCGGCCGCCTTCATGGTCGCGCAGGCGGCGCACGAGTCGGGCTGGGGCCGGCGCGAGATCCGCCACGCCGACGGCAGCAGCTCGCACAACCTCTTCGGCATCAAGGCCGGCCCCGGCTGGACCGGACCGGTGGCCGAGATCACGACGACCGAGTACGTCCACGGCGAGGCGCAGAAGGTCACCGCGAAGTTCCGCGCCTACGCATCCTACGACGAGTCGTTCCGCGACTACGCGCGGCTGATGAAGGAGAGCCCGCGCTACGCAACCGTCGTGGCCCAGGCGTCGCAGGCGACGGCGAGCGCCGCGTCGGCGCGCGACTTCGCCCAGGGCCTGCAGCGCGCCGGCTACGCCACCGACCCGGCGTACGCCGACAAGCTGGCGCGCGTCATCAACACCACGCTGCGCATGCAGCGCGTGGTGAGCTGACATGGGCGTCTCGGCTCTCTTCAACATCGGCTCGCGCGCCATGACCGCGAGCTACGCGGCGCTGCAGGTCACCGGCAACAACATCGCCAACGTCAACACGCCCGGCTACTCGCGGCAGAAGCTTCAGCTCGAGACCGCGTTCAGCCAGCAGACCGGCGCCGGCTTCTTCGGCAAGGGCGTCGATGTCGCGACGGTCACGCGCTCGCACGACGCCTTCCTGACGCGCGAAGCGGCCATGACGGCGTCGATCGCCGCCGCCGACCGCACGCGCAGCACCCAGTTGCACTACCTCGAGCAGGTCTTCCGCACCGGCGAGTCCGGCCTCGGCTATGCGGCGCAGCAGATGTTCAATGCCTTCGTCGACGTCGGCAACGCGCCGCAGGACTCGGCGGCGCGGCAGGTGGCCCTGGCCCGCGTCGGCGATCTCGCCTCGCGCTTCCGCAACGCGTCGGAGGAGATCGACTCCCTGCAGGCCGGCATCGCCCAGGACCTGCGCACCTCCGTCGATTCGATCAACGCGCTGTCGACGCGCATCGCCGATCTCAACCGGCGCATCGCGGGCGTCCAGGGCACCGGCCACGCGCCCAACGAGCTGCTCGACCAGCGCGATGCGGCGATCGGCGAGCTGTCGGAGCTGGTCCAGGTGACGACCGTCGCCGCGGCCGACGGCAGCGTCGGCGTCTTCCTCGGCGGCTCGCAGAAGCTCGTCCTCGGCGGCAACGCGACCGTCCTGTCGGCGGTGCCCGACGCCTTCGATCCGGCCAAGGTGCAGGTCGGCATCCGCGAAGGCGGCACGACGCGCGCCTTCCCGGACGGATTCGTCGCCGGCGGCTCGGTCGGCGGCCTGCTGCGGGTGCAGAACCACGACCTGGGCGATGCGCGCGGCCTGCTCGGTCAACTCGCCTCGGCCATCGCCGGTGGATTGAACCGACAGCAGTCGCTCGGCCTGACGCTCGGCCAGCCGCCGACGGCGGGCGCGCCGCTGCTGTCGATCGGCGCGGCCTTCGTGGCCCCGTCCTCCGGGAACGCCATGGTCGGCGGCGTGCCGGTCGCCTCGTACGTGAACGGCAGCGGCGTGCGCGTGTCCAGCGTCTCGATCGCCATCGTCGACTCGAACCAGCTGCAGCCGAGCGACTACGAGCTGTTCGCCGACCCGGCGCTGCCCGCCGGGAGCTATCGCCTGACGCGCCTGTCCGACGGCTCGAGCCGCACGGTGGCGAACGGCGACGTGGTCGACGGCTTCCGCATCGACATCGCCGCGCCGACCCCGCCGCTGCGCGACCGCTTCCTGCTCCAGCCGGTGACCAACGCGACCCGCAGCATCGCCCGCGTCCTCGACGAGCCGGACGGCATCGCCGCCGCGTCGCCGGTGGCGGCCACGCTCGCCGTCGCCAACACCGGCACCGCCTCGGTCGCCTCGCTCAGCGCAGTGAGCACGACGCTGAACCCGAACCTGAGCGCCAGCATCTCCTTCACCGACGACCTGGGCAACTACAGCTACAGCCTGGTCGACACGACCGGCGTGCTGCCGACGGTCAACGGCACCGGCAGCTTCGTGGCCGGACAGCCGATCGCCCTCAACGGCTTCGAGCTCCAGCTCGCCGGCGTGCCGAGGTCAGGCGATTCGCTCGTCGTCGCGCGCACCGCGTACCCGGCTGCCGACAACCGCAATTCCAACGCCTTCGTCGCCCTCCGCGACGCGCCCTTCGTCGGCCAGCGCACGCTGTCGCCCGGCGTCGTCGGCGGCGGCCAGAGCGTCACCGATGCCTACGCCGGCGCGCTCGCCTCGATCGGGGTCCGCGTGCAGAGCGCGGAGTACGCCGCCGACCAGTCCAGCGCCATCGCTGCCGACGCGAAGACGGCCGCGGCCGACACCTCGGGTGTCAACCTCGACGAGGAAGCGGCCCGCCTCATCCAGTACCAGCAGAGCTACCAGGCGGCCGCGAAGATGCTGCAGGTCGCGCAGTCGGTCTTCGACACGCTGCTGCAGATCGGCCGCTAAACAGGGGTCCTCCATGCGCATCAGCACGGCCAACGTCCACGACAAGGGCATCGACGCCCTCAACAGGCGCCAGGCCGAGCTGGCCGAGGTCCAGGAGCAGCTGACGACCGGCAAGCGCGTCCAGCGCGCCAGCGACGATCCGGCGGCGGCGGCCCGTGCCGAGCGCGCGACGGCGACGCTGGAGCGGGCGATCGCGAACCAGCGCGGGGTCGAGGCCAGCCGCGTGGCCATGACCCAGACCGAGAGCACGCTCGGCGATGCCGGGCTGCTGATGCAGCGCGCTCGCGAGCTGCTCGTGTCGGCCGGCAACGCCAGCTACAGCGATTCCGAGCGCGCCGCCGTGGGCGCGGAGCTGCGCTCCATCCGCCAGCAGCTCCTCGCACTCGCCAATCAGGGCGACGGCGCCGGCAACCACCTGTTCGGCGGCCAGGGCGGGGCGCAGAAGCCCTTCATCGACGCGCCGGGCGGGGTGCAGTACGCAGCCGTGCCCGGGCAGGCCCTGACCGAAGCCTCGACCGGCCTGCCGCTCAGCACCGACGGCCGCGCCGCGTGGCTGACCTCGCCCACGGGCAACGGCGTCTTCGTCACCAGCGCGGCGCCGGCGGTGCGCGACGCCGTCATCGACAACGGTGGCGTCGCCGACCCGAGCCTGCTGACCGGATCGGACTACACGCTGGAGTTCAGCGTCGCCGCGGGCGCGACGACCTACGCCGTGCTGAGGGACGGGCTGCCGACCGCCGTCACGGCCGCCCCCTACGTGGCCGGCCAGGCGATCAGCGTCGACGGCATGACGGTCAGCGTCAGCGGCACGCCCGCGACGGGCGACCAGTTCCACATCGAGCCGTCGACGCCGACGCTCGGCGTCTTCGCCGCACTCGACCAGGCCGCAGCGGCGCTGCAGACGCCGGGCCGCACCGGCTCGCAGATCGCGCAGGCCAACGCCGACGCGCTCCGCAACGTCGATTCCGTCCTCGGCACGCTGGTCGACGCGCGCGCTGCGGTGGGTGCCGTCCTCAACCGCATCGACAGCGAGAGCGAACGCCTGGAAACACAGAAGCTGGCGAGCAGGACCGAGCGCTCGAACGCCGAAGATGTGGACTTGGTGCACGCCTTCTCCGACCTTCAGAAGAAGCAAAGCGGCTACGATGCCGCGCTCAAGTCGTACGCGATGGTGCAGCGTCTTTCGCTGTTCCAGTACGTGAACGGCGGCTGATCGTCGGCGCGGCGAACGCCGGCCGGGGCGGCGGGGGCGTGCAGGAGCTTCGATCAGTGCTGGATGTCGCGATCCTGGGCCAAGTCGCCCTCGGATATTCCCCCTTCATCGACCGCAACCGCAGCGTCGCAGCGACGCGCCTGAGCGTCTTCCCGCTGCGTCCCGACGCGGCCCTCGACATCGCGCAGCTGCTGCACGCCGTGGGCGACGTGTGGCCCGCCTCGGGCGGGACGGTGTCGCTGAACGTGGTCAGCGAGAGCCTGCTGCACGACCTGCTGCACGCCAGCCCCTCGACGAACCTGATGGTCGAGGTGCCGAACTTCATGGCCGCCGACCCGGCCAACGTCGAGGCGCTGGTGCGCCTGCACGGCAGCGGCAACACCCTGCTGCTGAAGGGCCGGCCGAACGCCGAGCTGCCGCGCGAGGTGCTGCCCTGCTTCAAGTACTCGATCATCGACCTCGCCGACGAGCGCCGGATCGGCGACGCGGTCGCGCCGCCGCCCGGCGTCACGCGCTCCATCGCCCACGTGCAGTCGGGCGTGCGCACGGTCACCGAGATGGAAGCGGCGTTCGCGCGCGGTGCCCATGCGGTGCTCGGCTGGCCCATCGACGACGCGATCCACGCCACCGCGGCACGGACGGGCAAGCCGACGGCGCAGCCCGATCTGCAGGTCGTCGTCGAGCTGATCCACCGCGTCGACAACGAGGAGCCGCTCGACCGCCTCGAGAACACGCTGAAGCGCGATCCCTCCCTCGCCTTCAAGCTGCTTCGCTACATCAACTCGCCGGCCTTCGGGCTGCGCGTCGAGGTCAGCTCGTTCCGGCACGCGATCATGCTGCTCGGCTACCAGCGACTCAAGCGCTGGCTCGCGCTCCTGCTCGCCACCGCCAGCAAGGACGTCAACCTGCGCCCGGTGATGTTCGCCGCCGTGAGGCGCGGCCTGCTGATGGAAGAGCTGGTCGCAGGCAGCGGCGACGAGGAGATGAGGAACGAGGTCTTCATCTGCGGCGTGTTCTCGCTGCTGGACCGCATGTTCCAGGAGAGCTTCGCCAAGCTGCTCGCCTCCATCCCGGTGCCCGAGCGCGTGCACCAGGCGCTGGTCGGCAACACCGGGCCTTACCAGCCGTATCTGGCGATGGTGCGCGCCGCCGAGGGCGAGTCGGTGTACGAATACCGCGAGGCCGCCGAGCAGCTGCTGATGAGCGTGGCCGAGATCAATCGGGCGCAGCTGCGGGCGCTCCAGGGCGCCGGCGCCCTGGAGTGAGGTGCGCCGCGACCGGCAATCCCGGGAATGCGGGGCCGGCCACCGCCCTGTGACCGCCAAGCCGCAGCGGCGCGGTTGCCCGTTCAAGTCCGCCGCCGGCGGGCCGAAAATAGGGCTCTGCGGCCGGCGCGTCTCCGGCCCCCCTCCAGCCATGAGCATGCCTGTCCGGTTTTCAGCGTGTCAGCCCTTCGCCACCCGCGCCAAAGCGTGAACGTGTCGACGGAGCTCGATGCCACGGCGCTGCAGCGCCTGCGCGAGCTCGACCCGGGCGGGCAGAACCAGCTTCTCGAGCGCGTGCTCCGCGCCTTCGACTCATCGGCGCGGCGGCTGGCCGTGCAGCTCGCCGAGTCGCGGCTGCGCGACGATCTGCTGGGCATCCGCCACGTCGCCCACACCCTCAAGTCGTCGTCGGCGAGCATCGGCGCGCTGGCCCTGTCGCGACTTTGTGCCGAAATCGAGCTCTCGATCCGCAACGAGGCCCTGGCCGGCCTCGGCGAGCGCCTCGATGCCGTGGACCGCGAGCTGAACGCTGTGTTACAAGCCGTGAAGTCCGTTCTTGGCCCGGTCGACGCCGCGGGCAGCTCACCATGACGATGCGAGCCGAGCCGTTCGCCGACGACCTTCCCGATCGGCCGAAGGTCCTCCTCGTCGACGACGACGAGGTCAACCTGCTGCTCACGTCCGTGGCCCTGAAGGACCAGGGCTTCGACGTCACCGAGGCCTCGGGCGGCGAGCAGGCGATCCGGATCCTGGCCGACTGGCTGCCCGACATCGTCGTCCTCGACGCCGTCATGCCGGGCCTCGACGGCTTCGAGACCTGCCGCGAGCTGCGCGTGCTGCCGGGCTACGAGTCGCTCCCGGTCCTGATGCTCACGGGCCTCGACGACGACGCCTCCATCGCCCGCGCCTACGAGGCCGGCGCCACCGACTTCTTCGTCAAGTCCACCCAGTGGAGCCTGCTCGCCGGCCGCCTGCGCTACCTGCTGCGCGCGTCGCGGACGCGGGTCGAGCTCGAGCGCAGCAAGTCGCGCCTGGCGCGTGCCCAGGACCTCGCCCGCATGGGCAGCTTCGACTGGCGCAAGGGGCACGGCGGGCCGGTCTTCTCGATCGAAGGGCTGCGCGTGTTCGGCCTCGGCCCCGGCGAGCAGCCCACCTTCCGCAGCCTCCTGCGGATGGTCGCCGAGGAGGAGCGCAACGGCTTCCTCGAGCTGGTGCACAGCGCCCTCGAGCGCAGCAGCGTGCTCGCCACCGACGTGCACGCGCGGCTCGTCGACGGGCGCCAGCGCATCGTCCACCTCGAGGCCGAGCCGGAGTTCAACGAGCACGGCAACCTGATCGGCTACACCGGCATCGTCCAGGACGTGACCGACCGGCGCCTCGCCGAGGACCGGATCCGCCACCTGGCCAACTTCGACACCCTGACCGGGTTGCCGAACCGGCGCCAGCTCATCTGGCGCGCCGAGCGGGCCCTCGAGCACGGCCGCCGCCTCGGCCACCAAGTCGCGCTGCTGCTGATCGACCTCGACCGCTTCAAGGTCATCAACGACACGCTCGGCCACGGTGCCGGCGACGAGCTGCTCATGGAGGTGTCGCGGCGCCTCCGCTCCTGCGTGCGCCACTCCGACCAGGTGCTCGAGAGCTCGCTCGAGTCGGTCGGCGTCCGCTCGCACCGCACGCTCGAGGCGGTCGGCCGCCTCGGCGGCGACGAGTTCGTGGCCCTGCTGCCCGAGGTGGTCAACGAGGAGGATGCCGAGCGCGTCGCCAACCGCATCCTCGAGATCATGAGGAAGCCGATCACGATCGGCATGCAGGAGTGCTTCGTCACCGCCAGCGTCGGCATCGCCATCTTCCCCCGGGACGGCGTCAGCGTCGCCGACCTGCTGCGCAACTCCGACATCGCCATGTACGCGGTGAAGGGCTCGGGCCGCAACTCGTCGTCGCTGTACCGGCCGAACCTCGCCGGCCAGGGCCGCGAGAAGCTCGAGCTCGAGAGCGCCCTGCACAAGGCCATCGAGCGCAACGAGCTGGTCCTGCACTACCAGCCGAAGATCGACGTGCGCGGCGCGCGCATGGTCGGGGCGGAGGCGCTGATGCGCTGGCGCCGGCACGGCCATCTCATCGCCCCCAACGACTTCATCCCGCTGGCCGAGGAGACCGGTCTGATCATTCCGCTCAGCGAGTGGGCGATCCGGGAGGCGGCGCGGCAGGCGCGCATCTGGCACGACAACTTCGGCTTCGCCGACTCGATCGCCGTCAACCTGCCGAACCGGCTCTTCGAGCGCACCGACCTGGTCGAGTACATCCACAACGCGGTCACGACCTACGGCGTGCCGCACCACATGATCGAGCTCGAGATCACCGAGACGGGCCTCATGAAGGACCTGCAGAACGTCATTCCGTCGCTGCACCGGCTGAACGAGATCGGCGTCGAGATCTCGATCGACGACTTCGGCACCGGCTACTCGTCGCTCGCCTACCTGACGACGCTGCCGATCAGCGAGCTGAAGATCGACCGCAGCTTCATCCGCGATCTCGGCATGACGCCGCAGAGCTCGGCCGTGGTCACGGCGATCATCGCCCTGGCGCGCTCGCTCGGCCTGCGGGTGGTGGCCGAGGGCGTCGAGAACCTGCGCCAGATGGAGGTGCTGCACCGGCTGGGCTGCGGGATCATGCAGGGCTTCCTGTTCAGCAAGCCGCAGCCGCCCGAGGACATCGAGCTCTGGCTGCAGCAGACGGTGCTGCCGAAGAAGGCGCCCTGGATCGGCCAGGCGAGCAGCCAGGAAGAGGTCGAGCCGCCCCGCATCGCCCGGCCGCGCTCGCCGCGAGCCAAGCCGGTGCTCTGAACGCAGGCTCCGGGAACGGTCATGGAGAGCACGCGTCCCGCCTCGCTCGCCCGGCCGGCCGAGCTGCCGTCGGCGCAGCTCGCCAAGGCGGCCCTGCGCAAGCTGGCCGCGGCGCGCCTGGAGCCCACGCCCGAGAACTACGAGCGCGCCTATCGGCAGGAGGCGGGCGAGGCCGAGATCCCCAACGATGCACTGGCGACGCTGATCGAACGCATCATCCGCGGCATCGAGCGGGGCGGCCACAACTGGACGCCGGCACGGCGCAAGGAAGGCATCCAGCGCGTCCTGGCGGGCAGCGGCAGCGACGCGCGGAGACTGCAGCTGCGGCTGTCGCAGCTGGTAAACAGCTGGGACGGCGACACGGCCGGAGCGAGCGTCGCCGTCGCCCCGCCCGGGGCCGTCGACTCGCCGGCAGCGGACGCCCATCCGGCCGGACCGGCCGCAGGGCCGCTGCCACCCACGCCGGCACTGGCCTGGGACCGGGTCGCCCTGACCCTCGGCCACGCCCTGCAGCAGGCCCTGCCGAAGCACGACGCGGCCAACGAGGAGCTGTCCGGCGAGCTGGAACGCCTGCTCGATCGCCTGGGCGTCGAGGGCGCGACGGCGTCCCTCGGCGACGAGCTCAGCCTGCTCGCGCCGCGCATCGAGCGCGTCGTCCAGCATCGCCATCACCTCTTCGATCAGCTCGGCAAGCTGTGCCGGGAGCTCACCGGCAGCCTGGCCGATCTGGCCGAGGAAGGCAGCTGGGTCAAGGGCCAGTGCGAGGCGATGCGCCTGAAGATCGACGAGGGGCTCACCGCGCGCGGCGTGCGTTCGGTGAGCGACATGCTGCACCATGCGCGCAAGCGCCACCCCGAGGTCCGCGGCGAGCGCGAGAAGGCCCGTGACGCGCTGAAGTCGCTGATGGCGCAGATGCTCGCGGAGCTGGGCGAGCTCGGCTCCAAGACCGGGACCTTTCACGAGAGCGTCGGCCGCTACGCCGCGGTCATCGAGGAATCGGATTCGCTCGAGAGCCTGACCGGCGTCGTCCGCGAGATGGTCGCGGAGAGCCGGGCCGTTCAGACACTCGTGCAGCAGACCCAGGATCGCCTGCACGAGGAGCACAGCAAGGCCACCGACCTCAACCGGCGGGTGAGCGAGCTCGAGGACGAGATGAAGCGCCTCTCGGACGAGGTCTCGACCGACCAGCTGACGCAGATCGCGAATCGGCGCGGCCTGATGCAGGCCTTCGAGATCGAGCGGGCGCGCCTCGAGCGCAGCGGCGGCAGCCTCTCCATCGGCCTGCTCGACATCGACAACTTCAAGCGCCTCAACGACGAGCTCGGCCACAGCGCCGGCGACGAGGCGCTGAAGTCGCTGGCAGCGGTCGTGAGCAGGACCCTGCGGCCAACCGATCGGGTCGCCCGCTACGGCGGCGAGGAGTTCGTGGTGCTGCTGCCGGAAACGCCCGCCGAGGAGGGCGAGCAGGTGCTGACGCGCCTGCAGCGATCGCTCACGGGCGGCCTGTTCATGCACAAGGACAAGCACGTCTTCGTGACCTTCTCGGCCGGGGTCACCGGCTACCGCAAGGACGAGCGGATCGAGGACTCGCTCGAGCGCGCCGATCAGGCGCTCTACGAAGCCAAGCGGACGGGGAAGAACCGCACCTGCATCGGCTGAGGGCGCAGCGCAGCCTCAGCGGCAGCCGTCGATCACCCGCTCCGCCAGGTGCTTGGCCAGCAGGGCGTCGTCGGTGTCCTCCTCGAGCCTGCGATCGACGATCTCGAGCCGGGCCTGTGCCAGGCGGTCGCGCTCGAGCCGGCACGCCATGGCGAACTCGAGCAGCGCGCGCCGCATCAGTTCGAATTCGTCGTCCGTGTCCATGGCGCTCCTGGGGCGTGCTCTGCAAGCGACGTGCCGCTGGCAGCGCCCCTACCGCGTCGAACTTTCCGGCGCCCGGCGGCTCCATGCCTCCATGAACTGCCCGAACTGCCCCAATACCACCCTGGTGATGGCCGACCGCCAGGGCATCGAGATCGACTACTGCCCGCAGTGC
>DATAGP010000008.1:0-23259 GCA_036263655.1 Caldimonas sp. | reverse complement strand
GAGTACATCGACGAGCGCTTCCCGCATCCGCAGCTGATGCCGGGCGATCCGGTCGCCCGGGCGCGCGTCCGGCTCTTCCTCTTCAACTTCGAGAAGGAGCTGTTCGCGCACGTCAACATCCTCGAGGGCCGGGGCACGACCAAGGGCACGGACAAGCAGCTCGAGAGGGCGCGTTCGCAGATCCGCGACCGGCTGACGCAGCTGGCGCCCATCTTCCTCAAGAACAAGTACATGCTGGGCGACGACTTTTCCATGCTCGACGTGGCAATCGCACCGCTGCTGTGGCGCCTGGACTACTATGGGATCGACATGTCGAAGAACGCCGTGCCGCTGCTCAAGTACGCCGAGCGGATCTTTTCGCGGCCGGCCTACATCGAGGCGCTGACGCCCTCTGAGAAAGTCATGCGAAAGTAGGGCCATGACGGCGCCGATCGCTCCTGCCACCGCCGGCACCTCGACCCGGCCTTACCTGATTCGTGCCCTGCACGACTGGTGCACGGACAACGGCTTCACACCCTACATCGCCGTCTACGTCGACGAGCACGTGCAGGTCCCCAAGGAATACGTCAAGAACAACGAGATCGTCCTCAACGTCGGCTTCGAGGCGACGAGCGCGCTGAAGCTCGGCAACGAGCTCATCGAGTTCAAGGCCCGCTTCGGCGGCACGTCGCGCGAGATCGCCGTCCCCATCGACCATGTGATCGCCATCTATGCCAGGGAGAACGGGCAAGGCATGGCGTTCCCGATGCCCAACGACGCGGTCGGCAGCGATGCGCCCGAGGCGGGTACCGGCGCCGCGAAGGCGACCCCCCCGCCGCGCGGGCCGCGCCTGGCGCGCAGCGAAGGCGCCAGCGCCCGGCGCGGTGCGGCGCTCACGCTGAGCTCGGCGCCAGGGCCGTCGGCGTCGTCGAAGCCTGACAAGGGGGGCGACGGCGCCCCCGTTCCTCCCGAGCCGCCGCCGCCCAAGCGGCCTTCCCTGAAGCGGGTCAAGTAGGCCTCCGAGCCCCGGTAGCCGGGGCATCGTGCCGGAGGGTCGCACCTATACTGCCCCGCTCGCGCGCAGCCGCGGCGCCCGACGCCGGCTTAGCTCAGTTGGTAGAGCACCCGCCTTGTAAGCGGAAGGTCGTCCGTTCGATCCGGACAGCCGGCACCAGGCCTGCCGCGCGTCGCGTGTTTCTCCGTGCCACCCTCGTCGGGCGATCGCGCCCGACCCTGCATGCCCACCGTCCTGCTGACGCACACGCGAGCCGCTCTGCCGCTGTATTACGGCGATGAGGCGTGCGCGCGCCTGGCGCGGCTGGCGCAGGTCCGCGTGACGGACCGCGACGATGAGCTCGCGCCCCCCGAGCTGCTGGCGCTCGCCCGCGACTGCGACGTCATCGTGAGCTCGCGCGCGACGCCCGCACCGCGGAGCCTGTTCGACGGCCTGCCCGACCTGCTCGCCTTCGTGCGCTGCGCTGTCGACGTTCGCACCGTCGACCTCGAAGCGGCGTCGTCGAACGGCATCCTCGTCACCCACGCGAGCGCGGGCTTCGCGACGGCCGTGGCCGAGTGGACGCTGGGTGCCATGATCGACCTGGCGCGCGGCATCGCCGCGTCGACGTCCGACTACCGGGCGGGCAGGACGCCCGCAGTGCGCCTCGGCCGGGAGTTGCGCGGCAGCGCGCTCGGGCTCATCGGCTACGGTGCGATCGCCCGGCGCCTGGCCACGATCGCGGCCGCTCTCGGCATGCGCGTCATCGCGAGCGACCCGTACCGTCGCGTCGACGACCCGGAGGTGCTCGAGTGCGAGCTCGGAACCTTGCTGGAGTCGGCCGACTTCGTCGTCTGCCTGGCGGCCGCGACCGCGGAGACCGAGAACCTGATGAATGGAAGCACCTTCGCCCTGATGCGGCCCACGGCCTTCTTCATCAATCCCTCGCGAGGCCAGCTCGTCGACGAGGGTGCGCTGCTGCACGCCCTCGAGGCCGGCGTCGTCGCGGGTTGCGCCCTCGACGTCGGCCGTGCCGCCGATCAGATGTCGTCACCTCTTCTGGCGAGCCATCCCAGGTGTCTGGCGACGCCGCACGTCGGTGGGCTGACGCGTGCGGCGATCGACCACCAGGCCTTGGAGACGGTGGCGCAGGTGGAGGCGATCCTCGGCGGTACCCTGCCGCCGGGTGCCCTCAATGCCGACGTTCCGGGCCTTCGCTTCAGACGGGTTGCTTGAGGCCCCTGCTGTTGCCGATTTGCTGCAGTGGTTGCTGGCCGGGAGGCGGGCTTGAGCCTGTGAGACGTCGGCGTCGAGCAGGCACTGGTGCCCTCGACGCGCACCGACCTGGGCCTGGATGGCCGCCGGCGTCGCCCTCGCCCTCGCCAACGCCTCTCGGGCCGGGCCGGCGCGGTGATCGTGCAGCTGCAGGGGTTCGCTCATGGCGGGGGGCGGGTATACCCCTTGCCGAACCAGCGGATGTTCAGAACACCAGGAGTCACCATGAAATCACCTTCCAAAGCCTTGATGCTGTCGCTGACGGTTGCCGGCGTGCTCGCCCTCACGGGCTGCAATCGCGACGCGGGAACCGGGACTGGGGGCACCGGAGCGACCAGCACGGGTTCCGGCTCGACGGGCAGCACGGGCACCACTGGCACGGGCAGCACCGGCACGACGGGCTCCACGGGGTCCACCGGCTCGGGGACGACGGGGTCGAGCAGCATGGGCTCCGGCACCACGGGTTCCGGCTCCACCGGGACGGGCAGCATGAGCGGGTCAGGGTCCACCGGCAGCGGCAGCACGGGCTCCGGCACGACCGGCAGCACGGGCTCGGGCACGACCGGCAGCATGGGCTCAGGCACGACGGGCAGCACGGGCTCAGGCACGACGGGCAGCACGGGCTCCGGCACGACGGGCACCGGCTCTGGCGGCACGACCTCCGGCTCCATGGGCAGCACCGGCAGCGCCGCCAGCGCGGCAAGCGGCACACGTCCGTAAATCGCTGTCCGTCATCGCTCTTCGACCGTCGAGCCGAGGGGATGCGAGCGGGTCCTGCGTGGCACGAGCCGTCAACCCGGCCGGCGCTGAGTCGTTGGCACAGAGTCCCTGTGCTTCGTCCAGCGCCATGACCCGGTTGCTTGCCCGCCACCTCGCCCTCCTGTATCTCTGCGTCATCGGCGGGACCGCTTCCGCTGTCCCGGCCTCGGCTGGGCATGCGGCGGCCTGCGTCGCCGCGCTGAAGGGCCGGGAAGCTCTGCTCACCGCGACGCTCAAGGGCGGAGCGCCGGTCGAGCCGGAGCTGTTCAGGGTCGTGCGGAGCGGCTTCACCTTCATCGGCCGGCAATACCTCGCCGGTGTTCGGGAGGCCGAAGCGCGTCAGCTCCTGGAAGCGGCGGAGAGGGATTTCGCGGCCCTGGCGCCTGACGGGCGAAAGCTTCGTCAGGCCGAGTGCCTGCGCGAAGGCGAGCAGCTCTACTCGCAGTCGACGGCATTCGAGCGCAGTCTGATCACGAGCGCGGCGGAACGGCGCGTCAAGCGCATGAAGTCGCGCTGATCGCCGCACGGCCTCGCGAGTGCTCAACGATGAGCTCGGCCCGGCCTCAGCCTTTTCGCCTCCATGTGACTGACGGCGTGCTGCGCGACCTGCGCGATCGCCTGGTGCGCGTGCGCTGGCCCGACGAGCCGCCGATGCCGCCCTGGTCGACGGGCAGCAGCGTCGGCTACATGCAGGATCTCGTCGCCTACTGGCGCGACACCTTCGACTGGCGGCGCGAGGAAGAGGCGCTGAACGGCTTCCGTCAGTTCAAGGTGCCCCTGGGCGGCATCGACCTGCACTACATCCACGAGGAAGGTCGGGGGCCGGCGCCGATGCCGCTGCTGCTCTCGCACGGGTGGCCGGGCTCGGTCGTCGAGTTCCGCACGATCCTTCCGATGCTGACCGATCCGGCACGCTTCGGCGCGGACCCCGCCGATGCCTTCACCGTCGTCGCGCCTTCGTTGCCCGGCTATGCGCTGTCGTTCGCACCGGGGCAGCCGCGCTTCGGCGTCGACGAGATCGCCGACGTGTTCGCCGCCCTGATGAGCGACGTGCTCGGCTATCCGCGCTTCGGCGCCCAGGGCGGCGACTGGGGCGCCTTCGTGACCTCGCGGCTCGGCTATCGCCACGCCGACCGCTTGCTTGGCATCCACCTGAACCTGCTGGCGGTGCGGCGCGATCCGACGATGCTGGCGAATCCGACCGCTGAGGAGGCGGTCTTCCTCCAGCAGCTGGAGGTCTGGCTCAAAGAGGAGACGGGTTACCAGTGGATCCAGGGCACACGCCCGACCACTCTCGCCTTCGCGCTGACCGACTCGCCCGTGGGGCTCGCCGCCTGGATCGTCGAGAAGTTCCAGCGCTGGACCGACAACGACGGCCATCTCGAGTCGGCGGTCGGCCGCGACGACCTGCTGACCAACATCACCTTGTACTGGGCGACCGGCGCGATCGGCTCGTCGTTCTGGCCGTACTACGCGCGCCTGCACGGCCCGTGGCCCATCCCGCCCGGGGAGCAGGTCCGCGTGCCGATGGGCTACGTGGAGTTCCCGAAGGAGATCCTGCGCCCGCCGCGCTCGCTCGCCGAGCGTACCTACGCCGACATCCGGCGCTGGACCAGGGCGGCCAAGGGCGGCCACTTTGCCGCTCTGGAGCAGCCGGAGGTTCTGGCGCGCGAGATCCGCGAGTTCTTCCGTCCGCTGCGGCTCGGAAGCTAGCCTTCAGCGGCTACTTGGCCCGCGAGCGCTGGATCAGCTGGTCGGCGACGGCGAGCGCCTGCGGCGCCCCGCCCGCCATGGAGGGCGACGTGACGTAGCGCCCGTTGATGACGAGCAGCGGCACGCTCTCGACCTTGTAGTCAGCCATCGCCTTCTTGGCCCGGCTCACGGACGTCGCGACCGAGAAGGACTTGAACGCCGCCAGGAACTTGGCCTCGTCACCGCCGTTCTTGCCGACGAAGGCGGCGATGTCCTCGGGCTTTTCGAGGCGCTGACGATCGACGTGGATGGCCCGGAAAATTTTCTGCTGCACGGTCGGGACGAGCCCGAGCGACTCCAGCGCGTAGTACGTGCGCTGGAAGTTCTCGGCATTCATCAGGAAGGGAACCGGTACCCGCCGGAAGACCACGTCGGCGGGCAGCTGGCGCGCCCAGTGGTCGAGGGTCGGCTCGAAGGTGCTGCAGTGCGGACACGCGTACGAGAAGAACTCGAGGACTTCGATCTTGCCCGGCTCGCGCACCGGCTGCGGCGGCTCCAGGCGGGTGAAGTCCTTCCCTTCGACGGGCGCTGCACCCTGGCCCCGGGCCGAGCCGCTCGACAACAGGAGGGCCGAGAGCAGGCCGGCGGAGGCGGCGGAGAAATGGCGACGGTTCATGGGCGGGCTCGAAGGCGACGGTTCATGCACGGATCCGTGCGGGAGGGAAGGGTTCAACCACGGTCTTAACGGGCGGCTGGACGGGATTGTTGACGCTCGCGTTCAAACGGGTTGGACCTTGACCCGGATCTCCGCGACAGCGATGCCGCCGGCGTGAAGACGTTGCTCCAGTCGCGGCGCCAGCTGGCGGAGCTTGGCAGCCACGCCGGCGTTGGCGCAGAGAAGCGTCCAGCCGCTGTCGTCGATCGGGCCGGGCCGCACCTGCGCGGCCAAGGGGCCGGGCAGCAGGGGGCGCACCGCGGCGAACGCCGCGTTCGACTGGCGCATCCGCTCGGCCAGGCGTCCGAGGGGCGCGCTCGAGCGCAGCGCCTCGGCGATGGGCTGCACGTCCAGGCTCGGCGGGATGACTCGGCGCTGCATGGGGAAAGTCTAACCAGCAGGGGCGCTGGTAAAATGTGCGGTTGTTCTGGCCTGGCCTGCCCGGGCTCACCAGAAGCCCGGTGGTCGCCGGGCTCCGCCTTGCATTCACGGCCATCGGCCGCAGTTCCGATCCGCCTGCCGGACCGTCCGCTCCGACGTGGCGCGTTGTTCCGCCCCCGGCCTTCTTACCCATCGAACACGCATGTTGCCCAAGCTCCTTACTTCGTTCTTCGGCAGCCGCAATGACCGGCTGCTGAAGCAGTACCGGCAGGTCGTGGTGAAGGTCAACGCGCTGGAAAGCGGGCTTCAGGCGCTGAGCGACGAAGCCCTGCGCGGCAAGACCGACGAGTTCCGCAAGCGCGTGGCCGACGGTGCTTCGCTGGACGATCTGCTTCCCGAGGCGTTTGCCGTCGTCCGCGAAGCGTCCAAGCGGACGCTGAAGATGCGCCACTTCGACGTGCAGCTGATCGGCGGCATGGCGCTGCACGCCGGCAAGATCGCCGAGATGCGGACGGGCGAGGGCAAGACGCTGATGGCGACCCTGCCGGTCTACCTCAACTCGCTCACCGGCAAGGGCGTGCACGTCGTCACGGTCAACGACTACCTGGCGCGCCGGGACGCCGAGTGGATGGGTCGGCTCTACTCCTTTCTCGGGCTGACCGTCGGCGTGAACCTGCCGCAGATGACGCGCGAGGAGAAGCAGGCGGCCTTCGCGTCCGACGTCACCTACGGCACGAACAACGAATTCGGCTTCGACTACCTGCGCGACAACATGGTGCAGGACACGGCCGACCGCGTCGCGCGCGGGCTGCACTACGCCATCGTCGACGAAGTCGACTCGATCCTGATCGACGAAGCGCGCACGCCGCTCATCATCAGCGGCCAGGCCGAGGACCACACCGAGATGTACGTCCGCATCAACGCGGTCGTTCCGAAGCTGAAGAAGCAGATCGGCGAGCTCGACCTGCGCACCGGTGAAGGCGTCATCGAGCCGGGCGACTTCACCGTCGACGAGAAGACGCACCAGGTGTTCCTGACGGAGGAGGGCCACGAGAACGCCGAGCAGTTGCTGCGCGAGGCCGGCCTGCTCGTCGAAGGCGCGAGCCTGTACGACCCGGCCAACATCACGCTCATGCACCACGTCTACGCGGCGCTGCGGGCCAGGCACCTCTACAACCGCGACCAGCACTACGTCGTGCAGCGCGGCGGCGACGGGCAGATGGAAGTCGTCATCGTCGACGAATTCACCGGCCGCCTGATGACGGGGCGGCGCTGGAGCGACGGACTGCACCAGGCCGTGGAGGCCAAGGAAGGCGTGCCCATCCAGAGCGAGAACCAGACCCTCGCCTCGATCACCTTCCAGAACTACTTCCGCATGTACGGCAAGCTCTCGGGCATGACCGGCACGGCCGACACCGAGGCCTACGAGTTCCAGGAGATCTACGGCCTGGAGACCGTGGTCATCCCGCCGAACCTGCCGACGATCCGCAAGGACGAGCTCGATCTCGTCTACAAGACGAGCCGGGAGAAGTTCGAGGCCGTGATCGAGGACATCCGCGACTGCCATGCGCGCGGACAGCCGGTGCTCGTCGGCACGACGTCGATCGAGAACTCGGAGCTGCTCTCTGGACTGCTGCAGAAGGAGAAGCTGCCGCACCAGGTGCTGAACGCCAAGCAGCACGCCCGCGAGGCCGAGATCGTCGCGCAGGCGGGCCGGCCGGGGGTGATCACGATCGCGACCAACATGGCCGGCCGCGGAACCGACATCGTGCTCGGCGGCAACGTCGAGAACCAGATCAAGATCATCGATGCCGACCCGACGATCCCGCCCGAGGAAAAGGCGTCGCGGGCGCAGAAGCTGCACAGCGAGTGGCAAGGCCTGCACGATGCCGTGAAGGCGCAAGGCGGACTGCGCATCATCGCCACTGAGCGGCACGAGTCGCGGCGCATCGACAACCAGCTGCGCGGCCGCTCCGGCCGCCAGGGCGATCCGGGCTCCTCGCGCTTCTACCTGTCGCTCGACGACTCGCTGATGCGCATCTTCGCCGGCGACCGCGTCCGCGCCATCATGGAGCGGCTGAAGATGCCCGATGGCGAGGCGATCGAGGCCGGCATCGTCACCCGCTCGATCGAGGGGGCGCAGCGCAAGGTGGAGGCGCGCAACTTCGACATCCGCAAGCAGCTGCTCGAGTACGACGACGTCGCCAACGACCAGCGCAAGGTCATCTACCAGCAGCGCAACGACATCCTCGAGGCACCCAACCTGGTGCCGCAGATCGCCAACCTCCGCCGCAGCACCATGGAGGACGTCGTCCGCACCTACGTGCCGGAGCAAAGCGTCGAGGAGCAGTGGGACCTGCCCGGCCTCGAGAAGGTGCTGCGCGAGGAGTGGCAGCTCGAGGTGCCCCTGGTCGCGGAGGTGGAGAAAAGCGATTCCGTCACCGACGAGGACATCGTCGAGAAGGTGACGAAAGCGGCCGACGACCTCTTCGACTCCAAGCTCGAGCGGGTCGGCCTGGAAAGCTTCATGCCCTTCATGCGCATGATCCTGCTGCAGTCGATCGACCAGCACTGGCGTGAGCACCTTGCCGCACTCGACTACCTGCGTCAGGGCATCCACCTGCGCGGCTACGCGCAGAAGAACCCGAAGCAGGAATACAAGCGCGAGGCCTTCGAGCTGTTCTCGCAGCTTCTCGACGTGGTGAAGATGGACGTCACCCGCATCCTCATGAGCGTGCGCATCCAGTCGGAGGAAGAGGTGGCACGGGCGGCCCAGGCGATCGAGCAGCGGGCCGAGAACATCAGCAACGTGACCTACACGCACCCCAACGACGACGGCAGCGTGTCCGAGGACCACGACACGGCCGTGGCGACCCAGACCGCGCTCGGCGCCGTGGCAGCGGCGATGGCGTCGTCACGTACCGCCACGATGCCGAAGGTCGGCCGCAACGACCCGTGTCCCTGCGGAAGCGGGAAGAAGTACAAGCAGTGCCACGGCAAGCTCGCCTGACGATCAGGCGGGCGGGGCCGGCGGCGGCGCGAAGGCGCGGCCCAGCATGGCCGACAGGATGGACATGCGGACGGGCTTCTCGCTGAAGCCCAGGTTGTAGGTCCGGACGGCATCCGCGATCTCGGCTTCGTCTACCAATCCGGAGAGCACCTGTGCCGTCAGGACGATGATCGGGCAGGCCGCGTCGGCGGCGCGCAGCCGGGCGATGAGCTCGAGCGCGCTCGACTCACCGATGATCCAGTCGACCACGTAGCCGTCGTAACGAACGAGCTTGCTGCTCTTCAGCAGGCCGGCCGATTCGTAGAACGGGCGCGCGTCGTAGCCGCTGCCGACGAGGTGCTCGCAAATCGTGTCGGTGAGATCCGCGTCGTCGTCCAGAACCGCGACGACCTTCCTCGGCGTGGCACCGGGCCGAGGCTCGATTCGATCGATGCGGTAAGCCGGACCTGCGGTCGCCTCGCTCGCGCTCACCGCGGCCCAGCCCGTCGAGGTGCGAACCGCGACCACCGATTCCTGCGCCGGGTTCTCGACCACGGCGCCGATCCACAGGCGGCACTGGAGCGTGGTGTTGCCGAGCGTCATCACGGCCGGCACCTCGTCCGTCGAGCGGCTCTGGCCGAGTGCCACGACCTGTTCGATGCTCTCGCCGAACAACGCTCCCACTCGCTCGAGCTCCTCGAGCGTCCACGGCGCCGCGCCGGAAAGGCGCCGATGCGCTTGCGAGTACGACAGCCCCAAGGCATCGGCGAGCCACGCGGACTGACGGTACTTGGGCAGGCCGTGCCGTTCCATCAGCGCACGGACGCAGCGAACGGCGAGCGTGGGTCCGTCCGTCAGCGAGGGGGGGTTATCCGGATCGACCATTGTCTTGCGTAAAACGAAAGAACCTGGGGCTAGGGACAAACGCCACTGAGGCATAAGTTGCTTGTCATGCGAGTTTGTCACGGCTACATTGTCCTGAGACGCAAGGAATGTAACCCGTGAATTCCTCGATGACCAGTGCCCAAGCGATCGAGTTTGCCTCGGGCAGTGGTCGGGAATCGGAGCCTGGCGGGCCCGCCGCCGGCAGCGCGACACCCTTGCACGACGCGCTGCAGGCCTTGTCGATGCTGGCCCGCTTTCACCAGGTCAGGGCGGACCCGGACATGCTTCTCCATCAGCTCGGCAGGAGCTCGAGCGACGCCGCGACGGTCGAGGCTCTCGTGCTGAGCGCCCGGCACCTCGGATTGAAAGCCAAGGCCGTTCGCTGTTCCGGCGACCGCCTCGGCATGAGTCCCCTTCCTGCGCTCGCACGGCTGAACGACGGACGCGTCGTCGTCCTGGCGCAATGTGCCGGGCAGCGCGTGCTCTACCAGGATCCTTGCGCCGCCGGGCCCGGTGCGCGGCCGGTGATCGAGCCCCTCGCGCTGTTCCTGGAGCGCTGGAGCGGGACGCTGGTCCTGATCGCAAGTCGGGCGAGCCTCACCGGCGAATTGGCGCGCTTCGACTTCAGCTGGTTCATCCCCAGCCTGGTGAAGTACCGCGCCTTGTTCGGCGAAGTCCTGCTCGTCTCGATGTTCCTGCAGCTCTTCGCCCTGATCAGCCCGCTGTTCTTCCAGGTCGTGATGGACAAGGTCCTCGTCCATCGCGGCTTGACCACCCTCGATGTGCTCGTCATCGGCCTGGTCGTCGTGGTCCTGTTCGAAAGCGTCCTGACCACCTTGCGCACGTACGTGTTCAGCCATACCACGAGCCGAATCGACGTCGAGCTCGGCGCGCGGCTCTTCCGGCATCTCCTGAATCTGCCGCTCGCGTACTTCCAGTCGCGCCGGGTCGGGGACTCGGTCGCCCGCGTGCGCGAGCTCGAGAACATCCGCGCCTTCCTGACCGGTAACGCGATGACGCTGCTGATCGATGTCGCCTTTTCCATCGTGTTCATCGCCGTCATGTGCTCGTACAGCGTGCCGCTGACGCTGATCGTGCTGGCGAGCCTGCCGCTGTACGTGGCACTGAGCCTGCTGCTGATCCCGTGCCTGCGTGCCCGTCTCGACGAGAAGTTCGCCCGAGGGGCCGAGAACCAGGCGATGCTCGTGGAAGCCGTCACCGGCATCCAGACGGTCAAGGCGAATGCGCTCGAGCCGTCGATGTCGCGCCGCTGGGACAACCAGCTGGCCGCCTACGTGTCGGCCAGCTTCCGCACCCAGATGCTCGCCGGGTACGGCCACGAGGGCGTGAACCTCATCGGCAAGCTGGCGAGCGCGGCGATGCTCTGGTACGGCGCCCGCCTGGTCCTGGAGCAGCAGCTCACGGTGGGCCAGTTCGTCGCCTTCAACATGTTCGCCCAGCGAGTCGCCCAGCCGATCATGCGGATGGCGCAGCTGTGGACCGACTTCCAGCAGACGGGCATCTCGATGGCGAGGCTCGGCGACATCCTCAACACGCGCACCGAAGTGCCGCCGGCGTCGGCCGCGCAGCTGGCGACGCTTCGCGGCCGCATCCAGTTCGACGCCGTGACGTTCCGCTACCGCCCCGAAGCCGGCCCGGTGCTGCACGGTCTCAGCATCGACGTGCGAGCGGGAGAAGTCCTCGGCGTCGTCGGTCGCAGCGGCTCGGGGAAGAGCACCCTGACCAAGCTGGTGCAGCGGCTCTATGTTCCCGAGCAGGGACGCGTCCTCGTCGACGGCACCGACATCAGCCTGATCGATGCGGCGCAGCTGCGCCGGCAGATCGGCGTCGTTCTGCAGGAGAACCTGCTGTTCAACCGCAGCGTCCGCGACAACATCGCCATCACCGATCCGGCCGCCTCGCTCGACGCCGTGATCAACGTCGCCACGCTCGCAGGTGCACACGACTTCATCGCCGAGCTGCCGGAAGGCTACGACACGATCGTGGGGGAGCAGGGCGCCAATCTGAGCGGCGGCCAGCGCCAGCGCATCGCGATCGCACGCGCACTGTTCACGCAGCCGCGGATCCTCATCCTCGACGAAGCCACCAGCGCTCTCGACTACGAGAGCGAAACCATCCTGCAGCGGAACATGGCCGGCATCTGCCGCGGCCGGACGGTGATCGTCATCGCCCATCGGCTCAGCTCCGTGCGCCATGCGGACCGGATCATCGTCATGGACAAGGGCCGGGTCGTGGAGACGGGAAGCCACGCCGAGCTTCTTCGATATCCCGACGGCCTTTACGCTCGTCTCTGGTCGATGCAAGGCGGCAGCGAGCCATGAGCTCCGCGCTGGACCCCGACGCGTCGCGGCGACATCCCGCCATCGAGCTCGCCCGGCGCCATGCGGCCGTCTTCGGCGCCGCCTGGAGCGCACGGCACGAGCTCGCCGGACCGAGCCGCCTGGCCGACGAGGCCGCGTTCCTGCCGGCGGCGCTGAGCCTGCAGGACACGCCCGTGCATCCCGCACCGCGGCGGACCGCCTGGACCGTGTGTGCGCTGTTCTCCGGCGCACTCGTGTGGGCGTGCCTCGGCCAGATCGACATCGTGGCCGTCGCGCCCGGGCGCATCGTCGTGAGCGACCGCACCAAGACGCTGCAGCCGCTGGAGGCCGGCGTCGTCAAACGCGTGCTGGTGAAGGACGGCGACAGCGTGGCCGCGGGGCAGGTCCTCGTGGAGCTCGATGCTACGCATGCCGCTGCCGACGGCGCGAGTCTTCGCGAGCAGCTCGCCGCGGCCGAGTCGGAAGCGCTGCGGAGCCGCGCGCTGCAGGCGGCGCTCAGTGCCGCCAGGCTGCCGAGCCGCCCGACTCTCGCGCTTGCGGAAGCCGGCGACGCCGAGCTCGCGGCACGGCTGGACAGCGAGTGGAACGACATCCGCGCCAAGCTCGCCAAGCTCGACGCCGAGCAGGCCCGGCGCCATGCCGAGATCGGCACCGTCCGCGAGCTCGTCGGCAAGCTCGAGGCCACGCTTCCGATCGCACGCGAGCGCGAAGCCGACTTCCGCCGCCTGATCGACCAGGGCTTCATGTCCCATCACGCCGGGCAGGATCGCAGGCGCGAGCGGATCGAGCAGGAGCGCGACCTGGCCACGCAGACGGCCCGGCTCGCCGAGGCCCGCGCCGCGCTGCACGAGGCCGAGCGCAGCCGAAGTGCCTACCAGGCCGAGACGCAACGCCTGCTCGGCGAGCGCGGCGCCCAGGCCGCTTCGAAGCGTCAGCAGCTGCTGCAGGAGCTGGCGAAGACGGAGCAGCGCTCGACGCTCACCCGCATGCGCGCGCCCGTGGCGGGCACGGTGCAGCAGGTGGCCGTGCACACCGAGGGCGGCGTGGTCACCCCGGCGCAGGTCCTGATGGTCATTGTGCCCAAGGACTCCGTCGTGACGGCGGAGGTAGCGGTCGACAACAAGGACATCGGCTTCGTCAACGCCGGCTCCGACGCGGAGATCAAGCTGGAGACGTTCACGTTCACCCGGTACGGCACGGTGCCCGCACGCGTGAGGACGCTGAGCGCCGACGCCGTCACCGACGACAAGCGGGGCGCCTACTTTCCGGCCAGCCTGACGCTGAGCCGGTCGAGCATCGATGTCGACGGCAAGCGGATCAACCTCAGTCCCGGCATGAACGTCACGGCCGAGATCAAGACCGGCCGGCGACGGGTGATCGACTACCTGCTCAGCCCCGTGCAGCGCGCAGGTGCCGAAAGCCTGGGAGAACGCTGATGCGCGTGCTCGTCGTCCATCAGAACTTCCCCGGCCAATTCGGCCGCCTGGTGAGTGCATGGGCGGCGAAGCCCGGCTGGGAGGTGCGCGCGGTCGGCCGTGACACATGCCCTGGCCTGCCGGGCTTCGCTGGGCTCGTGCGCTATCGCCCGACGCGCGCCGGTCACGAGACGCAGCATCCCTACCTGCGCCAGATGGAGACAGCGACGCTGCATGGCCAGGCCGTGGCGCGCGTGATGCTCCAGCTGCGCCACGCCGGCTTCACGCCCGACGTGATCCTTGCCCATCCGGGCTGGGGCGAAACGCTGTACGCGAAGGACGTGTACCCGGACGCTCGGCTGGTGCACTACTGCGAGTGGTTCTACAACGCCGAGGGCGCGGACCTGGGCTTCGACCCGGAGTTCCCGATCACCTTCGACGATCGGGCGCGTGTCCGAACCTGGAATGCGCTGCACACGCTGAACCTCGCCAACTGCGATGCGGCCGTGACGCCGACCCGGTGGCAAAAAAGCCGCCATCCCGAGGTGTTCCAGCCGAGGATCAGCGTGCTGCACGAGGGCATCCCCGTCGACGAGCTGACGGCGGACCCCGGCGCCACGCTGAGGATGCCGAATGGCGCGCTCCTGAAGGCCGGCGATCCAGTGCTGACGTATGTCGCCCGCAACCTCGAGCCGTATCGCGGCTTTCACGTCTTCATGCGCGCACTGGAGCGAGTCCAGCGGGCGCACCCGACCTGCCATGCCGTGATCGTCGGCGGCGACGACGTCAGCTACGGCAAGAGGCCGGGCGACGCCGCGAACTGGCGGGAGAAGATGCTTCGCGAGGTGTCGCTCGACCCGGGGCGCACGCACTTCCTGGGTCGGGTGGCGCGCTCCGACTTCGTCCGCGTGCTGCAGGTCTCGGCCGCGCACGTGTACCTCACCTATCCCTTTGTCCTGAGCTGGTCGATGCTCGAGGCCATGGCCTGCCGGGCGCCGATCCTGGCGGCGGACGTCGCGCCGGTGCGCGAGGCGCTCGATGCGCCGTCCGACGAGGGCTGCCTCTTCGACTTCTTCGACGTCGCCCGACTCGCCGAGCTGGCGCTGGGCCGCCTCGACGATCCGGCCCGTCCGAGCGGCGCGGTGCGCCGCATGGATCGCTACGACGCCCGGCATGCGCTTGCCCGCTACGAGCGACTGCTCTCGGCCTCGTTGCCTGCGCCCCCGCCCACCTGCGCTCGCGGACCGAGCGCCCGCCGGCCGGCTGCCATCCCGATGTCTCAACCCGTCTAGCAAAGGACGACACCATGAAGGCTCTTCTGATCGATGACCATCCGCTCGTCTTGTCGGCCCTCGGAGCCGTCCTCGAACGGCTGAGGCCCGACGTGGTCGCGGTCGGCGTGCAGACCGCACGAGCGGCGCGCGAGGCGCTCGAGGAGGACGGCGGATTCGATCTCATCCTGCTCGATCTTCAGCTCGGCGATGCCGACGGGTTCGAGGTCCTCACGCAGCTTCGCGCGGACCACCCGGCGA
This sequence comes from Caldimonas sp., assembly GCA_036263655.1. Lineage (GTDB taxonomy): Bacteria > Pseudomonadota > Gammaproteobacteria > Burkholderiales > Burkholderiaceae_C > Schlegelella_A. Next base: position 8,301 of record DATAGP010000008.1, on the reverse strand, counting down.
CGCCGGTGATCGTCGTCTCGGCCTCGGACAGCAACGACGACGTGTCGCGTGCGATCTTCCTGGGGGCGATGGGCTTCGTGCCGAAGCGGGCGAGCAACGACGTCCTGATCGAGGCCTTGCACCGGGTCATGGCCGGCGCCATCTACGTTCCGCCGATGGAGATGCGCTCCCACGCGGGCCCGGGTGCGCGGCCGCGCGACCGCAACTGGGCGGAAGGCTCGGAGCCCAGCCCGTGGTCCGCCGTCGCTCCGGAGCGCAATGTCCTGGCGTCGACCGGCCTTACTCCGCGCCAGATCGACGTCCTCGAGCTGCTGCTCCAGGGGCAGTCCAACAAGCTCATCGCCCGAGCGCTGCACCTGTCGGTCGAGACGGTCAAGGATCACGTCGCTGCCGTGCTGCGCTCGCTGAACGTCAGCACCCGCACCCAGGCCGTCCTCGCCGCCGGCCAGATCCTTCGGCCCGGCTCCCAGCTCGGCTACGGCAAGGGCTCTCGCGAAGCCGCGCGGCAAGGGTGAGCGTCAGTCGTCGTCCATCCACAGACCGGGCTGGCTGGGTCGCGACAGGTAGGCGCCGCCCGTCAGGACCTGACGAAGGGCGGCGTGGTCGACGGGCTTGGTGAGAACCGCGTCGAAGGGTTCGGCCACGGACGCGCTGGCGGTTGCTGCGCTGATCCCGATGAAGCGTGATCTGGCGTTCGGACCGCCTCCACCACGCGTCTCGCGGGCCAGCTCGACGCCGCTCTTGACCGGCATCTCGAGGTCGAACACGACGATGTCGTAGCGCCGTGTCGCCAGCAGGCTCGCCGCCTCGGCGGTCGAGGACGCGCGGTCGCACTCGAAGCCGAGCTCGTCGATGACGCTGCTCAGGGCGTCCAGCACGTCCGGCCGATCGTCGACGACGAGAACTCGATGCGTCGCCTGGCGCGGCGGCTCGGCAGCGGGCACATCGTCGACCGCCTGCACCGGCACCTCCAGCACGAAGGTCGTCCCCTGGCCCAGGCGGCTGGTGACCGAGATCGTTCCCCCGAGCAGATCGACCAGGGTGCGGACGATCGCCAGCCCGAGCCCTGAACCCTTGCCGCGGCGTTCATCGCCCCCGAGCGTCTTGTCGGGAGCGAAGAGCGTCGGCAGGGCGGCTTCGGGAATGCCCGGGCCTGTGTCCGCCACGCTGAAGCGCAAGCGGGCCGTCGCGGGGTCGTACGGATGCAAGGTGACACGCACCTGGCCCTTCTCCGTGTAGCGGATGGAGTTGATCACCAGATTCGTCAGGACCTGATCGATGCGGGCCGCATCGGCGACGACGAAGACCGGGCCGTCCGGAACCTTGGCGGTCAGCTCGAGACGGCTCCCGGCGGCCAAGTCGCGCGCCCCGTCGACGAGCGCCTCGACCAGCGCGACGGCCTCAAACGGCTCCGCATGGACCTCGAGCCGGCCCGCCTCCCCGCGCGCCAGCGTCAGCAGATCCCTGAGCTGCGTGTTGAGAAGCAAGGACGAGCGCCTCATGCGCGCGACCAGCTCCGCATCGCTCGCCTGCAGGTGGCCATGGCGCATCTCCATCAAGTCCAGCGCGGAGACGATCCCCTGAAGCGGCGATCGCAGCTCGTGACTGACCTTGGAGAGGAACGCACTGCGGGCGCTGGAAGCCTCGTGAAGGGCGGCTAGACGCACACGTTCGGCTTCAATGGCGCGCACGTTGTGAATGCGCCGAATCAGGGAATCGAACAGAACGGGGACAGCGGCCAGCATCACGATCAGCGATGCCGCAAGCGAAGCTTGCTCTCTCCAATACGTACTCGTCAGTAGCAGAGGCATCGAAGCCAAGGCGGATATCCAAGCCAAGTACATCGTTCGGACACCGTACCGGAGCCCGCATCGGACTACCACGATGATTAGAAACGGATAGAGGAATGCAAATACGTGAGGATCCTGGACGAGGATGCCCGTCACTACAAAGGGATCGAGCACGACGAACAGGTAAACACTCGGGACAGCTATAGCGGCCTTCCAACGTAGTAGGTCGCGGTATAGCAGCGCGATCAGCCCGCAGACACCCAGAAACACGACGAACCACCTGCTGACCGAAACTGCCCGACCAAGCATCTCGCCGGTCAGCCACAGGCCTGCTGTGCCAAGTGTGATCACGGCCCGTTGGAGAGCCCTGTCTCTTTCCTGCAAGACAAGGTCAGCGTCAGTATGAGCGTCAAAGAATGAAGCCACCAAGTGTGCGAACCGAAATGCCATTGTGAGATGCGCGTGCTTGCACCGGGTAGGCGCAGCCTTCAAGCTGTGACGAACGTAAGCGAGTAACGCGTCTTGTTGGAGGAAGCGGTATCAGATCCAGACGAGATACATGGGCAGCTGACAGGCAGGCACGTGCATCGAACTTCAAGGTTTGAGTTCACCGCTACGAGGCTTGCGACGAGCTCCTTCAGCGGTAGCGCGAACGCAACTCTTTGGCAAACCTTCGCACGGGGAAGTCTCTTGGGCACTAGTTGCCCGCTATCCTACGAGGCGATGTCTGCCGAGTCCGATGCCGAAGTTGCGGTGCAACGCGAGTTGCTGCGGCTCGCCCTTCAGAACTCAAAGCGTAGTGTCCCGCTGCAACTAGTGGCCGTGGGGGTGGTCGTTGCTCTCGGCACTGGCGCAGGCGCGATCCTGGCCGCCCTTTCCGCTGGCCTGCTTGGCATCTGCGTCGCTGCATGGCGCCTTTCTCTCGCTAGACGCTATTCATCTATCGACGACCTGACAGTTGCCCGGATCGAGTCGGCAGCTCGTGAATTGGAAGGTAACTCTGTCTTAGCAGGCGTTCTGTGGGTCGTTTGCTCCATAGCGATTTATCCACTACTGAGTGGAACGCAGGCAACTACGTTCGTGGTGATCGCTATCGGATCTGTCGCTACCGCAGCACTGTTCATGTCACTGGTTGGGCGGGCGTTCTACTGGCTGGTGGGTCTCACCCTTGGATCAGTAGTGGCGTCGAGCCTGTTGTTCGATTCCGTGAGGTCGTGGCCGCTCGCTGTACTGGTGGCCTTCTTCGGCTTTACGATGCTTCGCGCGTCGCGAGCAGTCAGCGATGCTACGAGTCGCGCGATTAGGCACGGGATGGAGGAAGACCTCGTCAACGCGTCACTATTGCAAGCCAAAGCAGCTGCCGACGCAGCGAACGTGGCCAAGTCGCAGTTTCTCGCGACCATGAGTCACGAGATCCGTACGCCAATGAACGGGGTACTCGGATCACTCGATCTTCTTCGTCACTCAACGCTAGATGCGCATCAGCGGCACTTGGTGAACACAGCAGTTTCTTCGGGCAGTTCGCTGATGGACATCTTGAATGATGTTCTTGATCACTCCACCATCGAGGCTGGAAAACTCAGTCTGCGGCCCGCTCCGGTTTCACTGCACTCACTAGCGTCCTCAGTGGTCGCTCTGTTTCGGGCAAATGCGGAGGGCAAGGGCTTGGAACTGCAACTCGTGGTCCAGCAGGGCGTCGACAACTGGGTAGTCGCGGACGCACAGCGTCTCAAGCAGGTACTCCTCAACCTTATCGGTAACGCGATCAAATTCACCGAACGAGGGATCGTGGCGCTCATCGTACGAGCTGAAGACGCCCCGCCGGGACACGCGAGAGTGACCTTCGAAGTGCACGATTCCGGGGTCGGCATCCCCAAGGAGGACATGGCGCGGCTGTTTCAGCCCTTTCATCAGGTCGCCCGCGAACGAGAGAAACGCAGCGGGGGAGGGACGGGGCTGGGCTTGGCCATCAGTCAGAAGATCGCCCTTGCGATGAACTCCAGAATCGAGGTGGAAAGCGAGCTGGGTGTCGGCTCTCGCTTTTACTTCACGGCTCTCTTCGGACTAGATGACACGGTCGAGCATCCGGTTCAAGTGGACTCAGCGTTGGGTGCACTAGACGGCGACGTCACCATGCGCGGACGAGTTCTCCTGGTAGAAGACAACGAAGTTAACCGAATGATCGCTCGGGAGGTTCTCCTATCGCTAGGTCTGGATGTTGATGAAGCAGAAAACGGTGTTGAGGCTCTGAAGTGTCTCGAAAACAGAAAGGTTGATCTGGTCTTATTGGACTGCTTGATGCCGATCATGGACGGATACGAAACTGCTCAGGAGATCCGAAGACGAGAGACGGTGAGCAACGCTGGACGGATGCCGATCGTGGCGCTGACCGCCAATGCGTTCGATGCTGATGCCTATCGATCCAGAGCAGCAGGCATGGACGCCCATCTCGCAAAGCCCTATACACGCAGTCAGCTTCGCGACGTCTTGCGACACTGGCTGTAGACGATCGCCCTCTTCGCGATACTTATAGAGTTGACCATTCACTCATTCCCGTACGCTCGAAGCCCCAAGCGGTGTCGAGTTCCATACGCTTGATTTCCTCGACGGCGCCTTCTCCAGCACCTCCAACCTTCCGCACCTGTGCTCGTGCTAGCCGCTCCATAAGCCGCAAGTCACGATCGGTAAGGCTTAAGGCGCTCTGTGCCCAGAGTTCGACAACTGACTGCAGCGACTCATATGTAATGGGTGTGGCAAACCTACGCGCTTGCAAGGCACACAGTATTCCCCTCAGTCGTGGATTGGTGGAACGAACAACCTTGGCCAGCGCCGCTTCGCCGGTACCGTCATCAACTACTAGGTCTACCAGGCCGGCCCGGTGCAGTTGGTCCGCGGAGTAGATCTGGCCCGAGAGAATCATGTCGTTGGCCACGGAAAAACCTCCTCGACGCACCGCGAGCTGCCAGGCTCCCATACCTGGAAAGAGATTGAAGAGCACTTCAGGAAATCCGGCTTGCGCACTACGCTCGAAAATGACGTTGTGGTGAAGTAGCGCTGACTCCAAGCCGCCCCCAAGCGTGTCGCCCTGCACAAGGGCACTCGTATGCACTCCTAGCTGGGCAGCGTTCTCCAGCCACCAAACCAAGTCGACACATCTGCGGCCATAGAGCTTTAGGGAATCGATGTCGCGTGCTCGGACCAACAAAGCAAACAACGACAAATCACCACCGAAGTTGAATACGTTAGGCACACCGGAAGCCATCACGAAGTGGCTGACTAGCCCAGGGTTTGCGCCGATGTCGTTAAACACCTGCTGCAACTCTGACATCGCTGCAAGGCTATAGCACTGGATAGGTCTTACAGCGATTCGCGTGGTAAGGACCCGAAAGTCTCCGTCCCACTCAAGCGACATGTACTTGTAGTTTCTGTCAAGCTCCGGTGGTAAGCCATTGCCCCGACCAGCGCTCATATGGCCTGCAACACTCGCGTAAACAACTGGTAGTTAACGATTGCGGACTCAACGACCGCCCGTTGTGCTGAACTATCATGGATGACGTTCATCAGAAGGCGGAGCTCTTCCATGTGCTTTGCGTCAAGAGTGGCGTGGGAGCTAATGAACGAGATGCCTCTGTCTCCTTGCAAAAGCAATGAGTCACGGATTGCCGTACTGATTGGACCTCCGTAGACCGAGGAGATGACTTCGAGTGCATAGACCATGCCTAGTGCAGAGCAAGGATGCCGCCGATCTGCAGACCAGTAGTTGTAACCGTTCAGGGACATCATCGTGGCGCTCGGCTGGTAGCTCTCAACAGCCCCTCTGGAAACGCCAACCGTCTCGAGATCGGACATGACCCACTCTTCATGCCCTTTCTCTTCCATCATATGTTCATACAGGAAGTAGCGAACTTGGACGTGTTCATCGTCCAAGCGACTTGCCGCTGCTGCGCAGATCGGATTGAAGTGCCACACGAGGGCATACAGCTCAAGCAAAAGTCGGCGATACCTCTCGATCGAAAGCCCATCAGCAACGATCGCGAGCACCTCTGGAGTGGTCTCGAATGCTCTACGCGCTTCGTCGGTTTGTTCAACAAGTTCAATGAAGAAGGGTTTCATGGCACCAAGGCAAGGTCGCGCACGCCGAGCTTCGGCTGGATACGTCTGGCGTACTTTCCTGTGAGTATCGTTTAGGCGAGACTAGAGTGCAGGACGAGCCGTGAGCAGCAGCGGCGATTTGCAACTCCACACCGAGCCCTGCGACGACCATGGCACTTGACTCCGTTCCTTCCGGTCAAACGCTGCCAAATCCCATCCTCGGCCTCACCCTCGGCACCACCATGGCCGGGATACGCAAGGCAAACCGACGGGATCTCACCGTCTTGCGCCTCGAGCAGGGAGCGTCTGTCGCCGCTGTCTTCACGAGGAATCGATTCTCGGCCGCGCCGGTGCAGGTGTGCCGCGAGCACCTCGCGGGGGGCGCGGCGATCCAGGCCATGGTCATCAACACCGGGAACGCCAACGCGGGCACGGGCGACGATGGCTTGGCGAGGGCGCGGTCGACGTGCGCGGCGCTGGCGAGGCTTGTCGATTGCAGGCCCGAACAGGTGCTGCCGTTCTCGACCGGCGTGATCATGGAGCCGCTCCCGAACGATCGCATCGAGGCGGCATTGCCCGCGGCGCTGGGCGACTGCCGCGCCGACGGCTGGGCGGCGGCCGCGGAGGCGATCATGACCACGGACACGGTGCCCAAGGCGGCTTCGATGAGCCTCCGGATCGATGGCAAGACCGTCTGCGTGACCGGCATCAGCAAGGGCGCGGGGATGATCCGGCCGAACATGGCGACGATGCTCGGCTTCGTCGCCACCGATGCTGCCGTCGCACCGGGCTTGCTGCCGCAATTGGTGCGCGACGCTGCCGACGAGTCCTTCAACCGCATCACGATCGACGGCGACACCTCGACCAACGACTCCTTCGTGCTCATCGCCACCCATCGCGCCGGCAACGCCGAGGTCACCGACCTGGAGAGCGCCGACGGCCGGGCACTGAGGGAAGCGGTCTCCGAGGTCTCCCGGCGCCTGGCGCAAGCCATCGTCCGCGACGGCGAAGGCGCGACCAAGTTCATCACGGTGACGGTGCAGGGCGGTGCAAGCATGGACGAGTGCCGGAAGGTGGCCTACGCCATCAGCCACTCCCCGCTCGTCAAGACCGCGTTCTTCGCCAGCGATCCGAACCTCGGCCGCATCCTGGCCGCCGTGGGCTATGCCGGCATCGACGATCTCGATCAGACGCGCATCGACCTTCACCTCGACGATGTCCACGTCGCCAAGGACGGCGGCCGGCACCCGGCGTACCGGGAGGAAGACGGGCAGCGCGTCATGAAGCAGAGCGAGATCACGGTACGCGTCGACCTGCATCGGGGCCCGCACGAGGCCAGCGTGTGGACCTGCGACCTGAGCCTCGACTACGTCCGCATCAACGCCGACTACCGCTCGTGAACGCGGGGGCGCGTGGGCGCGGCGCAACGCCGCGCTCGACGCGGTTGATCGAAACGGGGAGCGGCTGCTACGATGCCGGCTGCCTCAGCGCTTGACAACCCACCCATGAACCGCAACCCGCCCGCCCTTGTCATCGACGCGTCCTGCGTCGGTCGGCCGTGGCCGCGTGGCGTCCTCGGCGGCGTGGGCAAGCGCTCTCTCGGCAGCGCTCAGGCGCCGATCTAGTCCTCTCAGCTCCCTTCGATTCGAAGTCCGCTGAGAGATCAGCGGAAGAAGCAATCGAACGATCCCTTCCGTTGCACCGGGCCCACCGGCCCGCCAGGCAGCTCCCACGAGGAGCCGTCGTGAAGGAAAGAAGAGGGTGAGCAACCATGAGCAAGTGGCTGCCGAAATTGCCTCCGGGAGACCTGTTGCGGGACGTCGCGTACCGGCGCCTGTGGACCTCGATCGTCATCAGCTCGTTCGGCGGGCAGGTCACGATGCTGGCGCTGCCGCTGACGGCCGCCGTGCTGTTGCACGCCACCCCCACGCAGATGGGCTTGCTGACGGCGATGGAGATCGCACCCTTCGTGCTGTTCTCGTTGCCCTCGGGTGTGTGGCTCGACCGCGTCCGCAAGCTGCCGGTCTACATCGTCGGTGAACTGACCATTGCCGCGATCGTCGCCAGCGTGCCGCTCGCCTGGTGGGCGGGGTGGCTCTCGATCGGCTGGCTGTACGTCACAGGCTTCGTGCTGGGCACGGTGTACACGATCGCCGGCAGCGCCGCGCAGATCGTCCTGACGCAGGTCGTCGCACGCGACCGGCTGGTCGAGGCGCATGCGAAGAACGCGCTCGCGACCTCGGGTGCCGAGGTCGCCGGGCCGGGCCTGGCGGGCGCCTTGATCAAGGTGGTGGGCGCTCCGCTCGCCTTGCTCGTCGACGCCGTGCTGGTCACCCTCTCGGCGGCGATCCTGCGCGGCATCGGCATCCACGAGGTGCCGTACCGCCCGCGTGCGCAGGGCACGCCGGCGCAGCAGTTC
>DATAGP010000007.1:0-11351 GCA_036263655.1 Caldimonas sp. | reverse complement strand
GTGATGGTCAACGGCCGCATCACGCGCGAGATGCCGGCGGCGGAGCTGGCTGCCGACCGCGACCTCCAGGAGCGCCTGCTCGGCGTGCGCGCCGGCGCCGACGAGGAGATCGCGCCGGCGCAGCCGGCCGAGCCGGAAGGCGGACCGGAGCCGCTCCGGGTCCTGACCGTGCGCCGCGCGCACGGCGACGGCGTGTCGAGCCTCGACGATCCGGCGCCGGGCACGGTGCGCGGGTTCAACCGCTGGAACGCCGGCGGGACCGCAGCGCCGGTCGCCGACATCGTGCGGGCGGCCGCCGGCCCCGGCGCGTCGACGGGCGCCGGTCCTGCACCCATGCCCACCCGCGCCGACGTGAAGCGCGACACGCCGGCCGCCGCGCAGGTCTTCGACTTCCCGGTGGCGGCGACGACGGCGCGCGCCGCCTACGTGGCCGGCACCTTCGACACCAAGGGGCGCGAGCTCTTCTTCCTGCGCGAGCGCCTCGACAAGCTCGGCCTGCGCGTCGTCACCGTCGACCTCGCCACGTCGGGCCGGCCGTCGTCGGCGAGCGTGCATCCGCGCGAGGTGGCGCGGCACCACCCGGACGGCGAGCGGGCGGTCTTCAGCGACGACCGGGGCAGCGCCGTCAGCGCGATGGCGATCGCCTTCGAGCACTTCATCGCCAGCCGGCGCGACGTCGGCGGCCTCATCTCCGCGGGCGGCTCGGGCGGCACGACGCTGGCGACGCGGGCCATGCGCGCGCTCCCGGTCGGCGTGCCCAAGGTCATGGTCTCGACCATGGCCTCGGGCGACACCCGCCCCTACGTCGGCCCGAGCGACATCTGCATGATGTATTCGGTCACCGACGTGCAGGGCATCAACCGCATCAGCGAGAAGGTGCTGGCCAACGCCGCGCATGCGCTGGCGGGAATGATGTCGCATCCGGCGCCGACCGGCGAGCAGACCAAGCCGGCCCTCGGCCTGACCATGTTCGGCGTCACCACGCCATGCGTGCAGGCGGTGACGAAGCGCCTCGCCGACGACTACGACTGCCTCGTCTTCCACGCCACCGGAGTCGGCGGCCAGTCGATGGAGAAGCTCGCCGACTCGCATCTCCTCGCCGGCGTGATCGACGTCTCGACGACCGAAGTGGCCGACGAGATCGGCGGCGGCGTCCTGTCGGCCGGGCCGACGCGGCTCGACGTCTTCGCGCGCCACGCCTTGCCCTACGTCGGCTCCTGCGGCGCGCTCGACATGGTCAACTTCGGCGCCTGGGAGACGGTGCCCGAGCGCTTCAAGGCGCGCAAGCTCTACCGCCACAACCCGACCGTGACGCTGATGCGCACCACGGTCGACGACTGCCGGCGCATCGGCGAGTTCCTGGCGGCCAAGCTCAACGTCATGCGCGGGCCGGTCCGCTTCCTGATCCCGGAGCTCGGCGTCTCGTCGATCGATGCGCCGGGTCAGCCCTTCTTCGACCCGGAGGCCGACCGGATGCTCTTCACGACCCTCGAGCAGCACTTCCGCGGCGGCACGAACCGCAAGCTGCAGCGACTGCCGCTGCACCTCAACGACGAAGCCTTCGCCGACGCGCTCGTTGCCGCCTGGCGCGAGATCGCCGCGGCGCCGGCGACAGCGCGCGCGGCGCGCTGAACCACGGAGCCCCTGCCATGCCGCGCATCGCCCGCCAGACCGTCCTCGCCCACCTGCGCGCCAAGATCGACCGCCGCCAGCCGATCATCGGCGGCGGCGCCGGCACCGGTCTCTCGGCCAAGTGCGAGGAAGCGGGCGGCATCGACCTCATCGTCATCTACAACTCCGGCCGCTACCGGATGGCCGGCCGCGGCTCGCTCGCCGGACTGCTCGCCTACGGCAACGCCAACGACATCGTCTGCGAGATGGCGCACGAGGTGCTGCCCGTGGTGAAGAAGACGCCGGTGCTCGCCGGCGTCAACGGCACCGACCCGTTCATGATCGCGGATCAGTTCCTGCAGCGTCTCATCGGCCTGGGCTTCTCCGGCATCCAGAACTTCCCGACGGTCGGCCTGATCGACGGCACCTTCCGCGCCAACCTCGAGGAGACCGGCATGGGCTACGGCCTCGAGATCGAGCTCGTCGCCCGGGCGCACCGGCTCGACCTGCTCACCACGCCCTACGTCTTCAGCGAGGAGAACGCGCGCGACATGGCCAAGGCGGGGGCCGACGTGGTCGTCAGCCACATGGGCCTCACCACCGGCGGCGCGATCGGCGCTGGCACGGCGCTGACGCTGGCCGACTGCGTCGGGCCGATCAACGCTCATGCAGCGGCGGCGCGCAGGGTCAACCCGGACGTCATCGTCCTCTGCCACGGCGGCCCGATCGCCACGCCGGAGGACGCTGCCTGGATCCTGGCCCGCTGCCCCGACTGCCACGGCTTCTACGGCGCCAGCTCCATGGAGCGCCTGCCCACCGAAGTGGCCCTCACCGACACCACGCGACGCTTCATGCAGGTCGCCCGCTAAGTTTCAGGAGATCCCCATGACCGGCACCCAATTCGGAACCTTCCTGCTCGGCCTGATCGTCGTCGCCATCGTCGTCGCGCTCGTCGTCTGGCTGCTGCACTGGCTCTACCTGCGCAGCTCGAAGGAGCGCGCCTTCGTGCGCACCGGCATGGGCGGGCAGAAGGTGGTGCTCGACGGCGGCGCGTTCGTGCTGCCGATCGTGCACGACGTCATCCCGGTCAACATGAACACGCTCCGCCTCGAGGTGGCGCGCGGCCGCGACAAGGCGCTGATCACCAAGGACCGGATGCGCGTCGACGTGATCGCCGAGTTCTACGTGCGCGTGGCGGCGTCGCCGGAGGCGGTCGCCGCCGCGGCGCAGACGCTCGGCCAGCGCACCTTGGCGCCCGAGCAGCTCAAGGAGCTGGTCGAGGGCAAGTTCGTCGACGCGCTGCGCACCTCCGCGGCCGAGATGACGATGGAGGAGCTGCACGAGAAGCGCGGCCAGTACGTGCGCCGCGTGCGCGAGGCGGTCGCCGGCGACCTGACGAAGAACGGGCTGGAACTGGAAGCCGCGTCGCTGACCCAGCTCGACCAGACCTCGATGGAGTTCTTCAACCCGAGCAACGCCTTCGACGCCGAGGGCCTGACGCGGCTCACCGAGCAGATCGAGCATCGCAAGAAGCAGCGCAACGATGTCGAGCAGGACACGCTCGTCGCGATCCGCAACAAGAACCTGGAGGCGGAAAAGCTGTCGCTCGAGATCGACCGCGAGAGCGAGTACGCGCGCCTGTCGCAGCACCGCGAGGTCGAGATCGCGCGGGCGCGCCAGCGCGCCGAGCTGATCACCGAGCGGGCCCGCCGCGAGCAGGACAGCGAGGGCGCGCAGATCACCGCCAAGCAGACCATCGACGCGGCGCGCATCCGCTCCGAGCAGACCATCGAGCAGGAGCGCATTCAGAAGGAGCGGACGATCCAGGGCGCCGAGATCGAGCGGCGGCAGGCGCTGGAGCTGGCCGAGCAGCAGCGGGCGATCGCCGTCGCCCAGGAGAGCAAGGCGCAGAGCGAGGCCCAGGCCGCGGCCGACGAGGCGCGGGCCCGGGCGGTCGCCGCCGAGGAGCGGGTGTTCACGGCGCGCGAGGTCGAGATGGCCGAGCGCAAGAAGGCGATCGAGCTGATCGGTGCGGCCCAGTCGGCCGAGCGCGAGGCCCTCCGCCTCACGCATGCGGCGCGTGCCGAGGCGGAGGCCAGCGTCGACCGCGGCGCCGCGATCCGGGCCCAGGCGGAAGCCGATGCCGATGCCGACAAGATCAAGTCGATGGCCATGCGGGTGCGCGCCGAGATCGAGGCCGAGGCGATGCGGATGATGAACGACGCCCACAACATGCTGTCGCCCGAGGCCCGCGCATCGGCGCTGCGCCTGAAGATCGTCGAGAAGGCCGAAGCCATCATCCGCGAGTCGGTGCGGCCGATGGAGCGCATCGAAGGCATCAAGATCCTTCAGGTCGACGGCCTGGCCGGCGGCGGCAGCGGCCACATCAACGGCGATGCAGGCGGCGGCGGCTTCGCCGACAACATCGTCAACTCGGCCCTGCGCTTCCGCGCCCAGGCGCCGATCGTCGACCAGCTGCTCAAGGAGATCGGCCTCGACGCCGGCGACATCAACCGGCTCACCGGCGGAATGACGGGCGGCATGGGAGGCCAGGCGGCCATCGGCCAGTCGTCGCCGAAGAAGGACTGACGGATGGTCAGCGTCTACGTGTCGACCGTGATCGATGCGCCGCCGGAGACCGTCTGGGCTCGCGTCCGCGACTTCAACGGCATGCCGCAATGGAACCCCGGCGTCGTCGACAGCCGGATCGAGAACGGGGAGCCGAGCGATCGCATCGGCTGCATCCGCCATTTCCACACCCGTGACGGCGGCACGATCCGCGAGCGACTGCTGGCGCTGTCGGACTACGACTACTCGTGCACATACTCGATCCTCGAAAGCCCGATGGGCGTCGAGAACTACGTCGCGACGCTCAAGTTCACGCCGGTCACCGACGGTGCGCGCAGCTTCGCCGAATGGAGCGCCGAGTTCGAGTGCGCCGAGTCGCGCGAGCGCGAGCTCACGGAGCTGATCGGCAACGGAGTGTTCCAGAACGCCTTCGAGGCGCTGAAGCGCCAGTTCGGCCGGCGCTAGGCTCTTCGTCGTCATGCTGCAGAAGGTCGTCCGCTCGACCATCATCGACGCGCCCATCGAGCGCGTCTGGGCCGTGCTGCGCGACTTCAACAGCCACGACCAGTGGCACACGGTCGTCGACGAGAGCCGCATCGAAGGGCGCGACCGCAGCGACCAGGTCGGCTGCGTGCGCAGCTTCAGCCTGAAGGACGGCAACCGCATCCGCGAGCAGCTCATCGCGCTCTCCGACGTCGACCATGTCTCGACCTATTGCATCCTCGAGGCCACGGTGCCGCTGCAGCGCTACGTCGCGACGGTGACGCTGAAGCGCGTGACCGACGGCGACCGCACGTTCTGGCACTGGGAGTCGACCTTCGCGACGCCGCCGGGCCGGGAGCGCGAGCTGCGCGAGATGGTCGCTAGCGGTGTCTACGAGGCCGGCTTCGAGAACCTGCGCCGGCACCTGCAAGCCGGGGCCGACGTGAACGGCGGGGGCGCCGGCGCGGGTGCGCGCGCGATCGGCCCGGCCGTGAGCGCGCGACGGATGGTCGTCTCGGCCTACGGCGGCCCCGAGGTGCTGCGCAGCGACGACGGCGAGGCGCCGGCGCCGGCCGCGGGCGAGGTCCGCATCCGCCAGCGCGCGATCGGCGTCAACTACTTCGACGTCTACCTGCGGCGCGGCTGGATGCCGGACCTGCTGCCGCTCGGCCGCGGCGGCGCAGTCCCCGGCATGGAAGCCGCGGGCAACGTCATCGACGTCGGCGCCGGCACCAGCGGGCTGCTCCCCGGCGACCGCGTCGCCTACCTGTGCCCACAGCCGGGCGCCTACGCCAGCGTGCGCACCGTGCCCGCGTCCTGGGTCGTGCGCCTGCCCGCAGCGGTCGAGGACGACGTCGCCGCGGCGACGCTGCTGAAGGGCCTCACCGCCGACGTGCTCCTGCGCGACGTCGGCCGGGTCGATGCCGGCACGCGCCTGCTCGTCCACGCCGCCGCCGGGGGCCTGGGCCTGCTCGTCTGCAGCTGGGCCGCCAGCCTCGGCGCCACGGTGATCGGCACGGTCTCGACCGAGGCGAAGGCCCGCCTCGCGCGCGAGCACGGTTGCCGCCACGTCATCGTCACGGCGGACTACCGCTTCGCCGATGCCGTGCAGCGGGCCTGCGGCGGCGCCGACGTGATCGTCGACGGGCTCGGCGACGCGGCACGCGACGAGAACCTGGCGGCGCTGGCGCGGCGCGGCCACTGGATCAGCGTCGGCCAGGCGACGGGCATGCTGAAGCCGCTCGCCCCCGATGCACTCGTCGCCAAGTCGGCCACCTTCTCGCGGCCGGTGGTCTTCGACTATGTCGCCAGCCCGGCGATGCTCGAGATGCGCGCCGGGCGCCTCTGGGAGGCCTTGGCTTCCGGCGCATGCAAGCTGCCGCCGATCGAACGCTGGTCCCTCGATGCCGCGGCGCAGGCGCATGCGCGCCTGGAATCGCGCGCCACGGTCGGCGCGCTCGTTCTCGTATCCTGAGCTCCGGAGGCGCCCATGATCGACGGCATGAACCACTTCACCATCACCGCCGAGGACCGGCAGAAGACGCTCGACTTCTACGTCGGCCTGCTCGGCCTGCGCGAGGGGCACCGGCCCGACCTCGGGTTTCCCGGCGCCTGGCTGTACGGCAGCGGCCCGCATCCCATCCTGCACATCTACTGGGATCGGCCCATGCCGCGCGACCGCACCGGCGTGATCGACCACATGGCGTTCTCCGCCAGCGACCTGAAGGCGGTCAAGGCCCGCTTCGACGAGCGCGGCGTCAAGTACGACTTGCGCCGCCAGGCCGGTGCCGGCACCTGGCAGCTGTTCAGCTACGACCCGAACGGCGCCAAGGTCGAGCTCGACTTCGACCCGTCCGAGACTACGTGAGCGGTGGCGGCGGCGAGCGCCGCCAGGTCGCCAGCACCACGCCGAGGAGCGCCAGCGCGAACGCGCCCACCTGCACGGCGCTGAACTCCTCGCCGAAGAACCAGACGCCGACGATGCCGGCGCTGATCGGCAGGAAGACGGTGAACACGCCGGCCGACGCCGCGGGGACGTGCTTCATGCCGGTCATCCAGAGCCACACGGTGGCGACGCTGGCGGCGATGGCGTAGCCGGCGAGCAGCGCCCACGACGACGGCCGGATGAACTCGGGCGAGAAGCCGGGCAGCTGCCAGAGCGCGAACGGCGTCACCAGCGCGAGGCCCCAGAGGTTGATGAGGGCGCTGATGCGCTTCGGCTCGAGCGAGGCCGACAGCTTCTTGCCGAGGACGACATAGAGCGCTTCGCAGGTCACGGCGCCGAGCAGCAGCAGCGTGCCGGCGACGGAGCCGCTCGCCAGCTCGCCGTCGGCGTCGCGCGCGAGCGCGACCAGGGCGATGCCGGCCACCGCGCAGACGATCCCCGTCGCGACGCGCCAGCCGATGCGCTCGCGCAGCAGCACGAACGACAGCAAGGCCACCACCGCCGGGATCGCCGCCATGATCACGCCGGCCGCGAGCACCGAGCTGCGGGCGATGCCGTAGAGCATGCAGATCGAGAACAGGAAGTTGCCGAAGAACGATTCGAGGAACAGCAGCCGGTGGGTGCGCGCGTCCAGGGGCGGCTCGTTCGCCGGGCGGCGCAGCCAGGGCGCCATCGCCAGCGCGGCGATGCCGAAGCGCAGCCAGGCGAGCAGAAAGATCGGGAAGACGATGACCAGCGCCTTCGAGAAGCCGACGTAGGCGCCGACGATGGCCATCGCAGCCGCCAGGGCCAAGTAGGCGTGCCAGGGAACCCGACCGGCCGCGCTCATGAGGTGGCGAGCTTCGCCCGCGGCGCGTTGGCCAGCTCCTGACTGCGTCGACGCTCGTTGCGGGCGATGACCACGCTCGCCACGATCACCCCCACGGCGACGACGGCGATGATGATCGTGGCCACGGCGTTGACGCTCGGATTCAGCCCGAGGCGGGCGCGCGAGAAGATGACCAGCGGCATGGTCGTCGTGCCCGGGCCGGAGAGAAACGCGGAGAGCACGACATCGTCGAGCGACAAGGTGAAGGTGAGCAGGAAGGCGGAGACGAGCGCCTGGCCGATCATCGGCAGGGTGACCAGCCAGAAGACCTGCCAGGGCCGCGCCCCGAGGTCCATCGCCGCCTCCTCGAGCTGCACGTTGAGCGTCTGCAGGCGGGCCCGGACGACCACGGTCGCATACGCCATGCCGAGCAGGAGGTGGCCGAGCCAGATCGTGAGCAGGCCGCGCTCCGGAAAGCCGATGCCGAAGGCCGATTCGCTGGCGCGCTGCAGCGAGACCAGCATGAGCAGCAGCGACAGGCCGATGATCACCTCGGGCATGACCAGCGGCGCCGCGACCATGCCGGAGAAGAGGGTGCGGCCGAAGAAGCGGCGATAGCGCGTCAACGCGAACGCCGCCAGGGTGCCGAGGACGACCGATGCGCAGGCAGTCGCGAAGGCGACCCGCAGCGACAGCGCGAGGCCGCCCAGGAGCTCGCGGTCGGACGCCAGGGCCTCGTACCAGCGGAGCGTGAACCCGCCCCAGACATTGGCCACCGGCGAGTCGTTGAAGGAGTAGACGACGAGCGCGACGATCGGCAGGTAGAGGAAGGCGAAACCGAGGGTCAGCCAGAGGCGTCCGAAGAAGCCGTTGAAGGGGCTGCCGGTCATCGCGTGTCTCAGGCCTTGCGACTGGCCGCTTCCGACTGGTAGCGGGAGAAGACCGCGATCGGGACGATCACGAGGAGGATCATGGTCACCGCGACGGCGCAGGCCATGGGCCAGTCGTTGTTGCTGAAGAACTCGTCCCACAGCGTGCGGCCGATCATCTGCGTCTGCGGCCCGCCGAGCAGCTCCGGGATGACGTATTCGCCGACGCTCGGGATGAAGACGAGCATCGAGCCGGCGACGATGCCGGCCCGCGACAGCGGCACCGTCACCCGCCAGAACGCCGTCCAGGCGTTGGCGCCCAGGTCGGCCGCGGCCTCGAGCAGGCGAAGGTCCATTTTCGCGAGGTTGGCGTAGAGCGGCAGGACCATGAACGGCAGGTAGGTGTAGGTCATGCCGAGCACCAGCGAGAAGGGCGTGTTCATCAGCTGGCCCGGGCCGGGGATCAGGCCGAGCGCCGCCAGCGCGTGGTCGAGGCCGACCGACTCGATCGCCCGGGCGGCGATGCCCTGCTCGGTGAGCAATGCCTTCCAAGCGTAGACGCGAAGCAGGAACGACGTCCAGAACGGCAGCATCACCAGCATCAGGAGTGCCGGCTGCAGGGTGCGTCGCGAGCGGGCCATGAAGTACGCGAACGGATAGCCGACGGCCAGGCAGAGCAGCGTCGCCGCCGCCGCGTACTTGAGGCTCGAGACGAAGGTCGTGAAGTAGAGATCGTCCTGGAACAGCAGGAGGTAGTTGTCGAGGTGCAGGCCCTGCCACGCGAAGAGGTCGCGCAGCGAGGCCGTCTCCATCGGCGTGACGCTGATCTTCGCCACGACCAGGAAGGGCACCAGGAAGAAGACGAGCAGCCAGAGCGAGGGCGCGCCGATGACGGCGAGGCGCCCTCTTAGACGCGGGGCCGTCATCGCGTCAGGACCATCGGCGCCCGCTCCGACCACGTCGCCTGGGCGGCGTCGCCCCAGCTCAGCGGCGTCCCCTGGCGCTCGCTGTTGGCTTGGCTGATCTTGAGCGTGCGACCGCTGCCGAGCTGCAGGTGATAGACCGTGTAGCTGCCGAAGTAGGCGAGGTCCTTCACCGTCCCGCGGACGGCGTTGAGCCCCGGCGGAACACCCTCGCCGGCGATCGCATCGACGGGGGCGATGCGGATCTTCTCCGGCCGCAAGGCGACCGTGGCCGGGGTGCCGACGCCGCTGTCCAGCGCCTGCGCGACGCGATGCCGCACGTCGCCGCAGTCGACGACGAGGTGCCCATCGGCGTGCTCCGCGACGGTGCCCTCCATGAGGTTGACGTTGCCGATGAAGTCGGCGACGAAGCGGCTCGCCGGCGTCTCGTAGATCTCGGCCGGGGCACCCACCTGCAGGAAGCGGCCCTCGCTCATGACTGCGATCCGCGAGGCCATGGTCATGGCCTCCTCCTGGTCGTGGGTGACCATGACGCAGGTGACGCCGACCTCCTCGATGATGTGCGCGAGCTCGATCTGGGTCTCCTCGCGGAGCTTCCGATCGAGCGCGCCGAGCGGCTCGTCGAGGAGAAGCAGCTGCGGCTTCTTGGCGAGGCTCCGCGCCAGGGCGACGCGCTGCTGCTGGCCGCCGGAGAGCTGGTGCGGCTTGCGCCTGGCGAACGGGCCCAGCTGGACGAGCTTCAGCATCGCCTCGACGCGCGGGCCGATCTCGGCGGCCGGAAGGCGGTCCCGGCGCAGGCCGAAGGCGATGTTGTCGAACACGCTCAGGTGCGGGAACAGGGCGTAGCTCTGGAACATCAGGTTCATCGGCCGGGCGTAGGGCGGGAGCCCCGCGAGATCGCGTCCGGCCAGCGAGATCAAGCCCGAGCTGGGCGTCTCGAAGCCGGCCAGCATGCGCAGCAGGGTGGTCTTGCCGCAGCCCGAGGGGCCGAGCAGGGCGAACACCTCGCCCTTGGCGATGTCGATCGAGACGTCGTCGACGGCACGGTGTCCGTCGAAGTCCTTGACCAGGTTGCGGATCTGAAGAAAGGCGTCGGGCATCACGGGGGGCGGCTCGCGGCCGCTCTTCATCCTCGCGCGCGCGGCGCGGCTCTTCGCTGTGGGGTGGCGTCAGCCCTGCTTGCGCAGCACGTCGGCGATCGTGCTGATCGCCTGGTCGATGTGCGTTTCCTCGACGATCAGCGGCGGCGAGAGGGCGATGATCTCGCCGGTGACGCGGATCAGGACGCCGCGCTCGAAGCACTCGCGGAAGATGTCGAAGGCCCGCTTGCCGGGTGCGCCGGGGATCGACTCCAGCTCGATCGCGCCGACCAGGCCGATGTTGCGGATGTCGATCACGTGCGGCAGCTCGCGCAGCGAGTGCACGGCATGCTCGAACGCCGGCGCCATCTTGGCGCCGCGCGTCAGCAAGCCTTCGTCGGCGTAGGTCTCGAGGGTGCCGAGCGAGGCGGCGCAGGCGAGCGGATGCGCGGAGTAGGTGTAGCCGTGCGGGAACTCGACCACGTGCTCCGGCCCGTTCATGAACACGTCGTGGATCGCCCGCTTGGCGAACACCGCGCCCATCGGCACGCAGCCGTTGGTGATGCCCTTGGCAACAGTCATCAGGTCCGGGGTGACGTTGAAATGGGTCGCGGCGAACGGCGAGCCGAGGCGACCGAAGCCGGTGATGACCTCGTCGAAGATGAGCAGGATGCCGTGCTTGTCGCAGATGGCGCGCAGGCGCTCGAGGTAGCCCTTGGGCGGGATCAGCACGCCCGTCGATCCGGCCACGGGCTCGACGATGACCGCCGCGATCGTCGACGCGTCGTGCAGGGCGACGATGCGCTCGAGGTCGTCGGCGAGCTCGGCGCCGTGCTCGGGCATGCCGCGGCTGAAGGCATTCCTGCCGAGGTCGTGCGTGTGGCGCAGGTGGTCGACGCCACCGAGCATGCCGCCGAAGGTCTTGCGGTTGCCGGCGATGCCGCCGACCGAGATGCCGCCGAAGTTGACGCCGTGGTAGCCGCGCTCGCGGCCGATGAGGCGGGTGCGCTGGCCTTCGCCGCGGGCGCGGTGGTAGGCGATCGCCATCTTCAGCGCCGTGTCGAC
>DATAGP010000006.1:0-55246 GCA_036263655.1 Caldimonas sp. | reverse complement strand
ATCGACATGTCGTTGTCGTTCAGGATCACCAGCACGTCGGCGTGCATGTCGTTGTGCGGACAGCCGGCGTTGTTCAGCGCCTCGAAGGCCATGCCGGCGCTCATCGCGCCGTCGCCGATCACCGCCACGCACTTGCGCGACTCGCCCTTCATGCGCGACGCGATCGCCATGCCGAGGGCCGCCGAGATCGAGGTCGACGAGTGGGCAGTGCCGAAGGTGTCGTACTCGCTTTCGTCGCGGCGAGGAAAGCCCGAGATGCCGCCCAGCTGGCGCAGCGTCGGCATGCGATCCTTGCGGCCGGTCAGCGTCTTGTGCGGATAGGTCTGGTGGCCGACGTCCCAGACGATGCGATCGTGCGGCGTGTCGAACACATGGTGCAGCGCGATCGTCAGCTCGACCGTGCCCAGGTTCGAGGAGAAGTGGCCGCCGGCCTGCGACACGATCTGGACGATGAACTCGCGCAGCTCGCCGGAGAGCTGCTTCAACTCCAGGCGCGAGAGCCGCCGCACGTCGGCCGGCACGTGGATGGCGTCGAGCAGCTTCTTGGCCGTCATCGGGTCAGGACTCGCGGTCGACGACGCGGTCGGCCAGGACGCGCAGCCGTTCCGTCTCGGCGAGCTCGCCGCGCTCGAGCGCCGCCTGCGCCACGCGCCTCAGCTCGCGCGCGTGCGTCCACGCGGCGTCGAGCCCGAGCACGCTCACGTAGGTCGGCTTGTTGCTGTCCTGGTCCTTGCCGGCGGTCTTGCCGAGGGTCGCCGACGCCTGGGTGACATCCAGGATGTCGTCGACGACCTGGAAGGCGAGGCCGATCGCGTCCCCGTAGGCCGCCAGCGCCTGTGCCTGGGTGGGCGTCGTCGCACCGCAGGCGGCACCCATGAGGACGCTGGCCCGCAGCAGGGCTCCGGTCTTGCGCCGGTGCATGTCCGACAGGGCGTGCTCGTCGAGAGGCAGGCCGACGCTTGCCAGGTCGATGGCCTGGCCGCCGGCCATGCCCTCGGCACCGGCGGCTCGCGCCAGCAGGCCGCAGAGGCGCGCCTGCAGCGCCGGCGCGACGCTGCCGTCAGTAGGGGTCAGCACCTCGAAGGCCAGCGCCTGCATGGCGTCGCCGGCGAGCATCGCCGGCGCGACGCCGAAGCGGACGTGCACGGTGGGCTTGCCGCGGCGCAGGATGTCGTCGTCCATGCACGGCAGGTCGTCGTGGACCAGGGAGTAGGCATGGATCAGCTCGACGGCGCAGGCCGCGCGCATCGCCGCCTCGCGCTCGCCCTGCACGGCGTGCGCCGCCGCGAGCACGAGCAGCGCGCGCAGGCGCTTGCCGCCGTCGAGCACGCCGTAGCGCATGGCCTCGCCGAGGCCGGCGGGCGCGTCGACGGGGACGAAGTGGTCGAGCGCGGCCTCGACGGCGTCGAGCTCGGCCAGCGACCAGGTGTCGAAGGCGTCTCGCTTCATGCGCTGGGCCAGGCCTTGAGCTGGCCCTCTTCCACGACCCGCACTTGCTGTTCGACGGCCTCGAGGCGGCTGCGGCAGAACTGCAGGAGCTCGGTGCCGCGGCGGTAGCCGGTGAGCAGGCTTTCGAGTGGCAACTGGCCCTCCTCCATCGACGCGACGAGAGCTTCCAGTTCGGCGAGGGCAGCCTCGTAGGTGGCAGGCAGGCTCGGTGGCGAGGCCGTCGGAGAGTCGATCGTCATTCCAGGGCGGAAAAGTTTTGATTGTAGTCAGCGACGGCGACCCCACCTTCGGCGCTCGAACGGTCCGGACCGGGCCCGCAGCCCGGGGCGCCGAAGGGGCGCGGGTACACTCCTTGCCCCTGCTGGCTGCCGCTCCGGCCGGTTTTCCAGCCGATCTTTTCCGGCGCTGACAGCGTCGCACCAGGAGGATCTCGGGGCCATGTCCGACCCGCGCGTTGCCCGCGAAGCGCTCGCCCGCAGTCAAACCCAGCTTCCGGTCGGGAGCTACTTCGATCCGCAACTGTTCGAGCGCGAGATGGCCGTGCTCTTCGGCGGCGCGCCGCGCTACGTCGGGCACGAGCTCGCCGTCCCCGAGGTCGGCGATTTCTATGCCCTGCCGCATGAAGGCGAAGGCCGCGCCCTGGTGCGCACGCCCGAGGGCATCCGCCTGCTCTCCAACGTCTGCCGGCACCGGCAGGCGGTGATGCTGCGCGGCCGCGGCTCCACCGGCAGCAACATCGTCTGTCCGCTGCACCGCTGGACCTACGGACTCGGCGGCCAGCTCATCGGCGCGCCCCACTTCCCGGACGACCCCTGCCGCGACCTGGCGAGCTTTCCCCTGCAGAGCTGGAACGGCATGCTGTTCGAGCCGCCGCGCCGGCCGGGAGCGACGCGCGACATCGTCGCCGAGCTGTCGGCGATCGGCCCGGCGCGCGAGCTCGACTTCACCGGCTACGCCTTCGACAGCTTCAAGCTGCACGAGTGCGACTACAACTGGAAGACCTTCATCGAGGTCTACCTCGAGGACTACCACGTCGCGCCCTTCCACCCCGGGCTCGGCCAGTTCGTCACCTGCGAGGACCTGCGCTGGGAGTTCGGTCCGCAGCACTCGGTGCAGACGGTCGGGCCGAAGAACGAGCTCGCCAAGCCGGGTTCGCCGGCCTATCGCAAGTGGCACGACGCCGTCCTGGCGTATCGCGAGGGCCGCTTCGACGACCCGGTCCCGAAGCACGGCGCGATCTGGCTGACCTCGTACCCGGCGACCATGGTCGAGTGGTACCCGCACGTCCTGGTCGTGTCGACCCTCTACCCGCGTGGTCCGCGGCGGACGCTGAACCTGGTCGAGTTCTACTACCCCGAGGACATCCACGCCTTCGAGCGCGAGTTCGTCGAGGCGGAGCAGGCCGCCTACTGGGAGACCTGCGCCGAGGACGACGAGATCGCCCTGCGCATGGATGCCGGCCGAAAGGCGCTGCTCGACCGCGGCGAGGACGACTTCGGCCCCTACCAGAGCCCGATGGAAGACGGCATGCAGCAGTTCCACGAGTGGTACTGGCGCGAGATGGAAGGCGGCAGCGCCCGGCGAAGCTGACCCGCGCCGATGACGATCTCCGCCCCCTGGCTGATCGTCGGCGCGACCTTCCTGTTCTCGACCATGGGCGTGTGCGTGAAGCTCGCGTCCGCGGAGTACCCGGCCGGCGAGATCGTCTTCTATCGCAGCCTCACCGGCGCCGTCCTGATGCTCGCCCTGGCGCGCTGGCAGCGCGGCACCGTGGCCACGCGGCTGCCCGGCATGCACTTCTGGCGCAGCGTCGCCGGCGTGACGTCGCTGGTGCTCTGGTTCTACGCCCTCGGCAACCTGCCGCTGGCCACGGCCATGACGCTCAACTACATGTCGTCGGTGTGGATGGCGCTGTTCCTGATCGGCGGCGCGGTCGCGCTCGGCACCTCGCGCGTCGACGGCCGCCTGATCGTGACGGTGCTGATCGGCTTCCTCGGCGTGGCCCTGATCCTGCGGCCGACCATCGAGGAGCGCCAGCTCTGGCATGGCCTGATGGGCCTGCTCTCCGGGGTGATCGCGGCGACCGCGTACCTCCAGGTCACCGCGCTCGGCCGCGCCGGCGAGCCGGAGTACCGCATCGTCTTCTACTTCTCGGTCGGCGGCGTCGGCGTCGGTCTTCTCACCATGCTCTGGAGCGGCGTCACCGCGCACAGCTGGCGCGGCGCCGTCCTCCTCCTCGCCGTCGGCGTGACGGCGACCCTGGCGCAACTGATGATGACGCGCGCCTACAGCACCGGCCGGACGCTGGTCAACGCCAGCCTGCAGTACCTCGGCATCGGCTGGGCGTTCGCCTTCGGCGTCGTCCTCTTCGACGATCCGGTGACGTGGATGGCGATCTGCGGCATGCTCCTCGTCGTCGGCGCCGGCATCGGCGCGACGATGCTGCGCAGCCGCAGCAGCGGCTCGGCGGCCGGTGCCGGCGACTCTCCCAACACCCTATGAGCCCCATCCGTACCACCCTCGTCGGCCCCGAAGAGCTCGCCGCCTGGATCGGCGCCGGCATCGCCCCCGTGATCCTCGACGCGAGCTTCGATCTCGGCGACCCCGGCTCGGGCGAGCGCCGCTTCGCGGAAAGCCATGTGCCGGGCTCGCGCTACGTCCACCTCGACCGCGACCTCGCCGGCGCCAAGAGCGGCCGCAACGGCCGTCATCCGCTGCCCGAGCGCTCGGACTTCGCCCGCACCGTCGGCCGCCTCGGCATCAGCCCCGGCACGCAGGTGGTCGCCCTCGATGCCCAGGGCGGCATCTACGCGGCACGGCTCTGGTGGATGCTGCGCTGGCTCGGTCA
Organism: Caldimonas sp.; assembly: GCA_036263655.1. Lineage (GTDB taxonomy): Bacteria > Pseudomonadota > Gammaproteobacteria > Burkholderiales > Burkholderiaceae_C > Schlegelella_A. The sequence goes on along the minus strand of DATAGP010000006.1, from coordinate 50,949 downwards.
CGAGGCGGTCGCCGTGCTCGACGGCGGTCTCCAGGCCTGGCAGAAGGCCGGCGGCGCCCTGACGTCCGAGCCGACGCCCGCGGCCGCGCCGGCCCCGCCCTACCCCGAGCGACCGCCGCTCGTCCCGGCGGTCGACGCCGCTGCCGTCGCCGGCCGGCCCGCCGAGGCGGCGCTCGTCGACGCCCGCGCCGCCGAGCGCTTCCGCGGCGAGACGGAGCCGCTCGACCGCATCGCCGGCCACATCCCGGGGGCGCTGAACCGCTTCTACAAGGCCAACCTCGACGCCACCGGCCGCTTCAAGCCGGCCGACGAGCTGCGGCGCGAGTTCGAGACCCTGCTCGGCGCCAGAGGGCCCGTCGACGTGATCCACTCCTGCGGCTCCGGCGTCACCGCCTGCCACAACCTCCTGGCCATGGAGCATGCCGGGCTGGCCGGCTCGGCGCTGTATCCGGGCTCGTGGAGCGAGTGGTCGTCGGACCCCGAACGCCCGGTCGCCACCGGCTGACCCGGGCCGCCGCGGGCCTGCGACCGCCCGGCCCGGCCGCGGTCGACGCGGGGGCGCGCCGATGCGAAGATCGCGCCGCAACGCCGGAGGTGCCTCCATGTTCAAGCGAATCCTCGTTCCGACCGACGGCTCCGAGATCACGCAGCGCGCCGTCGCCGCCGCCGTCGGGCTGGCCAAGGCGTTGAACGCCGAGATCTTCACGCTGTGCGTGAAGGAGCCCTTCCCCTACGGCGCGGTCGCCGAGATGCAGCCGACGCCGCCGCAGGAATTCTTCGATGCCCAGGAGCGCACCGCGGCGCGGCACGTGCGTGCGGTGATGGACGCCTGCGACGCGGCCGGCATCGTCTGCCATGCGCAGACGGTGGAGGGGCTGCAGCCGTGGGAGGCCATCGTCGACCACGCGGCCAAGGAGCGCTGCGACCTCATCGTCATGGGCTCGCACGGCCGCAGCGGCCTCGCTTCGCTGTTCCTGGGCAGCGAGACGCGCGACGTCCTCAGCCACTCGAAGGTGCCGGTCCTGCTCGTTCGCTGAGCCGTCCGGCGGCGACGCTCAGTGGCTGTGCAGCAGGGCCAGCGCCAGGCCCACGACGGCGATGCCCGTCGCCAGCCAGGCCAGCTGCGTCGCGGTCTCGCGCAGCGTCAGCCGATGCTGCAGCTGTGGGATGAGATCGGCGACCGAGACGTAGATGAAGCTGCTGGCGGCGATCACGAGCAGGTAGGGGAAGAACGCCTGCCACGGGCCGACGACGAAGTAGCCGAGCACCCCGCCGGCGACCGCCGCCAGTCCCGACAAGGCGTTGTAGAAGAGGGCCCGCGCCCGTGACAGCCCGGCGTTGAGCAGGACGATGTAGTCGCCGACTTCCTGCGGGATCTCGTGCGCGATGATGGCCAGCGAGGTGACGATGCCGAGCCGGGTGTCGGCCAGGAAGGCGGCGGCGATGATGATGCCGTCGCAGAAGTTGTGGATGCTGTCGCCGAGGATCACGGTCCAGCCGCCGCGCCCGGCCTGCTGCCGGTCGAAGCCGTGGTGGTGGTGGTGATCGTCGCCTTCGTGGTGGTGGCTGTGGCGATAGAGCTCGACCTTCTCGAGCAGGAAGAAGAAGAGGAGCCCGCCGAGCAGGGTCGCGAACAGCGCCTGCGGCGGCGCCCGGCTCTCGAATGCCTCGGGCAGCAGGTCGAGCAGCGCGGTGGCGAGCAGGACGCCGGTCGACAGGCTGACGAGGTGGTGGACCAGGCGCGACAGCACGGCGACGGTCAGGCCGGCGGCTATCGTCACCGAGAGGACGCCGCCGGCAAGCGTCGCGAGGACGATCCAGGCGAGCGTCACGCCCGGCGCCCGCGAGGCAAGCGCGCGCCGCCGACCCGGGCCCGGCCCGGGCCGCTCATGCGACGCCGTGGGCGCGCAGCCAGTCGACGCAGCGCTGCCAGCCGTCGCGCGCCGCGGTCTCGTCGTAGTTGGGCCGGTAGTCGGCGTGGAAGGCGTGCTGCGCCCGCGGGTAGACGACGAACTGCGAGGCCTTGGCCGCAGCGCTGCCCTGCGCCAGCGAAGCCTTCATGTGGTCGACGTGGTCGAGCGGAATGCCGGTGTCGGCATCGCCGTAGAGGCCGAGCACCGGCGCCTTCAGCTCGCCGGCGACGTCGACCGGATGGCGCGGCTGCAAGGGCGTCGTCGGACCGGTGAGCCGGCCGTACCACGCGACGCCGGCCTTCACGGCCGCGCTGTGCGCCGCGTAGAGCCAGGTGATGCGGCCCCCCCAGCAGAAGCCGGTGACCGCGAGGCGGCCGAGGTCGCCGCCGTTCTGCCCGGCCCAGGCGACGCAGGCGTCGAGGTCGGCCATCACCTGCTCGTCCGGGACCTTGGAGATGATGGTGGCGAAGAGCACCGGGATCTCGGCCGGCGCCTTGGCGTCGCCCTGGCGCACGAACAGCTCCGGCGCGATGGCCAGGTAGCCGAGGCGCGCGAAGCGACGCGCGACGTCGGCGATGTACTCGTGCACGCCGAAGATCTCCGAGACGACGAGGACCACCGGGAACGGACCGGCGCCTTCGCGGCAGGCGCGGTAGGCGGGCACGGCGAAATCGCCCGAGGCGATGCTGACGGGGCCGGCCACCAGGCCATCGACGGGCGTGGCGATGGCCTGCGCCGCCAGCGCCTGAGCCGCCTTCGCGTAGCCGCTGCCGACGGGCGAGCCGACGACGGCGACAGGAACGAGATCGGGATCGGGGCGCAGCATCGGGCGGCTCTTCGGCAACGGCGGTCGGCCATTCTAGGAAGCTTCGTCGTCGCGACGCCGGCGAGGCGGCGCACGGCGAGCCGACAATCGTTCGCATGGAAACGATCACCGCGCCGAGTGTCGGCAGCGAGCTGGCGGCCAGCCCCCCGCTGGCCGCCATCGACATGGGCTCGAACAGCTTTCGCCTCGAGCTGGGCCAGCTGCAGGACGGCCGCTATCGCCGCATCGACTACCTGAAGGAGACCGTGCGGCTCGGTGCCGGCCTCGACGAGTCGGGCCTGCTCGACGAGGCGGCGGCGGGCCGCGGCCTCGAGTGCCTCGCCCGCTTCGCCCGGCGCCTCGAGGGCTTCGCTCCGGCGCAGGTGCGCGCCGTCGCCACGCAGACCCTGCGCGAGGCCCGGAACCGTGACGCCTTCCTCGGCCGCGCCGAGCAGGCGCTCGGCCACCCCATCGAGATCATCTCGGGCCGCGAGGAGGCGCGCCTCATCTACACCGGCGTCGCGCGCCTGCAGCCCTCGACGCTGCGCCGGCTGGTCGTCGACATCGGCGGCCGCTCGACCGAGATGATCCTGGGCCACGGCCTGTGGCCCATCCTCGCCGAGTCGTTCCAGATCGGCAGCGTGAGCCTGTCGATGAAGTACTTCCCGGACGGTCGCTTCACCAGGCGCGGCTTCCACGACGCGCAGGTCGCCGCCGGCGCCGAGCTCGAGGAAGCCCTGGAGCCTTTCGCGCCCGGGCACTGGGCCGAGGCGCTCGGCTCGTCGGGCACCGTCGGCGCCGTCTCGCAGATGCTCGCCGCGACCGGCGTCAGCGACGGTCGCATCACGCCCGACGGGCTGCGCTGGCTGATGGCGCGCTGCCTCGACGCCGGCAGCGCCGACCGGCTCGACCTGCCCGGGCTGAAGGACGAGCGCCGCGCCGTCATCGGCGGCGGCCTGGCCATCCTCTACACGCTGGCAGCGCACTTCGGCATCGAGGAGCTGAAGCCCGCGCGCGGCGCGCTGCGCCAGGGCGTCATCTTCGACCTCGAGGCGCGCAGCGCAGCGGAACGGCTCTCCGGCGGCGAGGACCTGCGCGAGCAGTCGGTGCTGGAGCTGCAGCGCCGCTTCGGCGTCGATGTCGCGCAGGCCGCTCGCGTTGCCGCCGTCGCGACCTCGCTCCTGGCGGCCGCGGAGCCTGCCGCGGCGCACGAGTCGGCGCGCGAGCTGCGCTGGGCCGCGGCGCTGCACGAGGCCGGGATGATGGTCTCGCACCACGACCACCACCGCCACAGCGCCTACCTGCTGGCCCACGTCGATGCGCCGGGCTTTTCGCAGAACCAGCTGCGGCGGATCGGCGACCTCGCCCTCGGCCAGCGCGGCGGCCTGCGCAAGATGGAGGCGCAGCTGCAGGACGCCGGCTTCGCCCTGCGCCTGCTCTGCCTGCGCGTGGCGGTGATCGTCTGCCACGCCCGCGACGACGTCGCTCCGCACGCCGTGACGCTGCAGCAGGGCGGGGACGCCGTCACGATCGGCGTCGATCCGGACTGGGCGGCCGCCCACCCTCGCGCGCTGCACCTGCTGCGCGAGGAGGTGGCCGGCTGGGCCAAGGTCAGGAACGTCGCCCGGCCGCCGCGCCTGCTCGCCCCGGAGGGCTGAGGGCCTGGCCCGCCCGGGGCGACCGCTCAGAGCGAGTCGGGGCCCTGCACCGCCTGCAGGATGACGCGCTCGCCCTCGTCGCGCGAGCGGCTGCGCAGCCACCACACCGCGCCCTTGCGCACCGACCACGGCTGCGCCGTGCCGGTGAGCGCCAGCGACGCCACCATGCCGAGCGTCGGCTGGTGACCGACGACGAGGACCGGCTCGCTGGCGTCGGGCCAGCGCGCGGCGGTCAGCACCGCGCCGGCGCCGGAGCCCGGCCCGAGCGCGGCGACGGTGCGGAACTTGCGGCCGAGCGCCTGCGCCGTCTGCTGGCAGCGGACGGCGGGGCTGACGAGGACGCGCGTCGAGTGCGCGAGGTGGCGGTTCAGCCACTCGGCCATGCGCTGGGCCTGGCGCTCGCCCTTGCTCGTGAGCGCCCGTTGCAGGTCGTCGTGCCCGGGGCTCTCGAGCACCGCCTCGACATGGCGCCAGAGGATCAGGTCCATCAGGCGTGTCCCGCGTAGCGGCAGACCAGCGCTTCCTGCGCCGACACCGTGCCTTCGGCGGCACGGACGTAGCCGCCGTCGGCCTCGAGCAGCCAGGCGTCGCGGTCGTCCATCAGGTAAGGCACCAGGCATTCGTCGATGACCCGCTGGCGCAGGCGGCGGTCGCGCAGCGGCCAGCCGATCTCGATGCGGCCGAACATGTTGCGGCCCATCCAGTCGGCGCTCGACAGGAACACCGCTTCGTCGTCCTCGGCGTCGCCCCAGCGGAAGTAGGCGACGCGGGTGTGCTCGAGGAAGCGGCCGACGATGGAGCGGACGCGGATCCGGTCGGTGACGCCCTCGATGCCCGGCGGCAGCATGCAGGCGCCGCGAACGACCAGGTCGACCCGGGCCCCGGCCTGGCCGGCGCGGATCAGGGCGTCGATGAGCGGCACGTCCGTGAGCGCGTTGATCTTCACGACGATGCGGGCCATGCGACCGGCGGCCGCCGCGTCGGCGACCCGGCCGACGTGGGCGAGCATCTCCTTGTGCAGGGTGAAGGGCGCCTGCAGCAGGGCCTTGAGCGGGAGGGTCCGGCCGAGGCTGGCGAGTTGCTGGAAAACGGCATCGGCATCGGTCGTGAGATCGGCGTCGGCGGTGAAGAAGCTCAGGTCGGTGTAGAGGCGGGCCGTCGTCGGGTTGTAGTTGCCGGTGGACATCTGCGCGTAGCGCCGCAGCCGCCCCCCTTCGCGACGCGTTACCAGGATCAGCTTGGCGTGCGTCTTCAGGCCTACAACGCCGTAGACCACCTGCGCGCCGACAGCCTCCAGCCGCTCGGCCCAGTTGATGTTCGCTTCCTCGTCGAAGCGCGCCTTCAGCTCGACGACGACCATCACCTCCTTGCCCCGTCGCACGGCGTCGATCAGCAGGTCCATCAGCGGCGACTCGCCGCCGGTGCGGTAGATGGTCATCTTCACGGCCAGCACCGCCGGGTCGTGCACGGCCTCGCGCAGGAACTGCACCACCGGCTCGAACGACTCGAAGGGCTGGTGCAGGAGCAGGTCGCCCGCGCGCATGCGGTCGAACATCGACTGCTGGCGCGGCAGGCTGGCCGGCCAGGCCGGCTCGAAGGGCCTGAAGCGCAGCGCCGGGGCGTCGGCGAGGTGGGTCAACTCATTCATTCGGACCAGGTTTACCGGGCCGTCGACCTTGTAGAGCGCCCACTCGGCGAGGTTGAACTGGCGCAGGAGGAAGCTCGACAGCTCGGGCGGGCAGGTGCTGCCGACCTCGAGGCGCACCGCCTGGCCGAAGTGCCGCGTCGTCAGGCCCGAGCGCAAGGCCTGGCGCAGGTTCGTCACGTCGGCGTCGACCTCGAGATCGGAGTCGCGCGTGATGCGGAACTGCGAGAAGGTCTCGACCTCGCGCCCCGGGAACAGCTCGCCGAGGTGAGCGCGGATGACGCTGGTCAGCAGCACGAAGCTCTGCACCGGGTCGCCCTTCTCGCGCGGCAGCTTGATCACGCGCGGCAGGACGCGGGGCACCTTGACGATCGTGACCGTGTTGCGGCGGCCGAAGGCGTCCTTGCCGGCCAGCCGGGCGATGAAGTTCAGCGACTTGTTCGCGACCTGCGGGAACGGATGCGCGGGATCGAGGCCCACGGGCACCAGGAGCGGCCGCACCTGGGCCTCGAAGAAGCGCTGCACCCAGCGGCGCTCGGCCGGGTCGCGGTCGGCGTGGTGGGCGATGCGGATGCCGCGGGCGGCGAGCGCCGGCATGACTTCGTCGTTGAAGACGACGTACTGCTCGGCGATGAGCGCGTGCGCGTCGGCGGCGAGCGCCTCGATGTCGGCCGGGGTGGTGGCGGTGCCGGGCAGGCGCGACGCCTCGAGGCAGTCGGCGAAGCGGACCTCGAAGAACTCGTCGAGGTTGGAGGAGACGATGCACACGTAGCGCAGGCGCTCGAGCAGCGGCACGTCGTCTCGCCGGGCCTGCGCCAGGACGCGCCGGTTGAATTCGAGGATCGCGCGTTCGCGGTTCAGCAGCGGCAGGGTCGCCACCGGCGCCCTGGCGACGGCGGATGAACTCATCGTCCGAGTTTAGGCGCCGCGTGCGACAGCCTCGTGACAGCAGCGAAGCCGCTCAGTGCGCCTCGTCCCAGTTTGCGCCGATGCCGACGTCGGCCACCAGCGGCACGGCGAGCGTCGCGACCCCCGCCATGACCCGCGGCAGCGTCTCGCGGGACCAGTCGAGCTCGTCCTGCGGCACCTCGAAGACCAGCTCGTCGTGCACCTGCATGATCATCCGCGTCGCCCGGCGCTCGGCATCGATCCGCTCCTGCACCGCGATCATGGCCAGCTTGATGAGGTCGGCGGCCGTGCCCTGCATCGGCGCGTTGATCGCCTGGCGCTCGGCGGCGCTGCGCCGCGGCCCCGGCTTCCTGATCTCCGGCAGGTGCACGCGCCGGCCGAACAGCGTCTCGACGTAGCCGTTCTGCACGGCCGAGGCGCGGGTCTCGTCCATGTAACGCTTGACCCCGGGATAGCGCGCGAAGTAGCGCTCGATGTAGGCGGTCGCGGCGCTGCGCTCGATGCCGAGGTTGGCGGCCAGCCCGAAGGCGCTCATGCCGTAAATGAGGCCGAAGTTGATGACCTTGGCGTAGCGCCGCTGCTCGCTCGAGACCTCCGGCACCGGCACGCCGAAGACCTCGGCGGCGGTGGCGCGGTGCACGTCGATGCCGCCGCCGAAGGCGGCGAGCAGGCCGGCGTCGGCGGAGATGTGGGCCATGATGCGCAGCTCGATCTGCGAGTAGTCGGCCGACAGGATGACGGAGCCCTCGGGTGGGATGAAGGCCTGGCGGACGCGCCGGCCCTCGGCGGTCCGGATCGGGATGTTCTGCAGGTTCGGGTCGTTGCTCGACAGGCGACCGGTCACCGCCACCGCCTGCGCGTACTGGGTGTGGACGCGCCCCGTCGCCGGGTTGACCATCAGCGGCAGCTTGTCGGTGTAGGTGCCCTTCAGCTTCGAGAGGCTCCGGTGCTCGAGCAGCTTCTTCGGCAGGGGGAAGTCGAGCGCGAGCTCCTGCAGCACGTCCTCGTCCGTGGAGGGGGCGCCGCTGGCTGTCTTCCGCTTCACGGGCATGCCGAGCTTGCCGAACAGGATCTCGCCGATCTGCTTCGGGCTGCCCAGGTTGAACGGCTGTCCGGCCAGCTCGTAGGCTTCCTGCTCGAGCGCCGAGAGCCGCCCGGCGAGATCCTGGCTCTGCGCCGCGAGCAGGATGCTGTCGATGAGGACGCCGACGCGCTCCATGCGGCCGAGCACGGCCGCCGTCGGCATTTCGATCCTGCGGTACACGTCGGCGAGCGCCGGCTCGGCCTCCAGGCTCGGCCAGGCGGCCCGGTGCACGTGCAGCGCCATCTCCGCGTCCTCGCAGGCGTACTCGGTCGCGCGGGCGACGTCGACCTGCGCGAACGGGATCTGGCTCGCACCCTTGCCGCAGACCGCCTCGTAGGTCAGCGCCGTGCGGCCGAGCCGGCGGAAGGCGAGGCTCTCGAGCGTGTGCGGCTTGTGCGCCTCCATCACGTAGCTCTGCAGCATGGTGTCGTGCGCGTAGCCGCGGACGGCGATGCCGGCACCGGCGAAGACGTGCGTGTCGTACTTGATGTCCTGGCCGAGCTTCGGCGCTGCCGCGTTCTCCAGCCAGGGGCGCAGTCGCTCGAGCACCGCCTCGAGCGGCAGCTGCTCGGGCGCGCCGGCATAGCTGTGGCCGACGGGGATGTACGCCGCCTCGCCCGGCTCGACCGACAGCGAGAGGCCGATCAGTCGGGCCCGCACCGGGTCGAGCGAGTCGGTCTCGATGTCGAGCGCGGTCAGCTCGGCGCCTTCGATCCGCGCGATCCAGCGCCCGAGCGCTTCGGCCGTGGTCACGGTCTCGTAGCGCCGGACGATGTCCTGCGAGGGCACCGGCGTGGGCACGTCGAGCGCCGGCGCGGGGGCAGCGGCAGGCCGCGGCCGGCCTGCCGGCCCCGACTCCAGGTCCTTCTTCATGGAGGCGAAGCCGTAGCGGTCGTAGAAGGCCATCAGCCTCGGCACGTCGGGCTCGCCGAGCGTCAGCGCGTCGAACTCCGGCCAGCCGAGGACATGGCCGCTGAGGTCGCAGTCGGTCGACACGGTGACCAGGCGCCGGCCCTGCGGCAGCCAGTCGAGCGCCTTGCGCAGGTTGTCGCCGACCACGCCCTTGATCGTCGGCGCGGCGGCGATCACGCCCTCGAGCGAGCCGTGCTCGGCGATCCACTTCGCCGCCGTCTTGGGGCCGACCTTGTCGACGCCGGGGATGTTGTCGACCGAGTCGCCGATCAGCGCCAGGTAGTCGACGATGCGCTCGGGCGGCACGCCGAACTTGGCGGCGACCCCGGCGACGTCGAGCCGCTCGTTGCTCATCGTGTTGATGAGGACCACGTTCTCGCCGACCAGCTGGGCGAGGTCCTTGTCGCCGGTCGAGATGACGACCCGGAAGCCGCCCTTGGCGGCCATGCACGAGATCGTGCCGATGGCGTCGTCGGCCTCGATGCCGGGCACCGTCAGGACCGGCCAGCCGAGCAGCTTGACGGCCTCGATGATGGGCTCGATCTGCAGGGCGAGGTCGTCGGGCATCGACGTCCGCGTCGCCTTGTACTCCGGGTAGATGTCGTCGCGGAAGGTCTTGCCCTTGTCGTCGAAGACGCAGGCGCCGTGCGCCGCCGGGTACTGCTCGCGCAGCAGCTTCATCATCGAGACGACGCCGCGGATGGCGCCGGTCGGGAAGCCGCCGGGGCCGCGGAGATCGGGGAGCGCGTGGTAGGCGCGGTAGAGATAGCTCGAGCCGTCGACGAGCAACAGGGTCCGGTCAGGCATGCGCCCCATTGTGCTGGATGGGTCCCGGCGTCGAACGCACACCGCGGCCTAGAATGCCTCGCATGAAGGTGCTTCTCGCCGCGGCTCTCGGCCTGTCCCTGGTCGCGCTCGCCGTCCCTGCTTCGGCCGTCGACGAGCCGGCGGTGAAGGAGACGGTGATCGAGGACGGCCGCGCCCGCATCGAGGAGCTGCGCGTGCGCGGCCAGGTGCAGCGGATCACGGTCGCGCCGAAAGGCCCGGCGCCGCGCTACGAGATCATCGTCGGCGACGGGTCGCGCGACCTCTCCGAGGGCGTCAACACCTCCCGCGGCGCCGTCGGCAAGCGCGTCTGGAACGTCCTCCGCTTCTGATCCCCGGTTCCGGATGGCGGTCTACACCGAGGTGACCTTCGCCGAAGCGGCCGCGCTCGTCACGCGCCTGGGGCTCGGTGCCTTGCACGAGCTGACGCCCTGCGCCGGCGGGATCGAGAACACCAACTACTTCGCCGACACGAGCCGGGGCCGCTTCGTGCTGACCCTCTTCGAGCGCATGGAGGCCGAGGAGCTCGAGTTCGACCTGCAGCTGATGCGACACCTGGCCGAGCACGCGCTCCCTGTGCCGCGTCCGCACGCCGATTCCGACGGCAAGCTGCTGCTCTCGCTGAAGGGCAAGCCCGCGGCGCTCGTCGACCGCCTTCCGGGCGAGCACCACCTCGCGCCCGACGGCGCAGACTGCCGCGCCGTGGGCGCGGTGCTGGGACGCATGCACGTGGCGGCGCGGAGCTTCGCGCAGACGCAGCCGAACCGGCGCGGTCTCGCCTGGTGGGAGAAGACGATCCCGGTCGTCTTGCCCCACCTGACGAGCGAGCAGGCGGCGCTGATGCAGGACGAGCTCGCCTACCAGCAGCGCCTGGCGAACGCGCCCGCCTACCTCGCCCTGCCGCGCGGCCCCATCCACGGCGACCTCTTCCGCGACAACGTGATGTTCGAGCGCGAGCAGTTGGCGGGCGTGTTCGACTTCTACTTCGCCGCGGTCGACTGCCTGCTCTACGACATCGCCGTGGCGCTGAACGACTGGTGCGTCGACCTCGACAGCGGCCGGCTCGCCGAGGACCGCGCCCACGCCTTCGTCGACGCCTATCGAGCCGTGCGGCCCTTCGCGGTCGCCGAGCTCCGCCTGCTGCCGGCGCTGATGCGCGCCGCGGCGCTGCGCTTCTGGCTGTCGCGGGTGTGGGACGTGCACCTGCCGCGCGACGCGGTCGTGCTCACCGCCCACGACCCGGACCACTTCGAGCGCATCCTGCGCGAGCGCCGCGACGCGCCCTGGCACCCGGCCGGAGCGGCCTCGGCATGAAGCTGCAGCTCGTGCCGGCCGGCCAGGGGCTGGCCTGGGTGCGCAGCGCCTTCCGCGTCTTCGGGCGGCAACCGCTCGGCTTCGCCGCGCTGTTCGCCGCCTGCCTGTTCGTGTTCCTGCTCCTCGGCGTGATCCCGGCGATCGGCACGGCCATCCTGCTGATGCTGCCGCCGGCCGGCTCGCTTCTCTTCATGATCGCGAGCGAGCGCGTGAGCCATGGCCGGACGGCGATGCCGGGCGCCATCGTCGACCTCGTCTCGTCGGGGCGGCGCCGGCTCCTCGGACTGCTGCTGCTCGGCGTCGCGTATGCGGCGTCGACCTTCGTGGCGTTCTGGTTCGCCGGGGTGCTGGATGGCGGCGCGCTCGAGGCGTTCTTCGAGTCGCTGCCGGACCGGAAGTCGACGCCCGACACGATGGCCGCGCGCATGGCCGACCCGATGCTGCAGTTCGGCATCCTGCTGCGCCTGGCCTTCGCGGCCGCCCTGTCGGTCCCGTTCTGGCACGCGCCGGCGCTGGTGCACTGGGGCGACCAGCCGTGGGCCAAGTCGCTCTTCTTCAGCACCGTCGCGATCTGGCGCAACAAGGCGGCGTTCGCGATCTACGGCCTGGCCTGGGCGGTGCTGTGGCTGGCGCTGCTGGTGCTGGTCAGCCTCGGCGTCGGGCTGCTCGGACCGCAGCGCTTCACGCTGGTCGCGACGCCGCTGACGCTGATCTTCTCGACGATCTTCTACGCCAGCCTCTGGTTCACCTTCGCCGATTGCTTCGCCCCGACCGAAGCCGCACCCCCGGACACGCCCGCCGTCTGAGGGCGCGGGCCCGACTTCCTCCACGAAAGGTCTGCACATGAACAAGGTCGCACTCGTCACCGGCGCCGGCAGCGGCATCGGCCGCGCCTCCGCGCTCGCCCTGCTGAAGGCGGGCTTCCACGTCGTGCTGGCAGGCCGGCGCGGCGACGCGCTCGATGCCACCCGCGAGGCCGCCGGTGATGCGTCCGAGCGCGCGCTCGCGGTGCCGACCGACGTCACCGACCCCGAGGCCGTGAAGACGCTCTTCGCGCGCACGCGCGACGCCTTCGGGCGGCTTGACGTGCTCTTCAACAACGCGGGCACCGGCGCGCCGCCGCTGCCCCTCGAGGAGCTGACCGTCAAGCAGTGGCAGACCGTCGTCGACATCAACCTGACCGCCGTCTTCCTCTGCACGCAGCAGGCCTTCGTGCTGATGAAGAGCCAGTCGCCGCGCGGCGGCCGGATCATCAACAACGGCTCGATCTCGGCCCACGCGCCGCGTCCGTTCAGCTCGCCCTACACCGCGACCAAGCACGCCATCACCGGCCTGACGAAGGCAACCTCGCTCGACGGCCGGCCCTTCGACATCGCCTGCGGCCAGATCGACATCGGCAACGCGGCGACCGAGATGACCGAGCGCATGAAGAAGGGCGTGCCGCAGGCGGACGGCACGCTCGCTGTGGAGCCGACCATGAACGTCCAGCACGTCGCCGATGCGGTCGTGCACATGGCCAGCCTGCCGCTCGACGCCAACATCCAGTTCATGACGGTGATGGCCACGAAGATGCCGTTCGTGGGCCGCGGCTGACGGCGAGGCTCGCCACGCGCGCGGCGATCGCCCACAATCGGCCATGCCTTCGTCTCGCACCCCGTTGGTCCTGCGGCTCGCCGCCGCGCTGGCCGGCGCGAGCGCGCTCGCCGGCTGCGCCGCGGTCAGCATCGCCGGCGCCGCCGCGGGCGCGGCGGTCACGGTCGGCGGCGCGGTCGTCGGCAGCACGGTGAAGGTCGCCGGCAAGGTCGTCGAGAAGACGATCGATCTGGCCGTGCCGTCCTCCACGCCCGAGCCGCCGAAGTAGCGGCGCGCGTGCGTCGCACGCGCCTCGCGCGGCGCGCCGGGGCCATCGCCGCGGGCAGAATCACGCTTCCACTCGCAGCTGTTCCATGACCCCCATCCATTTCGTCGGCGGTGAAAAGGGCGGCGTCGGCAAGTCGCTGATGGCCCGCGTCCTCGCCCAGTACATGATCGACCGGGAGCAGCCCTTCCTCGGCTTCGACACCGACCGTTCGCATGGCGCGCTGATGCGCTTCTACTCCGGCTACGCGTCGCCGGTGGCCGTCGACCAGGTGCAGTCGCTCGATGCCATCGTCGAGGCGGCCGTCGACCAGCCGGGCCGTCGCATCCTGGTCGACCTCGCGGCGCAGACGCACGACTCGCTGGCGAGCTGGATGGAGGACGCCGGCGTCGTCAACCTCGCCGACGAGCTCGGCATGAAGCTCTTCTACTGGCACGTCATGGACACCGGCAAGGATTCCGTCGACCTGCTGCGCCGCCTGCTCGACCGCTTCGGCACGGGCCTCTCGTACGTGCTGGTCCGCAACCAGGTGCGCGGCGCCGACTTCACGGCGCTCGAGCAGTCGGGCGAGCAGGCCCGAGCGATCGGCATGGGTGCCCGCGTCGTCACGCTGAAGAAGCTCAACGAGCATGTCATCCAGAAGATCGACGGCGCCAGCAGCACCTTCTGGAAGGCCAAGAGCTCCGACCGCGACCCGAGCGGCCTCGGGCTCATGGACCGGCAGCGGGTCAAGATGTGGCTGCGCGACGCCTACCGCGAAATCGACGAGGTCGGCATCTGACGAGCTCCTCGCCGCGGCGCCGCTTCCTGCAGGGCGCGGCGGCCTTCACGGCGACGCCGTGGCTCGCGAGCGTTCCCCTCCGTGCCGCCGAGGCGCGCTTCCCGCTCGGCATCGCCTCCGGGCATCCGCGCGCCGACGGCATGGTCCTCTGGACGCGGCTGATCGGCACCGGCCTGCCCGAGCGCGTGTCGGTGCGCTGGGAAGTCGCCGCCGACGAGGCCTTCCGCGAGGTCGTCGTGCGCGGCGACGAGACCGCCGAGGCGGCGTGGGCGCACAGCGTCCATGCCGAGCCGCGCGGCCTCGCGCCGGGGCGCTGGTACTGGTACCGCTTCAGCGCCCTCGGCGATCGGAGCAGCGTCGGCCGGACGCGCACCGCGCCGCGCGCCGATGCGCGGACCACGCTTCGCCTGGCGACGGCGAGCTGCCAGCGATACGACGTCGGCCATTACGCGGCGTGGCGGCACGTGGCGGCCGAGAGCCCCGACCTGGTCCTCTTCCTCGGCGACTACATCTACGAGTCGCCCTCGCGAGCCGACGCGATCCGCCGTCACGAGGGCAGCGTGGCTCGGACGCTCGCCGAGTACCGCGCCCGCTACGCGACCTACAAGTCCGATCCGCTGCTGCAGGCCGCGCATGCGGCCGCGCCCTGGCTCATGGTCTGGGACGACCACGAGGTCGCCAACGACTACGCGGGCCTGCAGAGCGTCGACCTCGACCCGGACTTCGCGACGCGGCGTGCCGCCGCGTACCGGGCCTACTGGGAGCACATGCCCTTCCCGCGCTCGGCCCGGCCGGCCGGTGCCGACATGCGCATCGTCGGCCGGCTCGATTGGGGCCGCCTGGCCCGCATCCACCTGCTCGACGACCGCCAATACCGCGACCCGCAGGCCTGTCCGCGGCCGGGTCGGGGCGGCGCCAACACCCTGCCGCTCGCCGATTGCGCCGCCCTGGCCGACCCGCGCCGGACGCTGCTCGGTGCCGAGCAGGAGCGCTGGCTCGCCGAAGGCTGGGACACGACCCGGCCCTGGAACCTGCTCGCGCAGCAGACGCTGATGGGCCGCTTCACGTGGGAAGACCCGGCCCTGAGCGGCGGCGCGTACTGGACCGACGGCTGGGACGGCTACGCGGCCGCCCGCCGGCGCCTGCTCGGCGTCGTCGCTGAGAAGCGGCTGCCGGGCGTGGTCGTCCTCGGCGGCGACGTCCACAGCAACTACGTCACCGCCCTCAAGGCCGACGACGACGACCCGGCCGCACCGGTGGTCGCGAGCGAGTTCTGCGGCACCTCGATCTCGAGCCTCGGCCTGGCGCAATCGCGCATCGACGCCGCGCTCGGCTTCAACCCGAACGTCCTCTACGGGCGCTCGACGGAGCGCGGCTACGCCAGCATCGAGGTCACCGAGCGGCAGGTCGGCGTCAGGCTGCAGACGGTCGACCGGCCGCTCGATCCGGACAGCGGCCTGACGACGGCGGCGCGCTTCATCGTCGAGGCCGGGCGGCCCGGACCCGTCCCGGGCTAGGTCGCGGCGGGCGCGGCTCGCCGCCGCTCAGAACAGGCCCGACTGATCGGCGGCGCCGAGCACCGACTTCGACAGCTCGCCGATCTGCGCGTTGACGTCGCTCGACGGCGGCGCGGTCGCCTTCGCCGTCCACACCAGCCGGCCGCTTTGCACGTCGGTGAGCCGGCCGTTGGCGGTGTAGCCGGTGGTGACGCGGCCGCCGCCGATCGGCACGCCGAGACCGACGCCGACGCCGCTGTGGCGGCCGAATCCGAAGCCGCCGAAGCCGACCGAGACGCCCGGGCTGACGTCGGTGGCGGCCGCCGCCAGCGTCAGCACCATGACCGCCTTCGCACCCACCTCGCGCGCCGCGGGCAGCAGCTGCGCATCGACGGATCGATCGGCGGCGATGGCGACGCTGGCGGGAGGAAACACCGGCGTGCCGCCGCGGCTGGAGACCTCGGCCGCGAGCTGGTCCTGGCAGATCTGCCGCAGCACCAGCTCGAAGGTGTCGCAGGCGACGAGGACCCGGGCGCCGCGCAGGTACTGGCTGGTGGCGAGCTGCGGATCGCTCCACTGGGCGTCGAGCTGGGTCGAGGCGCAGCCGACGAGCAGGGCCGGCGCCAGCAGCGCTGCGGCGGCGAGCCGGCGGGGATTGGGGGACGGGACCTTCATGGGGACTCCTTGCCGAGCTTCAGGGCAAGCCGGATGCCGCGTTCGCCGCCACCCCGCCCACCGCGGTCAGTCGACCGGCGTGAGCCGGGCGACGTTGAGCGCCAGCCACTTCATGCCGTGCCGGCCGAAGTTGACCTGGGCGCGAGCGTCCTCGCCGCTGCCCTCCAGCGTCACCACCACGCCCTCGCCGAACTTCGTGTGGAACACGCCCTGGCCCGGACGCAGCCCGTGCGTCGGCGCCTTCGGCTGCACGGCGGCGGGGCGCGGCTCGGCCCGCCCGGTGCCGACGATCGAGTGCAGCCCCGAGCCGCGCGACCACGCCTGCTGGTACTCGCGGGCGAAGCCCGAGCCGAAGCTCTGGTTGCGCGGCGTGATCCAGCGCAGCGCGCTTTCCGGCAGCTCGTCGAGGAAGCGGCTCTTGACGTTGTAGCGGGTCTGCCCGTGCAGCATGCGCGTCTGCGAGAAGCTGAGGTAGAGGCGCTTCCTGGCGCGGGTGATCGCCACGTACATCAGGCGACGCTCCTCCTCCAGGCCGTCGAGGTCGCCGGCCGAGTTCTCGTGCGGGAAGAGGCCCTCCTCAAGGCCGGTGATGAAGACGCAGTCGAACTCCAGGCCCTTCGCCGAATGGATCGTCATCAGCTGGACCGCGTCCTGGCCGGCCTGTGCCTGGTTGTCGCCGGCCTCGAGCGAGGCGTGGGTGAGGAAGGCGGCCAGCGGCGACATGATCTCGCCCGTCTCGGCATCGGGAACGATGCGCGGCGGCGCCACGACCTCGCCCGTCGTCACGATCTCGGCCCCCGGCGTCGTGTATTCGGCCTTGCCGGCCGCGCCGTCGAGCACCGACCCGGCGAAGGCGGCGAAACCGCTCGCGGCGCCGACCTCGTCGACCGGCAGCGCCACGGCATCGCGGCCGAAGCCTTCCTGCGTGACGAAGGCCTCCGCCGCGTTGACCAGCTCCTCCAGGTTCTCGAGCCGCTCCTTGCCCTCGCGGTCGGTCTTGTAGAAGTCGACCAGGCCCGAGGCGTCGAGCATGTGGACGATGATCTCGCGCAGCGTCGAGCCGCGCGTCGCCTCGCGCATGGCGTCGACGCGCGCCGTGAACGCAGTGAGGTTGTTCCCGCCCTTGCCCGAGAGCGAGCCGACGCTCTGCCAGAGGCTGCGGCCGCTGGCGCGGGCCGCGTCCTGCAGCTGCTCGATGGTGCGCGCGCCGATGCCGCGCGCCGGGAAGTTGACGACGCGAAGGAAGCTGGTGTCGTCGTTCGGGTTCTCGATCAGGCGCAGGTACGACAGCGCGTGCTTGACCTCGGCGCGCTCGAAGAAGCGGAGCCCCCCGTAGACCTTGTACGGGATGCGGGCGTTGAAGAGCGCGCTCTCGAGCACCCGGCTCTGCGCGTTGCTGCGGTAGAGCAGCGCGATCTCGTGCCGCGGCGTGCCTTCGCGGTGCAGCTGCTGCGCCTCTTCCACGAACCACTGCGCCTCGGCGTAGTCGGAAGGCGCCTCGTGGACGCGCACCGGCTCGCCCGGGCCGACTTCGGTGCGCAGGTTCTTGCCCAGTCGGCGCGAGTTGCGCGAGATCAGCTCGTTGGCGGCATCGAGGATGTTGCCGAACGAGCGGTAGTTGCGCTCCAGCTTGATCACGGTCTTCACGCGGTACTCGCGCTCGAGCGCCGCCATGTTGCCGACCTGCGCGCCGCGGAAGGCGTAGATGCTCTGGTCGTCGTCGCCCACGGCGAACAGCGCGCAGCCGTGCTCGGGAGGGCCGGCGAACATCTTCAGCCAGGCGTACTGCAGCCGGTTCGTGTCCTGGAACTCGTCGACCAGGATGTGGCGGAAGCGCCGCTGGTAGTGCTCGCGCAGCGGCCCGTTGTCGCGCAGCAGCTCGTAGGTGCGCAGCATCAGCTCGGCGAAGTCGACCACGCCCTCGCGCTGGCACTGCGCCTCGTAGGCCTCGTAGACCTGGGCCATGACCCGGCTCTGCTCGTCCTTGACCTCCACGTCCTTCGGGCGCAGGCCGTCCTCCTTGGCGCCGGCGATGGCCCACGTCAGCTGCTTGGGCGGATGCCGCTCCTCGTCGAGGTTCATCGCCTTGACGACGCGCTTGACGGCCGAGAGCTGGTCGCTCGTGTCGAGGATCTGGAAGCCCTGCGGAAGCGCCGCCAGCTTCCAGTGCACGCGCAGGAAGCGGTTGCAGAGACCGTGGAAGGTGCCGACCCACATGCCGCGCACGGGGATCGCCAGCATGGCGTCGAGGCGCGTCAGCATCTCCTTCGCCGCCTTGTTGGTGAAGGTGACGGCCAGCACCCCACCCGGCGTGAGCTGACCGGTCTGGATCAGCCAGGCGATGCGGGTGGTCAGCACGCGCGTCTTGCCCGAGCCGGCGCCGGCGAGGATGAGGGCCGGCTGCGCCGGCAGGGTGACGGCGGCGAGCTGCTCGGGGTTCAGGCCCTCGAGCAGCCGCGACGGGCTCGTGTCTCGTTCGGAAAGCATCCCGCCATTGTCCGGCAGGGCCCCGAAGGCCCCGATCAGGCGACGCTGGCGAGCCGGTCGGCGCGGGTCTCGGCCGGTGCGATCGCCGCGGCGATCTTGGCGCTGCGGGCAGCGCCGTCGTCGAGGCGGCCGACCATGGTCCGGAACAGCGGCTGGCGCGCCAGCAGATCCTCGATGCTGCCGGCGTCCACGACCTCGCCCTCGACCATCAGGACGACGCGGTCGAAGTGGGCGAGCAGGCTCATGCGGTGCACCGAGGCGACGATGCAGGCGTCGGGGAAGGCCGTGTCGAGGCGACGGAACACCAGCGCCTCGGTGAGGGGATCGAGCGCGCTCGTCGGCTCGTCGAGCAGCAGCACCGAGCTGCCTTGCGCAGCCAGCACGCCGCGCGCCAGGCACAGGCGCTGGCGCTGTCCGCCGGAGAAGTTGAAGCCGCCCTGCACGACCGGCGTGTCGAGGCCCTCCGGCAGGGTCGCGAGGACGGCGTCGAAGCCGCTCACGGCCAGCGCCGCGTCGACGGACGCGCTGGCGTGCGGCTGATCGAAGGCGATGTTGTCGCGCACGCTGCCTTCGAAGACCTGCGCTTCCTGCGGGATGAGCGTGGCGCAATCGCCGAGATCGCGCAGGCCGGACCGGGCCATGCCATCGACCTCGACGTGCCCGCGCGGCGCCTCGTAGAGGCCGGCCAGGACGCGCAGCAGGGTGCTCTTGCCGGAGCCGCTGGGGCCGACGAGGGCCACGCGCTCGCCGCGCTGCAAGGTGAGGGACACGTGGCGGACGCCGCCGCGCCGCTCGTCGTCGGTGGCCGCGTGCTCGTAGTTGACGTCGCGGACCTTCATCCGCTGCCAGCCGGCACCCGGCTCGGCCCCGCCCGCGCTGCGCTCGGCGCGATGCTCCGGCGCGGTGGGCGCCGCCCAGATCGTGTCGGCGCCGGCGAAGTCGGTGCGCATGCGCGCGAAGCCCTGCAGGTACGAGGCCATCGAGTAGACGACGCCGCCCGCCTGCTGCGCGTACTGGTAGATCATGAAGATGCTGCCCAGCAGCAGCGTCCCGGCCGCGCTCGCCTGCCAGGCGTAGGCAGCGACGAGCAGCCAGGTCAGGAGGATGGTCAGCAGGTCGACGGCGCACCACTTCCACTCGTTGAGCACGATGGCCCGGGAGAGCGGCGCGTTGACCGCCGCGCGACGCTGCATCAGGCGCTGCCGGGTGCTGCGCGTGAGGCCGAGGCTCAGCAGGGTCGACATGCTGCCCAGGCAGTCGAGCAGTGCCGCGGCGTAGCGGCGCTCGGCGACGTTCTCGGCATGTGCCAGTCGCATGAGCGCGCCGTCGAAGGCGAACATGACGGCGGCGACCACGACGAAGCCCGCCGCGGCGATGCCGCCGCAGAGCGGCGACAGCAGCGAAAGCGCGACCAGCGGCCCGATCAGGTTGACGGCGCTCTGCAGGTAGAGGAACTGGCACTGCGTGAAGTCGTAGATCGCGCGGCTGCTCTGCCCCATGCGCTGCTGCAGCTCGCCGGGATGGTGCTTGTCGTGCCAGGCCAGCGGTGTCCGCGTGAGCCGCTCGTAGAGGCTCAGCGTGATCGCGGTGCGCACGCGGATCGCGACCGAGCGCTCGAGGACCCGCCCGGGTCCGTGCAGCGCCCAGCCGACGACGCCGGCGGCGACGATCGCCCCCAGCCAGGGCAGCGCCGCGCGGAGCGTGCCGCTGCCGGCGCCGCCCTTCTGCAAGGTGTCGATCGCCTGCGCCGCCAGCCACGGCACGAGGAGCTTGACGAGCAGCGCGCCCAGCAGCAGGGCGAAGGCGAGCAGCAGCGGACCGCGTGCGCCGGCGGCATAGGCCCACATCTGCCGGTAGAGGGTGGCGGTGCTCGCGGCCGGCGGCGCGGGCGCGGCCGCGCCGGGGGCGGGCCGGGAGGCGAGAGAGGTCATCGACGGGGGCGAAGGCGCGGCGCGGGCAGAGATGCGACATTGGGCCGGCGACGGGCCGGGCACGACGGGTGGAAATGAGGTCCGGATCGGTCCCATTTCGCCGCGAGTGGTGGCACTCGGGGGCGTGAACCACCTCGGCCGAGGCGGAGCGGCGGACATGCCGCCGCTTAGAATTCCGACAGGTCCTGCATGGAAATCTTCGACTACGACAACGTCCTCCTGCTGCCGCGCAAGTGCCGCGTCGAGAGCCGGGCGGAATGCGACCCGGCCCAGGAGTTCGGGCCGCGCCGCTTCGCCTTGCCGGTGGTGCCGGCGAACATGAAGACCGTCGTCGACGAGCCGATCGCCGAGTGGCTGGCGGCGAACGACTACTTCTACGTGATGCACCGCTTCGACGTTGACAACGTCGCCTTCGCGCGGCGCATGCGCGAGAAGAAGCTGTTCGTCTCGATCAGCTCCGGCGTCAAGGAGGCCGACCACAAGGCCATCGACCGGCTCGCCGCCGAGGGCGTCGGCGCCGACTACGTGACCATCGACATCGCGCACGGACATGCCGAGACCGTGCACCGCATGATCGAGCACATCAAGCAGAAGCTGCCGGGCGCATTCGTGATCGCCGGCAACGTCGCCACGCCGGAAGCGGTGATCGATCTCGAGAACTGGGGCGCCGACGCGACCAAGGTCGGCGTCGGCCCGGGCAAGGTCTGCATCACGAAGCTGAAGACCGGTTTCGGCACCGGGGGCTGGCAGCTCTCGGCGCTCAAGTGGTGCGCGCGCGTCGCGACCAAGCCGATCATCGCCGACGGCGGCATCCGCGACCACGGCGACATCGCCAAGAGCGTCCGCTTCGGCGCCTGCATGGTGATGATCGGCTCGCTCTTCGCCGGGCACGAGGAGTCGCCCGGCCGCACCGTCGAGGTCGACGGCAAGCTCTTCAAGGAGTACTACGGCTCGGCCTCGGACTTCAACAAGGGCGAGTACAAGCACGTCGAGGGCAAGCGCATCCTCGAGCCGATCAAGGGCCGCCTGCAGGACACGCTGCGCGAGATGCGCGAGGACGTGCAGAGCTCGATCTCGTATGCCGGCGGCACGAGGCTCGCCGACATCCGCAAGGTCAACTACGTCATCCTGGGCGGCGACAACGCCGGCGAGCACCTGCTGATGTAGCGGCGCTCGGCCGTGCTCACTGCGTGACCGAGATCACCGCGCCCTCGACCGGCAGCGCGTCGACCGCGATCGGCGAGGGCGAGGCGCCGGTCGTCGTCGCCTCCACGCCAGTCGCGATCAGCTGGTAGCTGACGACGACCGCCGCCGCGACCGGCGGTGCCGGCTCCTCGACCGCCTGCGCCGCGGGCTCGTCGCTGCCGCCGCCGCACGCCGCCAGCGCGGCCAGCACGATCCCGATCGAGACGATCGCCAGCGGCGCCCGGCGCCGCCTCGCGCCGCCGCCGCCGCCGCCGCCGCCGCCGCCGCCGGGAAGCGTCACGAGCAGGCCGAACAGCGCGAGCACGGCGCCGCCGAGCGATGCGGCGGCGACGTGGATCTCGCTCGACACGTCGGCGGCGACCAGCAGGTCGACCGGTCCGGTCACGGCGAGCGGCGTCGCGAGCACGAGCTTGAGGTCGCCGTTGTCGGCGGCGATGCGGCCGCTCGCCAGCTCGGCCTCGCCGGCGTCGACCTGGCCGTTGCCGTTCGCGTCGACGAACAGCTTCACGGCCGTGAGGTCGAGGTCGTCCCGGCCATCGCCGCGCGACGAGACCGTGAGCGACGTCAGCGACGCGCTGCCGTTGGCCGGCGTCAGGCGCAGCTGCAGCATCGCCACGTTGCCCGTGCCCTTGGCGGCGCTGGCCGAAGCCGCTGCGGCAGGGCCGCGCGCGGCCGCGAGGGCGACCGGCGGCGGCGGCGGCGGCGCGGTCGACGCGGAGATCCAGACCTTGATGGTGCTGTCGCGGCTCACGTCGACGTCGCAGAAGACCGGGTTGTCGCGATTGCGCTCGTGGCAGTTGTTGTTGACGAACGGGAAGTAGATGCTCCACCCGGAAAGCGTGCTTCCGTCGAGGCGCAGCGTGGAGCGGAACGGCACCGAGATCCTGCAGGTCGACGGCGTCGCGCCGGCGTCGCACACCAGGCCGGCCGGCTGGCTGGTGATGGTCGCGACGTTGGCGGGCGCCGCGGCCATGCTCTGCACGGCGACGGTGCAGTCGGTGCCGCGGTAGACGATCGGCACGCTCACCGTGCCGCCCTCGGGCACGTCGATGGTGACGCCGGCGTTGTGGTGCACCGGCTTGCAGTTGCCGGCCAGGGGATCGGCGTAGACGCGGTAGCTGCCGGCCGGCATGTTCTGGACGAAGCGTTCGCCTGTGACGACGTTGCCGGGGAACGCGAAGTCCCAGTGCTTGGTCGCGTCCTCGAGGAACTCGAAACGGATACGCGCCGTCTTCCCGTCCACGCCGCTGGTGTAGTTCAGGAACGGCCTGCCTTGCGGGTCGGTGGTCGAGAGCGGCGTCTTGAGGGTGCCGGATCGCAACCGCAGGTGGATCCTGAGCGCGCCGCTGCAACGGCCGATCGGCACCGTCGAGACGACGTTCTGGCAGGTCTCGCTGACGATCTCCTCGCGCGCTCCGTTGAACCCCTGCAGGGTCGTGGTGGCCGCCACCACGTCGTTGCCGAAGCGAGGATTGCAGGCGTTCGGCGTGATGCACTTGTAGGTGGCCACCTGCGTGCCGTTGCTGTTGAATCCCTCGATCAGCAGGTACGAGGTCGTCTGCGACTCGTGCGTCACCTTGCCGGCGAGGCTGGTCTGGTAGACGATCTGCGACTGCGCGGCAGCCTCCGGCGCATGCCATGCGCCCAGCGCCGCGAGCAGGGCGCCGAGCCGCAGCGCCGGCTTGTTCCAGAAGGCGTTCATCGTCGTTTTCTCCTCGGTCGTGGTTTCAGGGTCGGGAAGGTCAGCGCAATCCGCCATCGGCCGCCCGTGGCGCCGCGGCCACGGGCCAGCTCAGGAAGCGCGCCAGCTCGAAGGGACTCGCGAACTCGAGCGTGGTCGCGTCGGGCAGGACGGCTCGTGCATGCCAGCCGGCCTCCGTGTCGGACCACACCGTGAGCGTCAGCTGGAGTCCCGATGAAGAAGGTGGCGGTGCGGCGTCCATGTGCTCGTCCGGTGAAGCGTTCGGACGAGACCGTAGGCCGGGGCCGTTGCAAAACCGTTGCAAGAGCCGCCGCGGCCAGGGCCGCGGACGCGCGCGCCGACCGCGCCGGACGGAGGTCAGCCCGGCAGTTGCCAGGCCGCTTCGAAGCGGGCCCGGGCCGCGGGAAGCTCGCGCAGCGTCTCCGCGAGGCGGTCGCGCTCGGCCACGAACGCTGCGCTCTCGGCCGCGATCGCCGTCGCTGCATGCGCCTGCGGAGCTGCGCTGCGCATCGCCTCGATGCACGCCAGGCGGAGATCGAGCGCCTCCAGGGCCGGTGAGCGCCCGTCCGCCAGCAGGGCCCGGCCGGCTGCCAGGGCGTCGCTGTCGTCCTGCCCCTCGGCCGCGGCAGCGCGCAGCGCGCAGGTCCGGCGAACGACCTCGAGCTCGCGGTTCGGCGCCTCGCCGAGGCTCGCGAGGTGCGCGCGCGCCGCAACGACGTCGCCGTCGGCGAGCGCGAGCTCGGCGCGACGCAGGATCAGCGTGAAGCGGTCCTGCGAGTTCTGCATCGTCGCGGCGTCGCCGCAGGCAGCGAGCTGGCGCCGCGCCTCGTCGACGTCTCCGCCGCGGATCTCGGCGAAGGCGCGGTTGAAGGCGACCTTGACGCCGAGGAAGCCGAGCTCGCGCGTCGATTCGGCCTGCGCGCGCTGCAGCAGCAGCCGGGCGTGGCCGAGGTCGCCGAGGTACACGTACAGGTCGGACAGGTTGACCGCGCAGCTCTGGTACGCGGTCGGCTCGCCGATCCGCTCGGCGAGCGCCTCGATGCGGGCGGCCGTGTCGAGCACCGCCGCGAGGTCGCCGCGCAAGCCGTGCGCGTACGAGAACGCCTGGAGCAGGATCTGCTCGGTCTCGCGCTGCGCGAATCGGGGCGACAGATGCCACGCCGCCTCGGCGAGCGCGATCACGCCGGCGGCGTCGCCGGCATCGGTGTGCAGCTTGATCAGGTTGATGAGGGCGTCGCGCTCGGCCTGCACGTCGCGCCGCTCGGCCGCCATGGCACGGGCCGTCTCGAGGTGGCGGCGAGCCCGATCCCGATCGCCGGCGAGGATCGCGAGGACGCCCAGCCGCATCTCGCATCCGCCGCGACCGCGCGCATCGCCGAGCCGCTCGAAGGCGGCGCGCGCCGCCTCGGCATGGCGCACCGACGCCGCGAGGTCGCCGCGGCGGTAGGTGACGACGATCAGCAGGTAGGCCGCCCGGGCCCGGTCGGCGTCGGTCGGGTCCGCGGCGAGGACGGCTTCGGCGACCGACTGCGCGTCTTCGAGCCGGCCGAGCTGCTGCAGCGTCTCGGCCACGCCCAGCGCCGCTGCGTCACGGAGCCGGCGCGGCAGCGCGTCGTCGCGGCGCACGGCCTCGTAGGCTGCCTGGGCCGCCGCGCCGTGATGGAACTCGAGCTGCAGCTTCGCCGCCTCGAGCCGCGCCTCGAACGCCGCCTCGACGAGGCCGAGGCGGGTCGCCAGCGCGACCGCGCGATCGATCGCCGTCATGGCGCCGGACGCGTCGTCGGCGCGTCGCAGCAAGCGCGCGGTGGCGCGCAGCGCCTCGACGGCGTCGGCGTCGTCGGCTCCGGACTCCAGGGCGTGCGCGAACATCGTCAGCGCGTCGGCGTCGGCATACGCCGCCTCGGCACGGCGCGCCGCCCGCAGCCACCAGGGCCGTGCGGCGAGGGGCCGCCCGGCAGCCTGCCAGTGCCCCGCCACGGACGCCGCATCCGCGCCGACCGCCTCGGCGGCAGCCGCCAGGCGCGCATGGAGCAGGGGCCGGCGTGCCGCCGAGATCTGCGCTGCGAGCGACTGGCGAAGCAGGTCGTGGGTGAAGCGGAAGCCGGCTCCGGAGGCGACGATCAGCTGCAGCGATTCGGCGCGCTCGAAGGCGGCGACAGCGTCGAAGTCCGACAGCGCCGTCGTGCCGGCGAGCAGCCGCGCCTCGAACGGCTCGCCGGCGAGACTTGCCGCCTCCAGGACCCGCTGCACCGACTCGCCGGCGCGGCGCACGCGCGCCACCACGGCCTCGCGCACGGACCCCGGCACCGGCAGGCCGGCGTAGTCGCCGGCGTCGTCGTCGAGCGGCGTCTCCCACACGCCGCCGTCGCCGCGGGTCAGTCGACCGGTCGCGGCCAGGTGGCGCAGCGTCTCGTGCAGGAAGAACGGGTTGCCGGCGGTCGCCTGGTGCAGGCGGCGCGAGAAGCGCTGCGGCGCCGCGGCGCCCGACATGCGGCGAACGACGTCGAAGACCTCGTCGGGCTGCAAGGCCGGCAGCGCCAGACAGTGGGCGGCGTCCGCGGCGACCAGCGCCTCGACGGTCGCGTGCAGGGAAGGCGGCGCCTCGCCGTCGCGCCACGTGACGAGCAGCCGCGGCACATCGCGGCGGCTTCGCGCCGCTTCGTGAAGGCGCTCGGCGACCCTGGCGATGGCGTCGGCGCTCGCCGCATCCGCCAGGTGCAGGTCGTCGACGAGCACTGCCGCGAAGTTCTCCGCGGCGAGATCGAGCACGGCGTCGGCGCAGGCGGCGAGAAAGCGCATGCGCTGGGTGTCGTCGGCCCATGGCAGCGGCGTCGCACCGAGCTCCGGCAGCACCCGCGCCAGTTCGCCGCGCCACCAGGCCTGCGCCGGCGGCTCGGCGGCGGCGAGCAGCGTGCGCAGCACGCGCGCCAGGGAGGCATACGGCACGCCGCCGTCGGACACGTGGCAGGCGACCGCGGCGTAGGGTCCGTGCGCGGCGGCGAACGACGCCGTCAGCCGCGACTTGCCGATGCCGCCGGCGCCGCCGACGACGATCGCGCGATGGCCCCGCCAGGCGTCTTCCATCGCCGCCGCCTCGGTGGCGCGCCCGACGAAGGGCAGCTCCGGCGGCAGCATCGCCGCCGCCGGCAGCGACGCGCCGACGGGCGCTGGCCGACCTGCATCGCCGCGCAGCGAAGCGACCAGCGCCTCGGTCTCGGCCATCGGCGCCAGGCCGAGCTCCGCCTGCAGCAGCTCGCGGCAACGCCCGTACTGGGCCAGCGCCGCCTCGCGCTCGCCCAGCGCCGCCTGCAGGCGGATGGCGGCGCGGTGGTGCTGCTCCTGCAGAGGATCGTCGGCGAGCAGCCGATGCACCTGCTGCAGCGCCGCGCGCGGGCGGCCTTCGGCTTCGTGCGCCGCCGCCGATCGCTCCAGGACGCCGCGACGAAGCTCGGCGAGCGTCGCGCGCCGGTCGCGCATCCAGGCCTCGAGCTCGGGCGCATCGACGACCTGGAGGCCGTCGCAGAACGAGCCGCGCCACAGATCGAGGGCCGTCTCGCCGCCGTCGGCCGCGGCGCGACGAAACGCCGCGAGGTCGGTGCGCACGGCGTCGTCGAGGGCGATGCGGTCGGCATCGATGCGCAGCGCGGCCTCGAGGCCGCCGTCGCGCAGGCGCGCCAGCTCGCGTCGCAGGTTGCGTCGCGCCGTGCTCTCGTCGAGCGCCGGCCAGAGCAGGGCGCAGAGGCGGCCGCGCAGCACCGCGCCATCCGCGGCGACGATCGCGAGCAGCGCCATCGACTTGCGCGTCGGCGGCCGCCACGGCACGCCGTCGGAGGTCAGTCGCGGCGGTCCGAGGAGGTGCAGCTCGAGCATGCCGCGATGATGCCTTCGGCCCGCATCCGCCCTGCCGCAGCGGCGCGCTGCCGACGGCCGCGGCGACGCGGGCGCGGAGGGCCTCGACCTACAATCCCGCTCCCTCCCCTTGCACCTTCTTCTCGCTGTCCGCCGGTCTCCGTGATCGGACGCGAACCGATCGCATGACCGATCTCGCGAAGTCCTTCGACCCCGCCGCCATCGAGGCCCACTGGGGCCCGCTCTGGGAGGAGAGCAACGTCTACGAGCCGACGCTGGAGCCCGGCAAGCGTTCCTTCTGCATCCAGCTGCCGCCGCCGAACGTGACCGGCACGCTGCACATGGGCCACGCCTTCCAGCACACGATCATGGACGCGCTGACGCGCCTGCATCGCATGAAGGGCGACAACACGCTCTGGGTGCCCGGCACCGACCACGCCGGCATCGCGACGCAGATCGTCGTCGAGCGTCAGCTGCAGGAAACAGGCATCGACCGCCACGCCCTCGGCCGCAAGAACTTCGTGGCCAAGGTCTGGGAGTGGAAGGAGCGCAGCGGCTCGACGATCACGCGGCAGATGCGGCGCATGGGCGACTCGGTGGCCTGGAAGTACGAGTACTTCACGATGGACGAGAGGCTCTCGGCCGTCGTCACCGACACCTTCGTCTCGCTCTACGACGAAGGGCTCATCTACCGCGGCAAGCGGCTCGTCAACTGGGACCCGGTGCTGCTCTCGGCCGTCTCCGACCTCGAGGTGGAGAACGAGGAGCGCGACGGGACGATGTGGCACATCCTCTACCCGTTCAGCGACGGCCCGCAGGCCGGCGTCGACGGTCAGCCGATGCGCGGCATGCACATCGCGACGACCCGCCCCGAGACCATGCTCGCCGACGGCGCGCTGGCGGTGCATCCCGAGGACGAGCGCTACCGCCACCTGATCGGCAAGCTCGTCGACCTGCCGCTCACCGACCGCAGGATTCCCATCATTGCCGACGACTTCGTCGATCGCGAGTTCGGCTCCGGCGCGGTGAAGATCACCGGCGCACACGACTTCAACGACTACGCCTGCGCGCTGCGGCACGGCATCCCGATGATCACGATCTTCACGCTCGACGCGAAGGTCAACGAGAACGGGCCGAAGGCGTACCAGGGACTCGACCGCTACGACGCGCGCAAGGCCGTGCTGCGCGACCTCGAGGCGCAGGACTACCTCGAGAAGGCGGTGCCGCACAAGCACGCGGTGCCGATCTGCGTGCGCACCGGCCAGGTCGTCGAGCCCATGCTCACCGACCAGTGGTTCGTCGCGATGACGAAGCCGGGGCGCGACGGCACCAGCATCGCCGGCAAGGCGATCGAGGCGGTGGAGACCGGCGCCGTGCGCTTCTTCCCCGAGCAATGGGTCAACACCTACAACCAGTGGATGCGCAACATCCAGGACTGGACGATCTCGCGCCAGCTCTGGTGGGGGCACCAGATCCCGGCCTGGTACGGCAGCGGCGGCGAGCTGTTCGTGGCCCGCACGGAAGAAGAGGCGCGTGCCAAGGCACGGGCCGCGGGCTACGACGGCGCGCTGACGCGCGACCCCGACGTCCTCGACACCTGGTACTCGTCGGCGCTGGTGCCGTTCTCGTCGCTCGGCTGGCCAAAGCAGACGAAGGAGCTTGAGCTCTTCCTGCCGTCTTCCGTGCTCGTCACCGGCTACGACATCATCTTCTTCTGGGTCGCCCGGATGATCATGATGACCCTGCACTTCACCGGCCAGGTGCCGTTCAGGGACGTCTACATCCACGGCCTGGTGCGCGACGCGCAGGGCAAGCGGATGAGCAAGTCCGAAGGCAACGTGCTCGACCCGGTCGACCTCATCGACGGCATCGCCCTCGAGCCGCTGCTCGAGAAGCGGTCCACGGGACTGCGCCGCCCGGAGACGGCGCCCAAGGTGAGGAAGGACACGGCCGCCGAGTTCCCGGCCGGCATCCCCGGCTTCGGCGCAGACGCGCTGCGCTTCACCTTCTGCTCCCTGGCCAGCCTCGGCCGCAACGTCAACTTCGACTCGAAGCGCTGCGAGGGCTACCGCAACTTCTGCAACAAGCTCTGGAACGCCACGCGCTTCGTGCTCATGAACTGCGAGGGGCAGGACTGCGGCCTGGCCGAGCACACCAAGGCCGAGTGCGCGCCCGGGCAGCCGTTCCACAACTACCTCAGCTTCTCGCCGGCGGACCGCTGGATCACCGGCGAGCTGCAGCGGGTGGAGGCGGCCGTCGAGCAGGGCTTCGCCGAGTACCGGCTGGATGCCGTGGCGCAGGCGATCTATGCCTTCGTCTGGGACGAGTACTGCGACTGGTACCTGGAGATCGCCAAGGTGCAGCTGCAGAAGGCCGAGGGCACGGGCGACGACGGGCGCGAGCCGGCACGGCGGGCGACGCGGCGGACGCTGCTGCGCGTGCTCGAGACGGTGCTGCGCCTGCTCCATCCGATCACGCCCTTCATCACCGCCGAGCTGTGGGAGCGGGTGTCGGTGGCCGCGGGACGGCGGACGCCCGACATCGAGCACGGCATCGTCCGCGCGCCGTATCCGAAGGCGCAGCTCGAGCGGATCGATCCGGCTGCCGACGCGTGGATCGGGCAGTTGAAGGCGATCGTCGGCAGCTGCCGGGTCCTGCGCAGCGAGATGAGCCTGCCGCCCGGCGAGCGCGTGCCGCTGAACGCGATCGGCGATGCCGACTTCGTACGCGCGGCGACGCCGCTGCTGAAGGCGCTCGCGCGGCTGTCCGAGGTGACGATCCTCGACAGCGATGCCGCGTTCGCGGAGGCGACGCGGAACGCGCCGGTGGCGGTCGCCGGGACGACGCGGATCGCGTTGCAGGTCCGCGTTGACGTCCCTGCCGAGTTGGCGCGCCTGAGCAAAGAAGTCGATCGGGTGACGAAAGAGATCGAGCGAGCCCTCGCCAAGCTCGACAACGAGAGCTTCGTGGCGCGCGCGCCAAGCGCGGTGGTCGATCAGGAGCGCAAGAGGGTCGCCGAGTTCACCGAGATGGTGAGCCGACTTCGGGACCAGAGAGCGCGTCTGGAATCGTCGACCTGAACTCGCGGCCGGCGAACGGCGCCGCCTCGAGCAGCTCGTCGATGCGCCGCGCCACGGCCCAGGCACTGCGCTGGCGCGACTCGCGCGTCGTCCCGGCGACGCGCGGCGTCACCTGCAGGGTCTCGATGCCGTGCAGCGGCCGGTCGGGGTCGAGGGCGCCGGGCTGCACGCTGTCGAGCCAGGCCGCGGCCATGCGCCCGGTCTTCAATGCCGTCGCCAGCGCCGCCTCGTCGAACAGGCCCGAGTGGCCGGTGCTGACGAGCACCTGGTCGGGCTTGCAGTGCGGCAGGAAGCGCTCGCCGAACAGGCCGTGGTAGCGGCTGAAGTAGTCGAGCTGCACGCAGAGCACGTCGGCGCGCTCGACCAGGTCGCGCAGCCCCACGGGAGACACTTGCCAGAGCGGCCAGACGCCGTCCTTGGCGTGCAGCGAGGGGTCGTAGCCGATGATCTTCGTGCCGAAGCCGGACAGCAGCTGCACGATCATCCGCGCCGCCGGCGGCATGCCGACCATGCCGATCGTCGTGCCGCCGAGCTCGCGGCCGGCGACCGAGCCGTCGGGGCTGCGCACCGGGACCCGGCGCAGCAGCGACAGCATCGCGCCGATGATGAACTCCGCCTCGGCGCGGGCGCTCGCCGTGAGGCTGCGGACGACCTCGACGCGGCGCCGCTCGCAGGCCTCGAGGTCGATGTTCTCGGACCCGGCGTTGACGCGGCCGACCGCGCGCAAGGCGGGGGCGAAGTCGAGCATCTCGGCATCGACGCTGACCGACGACGGGACGATGGCGGCACGGACGTTGTAGAGCGCCCGGCGCAGCTCGCGCGGAGCGAAGGCGAGCTCGGGCGCGTGGCGGACGCGATGCCTCGCCGCGAGCCACTCCATGACATCGGCTTCGAGGGTGTCGACGACGAGCAGATCCATGGGGGAATGTCATCCTTCGCCTGCTGCGCGCGGGAGTGCGTGCAAGAATCCTGCGGAGCTCCCGAAGGATTGTAGAGATGACGGTCAGACACGCGATATTCCCGGTAGCGGGGCTCGGCACGCGCTTCCTTCCGGCCACCAAGGCCCTGCCCAAGGAAATGCTTCCCATCGTCGACAAGCCGCTGATGCAGTACGCGGTGGCAGAGGCGTACGCGGCCGGCGTGCGCGAGATGATCTTCGTGACGAGTCGGCACAAGCGCGCCATCGAGGACCACTTCGACCGCACCTTCGAGATCGAGGAGGCGCTCGAGAAGTCGAACAAGGACGAGCTCCTGCGCGTCGTTCGCGCCGTCAAGCCCGACGACATGGAGTGCGTCTTCGTGCGCCAGCCGCAGGCGCTCGGCCTGGGCCACGCCGTGCTGTGCGGCCGGCACGTCGTCGGCGACCATCCGTTCGCCGTGCTCCTGCCCGACGACCTGATGATCGGTCGGCCGCCCGTCCTCGCGCAGATGGTCGAGCAGTTCAACGAACGCCAGGCCTCGATCATCGCGGTGCAGGAAGTGCCGCGGGAGCACACCCGCCGCTACGGCATCGTCGCCGGCGTCGCCGTCGGCGAGCGGCTGGTCGACATCCGGCAGATGGTCGAGAAGCCGGCGCCCGAAGTCGCGCCGTCGCTGCTCGGGGTCTCGGGCAGGTACGTGCTGACGCCGGGCGTGTTCGAGCAGATCGCGGCGCAGCCGCGCGGCGTCGGCGGCGAGATCCAACTCACCGACGGCATCGCCGCCCTCATGAAGCGCGAGAAGGTCTACGCCTTCCGCTACGAAGGCAAGCGCTACGACTGCGGCAGCAAGGAAGGCTTCCTGCAGGCCAACGTCGAGCTGGCGCTGGCCCATCCGGAGCTCGGCGCCGACTTCCGGCGCTACCTGCGCTCCCTGTCACTCTGAGCGAAGCGAAGAGTCTCGGCGGCCAGGCCGGGATCCTTCGCTCCGCTCAGGATGACGAGCGCCTCAGCGCCGGCGCAGGTAGTGCACGAACTCGTCGCCGGCGCTGCTCTGCTCGACCAGCTCGTTGCCGGTCTGCCGGGCGAAGGCCTGGAAGTCGCGCACCGATCCGGGATCAGTGGCGACGATCTTCAGCACGTCCCCACTGGCCATGTCGGCGAGCGCCTTCTTGGCCTTGAGCACGGGCAGCGGGCAGTTCATGCCGCGCGTGTCGATTTCCTTCTGCGCATCCATCGGCATCGTCCTAGTCGACGTCGACCTCGGTGGCACGCTTGCCGGGAGGAAGCTCCATCCACTGCGGCTCGATGCCGCGCGTGCGCAGCCAGTCGGCGAGGGCCCTGCCCGTCCCGGCCGGCCAGCACTTCACGCGTTCCGGCGCGATCGTGCGGTACTCGGTAAGCTCCGGCGAAAGCACGATCTCGCCGCGAGCGACGACGTGGTAGGCGATGATTACCTGGTTCATGCGCAGGAACTCGTAGGCGCCGATCAGCTTGACCGAGATGGCGGCGAGCGAGGTCTCCTCCGCGACTTCGCGGGCGATTCCCTCCTCGGGGGTCTCGCCCGCCTCCATGAAGCCGGTGATGAGGCCGAAGAAGCGGCCGGGCCAGGCGGCGTTGCGCGCCAGCAGCAGCTGCCCGTCGCGGTCGGCGAGCTCGATGACGGCGGCGAGCACCGGCGTCGGGTTGTTCCAGTGCGTCCAGCCGCAGGCCGGACAGCGCAGCCGCGTCTTCGCACCGCCGTCCTCGGCGACAGCGATCGGCGCCAGGCGCGTCGCGCAATGGGTGCAGAACGTCGTCTCGAAGCTCATGCCGGGAACACGCCGGTGGAGAGATAGCGGTCGCCGCGGTCGCAGACCACGAAGACGATGGTCGCGTTCTCGACCTGCGCGGCGATCTGCAGGGCGACCCAGCACGCGCCCGCTGCCGAGATGCCGGCGAAGATGCCTTCCTCGCGGGCCAGCCGCCGCGTCATCTCCTCGGCGTCGGGCTGGCCGACGAGCACCAGCTCGTCAACGGTCGTCGGGTCGTAGATCTTCGGCAGATAGGCCTCGGGCCACTTGCGGATGCCGGGGATGCGCGAGCCCTCGTTCGGCTGCGCGCCGACGATGCGCACGGACGGCTTCTTCTGCTTGAGGAAGCGCGACACGCCGGTGATCGTGCCGGTCGTTCCCATCGCGCTCACGAAGTGCGTGATGCGGCCGTGCGTGTCGCGCCAGATCTCGGGCCCGGTCGTCTCGTAGTGGATGCGCGGGTTGTCGGCGTTGGCGAACTGGTCGAGGACCCGGCCCTTGCCGTCCTTCTCCATCTGCGTGGCGAGGTCGCGGGCGTACTCCATGCCGCCGCTGCGCGGCGTCAGGACGAGCTCGGCGCCGAAGGCCTTCATCGTCTGCGCGCGCTCGACGCTGAGGTCCTCGGGCATGACCAGCAGCATGCGATAGCCGCGAATGGCCGCGGCCATCGCCAGGGCGATGCCGGTGTTGCCCGAGGTCGCCTCGATCAGGGTGTCGCCCGGCTTGATCGTGCCGCGCTCCTCGGCACGACGGATCATGCTGATGGCCGGGCGATCCTTCACCGAGCCGGCCGGGTTGTTGCCCTCGAGCTTGCCGAGCAGCACGTTGCCGCGGCGGTCGTTCTCCGCGCCGGGGAGGCGAACCAGGCGGACCATCGGCGTAGCGCCGATCACGTCCTCGATCGTCGGGTAGTTCGGCGTGTCGTCGTTCATGGGGGCCGGGCCGCCGTGGTGCCTCGGGTCGGAATCGAACCGACACTCCTCGCGGAACGGGATTTTGAGTCCCGCGCGTCTACCAATTTCGCCACCGAGGCCGGTGCTTGCGGAGCGGGGCAGTTTGCCACAGGGCCCGTAGACTCGCGTGCTTCGGGCGCCGGCTCTGGGCCTGTCTCTTGCCCACATCGCCCTTCATGCCGCCGCTTCCTCCCGTCACCCAGGCCCTTCTGCTCGC
The DNA here is from genome assembly GCA_036263655.1 of Caldimonas sp. Taxonomy (GTDB): domain Bacteria; phylum Pseudomonadota; class Gammaproteobacteria; order Burkholderiales; family Burkholderiaceae_C; genus Schlegelella_A. The sequence continues at coordinate 16,939 of DATAGP010000006.1, read as the reverse complement.
CAACGTCGCGATCTTCTTTCTCGAGCGCCTGCTCGGCGGCGGCCTGTTCAACGCCTTCGCGCTGTGGCCGCTCGGAACGAACTTCTGGCCGTGGCAGATCGTCACCTACTCCTTCCTGCACGGCAGCTTCGAGCATCTCTTCTTCAACATGCTCGGCCTGTGGATGTTCGGCGCGGAGCTCGAGAACGTCTGGGGCCAGCGCCGCTACCTGCACTTCTATTTCGCGAGCGTCCTTGCTGCCGCGCTGACCCAGCTGCTGGTCAACGCGCTGCTCGGGTCCAGCGTGCCGACCGTGGGCGCCTCCGGCGGCCTCTTCGGCCTGCTGCTCGCCTTCGCGATGCTCTTTCCGAATCGCATCATCCTGCTCTTCTTCGTGATCCCGATGAAGGCCAAGTACCTCGTCCTGCTCTTCGGGATCATCGAGCTCTACCAGGGCGCAGCCGTGCTCAACACCGGCGTGGCCCACTTCGCCCATCTCGGTGGCATGCTGGGCGGGCTTCTGACGATCCGCTACTGGCGCGGCCAGCCGCCCTTTCGTCGACGCTGACTCGCCGCTCGTCCTGAAGATGCCCCTGAGGCGTGCAGGGAAGCGACGAGCGCTCATGCTGTGCACGAGAGGTCTGCTCCGGAGGAGGTTGCGATGAAGCTGGCGAATGCACGACATCCGTTGCGGTTCCTCGCCGCGCTGGCGGCCGCCGCCTTCGCGCTGCACGGCGCCGTCGCCGCGCCGGCGGTGGGCGTTGCCGGAGGACGCGGCGCGGCGACCCCCGAAAGCACCCGCGTCGCGACCGAGCAGCCCGACCCGGCCCAGATCGAGGCCGGCAAGCAGAAGCTGGCGCGGGCCCACGCCGCCGTCGTCGGCATCGAGGCCACGGCCGTCGAGGATGCGCGCTCGGTCGCCACGCTCGGCAAGTCGCGGCAAGGCTCGGGCGTGCTCATCGGCGACGACGGGCTGGTGCTGACCATCGGCTACCTGATCCTCGAGGCCGAGCGCGTCGACGTGGTCCTGAGCGGCAGTCGCCGCGTCCCGGCGCGCGTGGTCGCCTACGACCTCGCCACTGGCTTCGGCCTCGTCCAGGCCCTGGCGCCGCTGCCGATCCAGGCCGCACCGCTTGGCATCTCCGAGCGCATCGGCTCCGAGGAGCCCCTGCTGGTGGCGAGCGGCGGCGACCAGGGCGACCTGAGCCTGGCCCGCATGGTGTCGCGGCGCGCCTTCTCGGGCTACTGGGAATACCACATCGAGGGCGCCCTCTTCACCGCCCCCGCACGCACCGACCACAGCGGCGCGGCGCTCTTCAATTCCGACGGCGAGCTGGTCGGCATCGGCTCGCTGATCGTCAGCGATGCCCTCGGGCGCGACGCCCCGTCCGTGCGCGGCAACATGTTCGTTCCGGTCGACCTGCTCAAGCCCATCCTCGGCGAGATGCGCAGCAGCGGTGCGTCGCGACACAGCCGGCGGGCCTGGCTCGGCCTCAACTGCGTCGAGTACCAGGGCGCCGTCCGGGTGATCCGCCTGCAGCCGGACAGCCCCGCCGAGGAGGCCGGCGTGCGGCCGGGCGATGCGATCGTCGCCGTCGACGGGAAACCGGTCGCCGACCTGGCGACCTTCTACAAGACCCTGTGGAGCAACGAGCAGCCGGAGCGCGACGTCGCTCTCGACATCCGCCGCGGCGCCGAGATCGTGCGCCTGCAGGTGCACGCCATCGACCGCATGAAGACGCTCAGCCGGCCGCAGGGCGTCTGAGGCGTCGCGCTCAGTAGCCGCGCGCCCGGTCGACTTCGTTCGGCGGCGGCTCGCCTCGCCGCACGGCGTGCAGCGCGGTCACGAACTGATCGACGACGGTCTCGGTCGAGGGCTGCGCCGCGATGTGCGGCGTGATCGTGATGCCGGGCACCGTCCAGAGCGGATCGTCGGCGGGGAGCGGCTCGCGCCGCTGCACGTCGAGCGCCGCACCGCTCAGGTGCCCCGAGCGCACGGCCTCGATCAGCGCCGGCTCGACGACATGCGCACCGCGCGCGACGTTGATCAGGTAGGCGCCGCGCGGCAGGGCCGCGAACGCGGCGGCGCCGAGAAGACCTTCCGTCTCCGGCGTCAACGGCAAGGCGCAGACGACGATCTCGGCGCTTGCCAGCGCCTCGAGAAGGGTTTCGCTCGAGCGCCGGTTCCAGCCGCGAACGACGAAGCCGACCCGTTCCATCCACGACGCGATCTCGCCGCCAGTGGCGCCGGTGCCGAGCACCAGCGCGCGCTGGCGGACGAGCGGGACCGGATGCCGGGACCAGTCGCGCGCCTGCTGCTGGCGCTCGTAGAGCGCGAGGTTGCGGGCATGACGCAGGGCCATGGCCACCACGAACTGGGCCATGCCGGCAGCCTGCTCGCGGTCGACGATGCGCGAGACCCGCACCTGCGGCGCGAGGTCGGGCGCGAGCAGCTTCTCGACGCCGGCGGCGACCGAGCAGATCCAGCCGAGGCGAGGCAGACGCGCGGCGAGCCCGGGCGGCAGTTGCCACGCCAGCACCACGTCGACGTCGGCCAGCTCGGCATCGGTGAGCGCCGAGCGGTACTCGAGCAGCTCGAGGTCCGGCACGCGCGCCGCGATGGCCTGCATGAAGGGAGCCGCCGGGATCGGCTGCGTCGCGAGCAGGACCTTCATGCGGCGATGAAGTTGCCGCAGTCGGCGAAGCGGAGCACCGCCTCGGCCGGGTTGCGCGAGACGCACGCCGGATCGGCGCCGCTCGCGACCCGCTTCAACTGCTCGCGCAGGAAGCGGCGCAGCAGCGCGACGCCGCGGTCGCTGGTGCGCAGGTGCTCGGCCGAGTGCGCCGCGATCGGACCCTGGCTCACCTGCGCCTCGTAGTCGCCGGGGAACTGCCGATGCTCCTCCTCGCTCAGCTCCCACCAGAACTTGCCGTTCATCTTCGAGCGCATCCGGCCGATGTCGCCCGGCGTCCGCACGCGGCCGGCGACGTAGATGCGAAAGTGCGTGTCGTCGATCGGCAGCACCCAGCCGATCGATTCGACTGGGCCGAAGCCGCCGAGGCGCGGGCTCGGCACCACGCGCAGCGTCGGCACCGCCGCCTCGGTGACGCGGCGCAGCGTGCGCCCGTCGTCGAGCGTTCGCCAGCTCTCGACGCGGACGCCGCGCTCGGTCGCGCTCCACTCCACCTTCGGCATCTGGGCCATCGCCGGCGCGAACTGGTGGCCCGAGAAGACGCCGTGCAGGATCGGCACGTGGAAGCTGTCGACGACGTTCTCGAAGTGCTGCAGCCAGTTGCACGGGATGATCGGCGGGCCGCCGCCGCCCAGGCTCGAGTCGTCGGCCTCGAGGAGCTCGCCGGGCCCGAGCTCCTCGAGCACGTCGATCTGCGGCAGCAGCGGCTGCTTCTCAGGCGGCCCGAGGTAGGCGAAGACCAGGCCGTAGCGCTCCTCGAGCGGATACCAGGGCTGGCGGACGTTGCCCTTCAGCGCACCGCCGCCGGGCTCGCAGGGCTGGTCGAGACAGCGGCCGTCGACGCCGAACTTCCAGCCGTGATAGCAGCAGCGGATGCCGTCGTCCTCGACGCGGCCGTAGTACAGCGAGGCGCCGCGATGCGCGCAGCGCGGGTGCACCAGCCCCGGCCGGCCGGCGCCGTCGCGGAACAGGATCAGGTCCTCGCCGAGCGCGCGCACCCGGCGCGGCGTCGCCGCGGCGTCCGCAGCGAGGCCGACCGGGTGCCAATAGCGGCGCAGCAGCTCGCCCATCGGCGTGCCGGCGCCGACCTCCGTCAGCTCGCGGTCGTGCGTCGCCGCCGGCAGGCCGTAGGCGGTGCCCTCGTTCATTCGGGCTTCGCTCCCGAGGCCCTGATGTAGTTGATCCAGCTCGGCGCATCCCTCGCGAACGCGGCGGCGAACTCCTCCGGCGTGTTGCCGAGCGGCGTCTGGCCCTGGTCGACCATCTTCGGCATCACGTCGGGCAGGCGGATCACGGCCGCGATCTCCTTCTGCAGCCGCTCGATGATCGGACGCGGCGTCCCGGCCGGCGCGTAGGCCGCGACCCAGATCGGCAGCTCGAAGCCCTTGAAGCCCTGCTCGGCGAAGGTCGGCACCTCGGGCATCGCAGCGGAGCGCGCCGGCCCGGTCATGCCGAGCGCCTTCAGCTTGCCCGCCTGCACCTGCGGCTTGGCGCCGACCGGGCTGGCGAAGGTGACGTCGAGGCTGCCGCCGATGACGTCGGTGATCGCCGGCTGCTCGCCCTTGTAGGGCACGTGGGTCAGGCTCATGCCGTGGTCCTTGGCCAGGATCTCGCCGTAGACGTTGGCCGACGAGCCGACCCCCCACGAGCCGTAGCTGATGGGGCGGTTCTGCGCCTTCGCCCAGGCGACGAAGCCGCGCAGGTCGCTGTACGGCGCGTTCCCCGGCGCCGTCAGGAGGACGCTGCCGAGCGACACCTGGGTGATCGGCGCGAAGTCCCGGGCCGGATCGAAGGGCAGCTTGTTGAACAGCACGGTGTTGTTCACGTGCGTCGACATCGTCGTGATCATGAAGGTGTAGCCGTCCGGCGGCGCCTTGGCGACGAGGTCGGCGCCCTTGATCGTGTTGGCGCCGGGCTGGGCGTCGACGACGACCGGCTGGCCGAGGCGCTGCGCCAGCTTCTCGGCGATGACGCGGTTGAGCACGTCGATCGCGCCGCCCGGGTTGAAGGGCGAGACGAGGCGGATCGGCTTGGCCGGCCACGACGGCGTGGCCGTCTGCGCCGCGCTCGCGGGCGGCAGTCCCGCGACCAGCACCGCCAGGAGCGCGCCGGCAAGCCGGCGTCGGACGGCCCGCGAGACGACGTCGCGCCGAAGGGTTCGGAAGGCGGTGGATGCACGGTTCAAGTCGTTCTCCTTCGCTGCGGGCCTTCGCCCGATTGTTACTCCCGCGCCTCCCGGACGGCGCCGGCGCGGAGCCCTTCGGCCGGGGTCGGATGGCGCAGGACGACGCCGAGCTCGCGCTTCAGCCGGCGGTTGTCGAGCCGCCTCGATTCGCCGAGGAAGCTCATCTGCGCAGCACTGAACCGGCTCGCGGCCTCGGCCCGGGCGATGCGTGCCGGCCGCGGCAGCCCGTAGACGTCGGCGGCGAGGTCGAAGTAGTCGCCCATGCGCAGCTCGCTGTCGTCGCAGGCGTTGACGACGCGCTGGGGCCGGCCGCGATGCAGCGCGGCGACGCAGGCCCGCGCAAGGTCGTCGGCGTGGATGTGGTTGGTGAAGACGTCGTCGGCCGCCGCGAGCACCGGCGTGCCGCGCGCCAGCCGCTTGCGCGGGTCGCCGCCGCTGCGTCCCGGCGCGTAGATGCCGGGGATGCGCAGGATCGTCACGGCGACGCCGCTGGCCCGCCCGAAGCGGCGCAGCCGGGCCTCGGCGTCGGCACGCCGCCAGGCGCGCTCGGTGGCCGGCCGGATCGGCCGCGTCTCGTCGATCCGGGCACCGGCGCAGTCGCCGTAGACGCCGCTCGTCGAGCCGTAGACCAGGCGGCGGACGCGCTGAGAGCGGGACAGCGCCTGCACCAGGTGCGCGGTGCGCGTGTCGATGCGTCCGTGCGCGGGCGGCGGCGCCAGGTGCAGGACGGCATCGGCGGCCGACGCGAGCCGGCCGAGCGTCGCCGGACGGTCGAGGTCGCCGAGCAGCGGCACGACGCCGGCGGCGCGCAGCTCGTCGACCCGCTCGCGCGACGTCGTCAGCGCCAGCAGCCGCCAGCGGCCGCGCAGGAGGCGCACGACGCGCAGGCCGACATCGCCGCAGCCCACGATGAGCAGCGCCGGTCGCTTGCGGGGAGTCGGCGGATACGGCAAGGCCGGTCGAAGCCGTCGGCGCGAGCCGACGCCGCGGTGCGGGCAAAATCGCGGGTCCAGTCTAGGCCAGGCACCCTGCCGCGGCCGCTCACGCAGCCACCATGCCGTTCACCGTCACCGTCCAGCCGAGCGGCACCAGCTTCAGCGTCGAGCGCGACGAGCCCATCCTGCAGGCCGCCATCCGCCAGGGCATCGGCCTGCCCTACGGCTGCAAGGACGGCGCCTGCGGCTCGTGCAAGTGCCGCATTCTCGAGGGCCGCGTCATCCACGGCGCCCACCAGCAGAAGGCGCTCAGCGCCGAGGAAGAGACCGCCGGCCTCGTCCTCACCTGCCAGGCCGCGCCGCAGACCGACATCGTCCTCGAGGCGCGGACCGTGCCCGGCGCCGGCGAGTTCGCGCCGAGGAAGCTGCCGTGCCGCGTCATCTCGATCGAGAAGCCTGCAGCGGACGTCGCCATCCTCAAGCTGCAGCTGCCGGCCAACGACACGTTCCGCTACCGGGCCGGCCAGTTCGTCGAGTTCATCCTGCGCGACGGCTCGCGGCGCAGCTACTCGATGGCCAACGCGCCGCACACGCTCGGCGACAAGCCGGCCATCGAGCTGCACCTGCGGCACCTGCCGGGCGGCAAGTTCACCGATCACGTGTTCGGCGCGATGAAGGAAAAGGACATCCTGCGCGTCGAAGGCCCGTTCGGCAGCTTCTTCCTGCGCGAGGACAACGACAAGCCGATGGTCCTGCTGGCGTCGGGCACCGGCTTCGCGCCGATCAAGGCGATCATCGAGCACCTGATCCACGTCAAGAACCAGCGCAAGGCCGTGCTGTACTGGGGCTGCCGCAGCCGTGCCGATCTCTACATGCACGAGTGGGCCGAGGCGGCGGCGAAGGAGCACGGTCACATGCGCTACGTGCCGGTGCTCTCCGAGCCCCGGCCGGAGGACGCATGGACCGGCCGCACCGGGCTCGTCCACCAGGCGGTGATGCAGGACCTTCCCAACCTGATGGAGCACCAGGTCTACGCCTGCGGCGCGCCCATCATGGTCGAATCGGCGCATCGCGACTTCGTCGTCAGGTGCGGCCTGCCGGACGACGAGTTCTACGCCGACTCGTTCACGTCCGAGGCCGACAAGCACGGCCCCATGGCCTAGCGGCCTGTTCGCCGCTGCCACCGCTCCGCACACTTCAGCACAGACAGACCAGGAGGACTTCCATGAGATTCATCGTCGCCTTGCTTTCGTCGGCGGCACTGGCCGCGCTGGCCCTTCCCGCGGCGGCGCAGACGCTCGGCGGCGGCGGCTCCCTGGCCACCGGCGGCGCCGGCCCCTCGGGCGCGCAGGGCGCGAGCGAACAGCTCGAGCGCTGCGATTCGCCGAAGGGCACGCTCGCGGTCGTCGAGCCGCAGAACCAGGTGCAGGCCAACCTGCAGCGCTACGGCCTCGGCTCGCCGACCAGCGTCATCCGCATGCTGATCCAGCAGTCGAACTGCTTCCAGGTCGTCGAGCGCGGCACCGGCATGCGCAACATGATGCAGGAGCGCTCGCTCGGCGCCTCGGGCGAGCTGCAGGCGGACCAGAACATCGGCAAGGGCCAGATGGTGGCGGCCGACTTCATCGTCACGCCTTCGGTCGTCTTCAGCGAGAACAACGCCGGCGGCATCGGGGGCGCGCTCGGCGGGCTCATCGGCGGCAGCGGCGGCCGGGCGCTGGCGGGCGTCGCCGGCGGCGTCAAGTTCAAGCAGGCCGAGACGAGCATGCTGCTCGTCGACTCGCGTTCCGGCATCCAGGTCGCGGCGGCGCAGGGCAGCGCCGAGAAGACCGACTTCGCGATCGGCGGCGCGGTCGTCGGCCGCGTCGCTGCCGCGGGCGGCGGCTACAGCAACACCAACGAGGGCAAGATGATCGTCGCCTCGTTCATGGACAACTGGAACAACATCGTCCGCAACGTCCGCAACAACCCGTCGCTGGTGCAGGCACGCGCCGGCGAGGCGTCGCAGCGCAACGCGGCGGCGAGCGTGCGCGCCAATGCCGGCGTCGCCGGCGACGTGATGGTGCCGAAGATCGCCGGCGTCAAGGTGCTGCGCCAGCCGCGCGAGGGCTCGGGCGACATGCAGACGCTGGGCCGCAACGACGAGGTCCTGCTGAACGGCGAGGAGCAGAACGGCTTCGCCAAGGTCACCACCTCGCGCGGCGAGGGCTGGGTCAAGAGCATCCTGCTGAGGAAGCCGTGAGACGTCGCACGGCCCTGGCGGCGCTCGCCTCCGCGACCGTCGCGAGCGGCCTGGCCGCGCCGGCACGGGCGCAGGCGCGGCCGCTCCGCTTCATCGTCCCCTACCCGCCTGGCGGGCCGCTCGACATCGTCGCGCGGGCACTGGCCGAGCGCGCGAAGGACAGCCTCGGCACCATCGTCGTCGAGAACCGCCCCGGTGCCGGCGGCAACCTGGGCGCCGATGCCGCGGCCAAGGCGGCGCCCGACGGCACGACGATCGTCATGGGCGCGGTGGCCACGCACGCCATCAACCCGTGGCTGTTCGCGAAGATGCCCTACGACCCGATCCGCGACTTCACGCCGATCACCGGCGTGGCGCGGGTGCCCAACGTGCTGGTCATGAGCACGGAGAACGCGGCGCGGCTCGGCATCGCCAGCGTCGCCGATCTGGTCGCCTACGCGAAGAAGAACCCGGGCAAGCTCAACTACGGCTCGGGCGGCAACGGCAGCGCCGGCCACCTGGCCGGCGAGATGTTCAAGGCGCAGGCGGGGGTGTTCATGGTCCATATCCCCTACGCCGGCGGCAACCCGGCGCAGCTCGCGCTGCTCGCCGGCCAGGTCGACCTCAACTTCGACAACCTCGCCGCGGCTTCGGCCAACGTCAAGGCCGGCAAGCTGCGCGCGATCGCCGTCACCACCCAGCGCCGCTCGACGGCGATGCCGGAGGTGCCGACGATCGCCGAGAGCGGCCGCTCGCTGGGGCTGGGCGCGTTCGACGTCGACACCTGGTTCGGCATCTTCGGTCCGGCTCGCCTAGCGGTCGACGTCACGGAGCGACTCAACAAGGCCTTCGTCGACGCGCTCAACTCGGCCGAGATCAAGACCCGCCTGGCCGGTCTCTTCGCCGAGCCGATCCCGTCGTCGCCCGACCGCTTCGCGGCGTTCGTCAAAAGCGAGCTGGCGAAGTACGAAGGCGTGGTCAAGGCCACCGGCGCGCGCGTGGAGTGATCCCGGACGCGAAGCTTTCTTGCCCGATGTGAAGGAGCGTGCACCGGCACCCGTTTGCTAGACTTGCCGGCCGCTGCGCAAGCGCTTTCCCGCCGTCGGCTGCCCACCGCCACCTGTTCGCCGGACCCCCGGCCACCCGCCACGCCGGGCCCCACTGCCATCCGACGAGACGCATGACTTTTCAACACACCGACCTGCAGCGCGAGGTTGCCGGGCTGCTCGTCGAAGCGCTCAACCTCGACACCGACCCGGCGGCCATCGACCCGCAGGCGCCGCTCTACGGCGAGGGGCTCGGCCTGGACTCGATCGACATCCTGGAAGTGGCGCTCGTCGTCTCGCAGCGCTACGGCTTCCAGCTGCGCTCGGACGACGAGGACAACGTCCGCATCTTCAAGTCGCTGGCGAGCCTGGCCGACCACATCGCCGCCCATCGCCAGAGCTGAGGGATCGTCGACATGCGCGCCCGCTACGTCGTGGTCGGGTTGGCGGGAGCGGCCTACGTCGCGGCCACGCACTGGGTGATGACGCGGGCGCCGGCGTCGGGCTGGAACGCGCTGGTCGTGGTCGGTCCCATGCTGGCCTTCGCCACGCTCGTCGCGGCGCGGCGCGGCATGCGCCTGCTCGCCGTCCTCGGCGCCGCCGCCACCCTCGGCCTGGTCGTGCAGGCGTGGCGCGGCGGCGGACTCGCGCCGAACACCGTGTACCTGGCCCAGCACGTCGGCATCCACCTGCTGCTGGCCATCGTCTTCGGGAGCACGCTGCAGGCCGGCCGCGAGCCCCTGATCACCGCCCTCGCGCGACGCGTGCACGGCCGGCTCACCGCGAGCATGGTCGCCTACTCGCGCAAGGTCACGCTGCTGTGGACGCTCTACTTCGTCGCCATGGCGATGCTCTCGATCGCCCTTCATCGGTTCGCGCCGTTCGAGGCCTGGGCGGTCTTCGCCAACCTGCTGACACCGCTGGCCATGGCCCTGCTGTTCGTCGGCGAGTACGCGGTCCGTTACCGGCTCCACCCCGAGTTCGAGCGGGCGACGCTGGGCCAGGCGATGCGCGCCTATTCGCAACGCGCCGAACGGCCGACCCCCGGCAGCGCGCCCCTGCCCCATGAGTGACGCGCCCCTGCTCGCCGGCGAGCTCGATCTGCCGATCGCCTGGCGCGACGGCGAGCCGATCACGCGACGCCAGTACATCGCCGACGCATCGGCGCTTGCCGAGCGCCTGCCTGCACCGGGGGCGATGCTGAACCTGTCGAGCGACCGCTACCGCTTCGCCGTCGGCCTCGCCGCCGCCCTCCTGCGCGGACATGCCAGCCTGCTGCCGCCCAACCACCTGGCCGACACCGTCGCCCGGCTGAAGGCTCGCTTCGCCGGCGCCTATGCACTCGTCGAAACCGGCGGCGACGGGCACGGCCTGCCGAGCGTCGCCCACGCGAGCGCAGCGGCCGACACCGACGGCGTGGGCGCGATCCCCTCCATCGCGGCCGACCTCGTGGCGGCGCACGTCCTCACCTCCGGATCGACCGGCGACCCGGTGCCGCATGCCAAGCCGTGGGGCCTGCTGGTGCGCAACGCCCGCGCCGAGGCGCGGCGGCTCGCCGAGGGGATCGGCAGGACGTCGCTCGACGGCATGGCGCTGGTCGCCACCGTGCCGCCGCAGCACATGTACGGCTTCGAGTCGAGCGTGCTGATCGCGCTGCACGGCGGCGCCGCCTTCGCTGCCGGCCGGCCGTTCTATCCGGCCGATGTCGCCGCAGCCCTGGCGGCCGTGCCGGCGCCCCGGATCCTGGTGACCACGCCCTTCCACCTCAAGGCCGTGCTCGACGCGGGCATCGGGCAACCGCCCTTGGCGCTCGTCGTCTGCGCCACGGCGCCGCTCGCGCCGCAGCTGGCCGCGCGCGCCGAGCAGTCGTTGCGGGCGCCGCTCGTCGAGATCTACGGCTGCACCGAGGCCGGCCAGGTGGCGACGCGGCGCACGACGTCCGGCCCCGAATGGCGCACCTTCGATGGCCTGCGCCTGTCCGGCGACGGCAGCGAGGCGAGCGTGAGCGGCGGCCACGTGCCGCAGGCGACGGTGCTGGCCGACGTGCTGGAAGTCCTCGATCCCGAAACCTTCCGCCTGCTCGGCCGCTCGAACGATCTCGTCAACGTCGCCGGCAAGCGCAGCTCCATCGGCCACCTGAACTTCCACCTCAACTCGATCGACGGCGTCGTCGACGGCGCCTTCTGGATGCCGCCCGCCAGGGACGATGCCGACGACGCCGCGGTCACGCGACTGATCGCCTTCGTCGTTGCGCCGGGGCTGTCGCGTCGGCAGATCCACGCGGCGCTGCGCGAGCGCGTCGATGCCGCCTTCCTGCCGCGGCGCATCGTCCAGGTCGAGGCTCTGCCACGCGAGCCGACGGGCAAGCTGACCGCGGCGTCGCTGGCTGCCCTCGCCGCCGCTGCGTCGACAGCGGACGCGCCGTGAGCACGACCGCCTCCTGCCGGGTCGAGATCGCACCGGACCACCCCGCTTTCGACGGCCACTTCCCGGGCCAGCCTCTGCTGCCGGGCGTGGCGCTGCTCGCCGAGGTGCTGGAGGCGGCGAGCGCCGATCCGGTCCTCGCCGCCTGCATCGGCGCGCGGCCGGTGCTCGAGGTCGCCAAGTTCCTGGCGCCGGTGCGGCCGGGCACGACGCTGGCGATCGACTTCCGGGTCGTCCCGCGCTCGCTGGCCTGGACGGCTCGCGCGGGCGAGCAGGTGGTCGCAAGCGGGCAGTTCGGCCGTGCCGACGCCGCCAGCGGCGAGCCGCGATGAAGGCCGACAGCAGCGCCGCGCCGCCGACCGGCTGGGCCCGCCAGCGCGAGCGCAGCAGCCTGCCGCTGCTGCGCCTGATGCGCTCGGTCGCGCTCGGCGCCGGTCGCCGGGCGACGCGCCTGCTGCTGCCGCCGATCGCGCTCTACTTCGTGATCTTCGGCGGCTCGGCGCGGCGTGCATCGAAGGCCTATCTCACGCGCGTGCTCGGCCGACCCGCGACCTGGCGCGACGGCTACCGGCACGTGCTCGCCTTCGCCTCGGTGGTTCTCGACCGCGTCTATCTCCTGCAGGAGCGCTTCGACGAGTTCCGCTTCGAGGCACACGGCGTCGAGGAGATCATGGCCCCGTTCGAGCGCGGCGAGGGCGTGCTCGCCTTCGGTGCCCACCTCGGCAGCTTCGAGGCGCTGCGCATGATCGGCCTCGACAAGGGCCTGCGCGTCGCGATGATCATGTACGAGGACAACGCGCGCCTGATCAACGACACCCTGGCCGCGATCGCCCCGAAGGCAAAGCTGCACACGATCGGCCTCGGCCGGGTCGACGCCATGCTACAGCTGCGCCAGTGGCTCGACGAAGGCGGGCTGGCCGGGCTGCTCGCCGACCGCACCCTGCCGGGCAACCCGCAGCGATCGAAGGGCGTCTGCGTCTCCTTCCTCGGCGCACCGGCCTGGTTTCCGGACGGACCGTTCCGCCTCGCCGCCATGCTGCGCCGAAGGGTCGTCTTCATGGCCGGCATCTACCGCGGCGGCGGACACTACGACCTGCGCTTCATGCCGATCGTCGACTACACCGGGGCCCGGGCGATGACCGGCGCCGAGCGCGACGCGGCGATCCGCGCCGGCGTCGAGCGCTACGCCGCCATCGTCGAGTCGCTGTGCCGCGAGGCGCCGTACAACTGGTTCAACTTCTACGACTTCTGGTCCGATGCACCCGCCGATCCGCAGCACCAAGGCCCGAACTGAGCGGCGCGGTGTCGTCCTCGCGCTCCTGTCCGCCGGCCTCGCCGGCGCGTCGCTGCGCTCGCTGGCGGCCGGGCCGTTCGACCTCGCCGCGCTCACCGCCCTGCTGCAGCGCGTGAAGTCGGGGGAAGCGACATTCACCGAGACCCGGCGCATCGAGATGCTCGACCGCACGCTCGCATCGTCGGGACGTCTCTCCTTCCGCTCGCCCGATGTCTTCGTCCGCGAAACGCTGCGGCCGCGACGCGAGAAGCTCGCGGTCGAAGGCAACACGCTGACGATGAGCTTCGGCGACCGCAGCCGGACCATGCAGCTCGACGCCTCGCCCGAGGCGGCGGTGATCGTCGAGGCCGTGCGCGGGACGCTGACCGGCAACCGCGAGTCGCTCGAGCGCCTGTTCGCGACGACGGTATCGGGCGGCCCTGAGGCGTGGACGCTCGAGCTCGTGCCGCGCGACGCGCGGCTGCGCGGCCAGGTCGCGTCGGTGCGGGTCGCCGGCCGCGAATCGGTGGTGCGCGAGGTGCAGGTGCTGCTCGCCGACGGCGATCGCTCGGTGATGACGATCACGCCGCTGAGCCCCGGGCGCGGCCCGTCCTGACACGATGACGGCCGACCCGCCGCGCGGCCGCACGGGCGTCCTCGCCGTCGTCCTCTGGCTCCTCGGCTGCGCCGTGGCGCTCGTCGTCGCCGTGCGCGCCGACTACGTCGCCGACCTGTCCGCGTTCCTGCCGTCGGCGCCGACGGCGGAGCAGGCCGTGCTGCTCGACCAGGTGAAGAACGGGGCCGCCTCGCGGATGGTCTTCATCGGCATCGAGGGTGGCGGCGCGGCCGAGGGCGCGACACAGCGCGCGGAAGCGTCGCGGCAGCTCGCCGCCGCGCTCCGCGCCGATCCGCGGTTCACCTCGGTGAGCAACGGCGACACCGCGGCGTGGGCCGACGTCGGCCGCTTCGTCTTCGAGCACCGCTATGCGCTCAGCCCGGCCGTCGACGCGGCGCGCTTCGAGGTCGAGGGACTGCGCAGTGCGATCGACGAGACCGTGTCGCTGCTCGGCACGCCGGCCGGCTCGCTGCTCAAGCCGATCCTCTTTCGCGACCCGACCGGCGAGACGCTGCGCATCGCCGAGGCGATGACGCCGGCGCACGCGCCGCGCAGCGAGAACGGCGTCTGGGTGTCGCGCAGCGCGCCGCGTGCCGTGCTCGTCGCCACGACGAAAGCCGACGGCGGCGACCTCGACGGCCAGCAGGCGGCGCTCGAGGCGATCGGGGCGGCGTTCGCGAGGAATGCAGCGCCGGGCCTGCGCCTGCAGCTCTCCGGTGCCGGCAAGTTCGGCGTGAGCTCGCGCGAGCGCATCAGGAGCGCCGTCGAGCGCCTGGCGCTCTTCGGCTCGGTGCTGGTCGTCGCCTTCCTCGTCGTCGCGTTCGCCTCGCTTCGTTCGCTGGCGATCGCCATGCTGCCGGTGGCGACCGGCATCCTCGCCGGCATCGCCGCGGTGAGCCTCGGCTTCTCGCAGGTGCACGGCATGACGCTCGGCTTCGGCACGACGCTCATCGGCGAGGCCGTCGACTACGCGATCTACTACCTGATCCAGGCGCGGCCCGCCGCCGGTGCGGCGTCGGACGACACGCCGGCGCCTGCGGGCGCCGCGCGCTGGCTGCGCGAGAGCTGGCCGACGATCCGGCTGGGCCTGCTCACCTCCGTCATCGGCTTCGGGGCGCTCGTCTTCTCCGGCTTCCCCGGCCTGGCCCAGCTCGGCGTGTTCTCGATCGCCGGCCTGCTCGCCGCCGCGGCGACGACGCGCTTCGTCTTCCCGGTGCTGGCGCCGCGCGGCGCGCCGGGGCAGGGGCTGCGCCGGCAGCTCGGCCGCTTCATGCAGCTGCTCTCCGATGCGCTGCCGCGCGCGCGCTGGGTCTTCCTCGGCATCACCTTCATCGCCGCCGCCGCGCTCGCCTTCCTGCCCTCGCCCTGGCGCGGCGAGCTGATGTCGCTGAGCCCCATCGGTCCCACGGACCTGGCCCTCGACGCCGCCCTCCGCGCCGACGTCGGCGCGCCGGATGCCGGCATGCTCGTCGCGGTCTCGGCACCCGACGAAACGGCGGCGCTGGAGGCGGCCGAGGCGGTCGGCACCCGTCTCGACCAACTGGTGCGCGACGGGGTGCTCGCCGGCTACGACTCGCCGGCGCGCTTCCTGCCGAGCCCGCGGACCCAAGCCTTGCGCCGCGCGGCGCTGCCCGACGAGGCGACCTTGACGACGAGGCTGGCGGCGGCGACCGAGGGAGGCCCAATCCCGCTCCAGCGGCTCGGCCCGTTCGTCGCCGACGTGCAGGCGGCTCGCGCGCAGAGGCCCGTTGCCCGCGCCGACCTCGAAGGCACGCCGCTCGGCGTGGCCGTCGACGGCCTGCTGCTGCGCGGGGACGGCAGCCGGCCGTGGCGGGCGCTCGTCAACCTGCAGCTGCCCGAGGCCGGCCGCCTCGATGCGGCACGCGTGCGCACGGCGCTCACCGACGTGCCCGGCGCGCGCCTTGTAGCGGTCAAGGCCGAGCTCGACGCCATCTACGACCGCTTCCTCCTTCAGGCGGCCTGGCAGGCGGCGGCCGGCGCCGTCGCCGTGCTCGCCCTCCTCGGCTGGCAGCTGCGCAGTGCGCGCCGTCTCGGTCGCATCGTCGTGCCGATCGCCGCCTCGACGCTGCTGGTGCTCGGAGCGCTCTCCGCCGGTGGCGTCGCCTTCGGCATCCTGCACCTCGTCGGCATCCTGCTCACGGCCGCGATCGGCTCGAACTACGCGCTCTTCTTCGATCACTTCCGCGAGCACGGCAGGAGCGACAGCGACACGCTGGCGTCGCTGCTCCTCGCCACCCTGACGACGGTGGCCTCGTTCGGCCTGCTGGCGGTGTCCGGCATCCCGGTGCTGCGGGCGATCGGCGAGGTCGTCGCGCCGGGCGCCCTGCTCTGCCTCCTCCTCTCCGCGTCGTTCATCGGCACGGCGTCGGGGCCGCCGATCGCGCATGGGAAAATCGCGCTGCCGTGACGACCCCGCCGACCGCTCCCCGCGCGCCTGCCTCGCCGCGCCTCGCCACCGGACCTCGCTCGTGGCCCCCCTACGTGACCGCGAGCGCCGCCCTCCACGTCGGCGCCGGCCTCTCCGCGGTCGCGTTCCCGGCCGAGTGGCCCTGGGCGCTGGGCGCTGTCGCCGCCAATCACCTGGCCCTCACCGGCGCAGGTCTCTGGCCGCGCTCGAGGTGGCTCGGCTCGAACTGGACGCGCCTTCCCGCCGCGGCCATCGCACGGCACGAGATCGCGCTGACGATCGACGACGGCCCCGACCCCGAGGTCACGCCCGCGGTCCTCGACCTGCTCGACGAAGCCCGGGTTCCGGCGACCTTCTTCTGCATCGCGCGGACGGCGGCGGCGCACCCGGCCCTCTGCCGCGACATCGTGCGCCGCGGACACAGCGTGCAGAACCACAGCGACCGGCACTCGAAGGCGTTCTCGCTGCTCGGACCGGCGGCGATGGCCGACGAGATCCGCGCCGCCCAGGACCGGCTCGCCAACATCACCGGCGAAGCGCCGAGCTTCTTCCGCGCTCCGGCGGGCCTCCGCAATCCCTTCCTCGCGCCGGTGCTCGAGCGGCTCGCCCTGCAGCTCGTGAGCTGGACGCGGCGCGGCTTCGACACGGTGCGGCGCGAGCCCGAAGCGCTCGTGCGGCGGCTGAGCCGCGGCCTGGCCGCCGGCGACATCCTGCTCCTGCACGACGGCAACGCCGCGCGCACCGCCGGCGACCAGCCGCTCATCCTGGCCGCCCTGCCCGGCCTGCTGGCGCGCTTCGCGCCGGCCGGCGTGCGTGCCGTCACCTTGCCGGCAGCGGCGCGCGGCGACGCAGCGGCATGAGCGGGACCCAGGGTCGTGAGCGACGCAGCGCCGTGAGCGACGCCCCGCCCTCGGCGCTGTGGCGGTCGCTCATCGACGGGGCCAGCGAGCCGTACCGGCGGGCCGGCCGCTTCGCCTGGCACTTCGCGCGCGGCAAGCTGCGCTGGGACCCGGTCTTCGGACATCTGGTGGAGCGCGGGCTCATCGCGCCACGGGCGCGCGTCCTCGACATCGGCTGCGGCCAGGGGCTGCTCGCCAGCCTGGTCGATGCGGCCGGCACCGCCGAGCGCGAGGGTCGCT
>DATAGP010000005.1:0-95499 GCA_036263655.1 Caldimonas sp. | reverse complement strand
AGCGCTCGACGTTCCAGCGGCGCTCGCGGTCGCGCTCGACGCGCACGGTGGGGGCGCGGAAGAGCACGCGACCCATGGTCGCCGACCGGGCGGCGGTGTCGACGCGGACGTCGCCCAGCTCGACTTCCTCGGCCGCGAGCTCGGGCGACGTGCGTGCGCCCATCGACAGTCCGGCCACCGCGAGCCGCTGCGCGTCGACGCGCACGTTCGGGAAGGCGCCGTCGCCGCCGGGCAGCCAGCCGACCTTGAGCTGCACGCTGAGCGAGCCGGCAAGCGGCTGGGCGAGCACACCGGCCAGGTACGGCTGCAGCGGCGTGAGCGGCAGGGCCGCCAGCGACAGCTCGAGCTCCGCACCGCCGGCATGGCCGCTGCCCGAGAAGACGAGCTTGCCGCGCTCGGGGCCGGCAGCGATCGAGCCTTCGCCGCGGAAGGCGACCGGCGCGGCGAACGGCCAGGCGATCGATCGGGCGTCGAGCATGAAGCCCTCGACGCCGAGGCGGGCCGCCGGGCTCGTCGTCGCGTCGTGCCAGTCGAGCCGGCCGGCGCGCACCGAGAGCGCGGCGACGCTCGCCCTCCACGCCGTCGCGTCCGCCGCCGGCATCGAGTTCGCCGCGCTTGCGGCGCTGGCGGCCGCGCCAGGGGCGGGGCGCGGGGCGGCGGCCGACGCCACCGAGCTCGGCAGCGGCAGGCGCGCGACGCGCGCCGCCCGGCCGGCGGGCGGCTCGCCGGCCAGGAGGAGGTTGACCTTGCCGGCGGCGTCGCGCGTGGCGACGACGCGCGGCGCCTCGACGGCAACGCTGCGCAACGCGACGCGCCGCTCGAGCGGGCGCAGCTCGTCGATCGCCACCTCGACGCTGCCGACCCGGAGCAGGTCGCGCGCCGCCGCGTCGACGACCTCGATGTCGCGCGCGCCGACGCTGCCCGTCACGTTCAGCGACAGCCGGGGTCGCTGCTCGAAGGCGATGCGCAGGTCGGCGGTCAGCGTCGCCGCGCGCAGGCGCGCCGGCAGCCCGCGCGGCAGGTAGCCCAGGAAGGGGACGACGTCGAGGCGCTCGACGCGGACGCGCAGCTCGCCGTCGCCGCGCTCGCCGAACGGGGTCGCCGCGCCGCCGGTGTCGAAGCGGCTGCCGTCGAGCGTGAACGCGAGGCGCGGCTCGACCTTCACCTCGCGCTGCGACGGCAGCGAGCTGACGAAGGGCACGCCGAGATCGAAGGCGCGGACGCGGTGCGTCGACCGGAGCGGCTGGTCGACGAAGTCGGCACCGCCGTCGCGCACCACGATGTTGTGCATCGCGAAGCGGGCCGGCTCGCTGTCGGGCCGGGCGGCGAGCCGCTGCAGCACGTCGTCGACGTCGTAGCGACCGTCGTCGAGGCGGCGCACGTGCAGCATCGGCGCGTCCATCTCGAGCGCATCGATCACCGGCGCGAAGCGGACGATGGACGCGGCGGCCACGTCGGCGCGGACACGCTTGATCGACAGCAGCGGCGGCGAGGACGGCGCCGCGCCGGCGACAACCAGGTCGGCGAGGGTCAGCTCGAGCGTCCAGGGGTTGAAGGCCACCTGGCCGACGCTCGTGCGGCGGCCGAGATGCTGGCTGCCCGCCTGCTCGATCTGCGCGGCGACGATCGGTGGCACGTAGAGCGCGGCCGCCGCCCAGACGGCGAGCAGGGCGACGGCGCCGATCAGGAGCCGCAGCGGCATGCGGCGCCGGCGTGCGGGTCGCTCGGGCAGCGGGTCGGGTTCGCCGTCCATGCGTCGATTCTGCGTCGCCCGCGCAGGCCTGGCGGCCGGGCGGAGGGTGGCCAAGCGTCGTATTCCGTCATTTGCCTCGCCGAGGGCGTTCGCGTCGCGACAGGAATGTGCCTCGTTGACGTGGATCAGGCGCGCGGCGTGCGCCCTTCGCCCGCCGCAGTGAACCGCGTCGCGAAGTCGTGTCGATGGCCCCGGAGTTGCTTTGGCGGGTGCGACGCACCGGACGAGCGCGCTCAAGTCGGCGCGGGAACGGCCGAATCACTGCTCACCATCGTGACGGAAGGTTGTCGATGAACGCCAGGCTCAAGCAGCTCCGGGACCTCGTGGTCGCGCTCGATCTGACCGATCGCAACGTCGTCAGGCTGACGCCCGAGGGCTACCAGGAAGCGGCGCGCAAGGCGCTCCGCCTGACCCACGAGGAGATGGGGCTGCTGCCGATGTCCGACTTCGCGGGCCCGGTGAACCCGCTGCAGACGCTGGCCGAGAACATCTACTTCCGGGTCAACGGCGCCTTCGCCGACCTCGATGCGACCGGCCGCGCCACCGCGGCGAAAGCCGAGTCGGGCACGCTCGTGGCGCGCCTGCGGGCTGCCCGCGCGAGCACGGCCGAGGAAATCGCCGCCCGCCTGTTCGCCCGCATCCGCACGCGCTCCGCGGCTTGAGCGCCGCGACGGCGGCCGCGGGTTCCGAGTCGCCACGGCGCCTTCGCGTTCCACCCGGTCGTTCGGCTCAGGTCGTCTCGAGCGGCACCGCCAGCTCGCGGCGGGCCTGCCGCATCACGCTCCAGGCGCCGCTCAGCGCCAAGGCCGCCATTGCGGACGCGACGACGAGATCCGGCCACGCCCGGCCGGTCCCGAACACGCCGACGGCCGCGGCGGCGACGGCGACGTTGCCGAGCGCGTCGTTGCGCGAGCAGATCCAGACCGAGCGCATGTTGGAGTCGCCGGTGCGGTAGCGGTAGAGGAGCAAGGCGACGAAGACGTTGACGGCGAACGCCAGGACGGCGATCGCGCCCATGGTCAGCGGCTCGGGCACGCCGCCGTCCGCGAGCGTCCAGAGTGCGCGGCCGAGGACGAACACGCCGAAGGCCGCCATCGACACCGCCTTGACCAGCGACGCGCGGGCGCGCCAGGCGATGGCCATCGACAGCACGGCGAGCGACAGGGCGTAGTTCGCGGCGTCGCCGATGAAGTCGATGGCGTCGGCGAGCAGCGAGACCGAGCCGGAGCGCAGGCTGCCCGCGACCTCGATCGCGAACATGGCGACGTTCAGCGCCAGCGCGATCCACAGGATGCGGCGATAGCGCGGGTCCACCGAAGGTGCGGGAGGAGCGCAGCAGGAATCGGCCATGACGCGGTGAGGACGCTTGCCGCATGGATCCCATGCGGACGCTTGCCGCATTGATCCCATGCGGACGCTTGCCGCATTGATCCTATAGTGCGCCGCACCGGAACACCCTCGAGGCCCTGCCCATGGACGACGCCCCACCGCTCCAGCCCGAGAGCGTCGCCGCCCAGGCGCTGGGCTGGATCGACGAGAAGACGCGCGCGATCACGCCGCCCATCCACGTCTCCTCCACCTTCCTGCGCGACACCGACAACCAGTACCGCTCGGGCCGCGTCTACGCGCGCGCCGACAACCCGGCCTTCGACCAGGCCGAGGCCGTCGTCGCGCGGCTGGAGCAGGGCGCCGCCGCCGCGCTGTTCGCCTCGGGCATGGCGGCGGCGACGGCGGTCTTCCAGGCGCTCGCGCCGGGCGACCACGTCCTCGCGCCCAAGGTCATGTACTGGTCGCTGCGCAACTGGCTGATGAACTTCGCGACGCAGTGGGGGCTCGCGGTCGAGCTCGTCGACATGAGCGATCCCGAGGCGGTGCGCGCGGCGGTGCGGCCCGGCAGGACGCGCCTGGTCTGGATCGAGACGCCGGCGAATCCGCTCTGGACCGTCACCGACATCGCCGCCACCGCGGCCATCGCCCACGCCGCGGGCGCGCGCGTGGCGGTGGATTCCACGGTCGCCTCGCCGGTGCTGACGCGGCCGCTCGAGCACGGCGCCGACATCGTCATGCATGCGGGCACCAAGTACCTGAACGGCCACTCCGACCTGATCGCCGGCGTGCTCGTGACGCGCGAGGACGACGCCTTCTGGCAGCGCGTGAAGACGATCCGGGCCCAGCTCGGCGCCACGCTCGGCTCGTTCGAGGCCTGGCTGCTGCTGCGCGGCATGCGCACGCTCTATCTGCGCGTGCGCTGCGCCTCGCAGTCGGCGCAGCGCATCGCCGAGCACTTCGAGCGCCACGATCGCGTCGAGGCCGTGCTCTATCCCGGCTTGCCGGGCGCGCCCGGGCATGCGGTCGCGCGGCGGCAGATGCAGGGCGGCTTCGGCGGCATGCTGTCGATCCGCGTCAAGGGCGGCGAGGCGGCGGCAATCGCCACCGCCGCGCACGTCGCCTTGTGGAAGCGCGCGACCTCGCTCGGCGGCACCGAATCGCTGGTCGAGCACCGCGCCAGCGTCGAAGGCGCCGGCACGCCGGCGCCACCGGACCTGCTTCGACTCTCGGTCGGCATCGAGGACGCGGGCGACCTGATCGCCGACCTGGAGCAGGCGCTCCAGCGGGCGCGGCGCTGAGCCGTCGCGACGAGGTGCGCGGCGGGCGCGCGCTGCCGCCGCCTCAGATGGTCATGCCGCCGTCGATGCAGAAAGCCTGCCCGGTCGCGAAGCGCGACTCGTCGCTGGCCAGGTAGACGACCATCGGCGCGATCTCCTCGGCCTGCGCGAGCCGGCCCATCGGCTGGCGCGCGACGAAGGCCTGCCGCGCCGCGACCGGGTCGGCGTGCGCCTGGATGCGCTCTTCGAGCGAGGGCGTGTCGACGGTGCCGGGACAGAGCGCGTTGCAGCGGATGCCCTGCCTGACGTAGTCGGCGGCGACGCTCTTGGTCAGGCCGATGACCGCCGCCTTGGTCGTGCCGTAGACGCAGCGGCCGGGCAGGCCGCGGATGCTCGAGGCGATGCTCGCCATGTTGACGATGCTGCCGCCGCCCGCGGCCAGCATCTTCGGCAGGACGGCGCGGATCATGCGGAACTGGGCCCGCACGTTGAGGGCGAAGGCGGCCTCGAGATCGGCCTCGCTGGCGTCGAGCACGCTGCCGTTGTCGACCCGCCCGGCGACGTTGAAGAGGAAGTCGATCTTCGCGAGCCGGCGACGAAGGTGTCGATCGCCTTCGCGTCGAGGACGTCGAGGCGCGCCGTCCGCACGTTCGCGACGCCGGCGTAGGACTCGAGCAGGCGGGCGTCGACGTCGGTGGCCCAGACCTCCGCCCCCTCCTCGGCCAGGGCCAGCGCGCTCGCCCGGCCCATGCCCTGGCCAGCGGCGGTGACGAGCGCGGTCTTGTTGCGAAGCCTCATGAATTTCCCTCGTTGGCAGAAATGACGGTGGCGGTGTCCGCGCCGCTTCAGGGTTTCGCCCGATGGGTTGCGGCGGCACGCGACCGTACCGTGATTTCACCCTACCCGGAGCCTGCCACGATGACCAGCAAACGTTTCGCCCTCAAGACCTTCGTCGCCTGCGCGGTCGCCGCCAGCGCCTTCGCGGCGCTCGGCACTGCGCACGCGCAGACCAAGCTGAAGTGGGCGCATGTCTACGAAGTGTCCGAGCCGTATCACAAGTGGTCGGTCTGGGCCGGCGACGAGATCAAGAAGCGCACCAACGGGCGCTACGAGGTCCAGGTGTTCCCGGCGTCGACGCTCGGCAAGGAATCCGACATCAACCAGGGCCTCACGCTCGGCACGGTCGACATCATCCTCACCGGCGCGAGCTTCGCCGCACGCAGCCACCCGCCGCTCGCCGTGTCGTACTTCCCGTTCATCTTTCGCGACGCCGAGCACCAGTTGAAGTACGCCAAGAGCGACGTCTTCAAGGAGCTCGCCAAGGCCTACGACGACAAGACCGGCAACCACATCACGGCGCTCACCTACTACGGCGCGCGCCAGGTCACGTCGAGCGCCGCCAAGCCGGTGACCAAGCCGGAGGACATGAAGGGCCTGAAGATCCGCGTGCCCGACGCACCGGCCTACATGGCGTTCCCGAAGGCGCTCGGCGCGAACGCGACGCCGATCGCCTTCGCCGAGGTCTACCTCGCCTTGCAGAACAACACCGTCGATGCGCAGGAGAACCCGCTGCCGACGATCGAGGCGAAGAAGTTCTACGAGGTGCAGAAGAACATCTCGCTCACCGGCCACATCATCGATTCGCTGCTGACCGTGATCTCGGGCCAGACCTGGAGCAAGCTCTCGGCCGAGGACAAGAAGATCTTCGCGGACGTGACCGCCGAGGCCGCCGACCGGGCCAGCCGGGAGATCGCCGCATCCGAGGTGCGCCTCGTCGACGAGTTCAAGAAGAAGGGCAACAACGTCATCACGGTCGACAAGAACGCCTTCCGCGAGGCGGTGCTGAAGACGACCAAGCCCACCGACCTCGGCTACCGCCAGCAGGACTACGACCGCATCGTCAACCTGAAGTAGGCGGCGCGCCGGCATGGCCGACGAAGAACGGATCATCGATGACGAAGGCCACTTCCACGTCCACGATGAAGCCGTCGTCCTCTCGGACACGATCGCCGAGGGCTGGATCGCCCTCGGCATCTTCTGGCTGCTCGGCCTGACGGTCCTCTACCAGTTCGTCACCCGCTACGTGCTGAACGACTCCGCCGCGTGGACGGAGGAGGTCGCCCGCTACATGCTGATCGGCGTGGTCTTCGTCGGCGCCGCGATCGGCGTCGCCAAGAACAGCCAGATCCAGGTTGACTTCTTCTACCGGCACCTGCCGGCAGCCGTCGGGCGCTGGCTGTCGCGCATCGTCGACGTGCTGCGCATCCTGTTCTTCGCTGCGGCCACCTTCGTGACCGTGCAGATGATGCTGAAGATCGGCAACCAGACGCGCATGACGGTGGTCGACGCGCCGATGAACATCGTCTACGCCCTCTGCCTGTTGGGCTTCGCGGCCATGACCTTCCGCTCGATCCAGGTCGCGCGCGTGCACTGGCGGCGCGGCTGGAGCGTGCTCGAACGTCCGATGACGACGCTCGCGGACTGAGCGCGCCATGCTGAAGATCATCTTCCTGCTCTTCATGAGCAGCGGGCTTCCGGTGGCCATCGCCATGGCGGGCGCGTCGCTGGTCTACATTCTGCTCTCCGGCAACCTGCCGCCCTTCGTCGTCATCCACCGGATGGTCAACGGCATCGACAGCTTCCCGCTGCTCGCCGTGCCGTTCTTCATCCTCGCCGGCAACCTGATGAACAACGCCGGCATCACGACCCGCATCTACAACTTCGCCCTAGCGCTCGTCGGCTGGCTGAAGGGCGGGCTCGGCCACGTCAACGTCGTCGGCTCGGTGATCTTCGCCGGCATGAGCGGCACCGCCATCGCCGACGCGGCCGGGCTCGGCACGATCGAGATCAAGGCGATGAAGGAGCACGGCTACCCGACCGAGTTCGCGGTCGGGGTGACGGCCGCCTCGGCGACGCTCGGCCCCATCATCCCGCCCAGCCTTCCCTTCGTGATCTACGGGATGATGGCCAACGTCTCGATCGGCGCCCTGTTCCTGGCCGGCTTGCTGCCCGGGCTGCTGATGGCGGCGCTGATGATGCTGACGGTCGCCTACTACGCGCACAAGAACAAGTGGGGCGGCGATATCAAGTTCTCGAGCAGCCGCTTCGGCAAGTCGCTGATCGAGCTCGGCGTGGTGGTCGGCTGGCCGCTCATGCTCTGGCTCGTCGTCAGCCGCATCGGCGCACCGGCGCAGATCTCGGTCTTCATCGGCCTCGCCTTCCTCTTCGTCATCGACCGCATCTTCCGCTTCGAGGCGCTGCTGCCGATCATGACGCCGGTGCTGCTGATCGGCGGCATGACCACCGGCCTCTTCACGCCCACCGAGGGCGCCATCGCCGCCTGCGTGTGGGCCATGATCCTCGGCTTCGCCTGGTACCGCACGCTGAAGTGGAAGATGTTCGTGCGGGTCTGCATCGACACCGTCGAGACGACGAGCACGGTGCTCTTCATCGTCGCCGCCGCCTCCATCTTCGGCTGGATGCTCACGGCCACCGGCGTCACCGCCGACATCGCCGCGTGGGTCCTGGCCTTCACCAAGGAAGCGTGGGTCTTCCTGCTGCTGGCCAACCTGCTGATGCTCTTCGTCGGCTGCTTCCTCGAGCCGACGGCCGCCATCACCATCCTGGTGCCCATCCTGCTGCCGATCGCCACCCAGCTCGGCGTCGACCCGGTCCACTTCGGTCTGGTGATGGTGCTCAACCTGATGATCGGCCTGCTCCATCCGCCGATGGGGATGGTGCTGTTCGTGCTCGCCCGCGTCGCCAACCTGTCGTTCGAGCGGACGACCATGGCGATCCTCCCGTGGCTGGCGCCGCTGCTCGTCAGCCTGGTGGTGATCACCTACATGCCGCAGCTCGTGCTGTGGCTGCCGAAGATGTTCTTCTGACCCGCGGCGCGCTTGCCGCCGCCCGGGCTAGCGGCGGGTCGGGTCGAAGTGCTTGCGCAGCCCCTGCCAGCAGCGGAAATAGTCGTCCTGCAGCTCGGCCGACCCGAGCGCCTGCCGGGTCGGCTTCCAGACCTGGCGGCTCTCGAACATGAACGCCATGGTGTCGGCGATGACATGAGGCTTCGACAGGTCGGCGCAGCTGGCCTTCTCGAAGGTCTCGGCGTCGGGACCATGCCCCGTCAGGGCGTTGTGCAGGCTGGCGCCGCCCGGCAGGAAGCCCTCGGCCTTGCCGTCGTAGCGGCCCTCGATCAGGCCCATGAACTCGCTGGCGACGTTGCGATGGAACCAGGGCGGCCGGAAGGTGTCCTGCATCACCAGCGTGCGCGGCGGGAAGACGACGAAGTCGATGTCGCTCGTGCCCGGCACCGCCGAGGCGCTGTGCAGGACCAGGAAGATCGACGGGTCCGGGTGGTCGTAGCTGATCGAGCCGATGGCGTTGAAGCGGCGCAGGTCGTACTTGTACGGCGCGTGGTTGCCGTGCCAGGCGACCACGTCGAACGGCGAGTGGCCGAGCCGCGTGGTCCAGAGATGGCCCATGAACTTCGCGACCAGCTCGTGCGGCTCGTCGCTGTCCTCGTAGGCGGCCACCGGCGTCAGGAAGTCGCGCGGGTTGGCCAGCCCGTTCGAGCCGATGGGGCCGAGGTCGGGCAGGCGGAAGGGTGCGCCGTGGTTCTCGCAGACGTAGCCGCGGGCGGCGCCCGCCGCGCTGGCGCGGCCCTCGCCATCGAGCAGCTCGACCTTGAAGCGGATGCCGCGCGGGATGACGACGATCTCCTGCGGCTCCGCGTCGATGACCCCGAGCTCGGTGACGAAGCGCTGCCGGCCCTGCTGCGGCACGACGAGCAGCTCGCCGTCGGCGCTGTAGAAGGCGCGCTTCTGCATCGAGCGGTTGGCGGCGTAGAGGTGCACGGCCGCGCCCGATTGCGCGCGCGCGTCGCCGTTGCCGGCGAAGGTGACGAGGCCGGCGACGAAGTCGGTCGGCGCCTCGGGCAGCGGCAGCGGATTCCAGCGCAGCTGGTTGGGCGGCGTCGGCTCGGCGTCGAAGTCGCTGACCAGCCGGCCGTCGCCGGCTCGCTCGAAGGGCGGGTGCATGGCCGCCGGGCGGATGCGGTAGAGCCAGGTCCGCCGGTTGTCGGCGCGCGGCGCCGTGAAGGCGGTGCCCGAGAGCTGCTCGGCGTACAGCCCGTACGGGCAGCGCTGCGGCGAGTTGCGGCCGACCGGAAGCGCGCCTTCGAGCGCCTCGGTGGCGAACTCGTTGCCGAAGCCCGACTGGTACGGCGTCATGTCTCGGTGGCGAGGACGCCGCGGCGGACCTGGTCGCGCTCGATCGACTCGAACAGCGCCTTGAAGTTGCCTTCGCCGAAGCCGTCGTCGCCCTTTCGCTGGATGAACTCGAAGAACACCGGGCCGAGCATCGTCTTGGAGAAGATCTGCAGCAGCAGGCGCTGCCGGCCGCCCTCGGTCGAGCCGTCGACGAGAATGCCGCGCGTCTTCAGCTCCGGCATCGGCTGGCCGTGCCCGGGCAGGCGCTCCTCGAGCATCTCGTAGTAGACGTCGTTCGGCGGGTCCATCAGCGGCACGCCGGCGAGCGCGAGCTTGTCGATCGTGGCCGGCAGGTCGTCGGTGAGGAGCGCCACATGCTGGATGCCCTCGCCGTTGAACTGCATCAGGAACTCCTCGATCTGCCCCGAGCCCTTCTTCGACTCCTCGTTGAGCGGGATGCGGATCCGGCCGTCGGGCGCGGTCATCGCCTTCGAGGTGAGCCCGGTGTACTCGCCCTGGATGTCGAAGTAGCGGATCTCGCGGAAGTTGAAGAGGCGCTCGTAGAAGTCGGCCCAGAACGCCATGCGGCCGCGGTAGACGTTGTGCGTCAGGTGGTCGACCAGCTTCAGGCCGTGCCCGACCGGGTGGCGCTCGACGCCCTCGATGAACTCGAAGTCGATGTCGTAGATCGACTTGCCGTCCTCGAAGCGGTCGATCAGGTAGAGCGGCGCGCCGCCGATCCCCTTGATCGCCGGCAGGCGCAGCTCCATCGGGCCGGTCGGGATCTCGACCGGCTGGGCACCGAGGGCGAGCGCCCGCTCGTAGGCCTTGTGCGAGTCGCGGACGCGAAACGCCAGGCCGCAGGCCGACGGTCCGTGCTCGGCCGCGAAGTACGCGGCGAGGCTCTTCGGCTGGCGGTTGACGATGAAGTTGATGTCGCCCTGGCGGTACAGCAGGACGTCCTTCGATCGGTGCCGGGCCACGAGCGTGAAGCCCAGCTTCTCGAACGCGGGCTCGAGCACGCCGGACGTCGGCGCGGCGAACTCGACGAACTCGAAGCCCATCAGCCCCATCGGGTTGTCGAACAGGTCGGCCATCGGATGCTCCGCAGCCGCGGGCGTGTCAGCCCACGCGTTCCAATTCTGAACGGAACTTCTCGCCCCGGCTGGCGTAGGACGTTGCGATCCGGACCAGCCCGGCCGCCTCGTCCTCGCTCAGCTCGCGCACCCGCTTGGCCGGCGCGCCGATGATCAGCGAGCGGTCCGGGAAGGTCTTGCCTTCGGTGACGACCGCGCCGGCCCCGACCAGGCAGCCCTTGCCGATCACGGCGCCGTTCATCACCACCGACTGGATGCCGATCAGCGAGCCCTCGTGCACGGTGCAGCCGTGCAGCATGGCCTGGTGCCCGACCGTGACGCGCGGGCCGATGTCGAGCGGAAAGCCCGGGTCCGCGTGCAGCACCGCGCCTTCCTGGACGTTCGACTCGGTGCCGATCCGGATCGGCTCGTTGTCGGCGCGAGCGACGGCGCCGGCCCAGACGCTGGCGCGCTCGCCCAGCGAGACGCGGCCGATGAGGGTGGCTTCGGCGGCGACGTAGGCCGAGGCCGGCACGTCGGGAGAGTGGCCGTCGATGCGGTAGAGCGCCATGTCCGTCTTCCTTTTGGGAGATCGCCCGCCGCGACTAGCTCTCCACCTTCACGTTGCCTTCCTTCACCACCTTCGCCCACTTCGCGATCTCGCTGCCGATGAACTGCTTGAACTTGTCGCGCGAGCCGCCGCCGTCCTCGGCGCCGTAGGTGTCGAGGCGCTCCTGCACGTCGGGCATCGCCAGGACGGTGTTGACGTCGCGGTTGACCTTGTCGGCGATCGCCGGCGAGAGCTTGCCGGGACCCACCAGGCCGTACCAGGTGGTCGCCTCGAAGCCGGGGAAGCCGAGCTCCTGCATCGTCGGCACGTTCGGGTGGCCCTTGGCCCGCTTGGCGCGCGTCTGCGCCATGGCGACGACCTTGGCGTTCTTCACGTGCGGCGTCGCCGCCGTCATCGTCTCGAAGCTGTACTGGATCTGGCCGCCGATGAGGTCGGTGAGCAGCGGCCCGCTGCCCTTGTACGGCACGTGCAGGGCGTCGACCTTGGCCTGCAGCTTGAACATCTCGAGCGCGAGGTGCTGGGCCGAGCCCTGGCCGGCCGAGCCGAAGCTCACCGACCCCGGCTGCGTCTTGCAGAGCGCGACCAGCTCCGGCACCGTCTGCGCCTTCTGGCCCGGGTGGCAGATCAGCAGGTTCGGCGTCACGCCGACGAGCACGATGGGGACGAAGTCGCGCTCGACGTCGTAGCGCAGCTTCGGCTGCAGGCTCGGCGCGAGGGCGTGGCTGTTGATGTGCGCCATCAGCAGCACGCTGCCGTCGCTCGGCTGCTGCGAGGTGTACTCGGCGGCGAGCACGCCGGCGACGCCGGCCTTGGTCTCGACGATGACCTGCTGGTTCCACATGCCGGTCAGCTTCTGGGCGACGACGCGCGCCAGCGCGTCGGTGCCGCCGCCCGGCGGAAAGCCGACGACGATGCGCACCGGCGCGTTCGGCCACTCCTGGGCCATGAGGTGAGGCAGGCCGAGGCTGGCGGCGGCCGCGCCGGCGGCCTGGATGAGGGTGCGTCTGCGGAAGGTCACGTCGTCGTCTCCGTTGCTTCGAATGTCGTGCACGCTCAGGCGGCGCGGGCCAGGCCGCTCGGCGCCGCGTGGCTGGCGAAGTGCTCCATCGCCGCCTGGACACCGCTCGCCGCCAGGCGGACGCCGGCGAGCTTCAGCCCCATCTCGCAGCCGGCGAGCGTGCCGAGCAAGGTGAGGTCGTTGCTGTCGCCGAGGTGGCCGATGCGGAACATGCGGCCCTTCACCTTGCCGAGGCCGGTGCCGAGAGAGAGGTCGAAGCGCTCGTGGATCAGGCGCCGCACGGCGTCGGCATCGACGCCCGCCGGCATCATCACGCCGGTCAGCACCGGCGAGTGCCGCGCCGGGTCGGCGCATTGCGTCGGCAGCTGCCAGGCGGCCACCGCCGCACGGACGCCGGCGGCCCAGCGATCGTGCCGGGCGAAGACGTTGTCGAGGCCTTCGCCGAGCAGCATGTCGAGCGACTCGTTCAAGCCGTAGAGCAGGTTGGTGTTCGGCGTCGACGGCCAGTAGCCATCGGCGTTCATGGCGACGATCTCCTCCCAGGCCCAGAAGGCGCGCGGCAGCGTCGCCTTCTTCGCCGCCTCGAAGGCGCGCGCCGAGATCGCGTTGAAGCCGATCCCCGGCGGCAGCATCAGCCCCTTCTGCGAGCCGCCGATCGTGACGTCGATGCCCCACTCGTCGTGGCGCAGGTCGGCCGAGGCGAGGCCGGAGATCGAGTCGACCAGCAGCAGCGCCGGATGGCCGGCGGCGTCGATCGCCTTCCGCACGGCAGCGATGTCGGAGAGGACGCCGGTGGAGGTCTCGTTGTGGACCACGCACACCGCCTTGATCTTCTTTTCGGGGTCGCGGCGCAGGCGCTCCTCGATGACGTTGGCATCGACCGCGCGGCGCCAGTGCGGCGCCTCGGGCAGCAGCGGATCGCTGCCGCCGCCGTGCAGGAACTCGGTGACGAGGCCGAGCCGCTGCGCCATCTTCTCCCACAGCGACGCGAAGTGGCCGGTCTCGTACATCAGGACGGTATCGCCCGGGTTCAGCGTGTTGACGAGCGCCGCCTCCCAGGCGCCGGTGCCCGAGGCCGGATAGATGACCACCGGCTGGCGGGTCTTGAAGACCTCGCGCACCTTGCCGAGCACCTGCCGGCCGAGCGCCCCGAACTCCGGCCCCCGGTGATCGATGGTCGGCAGGCTGATGGCCCGCAGGATGCGATCGGGCACCGGGCTTGGCCCGGGGATCTGCAGGAAGTGACGGCCCGTGGGGTGAAAGTCGAGGTCGAGCATCATTCGCGCCTGGTTGCGGTTCATTCTGGCATTCAATCTCGCATGACCTCCATGGTGTCCTTCCCGGCCCCCGCGAACGATGTGTCGGAGGCGCTCGCCCGGCGCCTGCGCCGCGAGACCGAGGGCGACGTCCTGTTCGCCGCCGACGACCGCGGCCGCTATGCCACCGACGCGTCCATCTACCAGGTCGTGCCCATCGGCGTGCTCGTGCCCAAGAGCGATCGCGACGTCGCCGTCGCGCTGCAGATCGCGCGCGAGCTCGGCGTGCCCGTCGTGCCGCGCGGCGGCGGCTCGAGCCAGTGCGGCCAGACGACCGGCGCCGGCCTCGTCATCGACACCACCAAGCACCTGCGCCGCGTCCTCGCGGTCGACGCCGAGGCGATGACGGCGACGGTCGAGCCGGGCCTCGTCCTCGACCACCTGAACGCGCAGCTGAAGGCCAAGGGCGTCTGGTTCCCGGTCGACGTGTCGACGAGCGCGCAGGCGACCCTCGGCGGGATGGCCGGCAACAACTCCTGCGGCTCGCGCTCCATCGCCTACGGCAACATGGTGCACAACGTGCTCGGCATCCGCGCCCGCCTCGCGGACGGCGCCGAGCTCGACTTCGGGCCGCTCTCGGCGGCGAGCGGGCGCGCCGCGGCGATCGGCGCCTTCGTGCGCGAGCTGGCGCTGCGGCACGCGGCCGAGATCCGGAGCCGCTGGCCGAAGGTGCTGCGCCGCGTCGCCGGCTACAACCTCGACATCTTCGACTGCCAGAGCGAGAAGCCCTACACCGGCGACGGCAGCGTCAACCTGGCGCACCTGCTGGTCGGCGCCGAAGGCACGCTCGCCTGGTCGCGCGAGCTGACGCTGAAGCTCGCGCCGTTGCCGAAGGCGCGCGTGCTCGGGGTCGTCAACTTCCCCACCTTCCGCGCGGCCATGGCGGCGGCGCAGCACATCGTCACGCTCGGCCCGACGGCGGTCGAGCTGGTCGACCGCACGATGATCGACCTGGCCCTCGCCAATCCCGCGTTCGAGCCGACGATGCGCACGGCGCTGATCGGCGCGCCGGCGGCGATCCTGCTCGTCGAGTTCGCCGGCGATTCGCGGGATTGGCTGCTCGATCCGCTGCGCCGGCTCGGCGAGCTGATGGGCGAGCTCGGCCTGCCGGACAGCGTCGTCGAGATGGCCGACGAGGCGGCGCAGAAGAACCTGTGGGAAGTGCGCAAGGCCGGGCTCAACATCATGATGAGCCTGAAGGGCGACGGCAAGCCGGTGAGCTTCATCGAGGACTGCGCCGTCCCGCTCGAGCACCTGGCCGACTACACCGACGCCCTCACCGAGGTCTTCGCGCGGCACGGCACGCGCGGCACCTGGTACGCGCATGCGTCCGTCGGCACGCTGCACGTCCGGCCGATCCTCGACATGCGACGCGACGGCGCCGCGAAGATGCGGGCGATCGCCGAGGAAGCGTCGGCGCTGGTGCGCCGGTACAAGGGCGCCTTCAGCGGCGAGCACGGCGACGGGCTCTGCCGCGGCGAGTGGATCGAGTGGCAGTTCGGCCCGGCGCTGAACGAGGCGTTCCGTGCCATCAAGCGCGAGCTCGATCCCGAGACGCTGTTCAGCCCGAATCGAATCGTCGACCCGCCGCGCATGGACGACGGCGCCCTGTTCCGCTTTACGCCGCCTGAGGCACCGGCCCCCTACCGGACGATCGCGCTGGTGCCGGTGCTCGACTGGTCGGCGTGGAACGTGCAGAACGACCCGCGCACCGAAGCGATCTCGGCGCCGGGCAGCGGCGGCGACAGCACCGGCGGCTTCGCCAAGGCGGCCGAGATGTGCAACAACAACGGCCACTGCCGCAAGTTCGACGCCGGCACGATGTGCCCGAGCTACCGCGTCACGCGCGACGAGCAGCACCTGACGCGCGGCCGAGCCAACACCCTGCGCCTCGCGCTCTCCGGCCAGCTCGGCGAGGACGGCTTCACCAGCGAAGCGATGTACGAAACGCTCGACCTCTGCGTCTCGTGCAAGGGCTGCCGGCGCGAGTGCCCGACCGGCGTCGACATGGCGCGCATGAAGATCGAGTTCCTCGCCCACTACAAGCGACGGCACGGCTGGACCCTGAAGGACCGGCTCGTGGCGCAGCTTCCGGACTACGCCGCCGGCCTCAGCCGCGTGCCCTGGCTGCCGAACCTGCGCGACCGCGTTCCGGGTGCGGCCTGGCTGAGCGAGAAGCTGCTCGGCTTCTCGGCGCGGCGCCGCCTGCCCGTCTGGCGGAGCGACACCTTCTGGCGCGCCCGCGATGCCTCGCTGTTCGCCGGCGCGGAGGCGACGCTGGCGGCGGCGCGGGGCGGCGGCAAGGCGGCGGTGCTCTTCGTCGACACCTTCAACGGCGTCTTCGAGAGCGAGAACGCGCTCGCCGCGGCACGCGTCCTGGGGGCCGCCGGCTACACCCTGCACACGCCGGCGAAGGCGGGCGGCCACCATTGCTGCGGTCGCACCTGGCTGGCGAGCGGCCAGGTCGACGAGGCGAAGCGGCGGGCCTCGGAGCTCGTCGACGCACTGCTGCCTTTCGCCCAAGCCGGCATCGCCGTCGTCGGCCTCGAGCCCTCGTGCCTGCTCACCCTTCGCGACGAGGCCCTGGCGATGAACCTGGGCGAGAAGGCCGGTACCGTCGCCCTGCAGGCGATGCTGCTCGAGGAGTTCATCGCCCGCGAGGCCAAGGCCGGCCGCTTCGAGCTGGCCTTCGAGCCCATCGCCCGGCCGCTCCTCGTGCACGGCCACTGTCACCAGAAGGCGTTCGGCGCGGTCGCGCCGGTGCTCGAGGTGCTGCGCCTGATCCCCGGCGCGAAGCCCGAGCTGATCGAGAGCTCGTGCTGCGGCATGGCGGGCAGCTTCGGCTACGAGGCGCGCCACGAGGGCGTGTCGATGCAGATGGCCGAGCTGAGCCTGCTGCCCGCGGTGCGCCGGGTGCCGGAGGCCATCGTCGTCGCCGACGGCACCAGCTGCCGGCAGCAGATCGCCGCCGGCGCCGGGCGCGACGCGATCCACGTCGCGCGGCTGCTCGAGGACGTCCTGCCGCGGGGCGCGCCGGGCCGGGACGCGACCGCGCCGGCGCGTCGAGCCGACCGTGCCGCCAGCCCGGCCTAGCGAGGCGCGGCCGCGATCTCCTGCTCGAGACCGACGTTCCAGCCGCGCCAGGCGCCGCTGTCGAGGCCGAGGACCGCGATGCCTTCGTGTTGCCGGCCGGGCCGCGCGTCGGTGTCGGGCACGGGTCCGTAGAGGATCAAGCGGTCGGGCATCTGCCAGCGGTTGGCGATCTCGGCGAAGGGCAGCGTCGCCGTCCAGGCGCTGTTCAGTCGCTCGTCGAGGCGGGTCATCGCCATCCTGCCCTGCGCATCGGCGCGCGTCCGGTGCACGACCACCACCCCGCGCGGCGACGCAAGCTCAAGCGGCAGCCTGGTGCCGGCCGCGACCAGGAAGCCGGCGTCGAGGTAGTCGGCCCTGCCCGGGATCGCCGCGACATCGAAGAGGCGCGGGTGGCTCCCTTCGCTGAACACCTTCGTGCGGCCGATGCGGGCTTGGCGCAGTGCCCGCCGCACCGGGCTGCTCTCGGTGCGCACGCGCGTCGGGTCCTTGATCTTGTCGCCGAAGCCGTCGTCGCCGGCGTCGGCCGCCTCGGCATCGGAGTGCAGGCCGAGCCAGCGGCCGAGCACCGTGCCGTGCCGCGTCGTGAAGTCGGCGGTGCGCCAGCCGCCGTTCCACTGCGTCGCGTTGAAGGTGATGCGTCTGAAGTGATCGTCGCTGGCCGGCCGGTAGTCGCGGGCCAGCCAGTCGGTGCCGCCAACGAGGTGCCGGCGCGCGTCGGCGGCGGTGATCACGAGTCCGGCGTCGAAGGCGTAGAAGTCGAGCTTGTCGGGCAGGAGGCCGCGCAGCGCCGGGTTCTTCTCCTCGAGATGGCTTCGCGTGGCGCGAACCTCGCCGTCGAGCGCCGCGACGGCCACCGGCTGGTCGGCGATGAACAGCCAGACGACGTTGCCGTCCTGGCCGAGGATGCGGGCGCGCGGCGCCACCCGCCCGCGCTCGTCGGCGAGCGTCAGCATCCGCCGCTTCCAGAGCGGACGCGCTGTGCGCGAGTCGAAGCTGCGCAGCTCGACGTGCTGCAGCGTTTCGGTCGCCACGCCGTCCATGCCGCCGACCACGCGGCGCTCCTCCTGCGTGGTCACCAGCCAGACCTGCGGATCGCCGTCGGGCATGACGAGCGCCGGCGGGCCGGCACGCTGGGGCGGGTCGAAGGTCGCCGTCACGAGGTAGCGCATGGCCAGCAGGACGAGCGCCGCCGTGCCGGCGAGCGCCACGATGCCGACGACGAGCGCCTTCAGACCCTTCTTCATCGCACGCTCCCCCTCGTCCGCGCCGCGCATGGCCAGGATGCGACACGAGTCTACGGAACGAGGCCGTGTCTCCGGCAGCATTGAAGCGCGGGCCGCTTCGAGACACACTGCCATCTCGCGCGCCACCGGTGAGGAATGCCATGCCGACTGCCCAGGACGTCGCCTGGTTCAAGAGCCAGTTCCAGGACGCCATCGTGCCCGCGCTCGCCGGCACGCCCTTCACCGTCGACATGGTCACGGCGATCGCCTGCCAGGAGACCGGCGGGATCTGGCCCGTGCTGCGTCGAAAGGGCCTGTCGACGCCGCGCATCCTCGAGCTCTGCGTCGGCGACACGATCGATGCGAGCGCCACCGGCGGCCGGCGCGCGTTCCCGAAGAACAAGGCCGAGCTGCTCGCGGCGCCGGACGGCGCGCGCATGTTCGAGCTCGCGCGGCAGGGCCTGGTCGACATGGCGGGTTTCATCCGGGGCTACGGCCCCGCCGCGGCCCGGCCGGACAAGTTCTGCCACGGCTTCGGCATCTTCCAGCTCGACCTGCAGTTCTTCCGCAGCGATCCGGCGTACTTCCTCGAGCGTCGCTACGCCGACTTCGGGCACGCGCTGCGCCGCTGCGTCGGCGAGCTGCGCGCGGCGGCGAGGCGGATCGGCCTCGACGGCAGGCCGAGCCTGAGCGACCACGAGATGACCGCCGTCGCCATCGCCTACAACACCGGCCGCTTCAACCCGGCCAAGGGACTGAAGCAGGGCTTCTTCGACGGCAGGAAGTTCTACGGCGAGAACTTCTTCAGCTTCCTCCAGCTCGCGCACAGCGTGCAGGTGGCGCCGCCGGCCGTCGCAGCGGCGGCGGCCACGCGCGGCAGGCGCGCTCCGCCTCCGGCGCTGTCGCCGGCGAGGAAGGCGATGAAGAAGGCGACGAGGAAGGCGACGAGCGCAAGGAAGCCGGCGTCGGCGAAGCGCAGCGCGAAGAAAGTGGCGGCGAAGAAAGCGGTGGACAAGAAAGCCGTGGCGAAGAAGGTGACCGCGCCCCGCAAGCTGCCCGCCGGGAAGCGCGCGAAGGGCGAGCGCGTTATTTCGGCCTGAACAGCTCGGAGCAGCGCGAGCTGCTGGTGCGGCCGAGGTCGTCGAGCAGGATGGTGACGCTCTCGATGCGGCCGCGCTTGTCGGCGAAGACGTTCATGCGGCAGACGCGTTCGTCGGGCCCGAACGGACCCGGCAGCGCGCGGCCCATGTCGGACTCCCAGCGGTAGAGCGCCGATCCGTCCGGGTTCTCGGTGCGGCTGCGGTAGCGGCCGAACTCCTGGAAGAAGTCGCCGGCAGCCATGCCGACCACCCGCTTGCTGACCACCGCCTGCGACTCCTCGTTGTTCTTGAAGGTGCCGCAGCCGGCGAGCGCGGCCACGACGAGGGCGGCGCCGGCGAGAGCGGGAAGGTCGGGCGGCATGCGGTGCACGTGCGGAGTCCAGGCGGGCGGAGGCCGGGATGATGCCTCAGCACCCCGGTGCGGCACGGCCCCTGTGGCATTCTCGGCCGGCATGGCCGATCCCGCCTCCCGCCCCGACGCTCCCCTGTCGCGCTACCGGCAGAAGCGCAACTTCAAGGTCACGGCCGAGCCTTCCGGCACGACCGGGCTGGCCAGGCGCAAGGCGGACGAGCGCCCGGGCTTCGTCGTCCAGAAGCACTGGGCCAGCCGCCTGCACTACGACTTCCGTCTCGAGCACCGCGGCGTTCTGCTGAGCTGGGCCGTGCCCAAGGGGCCGTCGTACGACCCGTCGAAGATGCAGATGGCGATCCATGTCGAGGACCATCCGCTCGACTACGGCTCGTTCGAGGGCACGATCCCGCCGCGACAGTACGGTGCCGGCACCGTGATCGTCTGGGACCGCGGCACGTGGGAGCCGGTCGGCGACGTCGACGAGGGCATGCAGAAGGGCAAGCTCGTGTTCCGCCTGCACGGCGAGAAGCTCGCCGGGCTGTGGGAGCTGGTCCGCATCGCCAAGCCGGGCGACAAGCAGGACGCGTGGA
This sequence comes from Caldimonas sp., assembly GCA_036263655.1. GTDB lineage: Bacteria > Pseudomonadota > Gammaproteobacteria > Burkholderiales > Burkholderiaceae_C > Schlegelella_A. The sequence goes on along the minus strand of DATAGP010000005.1, from coordinate 75,591 downwards.
TGCTGTTCAAGAAGCGCGACGAATGGGCGCGGCCGCTCGCCGAGTACGACGTCATCGCCGCCCTGCCCGACAGCGTCGTCGCCAGGCCGCTCGGCCCGCTCGAGGAGCGCGAGCCGCGCGGCACCAGGCTGCGCACGGCCGCCGCCGCGTCGGTCGATGCGCACGCGGCGCCGGAGCTCGCCGCGGCCGTCAAGGCTCCGCTGCCGGCGAAGCTGGAGCCGCAGCTCGCCACGCTGGTCGCCGCGCCGCCGACCGGGGACTGGCTCGTCGAGACCAAGTTCGACGGGTATCGGCTGATGGCCCGCGTCGACAAGGGCCGGGCGAGGCTGATCACGCGCGGCGGCCACGACTGGACCGACAAGATGCCGGCGCTAGCGCAGGCGGTCGAGGCGCTCGGCTTCCACTCGGCCTGGCTCGACGGCGAGATCGTGGTCCTGGGCGAGGCCGGCGTGCCCGATTTCAACGCCTTGCAGAACGCGATCGACAGCGCCAGCAGCGAGGCCATCGAGTACTTCGTCTTCGACCTGCCGTTCCACGCCGGCCGCGACCTGCGCAAGGTGCCCTTGCTCGCGCGCCGTGCGCTGCTCGAGGAGATCGTCGAGCGCCACCCGAACGACCGGGTGCGCCTGAGCCGGACCATCGACGCGCCGCCGCTGCAGGTGCTCGAGGCGGCGCGGCGCATGAGCCTCGAAGGGATCATCCTCAAGCGGCCCGACGCGCCGTACGTGTCGCAGCGCACCGAGACCTGGCTGAAGCTGAAGGTCGCCCTGCGCCAGGAGTTCGTGATCTGCGGCTTCACCGACCGCAGCAACGCGGCGCGCGAGGTCGGCAGCCTCCTCCTCGGCACCTACGGGGACGGCGAGCTGGTCTATTCCGGCAACGTCGGCACCGGCTGGAACGCCAGGACCGGGCGCGAGCTGCACGAGCGGCTGGTGGCGCTGGAGACGAAGACGCCGACGCTCGACGTGGCCTCGGTGAAGCCCGGCCGCTGGTCGCGTCGCACCGCCGGCGGCGAGCGCTGGGTCCGGCCCGAGCTGGTCGCCGAGGTGTCGTTCCGCGAGTGGACGCCCGACGGCCACATCCGTCACGCGGTGTTCGGATCGCTGCGCGCCGACAAGCCGGCGAAGGAGGTCACGCGGGAGGTGGCGCGGGTGCCGGACGGCGCCGTCGCGAGTGCCGCGCCGATGGCATCGAGCGTCAAGGTGACGAACCCGGAGCGGGTCATCGACCCATCGACGGGACTGACGAAGGTGGCCCTGGTCCGCTACTACGAGAGCATCGCCGAGCGCATGCTGCCGCACCTGAAGGACCGCCCGGTCTCGCTGGTGCGCGCGCCGGAGGGCATCGGCGGCGAGCTGTTCTTCCAGAAGCATCCGGAGACGCGCATGCCCGGCCTGCGCATCCTCGATGCGAAGCTGTGGCCCGGCCACGGTCCGCTGCTCGCGGTCGACACCGCCGACGCGCTGCTCTCGGCGGCGCAGATGAACACCATCGAGTTCCACACCTGGAACTCGACGGTCCGCCACATCGACCGGCCCGACCGCGTCGTCTTCGACCTCGACCCGGGCGAAGGCGTCACCTGGGCGCACATCCTCGAGGCCGCGGTGCTGATGCGGGCAATGCTCACCGAGCTGAAGCTCGAGAGCTGGCTGAAGACGAGCGGCGGCAAGGGCCTGCACGTCGTCGTGCCGCTGGCGCCGAAGCTCGACGACGAGACGGTGAAGGGCGTGTCGCAGGCGATCGTCCAGCACCTGGCGCGTGCGATCCCGCAGCGCTTCGTCGCCAAGAGCGGCGGCGCCAACCGGGTCGGCCGCATCTTCGTCGACTACCTGCGCAACGGCCACGGCCAGACCACCGCGGCGGCGTTCTCGGCGCGTTCGCGGCCCGGCCTAGGCGTCTCGATGCCGGTGTCGTGGGAGCAGCTCATGAGCCTCAAGGGCGGGGCGCAGTGGACCATCGCGACGGCGCGCGAGTACCTCAGCTTCGAGCCCGCCGATCCCTGGGCCGGCTACTGGAACTCGCGGCAGACGCTCGCCGCGGCCATGAAAATCCTCTCGTTCCGGCCGTAGGCTGGCGGCAACGCCGCCGTGACAAGGCACCGGCCTTGCCCGTATCCTGCGCGTCCGCCGGCCGCAGGGTCCCGCCCGGTCGCGCGGATCCCGAGACTTGGAGGAGCCCGCATGGCCGCCCGATCGATCGCTTCGCTGTCCCTGTCCTTCGGCCTGGTGTCGATCCCGGTCAAGCTCTACTCGGCGACGGAGAGCACGGCGGCTGTCCGCTTCAACATGCTCGACAAGGACGGCGGTCGCCTCAAGCAGCAGTACGTCTCCGAGAAGGACCAGCGCGTGGTCGAGCGGGCGGAGATGGTGAAGGGCTACGAGTTCGAGAAGGACCGCTTCGTCATCTTCCAGCCCGAGGAACTGAAGGCGCTGCAGGAAAGCCCGAGCCACACCATCGACATCGTCGCCTTCATCCCCGACAAGGCGATCGACCCGATCTTCTACGACAAGGCGTATTTCCTCGCCCCCGACAAGCGCGGCGCGAAGCCGTACAACCTGCTGATGGAAGCGATGCGCCAGAGCGGCCGGGTCGCGCTCGCGAAGTGGGCATGGAAGGCCAAGCAGTACGTCGTCCAGGTGCGGCCGGCCGAGGACGGGCTCGTCCTCCAGCAGCTGCTCTACTCCGACGAGGTCCGCTCGATGAAGGAGCTCGACATCGAGCGCGTCCAGGTCTCGCCGGCCGAGCTGAAGCTGGCGATGCAGCTCATCGAGCAGATCAGCGAGGACACCTACGACCCGACGATGTTCGAGGACGAAGAGAAGAAGCGCATCCTCGCCGCCATCGACGAGAAGATCGCCGGCAAGCAGATCGTCGCCAACGAGCCGCACGAGACGGCGGCCAGCGGCGGCCAGGTCATCGACCTGGTCGAGGCGCTGCGCGCCAGCCTCGGTCGCGGCGCGGCGGCGAAGGAGAAGGCGCCGGCCGTCGCGAAGACGCCGGCGGCGAAGGCGGCCGCCGAGGCCGTGGCTCCGGCAGCGGCCGAGCCGGCCAAGGAACGCAAGGGCGTCAAGCGCGCGCCGAAGGCAGAGGTCGAGACACCGGCAGAAGCCCCGGCGCGCGCCCGCGCGAAGAAGTGACGATCAGGCAGAGCGAAGAAGCACCCTACACGTCGCGCAGCATCCAGGAGATGCTGGGCCTCTCGCGCGGCGCCATCGCCGGCCTGGTCGCCTCGGGGTTCGTGACGCCGAGCCGAGGCCCCGGCAATGCCCTGCGCTACACCTTCCGCGACGTCGTCCTGATGCGCACCGCCGTCGAGCTGCAGGCGGCGCGCATCGCGCCGCGCAAGATCCTGGCCGCGCTGCGCAAGCTGAGGGCCAGCCTGCCGGCGGAAGTGCCGCTCACGGGGCTGCGCATCACCGCCGTCGGCAACGACGTCACCGTGCGCGAAGGGCGCTCGCAGTGGCAGGCCGAGACCGGTCAGCTGGTGATGGACTTCGAGGTCGCGCCCCAGCAGGGCAACGTCGCCTTCCTGCAGCGCACGCCGGCGCGGGCCGGGACGGCGCCGGTTGCGAGCCGCGGCTCGCGCGCCGCGGCGGACGAGTCGGACGATCCGGAGCGCGATGCGATGAGCTGGTTCTGCCTCGGCGAAGTGCTCGAGGCGAGCGACCCCCGTGCCGCCGAGAAGGCCTACCGCAAGGCTCTGGCGCTCAATCCGGCCCACGCCGACACCTACCTCAACCTGGGCGCGCTGCTCTGCGAAGGCAAGCGCTGCGAGGAAGCCGTCGCCTTGTTCGACGAGGCCGTGCGCCGCTATCCGCACGAAGCGCTGCTGCACTTCAACCGCGCCGTCGCGCTCGAGGACCAGGGCCGCGCCCGCGACGCGCTGGCCAGCTACGACGCTGCCCTGCGCCTCGACCCGGACCTCGCCGATGCGCACTACAACGCCGCTCGCCTGCACGAGCAGGCCGGCGACGCGCGCAAGGCGGTGCGCCACTTCAACGCCTACCGGCGGCTGCAGCGCTGAGCTCCCGCGGCGTCAGTCGCCGACGATCTTCCGTTCCCGGATGATCCCGCCGAAGCGCTGGTAGTCGTCCTTCGCCTTGGCGTCGAACTGCGCCGGGGTCATGGACACGACGGCGCCGCCGAGCGCGGCGATCCGGTCGGCGACCGGCTTGGTGGCGAGGATGCGGTTGATCTCGGTGTTCAGGCGGTCGATCACCGGCTTCGGCGTGCCCGCCGGGGCATAGAAGCCGAACAGGGTGTCGGCGTCGAAGCCCTTCAGGCCGGCTTCGTCGAGCGTCGGCACGTCCGGGTAGAGGGGCGAGCGGTGCAGGCTGCCGACCGCGAGCAGCCTCAGCTTGCCGGCTTGCACCTGAGGCAGGGCGACGCCCGGGTCCATCAGGAAATCGACCTGGCCGCCGAGCAGGTCCTGCAGCGCCGGCGCCGCGCCGCGGTAGGGGATGTGCCGCGTCTGCGTGCCGGCCTGGCTGTTCATCATCTCGGCCGCCAGGTGCGGCGAGCTGCCGTTGCCGGGCGAGCCGAAGCTGAGCTTGCCCGGGTTGGCCTTGGCATGGGCGATGAACTCCTGGACCGTCCTGGCCGGGAACTCGGGCTTGACGACGAGGTAGACGGAGACCCGAGCGGCTGCCGCGACCGGCGTCAGGTCCTTGGCCGGGTCGAAGCTCATCTTGGCGTAGATGTGCGGGTTGACCGACACCATGCCGCCCGAGCTCATCAGCAGCGTGTAGCCGTCGGGTGGCGACTTGGCGACCGCGTCGCCAGCGACGTTGCCGCCGGCGCCCGTCTTGTTCTCGACCACCACCGACTGGCCGAGCGTGTCTTGCAGCGGCTGGGCGACCAGGCGCGCGATCTGGTCGGCCGCGCCGCCGGGCGGGAAGCCGACGATGACGCGGATCGGCTTGGCGGGCCAGGCCTGCGCGGCGGCGAGCTGCGGCAGCGCCGCGCCGGCGGCCAGCAAGAGCAGGGCGGCGAGCGAGGTGCGCCCGCGAAGGGAGAAATGGGGTGTCATGCGGTCTCCTGTGTCGGTTGTCGTGTGCTGCATGGCCCCCTGGTCACGACACCGCGACCTCGACCAGCGCCGGGCCGGTCGATCGCAGCGCGCTGGCCAGCGCCCCGGCGAGCGCGTCGGCCCGCTCGATGCGGACGGCTTGCTCGACGCCCATGCCGCGGGCCATGGCGACGAAGTCGAGCCCGCCGAGGTCGGTGCCCTCGAGCTTGGCGCCGGCCGCGAAGCCGAAGGTCGGCGCGAACTCCTGCAGCGCGGCGTAGCGCCGGTTGTTGAGGATGACGAAGGTCATCGGCAGCTTCAGCTGCGCCGCGCTCCAGAGCGCCTGGATCGAGTACATCGCCGAGCCGTCGCCGACCAGGCCGATGACGCGTGCGTCGCGCCGGGCCAGGGCCACGCCCACCGCGGCGGGCAGGCCGAAGCCGAGGCCGCCGCTCGCCATCGTGTAGAAGGTTTCGCTCTGCAGCATCGGCAGATGGCGGTGCATCACCGGCCGCGAGCTCGGCGCCTCCTCGACGATCACGTGCTCGGGCCGGCGCACCTCGGCGAGCGTCTGCAGGGCGAAGGCCACCGACATCGGCGACGACGGCTCGGCGCGGGGCGCGGCGGCGCGGCCGCGCGGCATCGGCCGATCGACCGGCGCGGCGCGATCGAGCAGCTCGCGGACGGCCAGGCGCACGTCGCCGACCGCGGCCGTGCCGACCGGCGCCCAGGCGGCGAGCTCCGGGTCCTCGGTGACCTGGTACAGCGTCGCGCCGGCGGGCAGGTGCGGGCCGAAGCCCTCGACGTGGTAGGTGAACGCCGGCGCGCCGAGCGCCAGCACGACGTCGCTGCCTGCGAGCATCTCGACGATCCTCTCGCGCATCGCTGGCAGGAAGCCGGCGAAGAGCGGATGGTCCTCGGCGAACCCGCAGCGCGCCGACATCGGCGCGGTGAAGACGCGCGCGCGGTGCCGCTCGGCGAGCGCGCGCACCTCGTCCCAGGCCGCGCCGCGGTCGACGCCGGCGCCGATGACGAACGCAGGCCGCTCGGCGCCCTCGAGGGCGGCGCCGATGGCGGCGAGCACGTCGGCGTCGGCGCGCGTCGCCATGCCGACGGTTCGCGGCTCGACCGGCTCGCAGGCGCGCGCCCAGTCGTCGGCCGGGATCGAGACCAGCACCGGGCCGCGCGGCGGCTGCATCGCGACGTAGTAGGCGCGGGCGATCGCCAGCGGCACGTCCTCGGCGCGGGCCGGCTCGCAGCTCCATTTCACGTAGGGCTTCGGCAGCTCGGTCGCCTGCGCCGAGAAGAGGAAGGGATCGAACGGAAAGAGCGAGCGCGCCTGCTGGCCGGCGGTGATGATGAGCGGCGTGCGGTTCTTCATCGCCGTGAAGATCGCGCCCATCGCGTGGCCGACGCCGACCGCCGAATGCAGGTTGACGAAGGCGGCGTTGCGCGTCGCCGCGGCGTAGCCGTCGGCCATGCCGACGACGACCGACTCCTGCAGGCCGAGCACGTAGTCGAAGTCGGACGGGAAGTCGAGGAACAGCGGCAGCTCGGTCGAGCCCGGGTTGCCGAAGATGCGGCGCATGCCGAAGTCGCGCAGCAGCTGCAGCACCGCGGCGCGGACGGTCGTCGTGTTGGATTCGCTGCCGCCCGCCGCCACGTTCACGCTCCCTGCCGCTCGCGCCGGTACTCGGTCGGCGAGAGGCCGACCTTGGCGCGGAAGACGCGGCTGAAGTGGGCCATGCTCGAGAAGCCGTGCGCGATGGCGATGTCGGTGACGCTCTTGCCGGCGAGGCGCTCGTCCTCGAAGGCGGCGCGGCAGGCGTCGATGCGGCGCACGAGCACGTAGCCGGCGACGCCGTCCGGCTCGTCGGCGAAGGCGTTGTAGAGATGGCGGCGGCTGACCGAGAGCGCCGCGGCGATGGCATCGACGCTGAGCTGAGGGTCGCCGAGATGGCGCATGACGTGCTGCTTGATGCGCTCGCGCAGCGTCTCGCGCTGCACCGCGGCGTTGCCGCGTCCGGCCAGCTCGAGCAGCGACAGGTGCACGCACTGCGTGATCACCTCGCCGAGGCTGCGCGCCGACTCGGCCTGGATGCCGGGGAGCTCGCGCCAGGCGCTGCGCATGGTCTCGAGGGCGACGCGGCTGATGCCGCCCTGGCCGCCGAGACGGCGCGCCATCAGCTCGTCGATGACGAGGCCGCGCTCGCGCAGGTGGGCCTTGGGGACCATGACGATGAGGTGCTCGACGCGCGTCGGGTTGTCCACCGTGTAGGTGTCAGTGGTGTCGTAGATGCACCATTCGCCGGGCGTCACCCAGGCCTGCCGGCCGTTCTGCTGCACGCCGGCGCAGCCCTCGAAGGGGGCGACGATCTTCAGGTAGCCGATGTCGTCGGCGCGGGCGGCGCCGCGCGAGCGCGTGACGCGATGGCGGTTCGCCTCGAGCCGCGTCAGGACGACGTCGCCAGCCCGCGCCGACGCCATCCGCCCGTCCATCGCCACGTCGCCGTAGAGGTCGCTCTGCAGGCCGTGGAACAGGCGCTGGATCCAGTCGGCCCAGTACGGCGCACGGTCGCGCGCGCCGACGTCGTCGGTGCTCATCAGGACAGGGGAGGGCGTGCTCATGCGGGGGCGCGGCCGGCGCTGTCATTGGAGACCACGCACCCGCGCACCGGGCTAAGGAAAGTCCCCAATCGCGGTGCACGGTCAGGCAAGCGACGCTGCATGGATGAGACAGCAGGCGGCATCCGCCATGCCTACATTCACCCTGACACACCGGGAGGAGACCCCATGAAGCGCAGCCACTCGTCGATCAGCCGCCGCCGCGCGGTGCAGGGCCTGGCCGCCGCCATCGCGCTGCCGGGCATCGCCCGCGCCCAGGGGCAGCCGGTGCGCATCGGCTACGCGATCGCGCGCACAGGCCCGTGGTCGGCCGGGGCGCAGGTCAGCCAGGAGCCCAACTACCTCCTCTGGCAGGAACAGCAGAACGCCGCCGGCGGGCTCAACGTCAAGGGCACGCGGCGCCCGATCGAGTTCGTCGCGTCCGACGACCGCAGCGAGATCGAGACCTGCGTGCGCACCTACGAAAAGCTCATGGGCAGCGACAAGGTCGACCTCGTCCTGCCGCCCTGGGGCAGCAACGCCAACTTCGCCGTCGCGCCGCTCGCCAACCGCTTCCAGTACCCCTTCCTCGCGCCGACGGCGCTGTCGCGCCAGCTCGTCGAGCTCAAGCTGCCGTACTTCTTCCTGCTCCTGCAGCAGCCGGCGCCGATGACCGCGGCGCTGGTCGACATGCTGAAGGCGAACGGCGCGAAGACGGTGGCGCTGATCTACGTCGACGACCTGTTCGGCCTCGAGAACTACGCGGCGATGAAGGTGGCGCTGAAGGGCAGCGGCATCACCATGGTCGAGGACAAGAGCTACCCGCTCGGCGTGCGCGACCTGGCGCCGGTGCTGCGCTCGATGAAGGACAAGAACCCCGACGCCTTCGTCGGCTTCACCTACCCGCCCGACACCATCCTCGCCAGCCGGCAGGCGCGGGAGATCGGCTTCAACCCGCGCTTCTTCTACGCCTCGGTCGGCACCGCCTTCCAGCTCTACAGGAACGTCATGACGCCCGCCGGCGCCGAGGGCGTGCTCGGCATGGGCTCGTGGAACGTGAAGACGAGCCCGGGCGCGAAGGCCTACTTCGACGCGCACGTGAAGAAGTGGAACAAGGAGCCCGACCGCTGGGCGAGCGGCGCCTGCTGGGCCGGGCTCGAGATCCTCACCGCGGCGGTGGCGCGGCACGGCACCGACCGCAAGGCGATCCGCGACTACGTCGGGGGGCAGGAGCACTCGACCATCCTCGGCAAGATCCGCTTCGCCGGCAGCGAGAACGTCGGCACGCCGGGCAGCGTCGGCCAGTGGCAGAACGGCGAGTTCGAGGTGGTGTGGCCGAAGTCGATCGCCACCGCGTCGCTGAACGCCAGCAAGCCGGCCTGGAAGTAGCCGCTCGCGCGACAGGCTTCGCACGGCCGGGAGGAGCGAGGCATGTCGCCGGGGGCGTGGGTCGAGCTGATCGCCTCCGGGCTCATCACCGGCGGCGTCTACGCGCTGGTCGCGCTCGGGCTGAACCTGCAGTACGGGCTGATGCGCATCCTCAACATCGCGCACGGCGAGTTCCTGATGCTGGGTGCCTTCGCCACGTGGCTAGTCCACACCCGCTTCGGCTGGTCGCCGCTCGTGATGGCGCCGCTGGTCTTCGCGGCGCTGATGCTCGTCGGCCTGGTCGTGCATCGGCTCGCCTTCCGGCCGCTCGCCGCGACCTCGGCCAACGTCGACGTCTTCGAGGCGCGCGGCCTGATGGTCGCCTTCGGCCTCATGTTCCTGGTCCAGAACGTCGCCTCGCTGGCCTGGGGCGGCGAGCTGCGCGGCTACGACTACCTCACCGAGCCGGTCGCCTTCGGCGAGGCGCGCTTCGCCGCCAACAAGCTGGTCCTGCTCGGCGTCGCCCTGGCGGTCGGCATCGCCTTCATCGTCCTGCTGCGCACGACGCTGCTCGGCAAGGGCGTGCGGGCGCTGATGCAGTCGCCGGTCGGCGCCCAGCTCGTCGGCATCGACACCAAGCGGCTGCACCCGCTGATGTTCGGCGTCGGCCTCGGCCTCTCGGGCCTGGCCGGCTGCCTGCTGTCGATGACGTACACGATCTCGCCGTCGATGGGCGAGCCGTACACGATCACGGCGCTGATCGTCATCACCCTCGGGGGCTTCGGCAGCATGACGGGCAGCCTGGTCGCCGGCCTGGCCCTCGGCGTCATCGAGGCGCTCGGCATGCACTTCACGAGCCCGTCGCTGAAGTCGCTGCTGTCGTACGCGATCTTCATCGGCGTCCTGCTGTGGAAGCCGAACGGCCTCTTCCGGCGATGAGCTCGCGCCGCGACTGGGCCGTGCTCGCCGCCTTCGCCGGCGTCGCCGCGGCCGTGCCCTGGATCGCCAGCGAGTTCCTCGCCTCGCTGGCGCTGACCTGCCTGATGTACATCGCCCTGTCGACGAGCTGGAGCCTCTTCTGCGGCACGACCCGCTACCTGTCGCTCGCGACCTCGGCCTTCTTCGGGATCGGCGCCTACGTCTCGGCGATCAACCTGGCCTCGCTGCCCTGGCCGGCGGTGATCGCGCTCGGCGCCGCCACCGCTGCCCTGGTCGCGCTGGTCATGGGCGCGGCCGTCCTGCACCTGCGCGGCACGTATTTCGCCGTGCTCACCTTCGGCATGACCGAGCTCATCCACCACGCCGTGACCTACGTCGAGAAGCAGGTGCACGGCACCGTCGGGCGCGTCCTCACGACGGTGCCGGAGCGCGGCACGGTCTACTTCACGGTGGCGGCGCTGGCGATCGGCGCCATCGCCCTGTCGATCGTGGTTCGGCGCAGCCGCTTCGGCCTGGCGCTGGTCGGCATCGGCGCCGACGAGCAGCGGGCGCAGACGCTCGGCGTCGACACGCGCCTGGTGAAGACGATCGGCTTTGCGCTGACGGCGGCCTTCGCCGGCGCCGTGGGCGCGGCGATGAGCGTACGCTGGACCTACATCGACCCGGCGACCGTGTTCAGCCCCTTCATCGGCTTCCAGACCGTGCTGATCGCGCTGGTCGGCGGCGCCGCCACGCTGTGGGGGCCGCTCGTCGCCGCCATCGTCTTCAGCGTCCTCGCCGAGACGCTCCGCCTGCAGCTGCCGCAGCTCTACATGATGGCGCTCGGCCTGCTGCTGATCCTCTCGGTGATCTACCTGCCGGGTGGCCTGGCGTCGCTGCGCTGGCCGCGCTTCGGCGCGGGGAGGGCGCCGTGAGCGAGGTCGTCCTCGAGGCGGAGGACGTCAGCGTCCGCTTCGGCGGCCTGCTCGCCGTCGACTGCGTGAGTGCGCGCTTTTCAGCCGGCGAGCGGGTCGGCATCATCGGCCCGAACGGCGCCGGCAAGACCACCTTCTTCAACGCCCTGTCCGGGGTGCAGGCGCTGACCGCCGGCCGCATCCGCGTCGGCGGCGACGAGCTCACCGGCGCCGCGCCGCACCGCTTCGCCCGGCACGGCGTCGCCCGCACGTTCCAGACGCCGCGCGTCTTCGCCGGCCTGTCGGTCGCGGCCAACGTCGCCTTCGGGCGCGAGTTCGCCGGGCGCGCCCGCGCCGCGGCGGCGCTTGCCGACCGTGCGCCGTCGGCAAGCGGATCACGCCACGGCGGCCGCGACCACGGCGATACGGCCGACGAAGTCGGCGCGCTGCTCGAACGTCTCGGCCTCGCCGCCGAGGCCGGGCGCGCCGCCGCCGACCTGACCCCGTCGCAGCAGCGCCTGCTCGAGATCGGCATGGCGCTGGCGACGCGGCCGCGCATCCTGCTCCTCGACGAGGTCGCGGCCGGACTCACCGAAGCGGAGCTGGAGCGCACCGCGCTGCTGATCCGCAGGCTCGGCGACGACTTCGGGCTGACGGTGGTCTGGATCGAGCACGCGGTGACGACGCTGCTGCGCCACGTCGACCGCGTGATCGTGCTGCATCAGGGCCGCACGCTCGCCGATGCGGCGCCGGCCGAGGTCGTGCGCGACCGCGCCGTGATCGAGGCCTATCTCGGCGACGAGATGGCGGAGTCCGCATGAGCGCTCAGCTCGCCCTCGACGGCGTCAGCGCCGGCTACGGCCGCTTCCTGGTGGTGCGCGATCTCGACCTGCGGATCGAGCCCGGGCTCACCGTCGTGCTCGGGCCCAACGGCGCCGGCAAGACGACCCTGCTGAAGGCGATCGCCGGACTGATCCCGCGCCTCGGCCGCATCGTCCTCGACGGCGAGCCGCTGCCGCCGGAGGAGCCGAACCGGGCGGTGCGCCGCGGCCTGGCCCTCGTCGCCGAAGGCCGGCAGCTGTTCGGGCAGATGACAGTCGCCGAGAACATCGAGCTCGGCGGCTGGCTCGTCGGCCGCGACGAGCGCCGCCGGCGCCAGGCGCAGGTCCTGCGCGACTTCCCGCGCCTGGCCGAGCGCGCCGGCCAGCTCGCCGGGACCATGAGCGGCGGCGAGCAGCAGATGGTCGCCGTCGCCCGGGCCATGATGTCCGGCCCGCGCCTGCTCCTCCTCGACGAGCCGTCGCTGGGCCTCGCCCCGCGCATGGTCGACGAGCTGCTCGCCATCGCCCGGCGCATCGCCGACGCCGGCACCACGGTGCTGCTCGTCGAGCAGAACGTGCGCAAGGCCCTCGCCATCGCCGATCGCGGCCACGTCCTCGAGCGCGGCCGCATCGTCGCCAGCGGCACGGCAGCGGAGCTCGCCCGCTCCGACGCCGTCCGCCACGCCTACCTCGGGGCCGCTGGCGCGGCCTCGCCCACCCCCGTCCAGGAGAACGCCATGTCCGATCTGTCCATGCTCATCAACGGCCTCGCCGCGACCGCGAAGAACGGCGCCACCTTCGAACGCCGCAACCCGCTCGACCAGCAGGTCGCGACGCGCGCCCCCGCCGCCAGCCCCGAGGACGCGGTCCGCGCCGTCGAGGCCGCGGCGGCGGCCTTCAAGACCTGGAGCCAGACCGGCCCGAGCGAGCGCCGCGCCCTGCTGCTGAAGGCCGCCGACGCCCTCGACGCCAGGGTGCCGCAGTTCATCGAGGCGATCGCCGCCGAGACCGGCGCCAGCGCCGGCTGGGCCGGCTTCAACGTCATGCTCGCGGCCGGCATGGTCCGCGAGGCGGCGTCGATCACGACGCAGATCGCCGGCGAGATCATTCCCTCCGACGTGCCCGGCTCGCTGGCGATGGGCATCCGCCAGCCGGCCGGCGTCGTCCTCGGCGTCGCGCCGTGGAACGCGCCGGTGATCCTGGCGACGCGGGCCATCGCCACGCCGCTGGCCTGCGGCAACACCGTGGTGCTGAAGGGCAGCGAGAGCTGTCCGCGCACGCACCGCCTGATCGTCGAGGCGTTCCAGGAGGCGGGCTTCCCGCCCGGCGTCCTGAACTACGTGACGAACGCCCCGCAAGACGCGGGCGCGGTGGTCGAGGCGATGGTCGCGCACCCGGCGGTGCGGCGCGTCAACTTCACCGGCTCGACGCGGGTCGGCAAGATCATCGCCGCGGTCTGCGCCAAGCACCTGAAGCCGGTGGTGCTCGAGCTCGGCGGCAAGGCGCCGCTCGTCATCCTCGACGACGCCGACATCGACGAGGCGGTGAATGCCGCCGCCTTCGGCTGCTTCGCCAACTCGGGGCAGATCTGCATGAGCACCGAGCGGGTCATCGTCGACACCAAGATCGCCGACACCTTCGTCGACCGCTTCGTCGCCAAGGCCAAGGCGCTGCCGCTCGGCGACCCGCGCGGCAAGGACCCGGTGGTGCTCGGCTCGGTGGTCGGCATGCACACGGTCGAGCACTGCAATGCGCTGATCGACGACGCGCTGGCCAAGGGCGCCAAGCTGCTCTGCGGCGGCAAGGCCGAGAACACGCTGATGCCGGCGACCCTGCTCGACCACGTCACGCGCGAGATGCGCATCTTCCATGAGGAGACCTTCGGGCCGGTGAAGTGCATCGTCCGCGTCAGCGGCGTCGAGGCGGCGGTCGAGTGCGCCAACGACAACGAGTACGGCCTCTCCGCGGCGGTGTTCGGGCGCGACATCGGCCGCGCCATCAACGTCGCGCGGCGGATCGAGTCGGGCATCTGCCACGTCAACGCGTCGACGGTGCACGACGAGGCGCAGATGCCCTTCGGCGGCGTCAAGGGCTCGGGGCTCGGCCGGTTCGGCGGCAGCGCCGGCATCGCCGAGTTCACCGACCTGAGGTGGATCACGGTGCAGACGACGCCGCGGCACTATCCGTTCTGAGCGGCGCGGCACAGCAGCTCGCGAGCTGGCGCGTGGCATGCGATGCGTCAGCGGTGCGACGGCATCGCCACAACTTGCTTCGCTGTTAACTGGCCTCTGAGATCTGTCCAAGCTCCACGGTTGTTGCTCTGGCACCGAGAAGGACTTTCGTCAAGGACGATCCAATAACCGCGTGCTCGTCTCTCGTATTGACACTATGTAACGGTTCCTTTACTGTGGATTTAGGGGCCGCCAAATTGGTGCAGGTCTCTGCGATAGGTGTCGGACCACGACACTCGAGGAGACAGCATGCTGCCCAATCTGATGAGCGCGGTTCGGCGTTGCTCAGGCCACTCGTCGTCACTGCGCAATGCAGTCCTGTCGCTGGCGATCACGGCCGCGGCCGCTGGCGCGACCGCCCAGTCGCAGACGCCGTTCGGCATCCCGCTCGGCCTCGAGAATCCGGGCGTGAGCTTGAATGACAAGACCGTGCGGGGCACCCGCCCCATGGGCTGGCGTGACCAAGGCCGTTCGGAAGTCGTCGCCAGGAACGGCATGGTCGCCACCAGCCATCATCTGGCGGCCCAGGCCGGACTCGAGATCCTCGAGAAAGGCGGCAACGCGATGGATGCGGCCGTCGCCACTGCAGCGGTTCTGGACGTGACCTCGCAGAACGATACCGGCATCGGCGGTGATGTGTTCGTGCTCTATTGGTCTGCCCGAGACAAGAAGCTGTACGCCCTGAACAGCGCCGGCTGGGCTCCGGCCGGGTGGACCGAGTCCTACTTCAGCACCCGCACGCTCACCGGGGTGAACTCGATCACGGTGCCGGGCGCCGTGGCGGGCTTCGACGCCATGTTGAAGCGCTTCGGCACCATGACGTTCAGGGAGACGTTCGACCGTGCGGCGACCCTGGCCGAGGAGGGCTTCGGCATCACGGAGCGACACCATGCGGACTGGGCCAGCAGCGTCAACGCCCTTCGCAACGACATCGACTCCGCACGCGAGCTCCTGGTCAACAACAACGTTCCCGCCTTGTACAGCGTGTTCCGCAATCCCGGCCTGGCGCGGGCGATGCGGCTGCTGCAGACGCAAGGGGCAGATGCCTTCTACCGCGGCCCGATCGCGGAGGCGATCGTCAACAAGGTCCAGTCGCTCGGCGGCGTCATGACCTTGAGCGACCTCGCGGACTTCCGGCCCGAATGGGTCGAACCGATCTCGACCAATTACCACGGTTTCGACGTGTTCCAGGTGCCTCCGCCCGGCCAGGGCTGGGCCGCGCTGCTCATGTTGAACATTCTCGAAGCATGCGTCCCGCACCACGGCTACAACCTGGCGAACCTGGGCCACATGTCGCCGCAGTTCTGGCATTTCCTGGTGGAAGCGAAGAAGCTTGCCTATGCCGATCTCGGGGCCTACAACGGTGATCCGCTGTTCGTCAAGGTCCCGCTCATCCGGCTGTTGTCCAAGTCCTACGCAGCCTCCAAGTGCAACCAGCTCAACCCGATGCGCGCGAGCGTGGTGCCCGGGCCCAACCCGCTCGGTGGCACGATCAACCTGATGACCGCCGACCGCTGGGGAAACATGGCGTCTGTCGTCCACAGTGTCTTCAACGTGTTCGGCAGCCGGATCACCGTCCCCGGATACGGCTTCGTGCTTCACGACCGCGGCGCCGGCTTCAACCGCACGCCGAACCATCCCAACGTGGTTGCGCCGCGTAAACGGCCGTTTCACACCATCATCACCGGCTTCGTCATGAAGGACGGTGAGCCCCGCATGGCCTTCGGCAACATGCAAGGCGCCATCCAGGCGTACTCGCACGTGACGCATCTGATCAATGCGATCGATCTCGGCTTCAACCCTCAAGCGTCGGCTGACGCGGCGCGCTACACGCACTCGCAGAGCACCACGGGCCCGGGTACCCTGTCCCTCGAACCGAACCTGCGGTCCATCGTGGGCGATGCGCTGCAGGCCATGGGACATCCCATCGCCACGACGAACGGCAGCGTCGGGGGCTTCCAGGCAATCTATTTCCAGCGCGACCCGGCCCTGCCCGCACCGCAGTTCAACTCGCCGCGGCCCGGCCCGGTCAATGGGGTCTACCGGTCGGGGTCCGATCCCCGCAAGGACGGACACGCGGTGGGCTGGTAGCTCGAGCGCTTGACGTGCCTTGCCGGGCGAGCCATCCATCTGTCGAACTGGAGTGATCAAATGAGGTCCCGCTTTGTCTCGGCGTTCAGTACCGTGGTTGCACTCGCGGGCATTGCTGGCGCCGCCCATGCTGAACTGGTCTATGGTCTGGCGGATACCGCCACGCCGACGCTGGTGACTTTCGACAGCGCCAGCGCAGGTTCGCTGCTCAGTACGGGCTCCATCTTCGGCGTCGTCGCCGGACAGACGCTGAGGGCGATCGACTTTCGCCCATCCGACGGTCAGCTTTATGCCCTGAGCAGTGCGGGCGCCGCCGCCCAGCTGTACACCATCAACACGAGCACGTTCGCAGCAACCCCGGTGGGCGGTCCGCTGACGCTCACCGGCACGACGTCGACGCGAATCTCGATCGACTTCAACCCGGTCGTCGATGCGCTGCGGGTCGTCACCGGGGAGGGCCAGAACTATCGCGTGAATGCGACGACCGGCGCGCTGATCGCGCAGGACACTCCGCTCTCGATCAGCAACTCGTTCGTCGCCGGCATCGCGTACTCCAACAACTTCCCAGGCGCCACGCAGACAACGCTCTACGCGTACAGCTACTTCAACGATTCCCTGTACACCATCGGTGGCATCAATGGCAGCCCGAGTCCGAATGGAGGTCAGTTGACCAGCATCGGCCCCTCGGGTGTCCTCGCCTTCTCGGCTTCCATCGGCTTCGACATCAGCGGAGCCAGCGGCGTCGCCTACCTGAGCCTTGACGACGCGTCCGGGAGCACGCCGACGACAGAGCTCTACCAGGTCAACCTCGCCACTGGCGCGGCCACGCTGCTTGGCGGCTCGCCGATCGAACTGCTGGACATCTCCGTGCGACCTCTGCTCGACGGTCCCGTGACGCCGGTACCGGAGCCGTCGATGCTGGTGATGACGATGGCAGGACTGGGCATGCTCGGCGTAGCCCTGCGCCGCCGCCGCCAGGCCGCGCGATGCGCGCGTACGCCCTAGGCGGCGAGCACCCGGAAGACGGCGCCTCGTCCGACCGGAGCGACGCTCTGGAACATCCGGTGGACCTCGCTCGAGGTCGGAGCGCGCCGGCTTGTCGAAGTGGCGGCGCCGGTCACCCGGTCAGGATCGGCCGCAGGGACTCGATCTCGTCGATGATGAAATCGAAGAACGCCGAGACGCGGGGGGTTCGCCTCAGCTCTTGGGTCGTCAGCAGGCGCCAGCTTCGCGTCAGCTCGGGCACCGGGTCGGTGAGCCGGACCAGGTCGGGCTCGCTGTCGCCGAGCGGCAGCGGCAATGGGCCGACGCCGACGCCGGCCTTCACCGAATGGATGAGGCCGAGCACGCTGTTGCAGCGGCTGGCGATCTGCACGTCGGGTCCGAGGCTGCGCAGCCACTGCGCCGCGCGGTGCTTGGCCATCGTCTCGTCGAAGCCGACCAGCGCGTGGCCCGAGAGATCGCCGAGATCCGCCGGCCGGCCGAAGCGCTCGACGTAGCCCTTGCTGGCAAAGAGCGCCCAGTGCGAGTCGGCGATCTTGCGGCCGGTCAGCAGCTCGTCCTCGGTGTCGCCGGAACGCAAGGCGACGTCCGCGTCGCCGTTGGCTAGATCGACGTAGCGATCGCTCATGACGAACTGCACCTGCAGGCGCGGGTGGCGGGCATGGAAGCGCTCGAGGAGCCCGGCCTGCGTCATCTTCAGGACGATCGGCTCCGGGCAGGTCATCCGGATCACACCCGAGGCGTCGTCCTTCAGCGCCTGCAGCCGCTCCTCGAACGCCCGCACGGCGCTCTCGACCGCCTCGGCGAACGGCAGCAACTCCTGACCGAGCTCGGTCAGGCGGTAGCCCGTCGCCTGCCGCTGCACCAGCGACTGGCCGATGCGCTTCTCGAGATCGGCCAGGCGCCGCTGGACGGTCGACTGATCGACCTTGAGGGCACGACCGGCAGCCAGCGTGCTGCCATGACGCCCCACGCCGAGCAGGTACTTGAGGTCGTCCCAATGGAGCGCGCTCGGGTTATGCGGCATTGCGGCTCCCATTCTGCAGTCTTGCGCCTTCCGCCGCGCCGAGCCGGCCCTTAGCCTCGCGACACGCCGATCGGATCGCAACGAGATCGGTGAACAGGAGCCTCGCATGCGGCATGTCGCCCGTCTCTCGTCCCCGCAGCGAACGCGATCGCTGATCCTCGTCTGCCTGATGACCGCGCTGCCCGCCGCCTGCGGTGGCTCGGGAATCGACGATCGCAGTGTCGCCCTGAGCGCGAGCTCCCCGAACGTGGTTTCGTACTGGAACGACGTCGCCAACCGCACGGTGCTCGCCGTCGGCACGGTCAACAGCACGGAGGCCGAGCAGCGCCCCACCTACCAGGCCGACCTCGCCACCCTGCATGTCGCCATCTACGACGCGGTGAGCGCGATCGACGGCCGCTTCGTTCCCTTCGCCGCCACGCCGACGACGGCGCCGGCGGGCGCTTCGATCGACGCCGCGGCGAGCGCCGCGGCCTACGGCGTGCTGGGGGCGCTCTATCCCGGCCGCGCCGAGCAGTACCAGCCGGCGTTCGACAGCGCGGTGGCATCGATCCCGGACGGCCCCGGGAAGACGAGCGGGCTCGCCGTGGGCAGCGAGGTCGCGGCGCGGATCGTCGCCATGCGCGCGGCTGACGGCCGCGCCGTCGTGCTTGCGCCCTACGTCTCGAGCACCGCGCCGGGCAAGTTCAGGAGCGCCAACCCGACACCGATGAACCGCTACGTGCCGTTCATCAAGCCTTTCTCGCTCAGCCGCGCCGACCAGTTCCGCCCGGCCGGGCCGCCGCCGCTCGAGGGCGCCGCCTATGCCTCCGCCTTCAACGTCAGCAAGGCCGGTGGCGGCACGACGGCCATCGCGCGGAGTGCCGATCAGCTCGAGGCCGCGCGCTTCCACACGGAGGCGCCCAACGCCTTCGTGACGCGCAACCTCGGCCGCTTCGCTGCCAGCACGAGCGACGTCGCCGAGGCGGCGCGCCTCATGGCCTTCATCTACGTCGTCCATGCCGACGCGATCACGGCGTGCTTCGAGGCCAAGTACTTCTACGAGTTCTGGCGGCCGCTGAATGCCATCCCGCTCGCCGACGTCGACAACAACGCGGCCACCGTGGCCGATCCGGCCTGGACGCCGGTGGCGCCGACCCCGAACCATCCCGAGTACCCGGCAGCCCACTCGTGCACCGCCGGCGGCCTCGGCGAAACGCTGCGTCTCTACTACGGCACGACCAAGGTGTCGTACACCTTCGACAGCAAGGCCACGAACACGGCGCGCACCTATGCGAGCACCGAAGCGCTCAACGAGGAAAGCGAAATCGCGCGCGTGTACGGCGGCATGCATTTCACGTTCTCGGCCACCGACGGCGTCTCGCTCGGCAAGAAGGTAGCGCAGTGGGTCGGGCAACGCCATTTCGCACGGCGCGACTAAGCCTCTGTCTGCAAGGCGCGCCGCGCCCAGCGCCGCTGTCGGGGCAGCGCACCGGGCGGCGGCGGCGTCCCGGGACGCGACGCGGCCCTCTGCCAGGAGACGAACTCAAAGCATGCGGGTGTCTTCAGGAACGCGGTCGAAGCGGTCGTGCAGGCGGTCGCGAGCTTCACGGCCCTGCCCGAAGTCGCCCAGGCGAACAGGGGGTCGCACAATGCGCGCGACTCCCTCCTGCCTTTGCACCGTCGAGGACACCGCCATGCCGCTGCCGCCGCTCGAGACCACGCGCTACGAGGTGGAGGATGGCATCGCCACCATCACCCTCCATCGTCCCGAAAAGCTCAACGCCTACAACGGGCAGATGCGCGTCGAGCTCGGGCTGCTGTTCGACGAGACCGATGCCGACGACGAGGTGAAGGCGGCGATCGTCACCGGCGCCGGCCGCGCCTTCTGCGCCGGCGCCGACCTGTCTTCGGGTGGCGACACCTTCGACCGCAAGGCCGCGCAGAACCATCCTTACCTGGAGAAGCTTCGCGTCGGCGACGTCTACCGCGACGGCGGCGGCACCAACACGCTGCGGATCTACGAGAGCCTGAAGCCGGTGATCGGCGCCATCAACGGCCCGGCGGTCGGCATCGGCGCGACGATCCAGCTGCCGATGGACATGCGCCTGGCGTCCACCTCGGCGCGCTTCGGCTTCGTCTTCGCGCGCCGCGGCATCACGCTCGAAGCCGCGTCGTCGTGGTTCCTGCCGCGCCTGGTCGGCATGCAGACGGCGCTCGAGTGGTGCATGACCGGCCGCGTGTTCGACGCCGACGAGGCACTCGCACGCGGGCTGGTGCGCTCGGTGCATGCGCCGGACGAGCTGCTGCCGGCGGCGCGGGCGCTGGCGCGGGAGATCGCGGACAACGCGGCGCCGGTGTCGGTGGCGCTGACGCGGCAGATGCTGTGGCGCTTGTCGGCGGCGGAGCATCCGATGCATGCGCACCGGATCGACAGTCGGGCGATCCAGGCGCGGGGGGTGTCGGCCGATGTCCGGGAGGGGGTGGGGGCGTTTCTCGAGAAGAGGAGGGCGGTGTTTCCGGATCGGGTGTCCAGCGGCATGCCGGGGTTCTTCCCCTGGTGGCACGGGCCGGAGTTCGAATGACGGCGTCCGAACGACTGCCTTGGGCGGCTGCAGTGAACGTGGGCTGCAGTGAACCGGGGGCGCTTGCAGCTCGGCTCGTTCGTCGTCAGGCCGCGACTTCCGTCGCCTGGCGGAGCTTGACGAGGTAGGCCATCGGGTTGCGCCGACGCTCGAGCTCGATCTCGCGCTTGCGCGCAGCGATCGACAGGGCCGCCTTGCCGACGGCAATGGCGCCACCGGCCGCGGCGGCGGCGACCACCGGCGCACCGAACAGCGCCAGTGCCACGGCGCCCCCGACGGCGGCCAGAGCTTCGCCCGTCATGGCGATCTCGAGGATGCCCTTCTGGGTCGGCAGGTTCCAGAACTTGGTGGCGGCCTCGTATTCCGAGATCCGGAACTCGATGTCTTCCTTGATGTAGGCCTCGGGCTTGCCCGAGTAGTCCTTGTAGACCGCCCGGCGCAGGTTACGGAGGCGCTCGATCGAATCCTGATCCTTTCGCAACTCGAGAATGTGCCTCCACGACAGCTTGCTCGCGTCGACGAGGTTGAGGTTGCTGAGGACCAGAGCCGGGTCGGAGTTCGCGCCGGGGGTCGCGGGGCTGAGAGGCTCGCCGTACACAGCGAAGTCGCGGACCCCTGAGCTGCTCACCAGATGGCCGAAGGCGTCGAGCAGCTTGGGCATGGTCGATGCGGCACGCTGCTCCAGGGTCTCGCCGCTTGGGAGCGATGCCACTCCTGCCGCCTGCGGGAAGGCGACCAGGAAATAGGCCACGTAGCTGGTGACCGCGCCAGCCAGGCCGGTCTTCGAGTGCGGGTCGAGGAGTGCCTCGGGCAGCAGGCTCTTCAGCACTTCGTAGTAGATCGGGTCCTCGGCGTCGGCGCGGTAGGTGTCCGGGATGTTCACCGGCATGACACGATCGAAATAGAGCGCTGCCGCCCGTGAATCACTCCAGGTGAGTGCGGTGTGCGTCGACTTGAAGACCATGGCTCGGCTCCTCCTGCGCGGGTGTCGCCGATCTTCAGCGCGATCCGCGATTCGATCAAGATGCACCCGGTGTCTGCGGATATCCTCGAAGCGCAATGCCGAATGGGGACGCATGGCTCGACGTTCACCGGTGAATCGATGAGCGGGAGCTGGCGGTGTCTCGCTGCGCTGACGCTGGCGCGCGCCGCGATGGGGTTCCAGTTCCAGTCGATCGCCGCGGTCGCGCCCCTCATCGGCGACGGGCTCGCCCTCGACAAGGCTCAGCTGGGCTGGCTGATCGGCCTCTACCTGCTGCCCGGGGTCGTGTTCGCGCTTCCGGGCGGGCTGCTCGGACGCCGTTTCGGCGACAAGCGCCTCGTGCTCGTCGGCCTCGCGCTCATGGCCGCCGGCGGAGCCTGGCTCACCGTCGCGGAGTCCTTTGCCGCCGCCAACGCGGCCCGCTTCACGAGCGGCATCGGCGCCGTCGTCCTCAACGTGCTGATGACGAAGATGGTGACCGACCTCTTCGAAGGGCGCGATCGGTTCCTCGCCATGTCGGTGCTGATCAATGCCTGGCCGATCGGCATCGGCGTCTCGCTCGCCGTCGGGGGTGCGCTCGGCGAGATCGCGGGCTGGCGCTGGAGCGTCGCATCCGCCGCGGTCTTCGCGCTGCTCGGTCTGGTGGTGGTGGCGACGTTCTACCGTCCGCCGCTCGCGGTGACGGGCTCCGCTTCTCCCTCGCCCGCGGCGACCGGCATCGGCGTGGGCGCATTGACGCGACGCGAGTGGTCGCTGCTCGCGATCGCTGCGCTGCCCTGGCTGCTCTACAACGCGGCCTACCAGATCGTGCTGTCGTTCCTGCCGTCGTTCCTGGTCGAGAACGGCTCGGGCATCGCCGACGCCGGCTGGCTCGTTGCGCTCAACACGGTCATGTTCGTGGTCAGCGTGCAGGCCGGCGGCTTCCTCCTGGAGCGCAGCCGGCGGCCGGACCGGCTCTGCCACGCGACGATCCTCGCCTGGTGCGCGAGCTTGCTGTTCATCGCTGCAGGAAGCGCTCCGCTGCCCTGGCTGCTGCTGGGCGGCCTCGTCGGCGGGATCCCGGCGGCGGCGCTGGTGTCGGCGCCGGGCGAAGTTCCTGCGACCGGAGAGCCGAAGCGCCGGGATGGGCGTCTTCTACACCGTCTACTACCTGGGTTGCGCGGTCCTGCCGATGCTGGCCGGCGCGCTGTACGACGCATTCGGCGGCAAGGCAGCGCTGTGGATGGCAGCGGCGGTTGCCTTCCTCGCCAGCGCGACGTTCCTCGGATTCCGGCGCGCGATGGCGGCACGCGCGGCGTAGCGCTCAGTCGTTCAAGCGGACGCTGCCGTCCGCGCCGCCACGGAGTTTCTTCGCCTGCATCTTGGCGATGTCGAACTCGGCACGCCGGCGGGCGATGTCCTCGGGCGTCAGGCGCTCGACGTTGCAGAAGTCGAGCTTCCAGTCCGGGCTCGTGCTCCATCGCAGTGGCGACTGAACCGTCGTGCGCGGACCCGGTGCCGCTTCGAGAACCTTCAGCGCCAGCTCGAGCGTGAACGCCTGAGAGACGGGATCGCGGGGCCGACCGGCCGCGTTGCCGAGCGGAAAGTCGGAGAAGAGCAGTCTCGGCACGCCCACGTGCTCGACGATGTCCTTGGCGCAGCCCAGCACGATCGTGGCGATGCCGGCCTCTTCCAGCAGCCGGGCGACGAGGCTCGTCGTCTGATGGCAGACCGGGCAGTTCGGCACGAGGATCGCGGCATCGGCGGCGTCGGCGAGGCAGCGAGCGACGAGCTGCGGGCCGTCGACGCCCAGCGTGACGCGAACGCTTCGGTTGGTGGGTGCGCCGTGGAACCGGGCCGCCACGGCCCCGATGCGCCCCGACTGCGCGCACTCGCGCAGCATCGGCAGCGGAAAGTAGCTCCCCGGGTCCTCCGCCGTCGTGTGCTGGCGGTCGATGGAGACGTGCGAGATCCGCAGGTCGTGGTCCCGCGCCGAGTCGCCGGAATACACGCTGTAGAACTTCGCGCTCGCGTTGTACGGCGCTCCGGGGCCCTGGTCACCCTTGTCCGCTTGATAGGGTGCGGCAGTCGTGACGAGGGCGACCCGGCACGCCGCGAGCGGCTTCGTCAGCGGTCGAAAAGGAACGTCGGCGTAGTGGGCCCATTCGTACGGCGCGCCGTAGCCCAGCGCCTGGTAGTAGTCGCGAGTGCGCTGCATGTAGGGCACCGGCACGTCGTGCGCGAGGGCGAATGCGTGCTCGGTGGTGCTGTCGCGCGTCATCCTTTTGTCTCCGGCGAGAGGTTCGCGCACGGGGCGTGCCATTGTGCAGCGCGTCCTTTACGCTCGCTCGCTACGGTGTAGCCTTCGGCAGCCGAGATGCTCGACCGTGAATGGAAGTGGAGACACCGTGAAACTGATCCGACTCGTTTGCGGCCTCGTGCCGGCGTTGCTGGCCGCCTGCTCACCGCTGCCTCGGGCAGAGGCGCCCGCCGCCCCCCCTCAGGAGCTGAAGGTGATCGTCTTCCCCGGCGGCTTCAACTGGCCGCTCTGGGCGGCGCAGGCGCAGGGCTTCTTCGTCCGCAACGGCGTCGACGTGAAGACCGTCAACACGCCGAATTCGACGTTCCAGCTGACCGGCCTCGTCAAGGGCGACTTCGAGATCGCGATGACGGCCGTCGACAACCTTATCGCCTACCGCGAGGGCCAGGGGGCACCCGGCGTCGACGGCGCCGACCTGGTCGCCGTGATGGGCGGCGACAGCGGTTTTCTGAAGCTCGTGGCGCAGCCCGACATCGGCACGATCGCGCAGCTGCGCGGCAAGGAGGTCTCGGTCGACTCGCTGACCACCGGATATGCGTTCGTGCTCCTCGAGATCCTGGCGCGCAACGGACTGGTGCTCGACCGCGACTACAAGACCGTGCCTGCCGGCGGCGTCATGCAGCGCTTCGAGCAGCTGCTCGCCGGCAGACATGCCGCAACGATGCTCATCTCGCCCTTCGACGTGCTGGCGCAGGCGCAGGGCAAGCGCGTGCTGGCGGACGCGTCGGCGACGCTCGGCAGCTATCAGGGCCTCGTCGCCGGCGTGCGCCGCAGCTGGGCCCAGCAGAATGCCGGCGCGGTGACCGGCTACATCCGCGGCTATCGCGAGGCACTCGACTGGCTGTACGAGCCGCGCAACAGGCAGGCGGCGCTGGATCTTTTCCTGCGCAATGTGCCGAACTCGACGCCGCAAAGCGCGTCGCAGGCCTACGACATCCTGCTCCACCCGGCGACGGGGTTCGAGCGCCAGGCCCGGCTGAACGAAGCCGGTGTGCGCACGGTGGTCGAGCTGCGCGAACGGTACGGCAAGCCGTCGAAGAAGATGCAGCCGGTCTCGGCCTACTACGAGCCTCGCTACTACCAGGCGGCGCGCCGCTGAGCTGCACGTTCGGCACCCGGCAGCGTGTGAGCGGCCGCGGCGCATGGCGAGCGTTGGCAAGCAGCGTGCGTGCGCCGCTCCTGAAATGTCCGGATACGCGTGAGCCGCCTCGCCCCTAATCTGTCTCGAAGGTGCGCGTTCGGACGACCGAGCGGCGACGTCGATACAGGGGACGAGTGTGCGGAAGCTGATCACCATTGCTTCCATTGCTCTTGCGGGCTTGGCCGGGCCGGCAGCGGCAGTCGACTTCACCGGCCCGCTCGCACCTGCCACCTGGACGGTCGCCCACACCGGCACCCTCGCGGGTTCACCGACGCTTGGAGTCGCGACGTTCACGACCGCCCAGCTCGTCCTGACCGGCAGCAACGCTGCGGGTGACGTGCCGAGCTGCACCGGTGGCGCTTTCCAGGTTCCCGGCCGTGCCAGCTCCAGGTCACGGCGAGCTTGCCCGGAATCTATTCGTTCAGCTGGTCGTACCTGACGACCGATACCGCGGGCCCGGGCGGCGACCTCTTCGGCGTGCTCGTCGACTCGTCCCGCGTGCTGTTGTCGGATCCGGGCGGAGCCAACGCTCAGAGCGGCATGCGAACGTTTGCCGCCGCGTCGTCGTTTGGCTGGTTCCTCAACTGCACCGACTGCATCGGCGGCTCCGCAACGGCCACGATCTCGCAGTTCGACTTCATGGCTGCCGCGATCCCCGAGCCGGAAACCTACGCCCTGCTGCTGGCGGGGGCGCTTGGCTTGGTCGCTCGTTCCAGGGGCCGCTTGCAAAAGTGACGTGGGCTGTTGATTTCGCCCATCGAAGGAGTTTCGAATGAGAGTCTCGACCTGGCGGAACCTGAGGGCCGTATTCGCCGCAACGCTCGTCGGCGCAGGAGCGGTCTCGTTCGGGCTGTCGACCTCGGCCGACGACGGTCGGCGCGGCGACCGGAGGGACGGTCGAGGGGACAAAGGCGAGGCGCTGGTGATCACCAACGGCCGGATCCACACGATGGACGCGACGAACCGCGTCGTCGACGAGGTGCTGATCAAGAACGGCCGCTTCGTCGAGGTGGGCCGCCGCGTCGATCGCAGCGACAAGCCGAAGGTCATCGATGTCGGTGGACGCACCGTGATTCCCGGAATCATCGACGCGCACAACCACATCGTGCTGGTGGGCAACCGGCCCGGATACCACGTGTCGATGGAGCACGTCTTCACGATTCCGGACGCGATCGCGGCGTACCAGGCGTATGCGGCGACGGTGCCGCGCGGCGGATTCATCACCACCATCGGACCGATATCGGCGATGCAGTTTGCCGAGCAGCGGTTGCCGAACCTCAGCGAGCTCGACGCGATCGGCCACCCGGTCTACATCCAGGCGGCCCAGGGCGGCGCGAGCACCAACAGCGCGGGCAGGACCTGGCTGCAGTTCGCGGGCGTCACCGTCGCTGCCGACGGCAGCATTCCGGGCGGCGCGTCGGGAACGACCCTGGCGCTGCGCCTGCTGCGCGAGCGGCTGCTGACGCCCGAGTCGAGGAAGCGCACTGCTGCGGAGGCCCTGCAGTACTTCACCACTCTCGGCATCACGACGCACAAGGACGCCGGTGCCTTCCACTCGGCACTGCCGGCCGGCGGCATCGCAACCGAGAACGTCTACACGATGCACCGGCCGTTCCTCGCGCTGGACCGGGAAAAGGCGCTGCCCGCACGCTTGCGCATCGACTTCCTGCACCAGGACCCGGCCAACGATCCCGCCATTCCGACGCTGGCCGAGCGGCTGAGGAATTCGTTCCCGTTCTTCGGCAACGACTGGTTGAAGACCGGCGGAATCGGTGAGTTCACCGGCGGCGGCGTATTCGGTCTGCGCGCCATCGCCGCGGAGGGCTGGCGTGCCGAGGACCATTCGCTGAACCTCACGTCTTTCAACAATCTGGTGATGGACCGCGAGATCGTCAACGCCGAGATCCCGATCAACGGGCTGCGCTGGATCATCTCGCACGTGCCGCAAGTCACCGAGGATCTGGTGAACCGCTTCAAGGCGCTGGGCGGTGGCCTGCTGGTCGGGTGGGGGCCGACACGCACGCGCGCCGCCAACGCGCCGCCGGTCGGGCCGCCGTACCGCATGCTCTACGACAACGGCATTCCGCTGGGCTACCACTCCGACGGCGGCGACATCACCGTCATCAACCCATGGCTCAACTTCTACACCATGATCACGGGCAGGAACCTGCGTGGTGACCTGGTGAACGAGGGGCAGAGGCTGACCCGTCAGGAGACGATGCGGCTGGCGACCGCTGCGAACAAGTGGTTCATCTGGGAGGACGACATCGGCTCGATCGAGAAGGGCAACCATGCCGATCTCGTCGTTCTCGACCGCGACTTCTTCTCGGTGCCGGACGCCCAGATCCCGCGGATCCAGTCGGTTCTGACACTCATCGGCGGGAAGGTGATGCACGACGCGAACGTGGTTCGGGTGCCGAGGTCTCTCGACGGCCGCTAGACGGCGGCCGACCGCTCGGATGTCCAGCGGGTGCGGGCGAGCCGCTCCTCAGTGCTTGCTCTTTCGCGCCGGCTTCGCGGCCGGTGCCGACGCACTCCGCTCGAGGCCGGCGATGCAGGCTTGCGCGAATGAATCGCAGGCGGCCGACAAGGTCCGCCGCGCCTTCTTCACGAGCGCCAGCGGGCGGACGAACGCCTCATCGTCGATCGACCGGGAGGCCAGGCCCGGCATCGCCTCGCGTTCGCGCGCCGACCCCGGCAGGATCGCGACGCCTAGCCCGCTTGCGACCATCGCCGCTGCCGTCAGCATGTGTGTCGTCTCACAGACGACCACAGGGCGCAAGCGGGCGCGAGAAAAGGCACTTTCGACGACGGCGCGAAGGCTCGTCGCATGGTCGGTCAGCACCATGGGGACACCGACGAGATCCTCGAACTTGACGGTGCGGAGCCGCGCGAAGGCGTGATCGCGCGGGAAGACGACGCAGAGCCGATCCTCGCACCGGTGCAGCACCTCGACCTGGTCGGTGGGCATCTCGCCGCCGGTCAGGCCGAGGTCCACCTCTTCCTCGACGACGAGGTCGATGACGCGGCTCGCGACGGCGTCGCGCACGACGAAGCCGAGCCCCGGCTCGGTCTCGCGCACGGCGCGTATGACGTCGGGGAGCAGGCCCGACGCGAAGGAAGGCAACGCGGCGATCCGCACGGTGCCTCTGCGCCCGGCGCTCGTGGCGTGGGTGTCAGCGACGATCGTGTCGAACTCGTGCAGCATCCTCTCGAGCGTCGGCAGCAGTTCGCGTCCCGTCTGCGTCAGCTCGACGGAGCGGCTGCTTCGATCGAGCACCTTGACCTTGAGCGCGCTCTCGAAGTTGCGGATCTGCACGGTGAGCGCGGGCTGCGACAGGTGCAGCAACGCCGCTGCCTTGGTGAAGCTGCCGTGACGGGCCACCACCACGAAGGCACGTGCGTTGCGAAGATTCAGGTCCATGACGGTGTTTTATCGCTGCGATCACATGATTTCAATGGTGTCACCGGCTGCTCTTTCCGATCATCCGGCTTCGAGGGCGACGCAGAGCGGTGGGCAGCCATCGCCACTCCGTTGATGGTGCAACTCGAATTCCGTATGAGACCAAAGGAGACAAGCATGAAGACACGACGTTCGATAGTTTGGGGTGCGATCTACGCGATGGTGGCGAGCACGGTATCGGGACCGGCGCTGGCGCAGACGGCGCCGACCGTCGAATCCCTGCAGGCCTCGGCCAAGTTCTATGCAGGCACCGACTGGATGGGCACCTACACGCGCTTGTGCGTACCGACGATTTCGGCAGCCAATCGGGTCCTGCCCACGTACAACCCGGCGAACTATCCGAGCGGAGATCTGCCGACGCCCCCCGGCGGCACCCCGCCTCGGGAGAACTGGTATTCGCCGCCGGCGCAGATCGGCGACAACCTCTACTTCCTCGGGACACGGAACCACAGCAGCTTCGCGCTGGTCGCGCGCAACGGCGACATCATCGTCCTCGACGGCAATTTCGAATACGCGACCGAGGACGAGATCCACAGGGGCTTGCGCTTCCTGGGCCTCGATCCGCAAAAGGTCCGCTACTCCATCTATTCGCACGCCCACGGCGACCACGACGGCGGCGCACACCTGACCGAGGCCGCCTTCCCGAACGCCACGATCGTCTACGGCGAGGGCGACTGGCCGAGCGTGCTGGCGCGCACCGTACCGCACGCGACCCGCTTCGGGCCGCAGAACGACGGCACGGACGGGCGCGTCATCCGGGTCGGCGACGTCTCGGTGCAGATCGTCACCATGCCGGGGCACACGCCGGGCACGCTGTCGTTCCTGTTCGAGTTCAGGGACCGTGGCCAGCCGATCCGCGTGGCCTACGTCGGCGGCACCGCGATCTCGTTCACCAACCCCATGCCCGCGTTCTACGATCAGTACATCCAATCGGCGCAGAAGTTCGCGCAGAGGGCGGCGGCTTTTGGAGCCACCGCGCTGATGTCGAACCACACCGAGTTCGACAATGCCTACTTCAGGGCGAACACGGCGGCGATGATCCGGGTCCTCAGGGAGGACGATCAAGGCGGACAGAACAATCGCCGAGGCAACCGCCAGGGCAACCCTCGCAACGACGCGAACGTTCCCGACGTTCCCAACCGTTTGCTGAGGGACGTGCCCAACCCGTACGAGGTCGGCCAGCGCGAGGTGCTCAACTACTTCGCCGTCGTGGAGCTCTGCGCCAAGTCGGCGAAGCTGAGAGCGACGGGCGTGCTCTAGAAGCATGCGTCGCCGACAAGCGCTCGTCTGGCTCCTTGCGGCCGCTGGCGCCGCCAGGGCGGCCAGCGATGCGCAAGGCTACGAGACCACGTCCTGGCCCGCCCTGCTGCCACCCGGATGGAACACGCAGGCGGTGCTGGGCCCGCTGCGCCTGGATCGCATCGACGACAACGATCCGCAGGCAGAGGAGATCCTGCGCAAGGTGCGCGCGCTGCTCGACAACGCGCCTCCCAATCCCGATGTCCACGATCGTCGGCTGCGCCTGGGCGGCTACATGGTCCCGTTGCAGTTCGTCAAGCAGCGCCACGTCAGCGAGTTCCTCCTCGTGCCCTATTACGGGGCGTGCCTGCATTCGCCGGCCCCACCCGCCAACCAGGTCGTCCACGTGACGCCGGCGGAACCGGTCAGCCCGGAAGTGCGCAACACGAGCGCCGTCTGGGTCGCCGGGACGATGAAGGTCGTGCGTTCCGATTCCGACCTCGGCGCCGCGTGCTATCGCATGAGCGGAGCTGACGTCAAGCCGCACAAGGCGGGGTAACCGCCACCGGCTCGAAGCTGAACTGCCAGGGCGCTCTAGGGCTTGGCGCTGCCGGACCTCGTCAGCGGCTCCAGCCCGTGCTCGGTGAAGTAGCGCAGCCGAAACAGCCGCCACGGTGCACCCGGCGGGACTTGGCAATGCCCGTAGCGGAAGGTGTCGGGCAGGGCGGGCAGGTCGTAGCGCAGGTCGGTGAACCAGACGCAGCGGCGGCCATCGCCATCGTCGATGCGGGAGAGTGCCGGATAGACGGCGAAGTGCCGGAAGGCGGCGAAGTCCGGCCTGCGCCAGAGCGACTCGGCCAGCGTTCGCAGCTGCGGCTCGTCGCCGAACAAGCTGCGGCGTTCCCAGGCCAGCCGGTCCGGCGGCTCGTACGCTTGCGCGATCGCATGCAGGCTCGCGAGGCCCGGGAGCCGCGGCACCAGCGCCGGATGGCCGATGAGGTTGAGATGGGCGACCCGCAAGCCGCTCGCCTGCGTCGCGACCAGCTTCCAGTTGAAGGGCGAGAAGGGCTGCGGCAGGGCAGCCACCGGACCGGGCTCGATGATCTGGGCGCGGGCCGCCTCGCCGGCGACCCGCAGCGCCTGCAGTCGAAGCAGCCACTGCCCGCCCACGTACGCGACGAGGAGGAGCAAGCCGGCGGCGGCGATGCGCCGATCGCCGCGGTGCAGGGCGGCCGCCAGGCTGATGGCGATCACCGCGGTGAACAGGGGGTCGATGACGAAGGTGGTCCTGAGGCTGACGCGCGTGCTCGACAGTGGATAGAGTAGCTGCGTGCCGTACACCGTCAGGAGGTCGAGCACCAGGTGCGTGGCGAGCCCGGCGCCGCAGACCGCGACCGCTTCGCCGAACGCCCGCCAGCGCCGCGTCGCGGCGCAGTACGCGGCAGCGATCAGCAGGGCCCAGAGCGGCAGGAGCAGCAGCGAGTGCGTCGGGCCCTGATGCCAGTAGGCGAGGAAGCGCAGCGGATCGACGAGGAAGCCGATGAAGTCGACGTCCGGAAAGGCAGCCGCGACGCCGCCGAGCAGCAAGCGCGTACGCGGCGACAGTCGTGCATCCGGGCGCGTGCCGAGATGCGCCGCATGCGCGCCCATCAGGGCATGCGTGAAGGCGTCCACGTGGCGAGCCGGTCGGGAAAGCGCAAGGCCATTCGCTCGGCCCAGGCCAGCCGGCGCTCCAGCCAGGCTCGCGTGCGGCGCGCGTCGGGCGACCGATCCAGGAGCCAGCGCCCCACGGCGCCCAGGAAGATGCCCGTGAGCACGATCTCCTCGAGCTCGCGCCGCCCGCCCACCGCCGGCAGCCGGGCTGTTTCCCGGATCCATTGCACGGTTCGGCTGATCCGCATCAGCCCGGCGGCCTGCAGATGCAGGTGGTCCGGCTGCAGCTTGTAGCGCAGCATCTCGATCGACAGCGCGCGATGCGCGGCGAGCGCGTCGAACCAGGCGAGCATCGTCTTCAGGAGGCGCTCGCGCATCGGCAGGCCGACCCAGCCCGCAGCCTCCCCCGCCCGGACCAGCGCCGCGTCGGCGCGGTCGAACCACGCTTCAGCCAGGTCGTCCTTCTGCCGGTAGTGCAACTGGATCTCCGCGAGCGCGATGCCCATGTGCTGCGCGACGTCGTGCAGATGCACGGCATCCCAGCCGTCGCGTTCGCCCAGCACGAGGGCGACGTTCAGGATCTGCTCGGCTCGATGCTGCTGCTCGTCGTCCATGCAGACATCTCCTGGCCGGCGCGCCTGCGCCGACGTCGTCACACGGCACGCCCTCCCCGGGGCGATCGTCACTCCAGCGTGAAGCCGATCTTCAGCGTGACCTGCCAGTGGGCGACCTCGCCGTTCACCACATGGCCGCGGGTCTCGGTGACCGTGAACCAGTGGATGTTGCGCACCGTCTGGTGCGCCTTGGCGATGGCCGTGCGGACGGCGTCGTCGCTGCTCACGGACGAGGAGCCGGTGAGCTCCAGAAGCTTGTAGACATGCTCGGTCATGGTGTCGCTCCGTTCGATCACGAGCCGCGCTCGTGGGTTGCGCGTTCGGCGATCGCCTCGCCATTGTCGATGCACCGCACGGTCGTGGGCTCGGGCAGGAAGGCGGAATCGGCAGGTCGGAGTTGCCATGACGCCGCGCATGACGTCACCCCGCGGTCAGCGCGGTGCGGAGGCGCCTGCCACGGCGTCGCCGGCCGCCACCGTCGTCGATCCCGGCGACCTGCTGCGCTTCGCGACCGGCCGCATCGG
Organism: Caldimonas sp.; assembly: GCA_036263655.1. GTDB lineage: Bacteria > Pseudomonadota > Gammaproteobacteria > Burkholderiales > Burkholderiaceae_C > Schlegelella_A. The sequence goes on along the minus strand of DATAGP010000005.1, from coordinate 43,128 downwards.
CGACGGCTTCGTGACCTCGGGCGACGAGCTGCTGCGGCGGCTGGCGACGCTCGACGTCGAGCCCGACCGCGACGGCCGCTACCGCATCAACGAGTTCTGCTGCCGCGACGACACCTGGCAGGCGACCGTGGTCGCGCTGATCGACCGCGCCGACGCGATCGTGATGGACCTGCGTAGCTTCACTGCCGCGCGCCCCGGCGCCGAGTTCGAGCTGCAGCGACGGTCGCGGCGACGCTGATGCCGGTGTTCGAGGTCCGGCGCGGCAACGCGCGCCGGTTGGACGCCGCGTTCGCGGCGCTGCTCGCCGCCGCGTCCTGAGGACATCCGCCCGTCGGCGGACACCGGGCGCGCCGCGTTCGTGCGGGGGGCACGTCTCACGACTCGTCGCAGGAGGCGCCGCCGGAGGCCCGCGCGATCTTCGACAATGGTCGCGGCCGCTCCTTGCCTGCGGCGGAAGGATCGATCGCCATGGACACCCCCGCCGACCTCGCCGACTGCACTGCGACGACGCTCCTGGCCCTGTACCGCGCCGGCGACGCCTCGCCGGTCGAGGCCACGCGCGCGGTGCTCGATCGCATCGCGCGGCTCGACCCGGTGCTGAACGCGTTCTGCCACGTCGCCGGCGACGAGGCGCTCGCGTCGGCGCGGGCCAGCGAGTCGCGCTGGCGGAAGCGCGCTCCCTGCGGCGAGCTCGACGGCGTCCCCGCCTCGATCAAGGACCTGATCCTCGCCGCCGGCTGGCCGACGCTGCGCGGCTCGCGCACCGTCGACCCGGCGGGCCCGTGGGACGTCGACGCGCCTGTGACCGCGCGGCTGCGCGAGGCCGGCGCGGTCATCCTCGGCAAGACGACGACGCCCGAGTTCGGCTGCAAGGGCGAGACCAATTCGCCGCTCACCGGCATCACCCGCAACCCCTGGAATCCGGCGAAGACGCCCGGTGGATCGTCGGGCGGCACCGCCGCCGCGGTCGCGGCGGGAATGGGGCCGCTCTCGGTCGGCACCGACGGCGCCGGCAGCGTCCGCATCCCGGCCGCGTTCTGCGGCAACTTCGGCCTGAAGCCGAGCTTCGGCCGCGTCCCGGCGTATCCGCTGTCGCCGATGGGAACCGTGGCCCACCTCGGCCCGCACACGATGAGCGTCGCCGATGCGGCGCTGCTGATGAACGTGCTGAAGCGGCCGGACGCGCGCGACTGGACGTCGCTGCCGCCCGACCCGAGCGACTACACCGTCGGCCTCGGCGATGGCGTGCGCGGCCTCACCATCGCGTTCTCGCCGACGCTCGGCTACGCGACCGTCGACGCCGAGGTGGCCGCAGCCGTCGCCGCGGCGGTCGCCGATCTCGAGGCGCTCGGCGCCCATGTCGAGCCCGTCGATCCCGGCTTCGACGACCCGCTGGACATCATGACCGGCTGGTGGTTCGCGGGCGTGCACGCGATCTGGTCCGGCCTCACGCCGGCGCAGCAGGAGCTCACCGACCCGGACTTTCGTGCCGAGGCCGAGCTCGGCGCCGCCTACAGCGCGCTCGACCTCCAGCGGCTGGCGCTGCGCCGCGGCGCGCTCGGCTCGCACATGCGCCAGTTCATGCAGCGCTTCGACCTGCTCGCCACGCCGGCGGTCGCCGTGCCTGCGTTCGACGCGCGGCCCGCCGGCCACTCGCCGATGGACCCGCGGGCGATGCTCGGCTGGACGCCGTTCAGCTATCCCTTCAACCTGACGCAGCAGCCGGCGTGCACGATCCCGTGCGGGCTGACGCGGGCGGGCCTGCCGATCGGCCTGCAGCTCGTCGGCCCGATGTTCGGCGACGCGCTCGTGCTTCGGGCCGCCCGCGCCTACGAGAGCGCGCGGCCGATCGCGCGGCCGCCGCCGGTCACGACGACATGATCGGTCGCGGCATCGCCTCGACCTGCGCGGCCTGCTCGCGCTCCCGCGCCACCCGTGCCGACGGACGCACGTTCATCGTCATCTGCACGATGCCGGCGGCGACGCCGATCGCCACCGCGCCCTGCCAGGCCAGGTCGTAGGAGCCCATCGCGCTGTAGATGAGCCCGCCGCCGTAGGCGCCGACGAACGAGCCGAGCTGGTGGCTGAAGAAGGCGATTCCCGACAGCGTCGCCATGTAGCGCAGCCCGAACAGGTGCACGACGAGTCCGTTCACCAGCGGCACGACGCCGAGCCAGAGCGTGCCCATGGCCGCCGCGAAGACCAGGGTCGACGTCGGTGACGGCGGCACGACGAAGTAGGCGACCATGAAGAGCGAGCGCAGCACGTAGATGCCGCCGAGCAGCGCGCGCTTCGAATACCGCCCGCCGAGCCAGCCGAACAGGTACGAGCCGGCGACATTGAAGAGGCCGATCATGGCCAGCGCCTGCGCGCCGAGGCCCGGATCCATGCCGCAGATGTCGAGATAGGTCGGCAGGTGCGTCGTCAGGAAGACGAGCTGCAGGCCGCACACGAAGAAGGCGATCGCCATCACCACGTAGCCGGGATGGCCGGCCGCCTCGCGCACGGCGGCGCCGATGGACTGTGCCGGCCCCTGGTCCTCGAGTGAAATGCGGTCGGCCGCACTGGCGCTCCAGGCCGCCGGCAGCATGGCGATGGCGAGGACGACGAACGCCAGCAGCGCGATCTTCCAGCCGTGCGACGACAGCAGCGACTGCGCCAGCGGCGCCGCCAGCACCAGCCCGATCGAGCCGACCGCGGACACCGCACCCATGGCGACGCTGCGGCGCGCCGGCGTGACCGTGCGCGAGGTGATGCTCATGACGATGCTCGACGCGGTGCAGGAGAGCGCCACGCCGATGCAGATGCCGACGCCCAGGGTCAGCAGCCAGGGCGACTGGGCGACGATCGCCAGGCCGAGCCCGACCGCGTAGACGACGACGCCGCCGAGTGCGACCGGCCGCGAGCCCCAGCGGTCCGCGAGCATGCCGGCGAACGGCTGCGTCAGGCCCCAGACGATGTTCTGGATCGCGATCGCGAACGAGAACTGGGCTGCGCTGATGCCGATGTCGCGGATCATCTGCGGCTGGAAGAGCCCGAGGCTCTGCCGCATCCCCATCGCCAGGCTCAGCATCAGCGCCGCGCCGCAGAGGATGGACCAGGTCTGAAGGGGGGTCAGTTCGGAGCGTTTCATGGTGCGCGGGCGGTCAGGCGGCCTTGGCCCGCGAGCGCGCCGGAGCCGCATCGATGAACGGCTCGAGCAGCCGGTGCACCGAGGCCAGATGATTGCGCATGAGCCGCGTCGCCAGCTCGGCGTCGCGCGCCCGCAGGGCAGCGAGGAAGGCACGCCGCTTCTCCACCAGTCGGGGCTGCGGCTTGCCGCCCCCGGCGACCCGGGTGTAGACGAACTGCATCAGGATCTCGGTGACGGAACGCACCATCATCGCCAGCACCTGGTTGTGCGCCGCGGCGACGAGCAGGCGGTAGAACTCGCGCGAGCACTCGACGCGCTCGAGGTACTTCCCGGCGGCCGTCACCTCCTCGGTGCGCTCGACGTTCGCGGCGATCGCGTCGAGGTCGGCGGCGGTCGCGCGCTCGCAGGCGAGGCGGACGACCAGGTCCTGGATGTGCACCCGGGCCTCGGTCAGCTCGGCGACCGAGATCGACCCCAGGCTCAGCATGTCGCGCACGACCTCGTCCATGCGGCTGGCGTCGCCCGCCTGGATGAAGGCGCCCCCCTTGGTGCCCTTCTGCAGGCGCACGATGCCGGCGATCTCCAGGCTCCGCAGCGCCTCCCGCAGGGCGTTCCTGCCGACACCGAGCTGCTCGGCCAGCTCGCGCTCCGGCGGCAGCTTGTCGCCCGGCCGGAGCGTGCCGGCGGCGATCTGCGCGCGGATGCGGTCGCAGATCTCCTCGAAGGCGCGACGCGTGCGGATCGGCTCGAAGGTGGGCGCCGCGCGCCCGTCGGCGGTCGCGACCGACGGCGAAAACCCCTCGCGCTTCGGCGGACTTGACGTGTTCATTGAACGGCACCCATAATGAATGGTAGCACCAATAGATGTCGGTGCCATTGCGAGGACTGTACCTCCACTTCAGGGCCGCCTGTGAACTTCACCGAAGAGCAAGTCGCGTTCCGCGACGGGATCCGCAGGATGGTCGAGCGCCATGTCGCGCCCATCGCCGCCGAGATCGACGAGTCCGATCGCTTCCCGACCGAGCTGCTGCCCATCTACGGCGACATGGGGCTGATGCAGCTCTGGGTGCCCGAGAAGTACGGCGGCCCCGAGGGAAACCTGACGCTGATGTGCATCGCCCGCGAGGAGATCTCGCGCGTGTCGCCGGCGTGCGGCTCGATCGCCGGCCTGAACACGATGTTCATCATGCCGCTGATCCACTTCGGCACCGAGGAGCAGCGCCGGCGATTCCTGCCGCGGATCGCGCAAGGCGGTGTCGTCACCGCGATCGCGATCTCCGAGCCGCAGGCCGGATCCGACGTCAGCGCGATGCAGACGCGCGCCGTGCGCGACGGCGACTGCTACGTCATCAACGGCCGGAAGCAGTGGTGCAGCTACGGCGTCGATGCCGAGTACATCGTGCTCATGGCGCGCACCTCGGGCGAGCGCGGCAGCTCCGGCATCAGCTCCTTCGTGCTCGAGCCGAAGACGATGAAGGGCATCACCTTCGGGCGCCACGAGCGGAAGATGGGCTGGCGCGGCGCGCCCAACACGCCGATCTTCCTCGACAACGTCCGCGTTCCCGTGGAGAACATGGTCGGCGAGGAGGGCAAGGGCTTCCGTGCCTCGCTCCGCGCCCTCGACCTGAACCGGCCGACGATCGGCGCGCAGTGCGTCGGCATGGCCCAGGGCGCGCTCGACGCGTCGCTGGCCTACGCCAAGGAACGCAAGCAGTTCAAGCAGCCGATCGCCGACTTCCAGGGCGTGCAGTTCATGCTCGCCGACATGGCCATGGGCATCGAGGCGTCGCGCGCGCTCGTCTACGAGTGCGCGCGCGCCGGCGACGCCGGCGACTGGGACCGCCTCAACGTGCTCGCCAGCATGGCCAAGTGCGTCGCCAGCGACATGGCGATGAAGGTGACCACCGACGCCGTGCAGATCTTCGGCGGCTACGGCTACACCAAGGACTATCCGGTCGAACGGATGATGCGCGACGCCAAGCTGGCCCAGATCTTCGAGGGCACGAACCAGATCCAGCGGGTGGTGATCGCGCGCCACCTGCTGAAGCTTTGAACCCCACCGACAGGAGACATCGATGAAGCGTACTTTTCTGGCCTGGCTCGGCGCTGCGGCGCTGGCGCTCCCCGGCGCGGCTCTCGCCCAGTCCTTTCCCGACAAGCCGATCCGGCTCGTCGTGCCGTACGCGGCCGGCGGATCGACCGACAACATGGCGCGCACCATGCAGGAGCCGCTGCAGAAGCTGCTCGGCCAGGCGGTGATCATCGAGAACAAGGCCGGCGCCTCGGGCGTGCTCGCCGCGCGCGAGGTGATCCGCTCCAAGCCCGACGGCTACACGCTGTTCTTCGTCAACAACGGCAACCTCGCGGTGACGCCGTACGTCGCCAAGGACGCCAACTACGATGCCGCCCGGGACTTCACGCCGATCGCGCTCGTCTCGAGCGCGCCGATGGTCGCGGTCGTTCCGGCGGCGCTGCCGGTCAGCGACCTGCGCGGCTTCGTCGAGTACGCGAAGAAGAACCCGGTCGCCTACGCCTCGGCGGGCATCGGCTCGTTCGGCCAGCTGTCGACGGAGCTCTTCGCCAACAAGGCGGGCGTGAAGATGACGCACATCCCGTACAAGGGCCAGGCGCCGACCACCACCGCGGTGATCGCCGGCGAGGTACAGCTGCTCATCACGACGCCGTCGGCGGCGATGAACGAGTTCATCGCCAACAAGCGGCTCAAGCTGCTGGGGGTCGGATCCACCGAGCCCTCGCCGCTGGCGCCCGGCACGCCGACGATCGGATCGGTCTTCCCCGGCTACTCGGCCGAGAGCTGGTTCGCGATCGTCGGCCCCGCCGGAATGCCTGCCGACATCGTCGCCAGGCTCAACGACGCCATCGGCAAGACGCTGCAGATCGCCGAGGTGCAGCAGAAGTTCGCGACCTTCGGCGTCATCCCTAAGACGGCGACGCCGCAGAAGCTCGCCCAGATGACGACCGAAGAGATCGCCCGCTGGACGCCGGTGATCCGCGACAACAACATCCGCGCCGACTGAGCGCTCCTCCCTCAACCTCTGCAAAGGCCCCGCCATGCCATCCCGCTACGAGCACTACCAGGACCTCAGGATCGACGTCGCCGACAAGCTCGCGACCGTGACCATCAACCGCCCGGAAGCGCGCAACGCCATCAACCAGCGCCTCATCCGCGAGCTGCGCACCATCTGGGACGACCTCGCCGACGACATGGCGGTGAGCGCCGTCCTCGTCACCGGCGCCGGGCCGATCTTCAGCGTCGGCGGCGACGTCAAGGCGATGTCGGAGCGGCCCGGCGGCGACGTGCTCGAGGAAGGCGAAGTCCACGATCCGATGATCAGCCGGCGCCTCGTCAACCGTCTCCTCGAGCTCGACAAGCCGATCGTCTGCGCCATCAACGGCGACTGCATCGGCCTGGCCGCGACCATCGCCCTGCTGTGCGACATCACGGTGATGTCGGAGGACGCGCGCATCGGCGACAGCCACGTCAACAAGGTCGGCCTCGTCGCCGGCGACGGCGGCACGGTGATCTGGCCGCTGCTCGTCGGCGTCTCGAAGGCCAAGGAGTTCCTGATGCGCGGCACGCTGCTGAAGGGCCGCGAAGCGGAGCGCATCGGCCTCGTCAACCACTGCCTGCCCGCGGGCGAGGTGCTGGCCGAGGCGCGCAGGATCGCGCTCGAGCTGGCGCACGGCCCGACGTGGGCGATCCGCTGGACCAAGCTGTCGATCAACCAGATCGTCAAGGACCGCGTCAACCGCCTGATGGAAGCGTCGATGGCGCTCGAGCAGGTGACCTTCGCGACCGCCGACCATCGGGAGGCGACCAAGGCGTTCAAGGAACGCCGCAAGCCGGTGTTCACGGGATGAGCGCCGCGGCGGCACAGCCGAGCGGAGACCGGCGCCATGCGCTCGCCGGCTTGCGCGTCGTCGACTTCACCATCGTCATGTCGGGCCCGATGTGCACGCGGATGCTCGCGGACGCCGGCGCCGAGGTGCTGAAGGTCGAGCCGCCCGACGGCGACATCGTGCGCCAGCGACCACCGCAGCGCGGCGGCATGAGCACCTACTACGCGTCGATGAACTGCGGCAAGAAGAGCCTCGTCCTCGACCTGCAGACGGAGGACGGCAAGCGCCTCGCGCGCGAGCTGGTCGCCCGCGCCGACGTCGTGGTCGAGAACTTCCGCCCGGGCGTGATGAAGCGCCTCGGCCTCGACTACGAGAGCGTGTCGCGATCGAATCCGCGCCTGGTCTACGCCTCGATCTCGGGCTTCGGCCAGACCGGCCCGATGGCTTCCGCGCCGGCCTACGCGCCCGTGATCCACGCCGCCTCGGGCTACGAGGTCGCCTACAACCTCTACCAGCGCGGCAGCGACCGGCCGGCCAACAACGGCATCTTCATCGCCGACGTGATGGGTGCGTCGTACGCGTTCGGCGCGATCCAGCTCGCCCTCTACGAGCGCGAGAAGAGCGACAAGGGCCAGCACATCGACGTTTCGCTGATGGATTCCGTCCTCGGCATGCTGATCTACGAGATCCAGGCAGCGCAGTTCCCGCCCGAGCGGCCGCGTCAGGTCTACGAGCCGGTCCGTGCCAGCGACGGCTACGTCATGGTCGCGGCGGTGACGCAGAAGAACCTGGAGGTCCTGTTCGACACGATCGGCTATCCGGAAGGCAAGACCGATCCGCGCTTCGCGACGATGGCCACCAAGGAGGCCAATTGGCCGGCCCTGCTGGCGCTGATCGAGCGCTGGACGGCCACCCGCACCGGCGCCGAGTGCGAACAGATCTTCATGCGTGCCGGCGTTCCCTGCTCGCGCTACCGCAGCGTCGCCGAGGCCATGGCCGATCCGCAGTGCGCGGAGCGCGGCCTCTTCGTCGAACTGGGCGACGCCGACGCGCCGTACAAGGTCGCCAACCTGCCGTACCGCCTCTCTGCAACGCCCGTTGCGGCAAAGCCCTTCGTCGCCGCCCTCGGCGAGCACACCGAGGAGGTGCTGCGCGACACGCTGGGCCTCGATCCGGCGGCGATCTCGGCGTTGCGCGCCCGGGGCACGTTCGGCAAGGCGCACGCATGATCGACCCGTCCCGCGTCGACGCGGGCGCGCTGCCGGGTGCGGAAGAGCACGGGATGCTGCGCGATTCGATGCGCGGCTTCCTCGAGACGCACTGGCCTGGCGCGGACGCCATCGCGCGTGGTCGCGACCCTGTCGCGCTGGCCGCGATCTGGTCGCTGCTGGTCGAGCAAGGCGTCGCGGCGCTGGGCAGCGAGCCGAGCGAAGGCCGGCTGCGCGAAGCGGCGATCGTCATGGAGGCGCTCGGCCGCGCGGCGTGCCCTGCGCCGTTTCTCGGCGCGCTCCTCGCCAACCTGGCGTTCGCCGCAGGCCGAGACGCGCCCGGTTCGGCGGCAGCGCTCGTCGACCGTCTCCATTCCGGCGCGGCGCGCGTCTGCTGGAGCTTCGCGGCGCACGACTCCGGCGCCCATGCCGCCGCGATCGCCTGGCACGGCGAGCGCGTCAGCGGCACCGTCCGCTTCGTCGATGCAGCCGTGGCAGCGACGCATCTGGTCGTCGCGACGACTCGCGACCGGAGCGGCTTGGCCATCGTCGAGCTCGCCGGCGAGGCGGCCCGCGTGACGCCGACTCGCGCCCTCGGCGCCGAGGGCCTCGCCGAGGTCACGCTGACGGAAGCCCCGGCGGCATTCGTGCCGATCGGCGACGAGGCGATCGCCGACCTGCTGCGCGTCGCCCGTGTCGCCGTGCTCGCCCGCGGCCACGGCGCCGCGCGGCGCGCCTTCGAGATGGCGGTCGACTACGCCAAGGAGCGGCGCCAGTTCGGCCAGCCGATCGGCCGCTTCCAGGCGATCCAGCACAAGCTCGCGAACAGCCTCATCGCGCTCGAAGGCGTACGCGTCACGCTCGAGCACGCCGCCGAGTCGTTCGACCTCGGCGCGCCTTCCTGGCGCTACTTCGCGGCGGCCGCGGTCGCCTTCGCCGCGCCGGCGCTGCGCCAGGTGTCACTCGAGACGCAGCACGCGTTCGGTGCCATCGGCTACGCCGAGGAGCACGAGGCGCCGCGTCACTTCCGTCGCGCGCACCTCGACGCGATCGCCTTCGGCGGGGCGGCTGCGGCGCGCCGCGAGCTGGCGGCGCAGCTGCTCGACGACCCCGAGGCGACGCTGCCGGAGTACGACCTCGGCCCCGACGGCAACGCCTTCCGCAGCGAGGTGCGGGCGTGGCTCGCCGAGCACTGGGCAGGCGAGCGCAAGGCGGCGTTCGACGCGCGGGAATTCCATCACCGCGAGTTCGACGCCTCGTTCGCGCGCGACCTCGGCGCCACCGGCTGGCTGGGCCTCGGCTGGCCGCGCGAGTTCGGCGGCCAGGCGCGCACGCCCCTCGAGCAGCTCGCCTTCATGGAGGTGATGGAGCGCGCCGAGGCGCCGCGGATCGGCGCGGCCGTGCAGGCCAACGCGCTGATGATGTTCGGCACGCCCGCGCAGCAGGCGCGTTGGCTCCCCGAGATCCTGCGCGGCGAGGCGATGCACGGCATGGGCTACAGCGAGCCCGACGCCGGGTCGGATCTGGCGTCCCTGCGGACGAGCGCCGTGCGCGTCCGCGACGATGCCGGCGATCACTGGGTCATCAACGGGCAGAAGATCTGGACCACGACGTACTGGGGCAAGTACATGTTCCTCGCGGCGCGCACGGACCGCGACGCCAGGCCGGCGCACGCCGGCATCAGCATGTTCATCGTGCCGATGGACACGCCCGGCATCTCGGTCACCCCGGCGACGACGATGTACGACGGCAGCTTCGCCAACATCTTCTACGACGACGTCCGCGTCCCCGCCGACGCACTGGTCGGCCCGCTGAACGGCGGCTGGAAGGTGCTCACCGACGCGCTTGCCAACGAGCGCGGCCTGGTCGGCGGCGGCATCGTGCTGAAGGTAGCGCACGCGTTCGACCTGCTCTGCCGCGACGTGCGCGAGTCGTCTTCGCCGTCAGGGGCGCTGCGCGACGATGCGGTGGTGCGCGACCGCATCGCGACGCTTGCCGCCGAGATCGAGGTCGGGCGCCGCCTCATGATCCACTGTGCCGAGCTGGCGACCGGCGGGACGACGCCGCCCGAGCTCGGCGCGATCAGCAAGGTGTTCTCGGGTGAGCTGATGGAACGCTTCGGCGAGGCAGCGCTCGACCTTCTCGGCCCCCGCGCGGCGCTGTCCCAGGGGGCGCCGGGGGCGCTGCGCAACGGCCGCTACGAGCAGGGCCTGCGTCACTCGCTGATGTGGGTCATCAGCATCGGCACCAACGAGATCCAGCGCAGCCTCATCGCCCAGCGCGGGCTCGGCCTGCCGCGCTCCGGGTGACGGGCGCCGCCGGCCGACGTCATCTCAGGAGAATGCAGAACAGCGCTGCCCAGGCGATCAGGGGCCAGATCAGCAGCGCCCGCAGGACGAGCAGGTCCAGGTAGCTGAGGTTCTGATCGCTCATACGACCCCCGTCATCGTGTGAGCGGATTCTGAACCGCTGCGGCGCCGACCGCATGCCGAGGGTCGGCACGGCCGCCGGTCCGGGTCTTCCCCTAACCGATGACTGTCGAAACGCGCGGCCCGCGATCGACCAGAAGGAGAGAGCGGGAATGCTTCCCGGCGCCTTGTCACCCCACCGAAAAGGAGATCACCATGTCGTCGCGCAGCGTTCGCCTGCATCGCGTCCTCAAGACGCAACCCGAGAAGCTCTACCGTGCCTTCCTCGAAGGCGATGCTCTGGCCAAGTGGCTTCCGCCCTACGGCTTCACGTGCACCGTCCATCACCTCGAAGCCGTGGCCGGCGGCACCTTCAGGATGTCGTTCCGGAACTTCACGACGGGCCACTCGCACTCGTTCGGCGGCGACTACGTGGAGCTGGTGCCGCACCGCCTGATCCGCTACACCGACACCTTCGACGATCCCCATCTGCCCGGCGTGATGCAGGTGACCGTCAACCTCGAGCCGGTGCTGTGCGGGACCGAGCTGTCGGTGCTGCAGGACGGCATCCCCGAAGCCATCCCGCTCGAGATGTGCTATCTCGGCTGGCAGGAGTCGCTCGCCCAGCTCGCCACGCTCGTGGAGCCGGAGATCCCGGGGTAGTCGACCTCCGGCTCGCCGGACGAACCCCGCGCGCGAAGGCGCGGGGCGTTCGGCTCATCGAACGTTGACTTCGATGCGGCGCGGCTTGGCTTCCTCGGCCTTCGGGATGTGCATGTTCAGCACGCCGTCGCGCAGGCTCGCCTCGATCTTGCCGACGTCGAGCTCGCGGCTCAGGGTGAACGTGCGCCGGAACAGCGGCGAGCGCAGCTCGCTGTGCAGCAGCTCGATCTGCTCGGGCACCTGCACTTCGGCCGATCCTTCGATGGTGAGGCTCTCGCCGTCGACGCGGATGTTCAGGCGCTCCTTCGAGACGCCCGGCATGTCGGCCAGCAGCGTGATGCCCGATTCGTTCTCGACGATGTCGACCGCCGGCAGCAGGGCCTGCTGCGGCATCTTCTGCGCCTGGCCCGTGTTCTGCGCCTGGTTCGAGTTCGTCTTCGTCACAGCGTTGTTGTCGCTCATCAGAGTCTCCTTCTTCTCGGATGTCAGTTGACGGTGATCTGGCGAGGCTTCGAGGATTCGCGCTTCGCCACCGTGACGTGCAGGATGCCGTCGCGCATGCGTGCGTCGACCTTGGCCGGGTCGGCGTCCTCGGGCAGCGCGATCACCCGCCGGAACGAGCCTGCGAAGCGCTCCTGCGCATAGACGGTCTCGCCTTCCTTGCGCTTGGGAGCTTCGCTGTTGCGTTCACCGGCGATCACGAGCAAGCCCTTGTCGACCGTGACCTGCAAGGACTTCGCGTCGACGCCCGGGGCGAACGCGATCACCTCGACGGTGTCGGGCGAACTGCCGACGTTGACGGCGGGAAAGGCACCCCGCGTCAGGGCCCGGATGTTGCTCGCCGCACCGGTCTGGAAGACCTGGTCCAGGTGCTGCTGGAGCCGGGCCAGCTCGGGGAACAGGTCCCCGGCGAACTGGAATGAACCGATCATTGACTTCTCCTGTTCGGCAGCCGAATCAAGAGCGGGCAGCGACCCCATGTCCATGCCCGCCGCCGGGCGGCCGCACGCCCGGCAGCCTGCGGTCGAGGCGATCCGCCGCCGGCCGCAGCGGAGCCAAGCTAGGGGCCAGGAAAAAGCTTTTCAAGAGGTCGCCGATCGGCGCCGTGCCCGGCACCGTCAGGCGCCGAGGTGGACGGCGGCGGCGAGATGGGCCAGTGCCGTGGCGGCCTCGACGCCGGCCAACGCCAGCAAGGCGCCCGCCGCCAGTCCGACGGCCAGGGCGATGCCCCGCGAGCGGCACCGGGGCGAAGAGATGGGATTCATGGCAAGAGCCTCCTTGAGTCGACGCGCCGGGGGTCCGCGCCCCTTCCGGGCGGGCACCGTTCGGCGCGGTCGCCATGTTCCACAAACAGCGTTCCTTCAGCGTCCCTCGGAGGCGGGAATGACGCTTTACCGGGCGTCGCGCGCAGGTCATCATGGCGCCCGGCCGGGCCCCGACCATGCGCATCGCCATCCTCGACGACTACTTCGACACCCTGCGCACGCTGCCGTGCTTCCGCAAGCTCGACGGCCACGAGGTCACGGTCTGGACCGACCACGTGCAGGACGTCGACCGCCTCGCCGAGCGGCTGCGCGACAGCGAGGCGCTGGTCCTCATCCGCGAGCGGACGCAGATCCGGGCGCCGCTGCTCGCGCGGCTGCCGAAGCTGCGCCTGATCAGCCAGCGCAGCGTCTACCCGCACATCGACATCGACGCCTGCACCGGGCACGGCATCGTCGTCTCGTCGAGCCAGCACGCCGGCTCGCCCTCGTACGCCGCGGCCGAGCTGACCTGGGGCCTGGTCATCGCCGCCCTGCGGCAGATCCCGCAGCAGGCGGCGGCGCTGAAGCAGGGCGTCTGGCAGACCGGCGTCGGCAGCAGCCTCCGCGGCAAGACGCTCGGCATCCTCGGCTACGGCCGGATCGGCGAGGAAGTCGCCTCCTACGGGCGCGCCTTCGGCATGGCGGTGCGGGTCTGGTCGAGCGAGGCGTCGCGGGCCCGCGCCGCGGCCGACGGGCACGCCGCCGCGGCGAGCCAGGCCGAGCTCTTCGCCGAGTGCGACGTCGTCAGCCTGCACCTGCGCCTGGTCGATGCGACGCGGCACATCGTCGGCGCCGCCGACCTGGCGCGCATGAAGCCGAGGGCGCTCTTCGTCAACACCAGCCGCGCCGGGCTGGTCGCGCCGGGGGCGCTCGTCAACGCCCTGCAGGCGGGCCGGCCGGGCTTCGCCGCCGTCGACGTCTTCGAGCAGGAGCCGCTGCACGACCCGCAGCACCCGCTGCTGCGCATGGACAACGTCGTCTGCACGCCGCACATCGGCTACGTCTCGCGCGACGAATACGAGATCCAGTTCGCCGACGTGTTCGACCAGATCCTGGCCTACGTCGCCGGCCATCCCATCCACGTCGTCAACCCGGAGGCGCTGCGCGGCCGCTGAGGTCCGCGCGGCGCAGGAGCCCGCCATGTCCCGAGCCTTCCCCGTCGCCGTCGCCTTGCTGCTCGCGGGCGGCGCCGAGGCCGCTCCGTCCTCGCTGGGGAGCCTCTCGTCGGCCGAGCGGCCCATCGTCGGCACGACGGCGCCGCCGTTCAAGCCGGCCACGCACGGTCTCTGCTCGGCGCCCCAGAACGCCGATGCGTTCCCGTCGAGCCCGGTGCCGGTCGTCGAGACGGATTGCCACTTCACGCAGACCTACGAATCCACCTCGCCCGGCCCGAGCACCGGCGGCAGCTGCGGCGGCTACACGGTGGCGTTCGGGCCGATGGGCGATCTCCGGCGCAACATGAAGAGCGCCACGCTTCGCGCCGCATGGGCCGACACGCCGCTGACGAGCGGCACCTGTGCGAGCGCGCGGATCTCCGCCGTGGCCTGGGGCTACCGCTGCGACGACGACGCCTGCAGCAGCGGCGCGTGGGAGCGCATCGGCTCGCCGACGTCGAGAAAGGGCACCTGGCACGCCAACAACCAGACCTGCGGCATCGACGTCTCGCTCGGCGGCGAGAACCGTCGCTACAAGACGCTCAACATCGACATCATCGCGAGCCGGACCGAGAACGGCAGCAGCGTGCGCAAGCGGACGAAGGGAACGATCGAGGTGCGCCGGGGCAACGGCAAGTGCGTCAGCGCGACGCCGTCGGGCCGTTAGCGGACAGCCCCGCGGGCCGCTCGCCGAGGGCGATGTCGAGCGTCATCTCGTTGGCCAGCGCCTCGAGCTTGTCGCGCAGCGCCTCGGTGTCGAGGCCCTTGGGCACCAGCAGGTGGGCGTCGACCTTGAACGAGCGCTTGCCCGCTGCCGGGTCGCCCATGATCTCGGTGTGCATGTTCTCGACGCTGACGCCGCTCTCGGCCAGCATCCGCGTCAGGCCGCTGACGATGCCGGGCCGGTCGTCGCCGACCAGCTCGACGTCGATGCCGCGGAGCCCCGCCGGCGCCGCCGCCCCGTCGCTCTGCGCGACGACCAGGCGGAGCCCCGACGAGCTCTCGAGGCCGCGCAGGGCGGCGGCGAGTGGCTCGGCGTTCTCGCGCGGCACCTCGAAGCGGACGACGCCGGCGAACTCGCCGGCGTGCTTGCCGAGCCGGCTCGAGGCCCAGTTGGCGCCGAAGCGCTGCGCCTTGTCGGAGAGCAGGCTGACGATGCCCGGCCGGTCGGGGCCGATCAGGGTGACGACGAGCGAGGTCGCCGCCGCCGGGTCCTGCTCGGTGAGGACGACGGCGCGGCGGAGCATCGGCGCGCGGGTGGCGAAGCGCTGGTCCTGCGGTTTCGCCGGCAGCTCGCCATGGTCGCGCGCGTGGCGGACGACGCGGCCGAGCAGGTCGAGGCCCATCGGCGCCAGCGCCCGTTCCCACAGCTCGCGCGCGGTCTCGTTCTTCGCCACGAAGCACCAGTCCTGCGCGGCGATGGCGCCGGCGTCCCAGCCGTCGGCGAGGTGGTAGACGGTCCCGCCGGCGATCGCGTCGCCTTCGAGGACGGTCCACTCGACGGCGGCGATGCCGCGGTGGCGCGGCAGCAGCGACGGGTGGTAGCCGACGCCGCCGAGCCGCGAGCGGGCGAGCGCCTCGTTGCTGACGCGGGCGTGCGTGTGCGCGGCCAGGATCAGGTCGGTGCCCTCGGGGATCGCCTCGCCCGGGATGAGCTTCGGGTTCTCGTGGATGTGCACCGGCAGGCCGGCGGCGCGTGCCGCGCCGGCGAGGCGGTCGTCCGCGGCCGGGGCGACGACGCACGAGAACTCGACGCCCTCGGTCTTGCGCAACGCCTCGAGCACGGTCGCGCCGAAGAAGCGGGACCCGACCAGCACGCATTTCATCGATCCGGTCCCCGGGACGTTGGCATCGGCAAATTCTAGGGGCCGCTCTCGCGCGAGCGGAAGCGAGGGCTGCCGGCGGCTGCCGCCGGAGGGCGGTTGAGGCCACGCAGGATGCGATTCGTCGCCTCGAGCGGCAAGGCCGGAGGCACGGGCCTAGCATGACGGCATGTCCGAATCGGCCATCCCGTTGCTCGTCGCCGTCGACGCCCGTCGCGACGATCGCCGGCTCTGGCTGGGCTACGCCGGCCTGTGCCTGCTCTGCTGGCTGCTCTACGCCGCGGCCGGCACCGACTGGCTGCGCGGCGCGTGGCGCTTCTGGGAAGCGGCGTACGAAGCGACCTGGAACCTGCTGCCCCCGATGCTGCTCGGCACCCTGGTCCTGCCGTGGATGCGCTGGCTGCAGGCGCGCGCCTGGGCGATGCCGGCGCGGCTCGCGCTGCATGCGCCCGCGGCGCTGCTCTTCGCGGCCCTGTGGCACGCCGTCGACTTCGCCCTCGCCGCCTGGCTGTTCGGCGCCGACCACGCCGCCGCCACCTTCGAGCAGCGCGTCGTCTGGCGCAGCGCCTGGGGGGTGCTCGTCTACACCGCCCTGGTCTACGGCTTCGGCGGCGTGCTGCACGCGCGTCGGGCGCATCGCGCGGCGCTCGCCGCCGCCCAGGCCGAGGCCGCGCTGGTGCGCGCCGAGCTGGCCGCGATCAGCGGCAAGCTGAACCCGCACTTCCTGTTCAACACCCTCAATTCGATCATCGTCCTGACGCGGAAGGACGCGCGCGCCGCCGAGCGTGCCCTGCTCAGCTTCTCGCGCATGCTGCGCTACCTGCTCGACACGAACCGTGGCGGCGCCGAGCGCGTCCGCCTGCAGGAAGAGCTGGACTTCGTCCGCGACTACCTCGAGCTCGAGTCCATGCGCCTCGGCTCGCGGCTCGGCGTCGTCTGGAGCCTCGACGAGGACACCGGCGACGACCGGATCCCGCCGCTGACGCTGCAGCCGCTGGTCGAGAACGCCATCGTCCACGGCATCGCGCCGCGCACCGAGCCCGGCACGGTGCACATCGAGTGCCGGCGCCTGGCCGAGCCGGAGCGGCTGCTGCTGCGCGTCTCCGACGACGGTGCCGGCTGCGTCTGGCCGCCGGCCGAGCCGCGCCGCAGCGCCGCCGGCATCGGCCTCAGCGCGCTGCGCCGTCGCTTCGAGCTCGACTACGACGGTCGCGCCGCCTTCGACGTCCGCTCGTCGCCGGGCGCCGGCTTCCGCATCGAGATCGTCATCCCCCGCACGCCGCTCGCCGCATGAACCGACATCGAACCCTGATCGCCGAGGACGAGCCGCTGGCGCGCGAGGGCCTCGCCGACTGGGTGCGCCAGCTTCCCGAGCTCGAGCTGGTGGGCGCCTGCGCCGACGGGCATGAGGCGCTGCGCGCGATCCGCGAGCTCGCGCCGGCGCTCGTCCTCATGGACATCCAGATGCCCGGACTGACGGGGCTGCAGGTGCTGCGCTCGCTGGCCGCCGACCGGCCGGCGGCGGCCGTGCCGGCGGTCATCTTCACGACCGCCTACGACGAGCACGCCGTCGCCGCCTTCGAGCTGCACGCCGTCGACTACCTCCTGAAGCCGTTCTCGCAGGAGCGCTTCGAGGACGCGGTGCGCCACGCGCTGCAGGCCGCGGGCCCGGGCGAGCGGACGCTGCCGGCGCTCGAGGCCGCCTCGGCGCCGGCGACGCAGCCCCTGACCCGGCTGCTCGTGCGCGACCAGGGCAAGATCTTCCCGCTGCTCGTCGACGCCATCGAGTACCTGCGCTCCGACACCAAGTACACCGCCATCGTCAGCAAGGGCCGTCACTACCTCGTGCGCCTGCCGCTCGCCGAGTTCGAGCGGCGTCTCGACCCGCAACGTTTCCTGAAGATCAGCCGCAGCTGCATCGTCAACCTCGACTGCGTGGTCGCCATGGTCCCGAACGAGAACTCGCAGCTCGCCGTGCAGCTGCAGGACGGCACGCGCATCGTCGCCAGCCGCGACGTCTCGCGCCAGCTGCGGGCGGACCTGCTGTGAACAGGCGCCAGGCGTCGATCGTGCTGGCGGGCCTGGCCGGCCTGCCGGCGGCGCGGGCGCAGAAGGCCGAGGCGCAGACCTACCCGCTCGAGCGCTTCGACATCATCGAGATCTCCGGCTCGGCGACGGTGCGCTTCCGCCTCGGCGCGAGCGAGCAGATCGCCGTCGAAGGGCTCGACGAGGCGGCGGTGCGCGAGCTCTTCGAGGTTCGCAACGGCCGGCTGCGCATCCACTCCGCCGGCGCCTGGCGGTTCTGGGAAGGACGCAAGGTCCGCGTCGAGGTCACCGCCCGCGAGCTCGCGCGGCTGTTCATCTCCGGCGCCGCCGACTTCTCGATGGCCGGGCCGCTGCGCTCGCAGCGCCTCGTCATCGGCATCTCCGGGGCCGGGTCGGCGCGCTTCGAGCGCGTGGACGTCGACTCGCTGACCTTCGACGTCTCCGGCTCCGGCGACGGACAGGTGGCGGGGACGGCGCGCGAGCTGAAGGTGCGCATCACGGGTCGCAGCGAGTTCGACGCCGAGGCGCTGCGCGCCGAGCGCGGGTCGGTGTCGATCAGCGGCGTCGGCGACGTCCGCGTCTGGGTCGTCCGCGAGCTGAACATCGCGGTGGCCGGCGCCGGCCGCGTGCAGTACTGGGGCACGCCGGAGGTGCGTCGCCACGTCAGCGGCGCCGCGACGGTGAACGAGCGCGGGCCGAAGGCCGATCCGCCCTGATCAGGCCGGCACGGTCATCCGGATGACTGGTCGGGGGCCATGCCGCCGCCGCCGAGATAGTCCTTGATCCTGTCGACGCGCGGGCCGACCACCTGCACCGCCTTGATCAGCGCCTCGTCGGTGAGGCCGAGCGCCTGCGTCCAGCGCTCGACGGCCGCGTGGTCGCTGACGTCGACCTCGACGCGGGAGTGGGGATCTTCGGCGGCTCGCGTTTCGGTGCTCATGCGTCTTCCTCCGCCGGCCAAGGGCAAGGCACGTTCCCGTGCAGCGATGGGGCATGTCGATTGCCGCGGCCGCGGCGAAGGAGATCGCGATGACAGCAAAGAGCAAGTCCGGCGACAGCCTCGGCCCGGGCACCGGCATCGGCAACGCCGTGGGCGCGTCGGGCGCAGGCGCGCGTCGCGACCCGACGCAGAAGGCGACGGGCCAGCAGAGCAGCAACGAGCGCGGCTCGGCGACGCGCAGCAAGAAGAACCCGGGCAAGCGGCCCAAGCAGGGCGGCGACTCGACCTGAGCGCGCCCGACCTGTCGAGGCCGGGCGCGGCCGCTCAATGCACGCTCACGGAAATGCTTCCCGGTCGGGCGTCCTCCATCTTCGGCAGCTCGATGCGCAGCACGCCGTCGCGGTAGGTCGCCTTCGCCGCGTCCGCCTTGACGGCGACGGGCAGCGGCACCTGGCGGCGGAACTCGCCGTAGGCGCACTGGACGACCTGGTAGCCGCCCTTCTTCGTCTGCTGATCGATCCGCTTCTCGCCGCGCACGGACAGGACGTTGCCGTGCAGCTCGACATGGAAGTCGTCGCGCCGCATGCCCGGCACCTCGAGGCGGACGATCATCTTGTCGTCGTCCTCGATGACGTCGGCGGCCATGAAGGACCACCGGCCCATCGCCGGAAGGTCCTCGAATCCGCCGCCGTCGTTGCCGTGGCGCTCGTTCGAGCGGAACCGGGTCAGGGCCTCGCCGGCGCGCGTTCTCAGCTCGCGCCATCCGTCGGAGAGCGACTCGAACGCCTGCTCGGCACCGTGCTTCAACTGCTGGGTCAGGTTGTTCATCAAGCCTCCTTTCCTGCACTGATCTCCAGGCGGCGCTTTAGACGCCGGCCTGTCCCCCGGGTTCCGCCGACGTGCGTTCATGGTGGTGCCGCGCGGGACGGGTGTGCCGTTTGCCGGCCTCCCAGGCGCTTCGGCGCAGGTCCACGCATGCAGGTCTCCGTCCTCCCATGAACTGGTTCAAGAAAGACGCGCCGAGCTGGCAGGAGCGCCTGCAGGAGCGGATGCGCGCGGGCCCGCCCGGGCCCGACGGCAAGCCGCCGACGCCGCCGAACAAGGTCGACATCCCGCCGCAGCGGGTCTGGTGGACCTTCCTGGCCATCCTCCTCGCCAACTACCTGCTCATGCGGATCCTGTTCCCGGGCGAGGACGCGGCCGTGACGGTGCCCTACACCGCCTTCAAGGAGGAGGTGGCGCGGGGCAACGTGCAGGCGATCTACAGCCAGGGCGCGAGCATCGAAGGCCGCTTCAAGGAGGCCGTGCTCTGGCCGCCGGCCGCGGCGGCCGGCGCGTCGGCGCCGCGCGGCCTGCCGCGCCAGGAGCCGCGCTCCGCGACCTCGTTCACGACGACGCTGCCGGCCTTCGTCGGCCCGAACCTGGAGAACTTCCTGATCGACCACGACGTGGAGATCAGCGCCGTGCCGATCCAGACCGGCAGCGCGCTCTCGACGCTGCTCTTCGGCTTCGGCCCGGCCATCCTCCTGATCGGCTTCTACATCTGGCTCTACCGGCGCGCCGCGCAGGGCGGCGGCATGGGCGGCGCGCTGATGGGCATCGGCAAGAGCAAGGCGCGCCGCTACGACCAGGAGAGCGGCCAGAAGGTCACCTTCAAGGACGTCGCCGGCATCGACGAGGCCGAGAACGAGCTGGTCGAGATCGTCGACTTCCTGAAGGCGCCCGAGAAGTACACGCGGCTCGGCGGCTCGGCGCCCAAGGGCGTGCTGCTGGTCGGCGCGCCCGGCACCGGCAAGACCCTGCTCGCCAAGGCCGTCGCCGGCGAGGCCGGGGTGCCCTTCTTCTCGATGAGCGCGGCCGAGTTCGTCGAGATGATCGTCGGCGTCGGCGCGGCGCGCGTCCGCGACCTCTTCAAGCAGGCCCGCGAGAACGCCCCGGCCATCATCTTCATCGACGAGATCGACTCGATCGGCCGGGCCCGCGGCACCGTCGCGATCGGCGGCTCGAGCGAGCAGGAGCAGACGCTGAACCAGATCCTGACCGAGATGGACGGCTTCTCCGGGCGGGAGGGCGTCATCGTCCTGGCGGCGACCAACCAGCCCGACGTGCTTGATCGCGCCCTGCTGCGGCCGGGCCGCTTCGACCGCCGCGTCTTCGTCAACCTGCCGGACCGCAAGGGCCGCGAGGCCATCCTCCAGGTGCACACGCGCAACGTGCCGCTGGCTTCCGACGTCGACCTCACCGAGCTGGCCGGCATGACGCCGGGCCTCTCGGGCGCCGACCTGAAGAACCTCGCCAACGAGGCGGCGCTGCTCGCGGCGCGGCGCGAGAAGAGCAGCGTCGCCCAGAAGGACTTTCTCGACGCCCTCGAGAAGATCGTCCTCGGCCCGGAACGGCCGCTGCTGCTGAGCCCGGAGGACCGCGAGCGCATCGCCTACCACGAGAGCGGCCACGCCATCCTCGGCCTCGTCGTTCCGGGCGCCGACCCGGTGCAGCGCGTCACCATCGTGCCGCGCGGCCAGGCGCTCGGCGTCACCTACCAGCGGCCGCAGACCGACCGCTACAACTACCCCGAGGCCTACCTGCGCGCACGCATCGTCGGCATGCTCGGCGGCCGCGCCGCCGAGGAGGTGGTCTACGGGACGCGCACCACCGGCGCCGAGAACGACATCGAGCAGGCGACGCAGCTGGCCCGCAACATGGTGACGCGCTGGGGCATGAGCGACGAGCTCGGCATGGTGCAGCTGGCGCCGCGCCAGAACCCCTACCTCGGCAACGCCGGCGGCTGGGGCGGCGACAAGCCGTTCGGCGAGCACACGGCGCAGCTCATCGACGCCGAGGTGCAGCGCATCATCCGCAGCAGCCACGAGGAGGCCAAGTCGCTGCTGCGGCAGCACCGGCCCGAGCTCGACGCGCTGGTCAAGGCGCTGCTCGAGCGCGAGACGCTCGACGAGGACGAGATCCTCAAGGTGACGGGCCTGCCGCCGGCCCCCTCGCTCCAGGACCGCGCCAGCGCCGCGGTCCACCAGGAGAGCGTCACCGCCTGAGCGGAAGCGCGCGGGGCCGGCGCGGCACGCCGGTGTCGCACTCGAGATCGGCCGGCCAGTGCGCCAGCTCGGCGGCGGCCCGATAGCTCGAGTGCAGGAAGCGGAGGAGCGTGGCGTTGGGGTCGGCAGCGCTGCGCACCGCCTCGTACGGCAGCAGCCACTCGCCCATCTCGGCCGACCAGCTCGCCGCGTCGGGCTCGATGCGCGCCTCCGCGAAGCCGGCCGGCGTCGGGTACGCGTACGAGTAGAAGGCGGCGCGCGGATACGCCGCGCTGCCCGGCCAGAAGCCGGCGCTCGACACCTCGTGCGAGTACGCCTCGCGCGTCACCGCATCGGGCAGGCCGGGGATGCCGCCCGGGTGCAACGGGGCCGGCCGGCCGGAAAAGCGCGTCACGGCGAGGTCGAAGCTGCCCCAGAAGAAATGGACCGGGCTCGACTTGCCGAGGAACGAGGTGCGGAAGACGCGGAACACGCGATCGACCTCGACGAGCGCGCGCCAGAACGCGTGCACGGCCGCCGCGTCGTAGGAGGCATGCGTCTCGTCGCGCGGGAAGGGGATCGGGTCGGCGACCTCGTTCGGCACGGTGTCAATGCGGACCTCGATGCCGAGTCCGGCGAGCTCGGCCATCAGGCGCTCGTGGAAGCGCGCCACCGACATCGGCGCGAGCGCGAAGCCGCGTTCCGCGGCCCAGGCGCTGCGGACGACCAGCCGGTGCGATACGAGGTCGAGATCGATCTCGAACGGCCCGGCGGGCGCGTGGATGGGCGAGGAGCCGAGGCCGCGGGCACCGACGTAGAGCGGCACGTGCCAGCCGTGGTTGAGCCAGGGCGACAGCGCGAGCCGCACCTTGCCGACGATCTGCGTCCAGAGCTGCAGCGTCGTCGCGGTGTCGCTCCAGGCGGCGTAGTCGAGGGCGGGCCAGCGGGGCGGCGAAGTCGGCATGGGGTGACCAGCAGGGATCGATGGCGGCAGTCACGGTACCTCATCGCAGACTGCCAGGCGTTGCGTCGCACGCGGGCGCCGCGCCACCGCTCGACACCGCCGCGGCACGGCGCGACGCGTCACCGGCGTCTCCGTGCCGCGTCACGCGGGCAGCGCGGCGCAGGCCGAGCCAGGGACGCAGCAGCGGCAGGCGTCGAGCCGCCTCGTAGCCGGCGAGGCTCAGCAGCAGCGTGCCGGCCGCGAGCACCGGGCCTTCGAGCACGGGCGCCCAGCCGAGCGGACGCAGCGCCACGGCGAGCAGCACGATGAGGGTCTGATGCAGGATGTAGACGGGGAACACGGCCTCCGTGAGATAGCGGCGGCTCGCGTGATCGCGGTTCAGATGGCGATGCGCGAAGCCGACCAGCGCGACGATGGCGCACCACTGCATGGTCGCGAAGGCGAGCCGCATCGCCATCGCCGCCTCGGGCGGCGCCTTCGCCGGCGTGCCGTGGCGGGCGGCGAGCCAGGCGAGGGCGGCCCAGGCGACGAAAGCCGCCGCCAGCGCCGGCCAGCGCTGCGCCTTCATGCGCCGCCAGATGGCGGGCGCCCGCGCCAGCGCTGCGCCGAGCAGGAAGAGGCCCAGGTACTGCGCGTGGTTGAAGGCGTCGTCGATCAGGGCGTGCGTGGCCGGGAAGCGGCCTGCCAGCGCCAGGCGCAGCGCCGCGAGGACCGCCAGCGGCAGCAGGAGCAGCGCCGGCCCGCGCAGGCGTCGCTCCGCCCAGGCGCCCGCAGCGTCGAGGGTGCCGGGCCGCACGCGGAGCACGGCCCAGATCACCAGGCAGTACAGCCACAGGTAGGCGACGAACCAGAGGTGGTTCCAGGTCGGCAGCACCAGGCAGGCTCCGGCCCGGCAGAAGCCGCCGTGCCCCGTCACGTAGAGACGCATGAAGTCGAGGTAGTCGCCGCTGTAGCCGTGCTTCTGCACCACCTCGAAGAAGGACTGCGGCGGCACGACCACCAACATGCCGAAGAGCAGCGGCAGGAGCAGGCGCAGCGAGCGGTCGCGGACGAAGCCGGCGCTCGCGTCGCGGCGCAGCATGAACGACACGGCAGCCCCGGAGACCAGGAACAGCAGCGACAGCCGCCACGGCGAGCTGAGCCGCATCCAGGGCTCGAGCGCGGCGCTCGCGAACGCGCTCTTCACATGCCAGTCCCAGGTGACGTAGTACATGCCCACGTGATAGAGGACGAGGAGGGCGAACGCGCCGATGCGCAGCCAGTCGAGGAAGAAGAGTCGGCACGGCGCGGGGTTCGTGGTCATGGGCAGGCGGCTGAAGGCGTGCAGCGACAAGGGCAGGGAAAGGGGGGCAGCGAAAGGGCAGCGAACGCAGCGAAAGGCAGCGAAAGGCAGCGACAGGGCGGCAGCGAACAGCGTGCAGGCTAAGGCGCGCTCACAGCCAAGGCCAGCGCCGCGGGACGAGCCGGGTCGCCGACGGGGCGAAGCGGACCGTCTGGCGCCGGCGCCGATCAGCCCTGCAGGCGGCGCAGCACCTCGGCCCGGTGCTGGCGGCTGCACGGCACCTCGGCGCCGCTGCGCATGACGAGCGTCGCGTCGCCCTTGTCGCGCGGGCGGACCTCCTGCACCCGGGCGATCGCCACCGCGGCGCCGCGATGGCAGCGCACGAAGCCGTCGCCGAGATCGGCGAGCAGGCCGGCGAGCGTGCGCCGCATCAGCAGCGAGCGGCCCGGCACGTGCACGGCGACGTAGTTGTCGGCCGCCTCGAGGTGCTCGATCTCGGCGCAGCGGACGACGTGCGTCCTGCCGCGGTCGGCGATCAGGAGCTGCGTGGCGGCCGGGGCGCTCGTGCGTCGGCCGGGACGCTGCGCCTGCAGCCGCTGCAGGGCGCGCGCCAGCCGCTCCGGCTCGACCGGCTTGAGCAGGTAGTCGACGGCGCGCGCGTCGAAGGCCTGCAGCGCGTAACGGTCGTGGGCGGTGACGAAGACGACCATCGGGCCGTCGTCCGGCAGCGAGGCGGCGACGTCGAGGCCGCTCGCCTCCGGCATCTGCACGTCGAGGAACAGGACCTCGGGCGCGAGCCGCGCTGCCATCTCGAGCGCCTCGGCGCCGTCGCCGGCTTCGCCGACCACCTCCACCTCGCCGTGGCTCGCCAGCAAGCGACGCAGCCGGGCCCGCGCCGGCGCCTCGTCGTCGACGATCAGCACGCGCACGGCAGCTCCACCCGAGCCCGGACGCCGCCTTCGGGCCGCCCCGAAAGACCGACGCGGGCGGCGTCGCCATGCAGCACCTGCAAGCGCTCCTGCACGTTCCGAAGGCCGACGCCGAACGCGGGCGGCGCGTCGAGCCGGCCGCCGTCGTCGTCGACGGCGATGGTCAGGACGCCGTCGGCGAGCCGGCTCGAGACGACGATCGCGGTGGCGGCGCGGCGCGGCTCGACGACGTGGCGGAAGCAGTTCTCGAGCAGCGGCTGCAGGCAGAGCGTCGGCACCTCGCAGCGCAGCGACGCCGGATCGATGTCCCAGCGCAGGCCCACGCGGTCGGCGAAGCGGGCCGACATGATCGCGGCGTAGGCACGCAGCAGGCGGAGCTCGTCTTCGAGGCTCTGGCGCGGCCGCTGCCCGGCGTCCGTGGCGGCGCGCAGCAGCGCCGCCAGCTCGGTGAGCAGCGCGTCGGCGCGATCGGGCTCGGAGTGGATCAGCGACGACACCGTGTTCAGGGCGTTGAACAGGAAGTGCGGCTGCAGCTGCTGCGTCAGCTGCAGCAGCTGCGCCTGCTGCGAGAGGGCGCGCTGCCGCTCGGTCTCGACGCGCGCTTCGGTCCAGGCGATGTACGAGCGGACGCCGAATTGGATGCCGACGAAGAGGACGTAGAAGATCGCGAAGCGCGAGGTCTCGTAGAGCAGTAGCGGGCCGGCCGGGCTGATCCGGTGGGTCATGCCGAAGGCGGCGTAGAGCGCGGCGCGCAGGCCCTGGACGACGAGCACGAAGGCCAGCGCGATCAGCGGCGTCCAGACCAGGGCTCGCGCGAACCAGACATGCGGCCGCGCCAGGTGCCGGTCGAGGCGCTTGACGGTGTGCCACTGCACGACGGCGAGGACCGTCGCGACCAGCATCGAGGTGCCCTCGGCGATGACCGGCCGCCAGGCCTCGGCGCCGCCGCCGCCGCGCAGCAGCTGCTCCTGCACGCCGGCCGCCATCATCAGGATCCAGAACGAGAGCCAGGCCAGCAGCAGGGCGCCGACCAGGCGCCGCAGCGGCCGGGTTTCGGGGAGCGTGGGGCCGATCGCCATGCCCGCGCCATGATGCACGAGCATCCACGGGCGGCATCGTCGGCAGGCGGCCGACGGTAAGCTCCGGATCCGCCCTTCGCCTCGCTGGAGCCGCCTGCCATGCCCCACCTTCCCGGCCTCGCCTTCGACCTCGGCGAGACGATCGCCATGCTGCGCGACAGCGTGCAGCAGTTCGCCGACGCCGAGATCGCGCCGCGCGCCGCCGCCATCGACCGCGACAACGTCTTCCCGGCCGACCTGTGGAGGAAGCTCGGCGCGCTCGGCCTGCACGGCATGACGGTGAAGGAGGAGTACGGCGGCAGCGACCTCGGCTACCTGGCGCACATCGTCGCCATGGAGGAGGTGTCGCGCGCCTCCGCGTCGGTGGGCCTGTCGTACGGCGCGCACTCGAACCTCGCCGTCAACCAGATCCATCGCAACGGCAGCGAGGCGCAGCGCCGCAAGTACCTGCCGAAGCTCGTCTCCGGCGAGCACGTCGGCGCGCTGGCGATGAGCGAGCCGAACGCCGGCTCGGACGTCGTCAGCATGAAGCTGCGCGCCGAGGCGAAGGGCGACCGCTACGTGCTCAACGGCTCCAAGATGTGGATCACCAACGGCGGCGACGCCGACACGATGGTCGTCTACGCCAAGACGGCGCCGGAGAAGGGCGCCGGCGGCATGACTGCGTTCATCGTCGAGAAGAGCTTCCGGGGCCTCTCGTTCGGCAACAAGCTCGACAAGCTCGGCATGCGCGGCTCGAACACCTGGCCGGTCTTCTTCCAGGACTGCGAGGTCCCGGCGGAGAACGTGCTCGGCGCCGAGGGCGGCGGCGTCAAGGTGCTGATGAGCGGCCTCGACTACGAGCGGGCCGTGCTCTCGGGCGGGCCGCTCGGCATCATGGCCGCGTGCATGGACGTCGTCCTGCCCTTCGTCCACGAGAGGAAGCAGTTCGGCCAGTCGATCGGCGAGTTCCAGCTCATGCAGGGCAAGATCGCCGACATGTACACGACCTGGTCGGCGTCGCGCGCCTACGTGTACGCGGTGGGCCAGGCCTGCGACCGCGGCGACCATTCGCGCACGCTGCGGAAGGACGCCGCCGGCGCCATCCTCTACTCGGCCGAGAAGGCGACCTGGATGGCGGGCGAGGCGATCCAGGCGCTCGGCGGCGTCGGCTACACCAGCGAGTACCCGGTCGGCCGCCTCTGGCGCGACGCCAAGCTCTACGAGATCGGCGCCGGCACGAGCGAGATCCGGCGCATGCTGATCGGCCGGGAGCTGTACGCGGAGAGCATGTGAGCGCGGCGCGGCCCTATGCCGAGGTGCCGGGCCCGCGCGGCCTGCCCGTCTTCGGCAACGCCCTGCAGTTCGAGACCGGCCGGGTGCACGAGCAGTTCGCCGAGTGGGTGCGCGAGTACGGCCCGTACGTGCGCGTGCGCATCGGTCCGCGCCACCTGCTGCTCGTCGCCGACCCCGCGGTGATCGCCTCGGTGCTGCGCGACCGGCCGGAGCGCTTCCGGCGGCCGACCAACCACGGCCGAATCGCCCAGGAGATGGGCTTCGACGAGGGCCTCTTCTTCGCCAACGGCGACACCTGGAAGCGGCAGCGGCGGATGGTCATGGCGGCGATGGACCCGGGCCACGTCAAGGCCTTCTTCCCGTCGCTTCGCACCGTTGTCTGCCGCCTCGAGGGCCGCTGGCGCAAGGCCGCCGACGCCGGCGCCACGATCGACCTGCAGGCCGACCTCATGCGCTACACCGTCGACGCGATCGCCGGGCTGGCCTTCGGCGCCGACGTCAACACGCTGGAGTCCGACGACGACGTCATCCAGCGCCACCTGAACCGCATCTTTCCGGCGCTCGCCCGCCGCTCGCTGGCGCCGCTGCCGTACTGGCACTACGTCCGCCTGCCCGCCGACCGCCGGCTCGAGCGCAGCGTCGTCGAGGTGAAGGCCGCCATCGCCGGCTTCATCGCCGCGGCGCGGCAGCGCCTCAGCGACGAGCCCGGGCTGCGCAGCCGGCCGCGCAACCTGCTCGAGGCGATGATCGTCGCCGCCGATGCGCCGGGCAGCGAAGTCGGCGACGCCGACATCGCCGGCAACGTCTTCGTGGCGCTGATCGCCGGCGAGGACACGACCGCCAACACGCTGGCCTGGCTGTTCGACTTCCTGCACCGCCATCCCGAGGCGATGCGCCGGGCGCGAGAGGAAGTGCAGCGCGTCGCGCCCGATCCGTCGCGCTGCACCCTCGAGCAGATGGGCGAGCTGCCCTACCTCGATGCCTGCATCCACGAGACGATGCGCCTGAAGCCGGTGGCGCCGCTGCTGCCGTCGCAGGCGAATATCGACACCACCGTCGGCGACGTCGCCGTGCCGGCCCATACCTTCGTGGTCGGCGTCATGCGGCCCGCCGTCCTCGACGAGCGCCACTTTCCGCGGCCGGCCGCGTTCGAGCCCGGGCGCTGGCTCGCCGGCCCCGCCGACGCGTCCGGCGCGCGCTCGACGACGCGCGTGTCGCTGCCTTTCGGCGCCGGCCCGCGCCTCTGCCCCGGCCGCTACCTGGCGCTGCTGGAAATGAAGATGGCGATCTCGATGCTGCTCGGCCGCTTCGAGGTCGAGCAGGTCGGCACGCGCGACGGCAAGCCGGCGCGCGAGCTGTTCGCGTTCGCGATGGGACCGGTGGGTCTCGAGATGCGCCTGCGCCGCGCTCCGGCGCCGCGGACCGCAGCGCTCGAGGAGTCGATGAGGCGATGACGAAGGCCGACGTGCCGGCCGTCCGGCGGCGCGTCCGCCTGGCCCTGCACGGCTATCCGACGGTCGAGATCGACGCCCGCGCCGTGCCGCTGGCTCTCAAGCGCGCCTGGGCGCTGCTCGCCTGCCTGGTCGAGAGCGAGCGTCGGCTTTCGCGCCATGCCGTCGCGGCGCTGCTCTGGCCCGATGCGGCGGCGTCGACGGGCCGGGCCCGGCTGCGCCGCCTCGCGCACCAGGCGAACGCGACCCTCGGCTTCGAACTGTTCTGCGGCGACGCCGAGACGGTCTGGATGGCGCCGGCCGGCCCGGCCTTCGAGGCGGACGTCGACGTCGTCACGACGCGGCGTGCGGCCCTGGCCATCCTCGATGGCCGTGCCGGTCCCGCCGACGCGGCCCGCCTGCTGCGGCCGCACTCGCAGGCGATCCTCGCCGGCTTCGAGATCGACTCCGACGCCTTCGAGGCGTGGCTGGCGACCTGGCGCCAGGAGCACGAGCGGCTCGTCGTCCGGGCCCTGCAGCGGCTCGCGGAGGACGCCCTGCGCGCGGGCCGCGCCGAAGCCGCCCTCGAGGCCGGGCAGCGCCTGCTGCAGATCGACGTCTTCGCCGATGCCGGGCACGCCGCGGTCATCGCCGCGCTCGGCCGGCTCGGTCGCGGTGCGGCCATGGAGGCGGCCTACGACGAGTGCGCGCGCCTGGTCCGGCACGAGTTCGGGGTCCGCCCCTCGGCCGCGGTCGAGGCCGCCTACGTGCGGGCGCGGGCCGGCGGCGCCCAGGCGGAGCCGGCACCGCCGGGGCCGGCCCTGCGCTACGCGCGCACCGCCGACGGCGCGGTCGCCTATGCCACGCTCGGCGAAGCGGCCGAGACGATGGTCGTCGTGCCCGAGGTCTGGTCGCACATCGAGACCTCGCTGGCGGACGCGCACGTGCGGCGGACGCTCGAGCGGCTGGCGCGCCGCTTCCGGCTCGTCCTCCTCGACCGGCGCGGCACCGGCCTGTCGGAGCGCATCGACGTCCCGACCACGCCCGAGGCCGCCGTCGAGGACCTGCTGGCGGTCATCGACAGGGTGGGCATCGACCGCGCGTGGCTGCTCGGCACGTCCTTGTGCGGCGCCGCCGGGATCGAGCTCGCGGTCAGGCATCCGGAGCGCGTGCAGGGCCTGGTGCTGGTGGGCGCCAGCGCCTGCGGCGCGCGGCGCGAAGGCTATCCGTGGGCCATGGACGGCGGCGCCATGGAGCGCTGGATCGTCGAGCTGCAGCAAGGCTGGGGCCGGCCGACCAGCCTGGAGGCGTTCGCGCCGAGCGTCGCGGACGACCCCGAGGTGCAGGCCTGGTGGACCCGCACCTTCCTGCTCGCCACCACGCCGAAGGGCATCGCGGCGCTGGTGCGCACGCTCCACGGCATCGACGTGCGCGACCGGCTCGGCGCCGTCGGCGTGCCGACGCTCGTGCTGCACCGGCGCGGCGACCGCATCGTGCGGCCCGGCGCCGCCGAGTACCTGGCCGCCGCCATCCCGGGTGCCGAGCTGCGCCTGTTCGACGGCGACGACCACTTCCTGTGGCACGGCGACAGCGCGGCCCTGCTCGAGGCGATCGAGGACTTCGTCGAGCGCCATCCCGCGCCCGGGCCGCGCCGTGCCGATGCGCCGCGTCCGGCGGACCGGGCCCCGGGTGCGGCGGCGTCGAGCGGGCAGCCGCCGATCGAGTACGTGCGCGGCCGCGACGGCGTGCGCCTGGCGTGGTCGAGCGCCGGCCGCGGCGCGCCGCTGATCAAGGCCGCGACGTGGCTGTCGCACCTCGAGTTCGACCGCGAGAGCCCGGTGTGGGAGCACCTGGTGCGCGAGCTCGGGCGCGATCGTCGCTTCATCCGCTACGACGAACGCGGCTGCGGCCTGTCGGACCGCGAGGTCGCCGACCTGTCCTTCGCCAGCTGGGTCCGCGACCTGGAGACCGTGGTCGACGCCGCCTGCGACGGGCCCGTCGCCATCCTCGGCATCTCGCAGGGCGCGCCGATCGCCATCGCCTTCGCGGTCGCGCACCCGGAGCGCGTCAGCCGCCTGGTCCTGCACGGCGGCTATGCGCGCGGCCGGCTGGTGCGCAGCCGCACGCCCGAGGCGCGGGCCGAGGCCGAGGCCATGGCCCGGCTCGCCGAGCTCGGCTGGGGCAGCACGGATCCGGCCTTCCGCCAGTACTTCACCAACCAGTTCATCCCCGACGGGACGCCCGAGCAGCACCGCTGGTTCAACGAGCTGGAGCGCATCTCCACCACGCCGGCGAACGCCGCACGCTTCATGCGCGAGTTCGCGGACATCGACGTCGTCGACCTGCTCGGGCAGGTACGCTGCCGGACGCTGGTGCTGCACAGCCGCGACGACCTGCGCGTGCCGGTCGAGGAGTCGCGCCTGATCGCCGCCGGCATTCCCGGCGCTCGCTTCGTCGAGATCGCCAGCCGCAACCACCTGCTGCTCGAGGACGAGCCCGGCTGGCCGCACTGGCTCGGCGAGGTCCGTTCGTTCCTCGCCGAGGGCTGAAGGCCTCAGCCGATGCGGCGTGCCCAGTGCTCGGTCAGCGGCGTCGCCCGCTTCCAGATCGCGCGCTCGTTGAGGACGTGACGGGCCAGCCGCTTCTGACCGCTGCCGATGGCGGCGTCGAGCAGGGTCAGGGTGACGATGTCGCGCTGCGCGTGGCTGCCGCCGAAGCGCTGGCAGACCTCGCGCACCTGCCACAGCGTCTCGGTCGCGCCCGCGGCGTCGCCGCGGGCGTGCGCGAGCAGGCCGCGGACGAGGGGCGCGCCGACCTCGCGCGCCATCGCGCCGAGGCTGGTCGCATCGGCGGCACGCGCATCGAGGGCAACGAGGATCTGCTCGACCGCATCGAGCCGGCCGGCGCCGATCTGCGCGATCGCCGAGTGGACGTCGTTGAAGGCGTAGTAGCCCGCGTCGTCGCCCTGCGTCGCCCACGCGTCGGCCACGGCCTGCCAGCGGTCGCCGACGTCGACGCCGAGCAGGCGCAGCCGCCACAGCATGGCCACCGCGTCGAGCCGCTGCAGGGCGGTCTGCGCTCCGGGCACGACGCGCTGGTCGAGCAGCGCCAGGGCGGCGTCGAACTCGCAGCGCTCGAGGTGGAAGAGCGCGACGTGCCACCAGTTGTGGTACGCGATGCCGTTGTCGGGCGCCCAGTCGGCGACGCGCGACGACAGCCAGCGGCTGCCGGCCTCGTGCTCGCCGCGCATCTCGTGGACGTGGGCCACCGCATGCACCGCCCAGGCATCGCGCCGCTCGCCGGCCAGGGCCGCGAGGCCGGCGTCGAGCGCCTCCGCGTAGTGGTTGTTCTCCTCCAGTCCGAAGGCGTGCAGGCCGAGGACGAAGCTGTGCAGGGGCGCACCCGTCGACCAGCGCGGCAGGGCGCGGCTGATGCGGCGCTGCAGGCCGACCGAGTCGCCGCGGAAGAAGTCGAAGGCGTGCGCGAAGAGCAGGGCGACGACGTCCTGCGGCTCGTCGACCACGATCCGCTCCCAGGCGGCGCACGCTTCGGCCCAGCGTCCGGCGACGAGCAGGCGCGTCGCCGCGATGTGCGCGCGCTCGCGGTCGTTGGCGCGAGCGCCGAGGGCCACTGCGGTGTCGAGGCAGGACGCGGCCAGGCGCGCATAGGCGTGCTCGGTGGTGGCGAGCATGGCGTTCGCCTTGATGACGTGCGGCAGGGGCCAGCTCGGGTCGGCGGCGATCGCCGCGTCGATGTCGGCGAGCGGGTCGCCGATGTACGACATGAGGCGCCAGAGCGCCTGCTCGGCGTGCTCGATGGCGAGCCTCGATCGCGTCGACACCGGGCAGCCGCGCGCATCGGCGCTGCCCGCATGAGTGGCGGCGGACGAGGCGACGCTTCGCGCGTCGCTGCTGACGACCGCGGCGGGGCGATCGGCGAGGGTGGTGGAGGTGGACATCGGGATATCTCCTGGAGTGGGGGGTGGCGGACCGGGCGGATGCGGGGCGGAGCGCTTCAGCGTGGCGTGCGGGCGTCCGCTGCGCGTCCCGCGCCATCGGCGGCGGTCGGCAGCGACACGGCGGCCGCCCGGTCGGAGAGATCGGCAACCGCGAAATGCGCGCCGAGCCAGGCAAGACTGCTGACGGCGACGACCACCACGCAGGCGACGCGGGCCCGCCAGCCCGAGAGCGACGCGGTGCGCGGCACGGCCGGCGCGTGGACGCGGAGCGCGGCGGGCGCGCCGACGGCGAAGACCATCACCGGCGCCTTTCGATCGACGACGAAGGACTCGCCGCGCTCGAGCAGGACGTCGCGCAGGTCGCCGTCGAGCGTGATCCAGGCGCGGCCGGAGAGGCACTCGAGGCGAGTGCCGAGGCGGAGGGACGGGCGCGCCGCGCGATCGCCGTCGAGCGACAGCGTGCAGGAGGCTGCGGCAGGCGATCGCTCGCCGTGGCGCTCGGCGGCCGGCAGCGCTCGGGCACGGGAGACAGCGAGTGCTCCGGCATGGGAGAAGGTGAGGGTCATCGTAAGCTCCGGGGTCGGGTCGGTCGGACCGTCGACGGCGCCGCGCCTCGTGGGCGCAGCGACATCGACGGTGCGTGCCCGCATGCTCGGGCAAGGGCGTCCGCCGAGCGTCCCTCGGCGCGGATGAGGGTGCTAGCAACTCGACCGCGGCGCGCGTGAGACGGGGCGGCCCGTGCGGCCGGAGGCCCGCGGCGGCCGCGCCGCCAGCACCTCGTCGCGCAGGCGCGCCGCCGCGACCGACAGGCTGCGGTCGCGGCGCGTCACGAGGTAAATGCGGCGGTGCAGCCCGGGCAGGCGCAGCGGCAGGGTCGCGATCGCGGGGTCGCGGAAGTGGAACAGCGTGAGCGCGGGCACGACGCTGATGCCGACGCCGGCGCGCACCATGCCCATCACGGTCGCCAGCTGCTCGACCTCCATGACGGTCTGCATCGACACGGGCTGGAGCGCGGCCTCGAGGTACTGGCGGACGCTGCTGGTCCGGGCCAGGTGCACGAAGGGCCACGCCGCGAGGTCGCGCACGCGCAGCTCGCGCCTGGTGGCCAATGGATGGTCGGCGCGGCAGACGAGATGGAAGTCGTCGGCGCAGAAGAGCTCGGCCTTCAGCTCCGACGTGTCGGCGCGCACGGCCGTCAGGGCGAAGTCGGCCCGACCGCTGGCGACCTGCTCCAGGCAGGCGTCGGACAGGACGTCGATGACGTCGGTGGCGATGTCCGGATAGGCGGCACGAAACGCGCGCAGCACCGGTGGCAGCCAGTCGGCGGCGAGCGAAGGCAGCAGCGCGATGGCGACGCTGCCCTGCTTCAGCCGGACGCGGTTGCCGATGCCGGCGAGCGCGCCGTCGAACTCGGCGACGGCGCGCCGCGCGGGCACCTCGAACGCCGCGCCGTCCGGCGTGAGCGACACATGCCGCGTGCTCCGGTCGAAGAGACGCAGGCCGAGCGAGGTCTCCAGGCTGCCGATCAAGGCGCTGAACGCCGGCTGCGAGATGAACAGCGCCGCTGCCGCCCGGGTGAAGTGCCGGTGCTCCGCGAGTGCGAGGAAGGCACGCAGGTGACGGATGTTGAGCGGCGAGCGGTCGGTCATCGGCTCGGCGAATGAATGGATCTGAACTTTCGATTTTACGAATCGAAGGCCGCTGCCTAGAGTGGCTCGCAGACCGGCCGCGCTTCGACGGCATGGACGACACACCTACAGGAGACCACATGCGCTACTCGGCATGGGCTGTCGCGGCGGCCGCGACCCTCTTTCTCGCCGGCTGCGGCGGTGGCGGCGGCGATGACGAGGACGACGACGGCGGCCCGGCGCCGCTGGTGGCGAGGACCTGCGACACGGCATCGATGTCGTCGCTGCAGCTTCCCGGCGCGGCGATCACCGCGGCGTCGGCCGTGGCCGCCGGCAGCTACGCGCCGGGCAGCGGCGCGCCGCTCGCGAACCTGCCGGCGTTCTGTCGCGTCGACGCGCAGGCGACGCCGACGAGCGACTCGCTGATCAACTTCCAGGTCTGGGTGCCGCAGGGTGCGGCCTGGAACGGCAAGCTCGTCGTCACCGGAAACGGCGGCTACAGCCCGGCGCTCAGCTACGGCGACATGGCCTACGCGATGCGGCAGGGCTATGCGGTGGTCGGCGGCGACACGGGCCACCAGTCGAGCGATCCGAACGCGATGTTCTGGGGGGTGGGTCACCCGGAAAAGATCCGCGACTGGGGCAGCCGCTCGATCCATGCGATCACCGAGCCGTCGAAGCAGGCCGTGGCGGCCCTGACGACGCAGGCCCCCAAGCGCGCCTACTACTACGGCTGCTCGACGGGCGGCCACCAGGGCTACGCCGAAATGCAGCGCTACCCGGACGATTTCGACGGTGTCATCGCCGGCGCGCCCGGCAACAACCGGACGCGCCTCAACGTCGAGTTCCTGCACCGCTTTCTCTCCAACCGGGCGCCGAACACGAATTCGCCGGTCATCCTGTCGGCGGCCAAGGCATCGCTCATCACGACCGCTGCGGTGGCCGCGTGCGACGCGCTCGACGGCGTCACGGACGGCGTGATGGAGGACCCGCGCGCCTGCACGGCCGCCCAGTTCAACGTCGACAGCATGCTGTGCACGCCCGGGCAGACGAGCGGCTGCCTGACCCAGGCCGAGATCGACGTTGCCAAGAAGATCTACGCCGGCCCGAAGAATCCGCGCACCAACGCCCAGCACTACCCGGGCCTCGCGGTCGGCACCGAGTCGGGCTGGTCGCAGTACTGGGGCACGACCGAGCCGGTGCGCGCCGACTACTGGCGCCTGTGGGTGTTCAACAACCCGCAGTGGAACTGGTGGAGCTTCGACTACGACCGCGACGTCACCTTCGCCGACGCGTTCGTCAGCCAGCTGGTGGACCAGACGAACCCCGATCTGTCGGCGTTCAAGGCGAGCGGCGGCAAGGCCATCGTCTACCAGGGCTGGGCCGATCCGGTGGTCAACGCCATCGACACGATCGCCTACGTGGACCGGGTCCGCGCGCTGCAGGCGAACCCGGCCGACGCCGACGCGTTCCTGCGCCTCTTCCTCGTTCCCGGCATGGGCCACTGCTCGGGCGGCCCGGGCGCGACGACCTTCGGCAACAGCGGCCAGCTCGCACCGGGCGCCAACGCCGACCGCGACCTCCTGATGTCGCTCGACCGCTGGGTGGAGCAGGGCACGCCGCCCGACCGCATCGTCGCCACCCGGGTGGTCAACGGGGCGGCCGTGCGCACCCGTCCTCTCTGCCCCTATCCCAAGAAGGCCGTCTACAGCGGCAGCGGGAGCACCGACGACGCGGCGAACTTCACCTGCAGTTGAAGGGCGCCATCTGCTCGGCCAGCGCCTTGCGGAACGCGGGCCGCGCCTCGCCGCGCTGCTTGTAGGCGTCGAGCGTCGGCCGCTTCGCGACCAGGTCGGTGCTGCGCAGGATGCGCAGCACGGTGGTCATCAGGAGGTCGGCGGCGGTGAACCTGTCGCCGACGAGATGCTCGCGATCGCCGAGGAAGGCGGCGAGCGCATCCAGGCGCTTCTCGATCATCCCGACGACGACGGAGCGCATGTCCATCGCGCCCGCGCGCGGGCCGCCGGGCTGCAGGTCGAAGACGTTGAGCATCATGATCGGCGGCTCGACCGTGCTGAGGGACGCGAACATCCAGGTCCGCACCTGGGCCCGCGCCGTCGCGTCCCAGGGCATGAGGGCATCCGACTGCTCGGCCACGTGCAGCACGATGGCGCCGGACTCGAAAAGCTCCAGGCCGTCCTCGCGCAGCACCGGCACCTGGCCGAAGGGCTGCAGCCGCCGATAGGCAGCGCTCTTCTGGTCCTCGGGACCGATCAGGTGCTCGTCGTAAGGGAGCCCCGCCTCGTTCAGCGCCCAGCGCACGCGCAGGTCGCGGACCAGGCCCTGCGCGAACGGAGGAACCGAGCGGAAGGCGCTGACGGTGCGCTTCACGACGCGACCTTTCGGGCGGCGAGGAACGCGTCGAGGTGCTCGAGCACCTGGTGCCAGCCCTGGCCGTGGCTGTGCCGGGCCGCGTCGCTGGCGAACGGCTCCTGGCGGAAGGTGAGCAAGGTGTCGTCGCCGCGCGCCTCGAAGGTCAGCGTGACCAGCGTCTCCGGGTCGGGTGCGGCGAGGCCGCCTTCTCCTTCCCACTGGAAGCTGAAGACGATGCGGCGCGGCCGGTCGATCTCGCGATAGACGCCGTGCGCCCAGCCCTCGTGCCGCTCCGAGCGGATGCAGTAGCGGAAGCTGCCGCCGACGCGGAAGTCCATCTCGAACACCGGCGTCGCGAACTCCTTCGGATGCCACCACGTGGCGACGTGCTCCGGATCGGACCAGGCGGCGAAGACGATCTCCGGCGGCGCGGCGAAGACGCGCTGGAGGACGAGCGATCCGGCGGCGGTGCCGGGCGGGTTGACGAGGGTCTGGCTCATGCGCGGTGTTTGCTGGGTGCGTGAGTGGGCGAGGGCTTGCGGCCGGCACGGGCCGGTGCCTTCGCGGCAGGTCGGGGAGGGGCACTCGGACGGGCCGATCTCGTCGCCTTCAGCTTGCGCACGACCGCGTCGAGGCGATCGAAGCGCTCCTCCCAGAACGGGCGGTAGG
This sequence comes from Caldimonas sp., assembly GCA_036263655.1. Lineage (GTDB taxonomy): Bacteria > Pseudomonadota > Gammaproteobacteria > Burkholderiales > Burkholderiaceae_C > Schlegelella_A. Next base: position 5,975 of record DATAGP010000005.1, on the reverse strand, counting down.
CCTGCAGCCAGCCGGCCGCTTCGGCCAGCGGCTCGGCGCGCAGGCGGCGCGGCCGCCATTGCGCCTGGCGGCCCTGCTCGACGAGGCCGGCCCGCTCGAGCACGCGAAGGTGCTTGGAGACGGCGGGCGAGCTCATCGCGAAGGGAAGCGCCAGGTCCTTGACGACGGCATCGCCGGCGGCGAGGCGCTGCAGGATCGCGCGCCGAGTGGGATCGGCGAGCGCCGCGAACGTGAGGGTCAGGCTGTCGGTGGCCATCATTAACCGATCGGTTATTTATCCAGGCGGTTTTTAACGCCGCCTCGGCCCGCTGTCAACCTGCGGCGCGGGTGCCCCTACCCCTCTTCGTCGACCCCGGCGTGCGTGCCTGTCAGCAGCAGGGTGACGAGCTGGGCCTGCGTGTGCACGCCGGTCTTGTGGAACACCGTCTTCAGGTAGGCACGGGCCGTCTCGTAGGTGATTCCCATCTCCTGCGCGGTCTGGCGAAGCGTGCGGCCTTCGGCGAGGAGTCGGGCCAGCCGGGTCTCGGACGCGGTGCAGGCGTGCACGGCACGCAGCGCCGCCGTTGCAGCCGGCTCGGCGGGGGCGTGCCCGGTGACCATCAACAGCAGGCCCCGCCGCGACGTCGAGCTCGCGCCCATGCGGCCGGCCAGCGGCACGCCGCGCAAGGTGAGGTGGCCGCGCCTTCCGTCGGGCAGCGTCAGTGGCGGCGAGCCCTGGGCCGCGGACGCAGGCCCGGTCGGCGCGGCGTAGGCCGCCAGCGCGGCCTGCGCCCCGGCGGCGGTGGCGACGAGCTCGCCGCCGCGCAATGACAGGCCACGGCGGCCGCGCAGCAGGCGTTCCATGGCCGGGTTGGCGTAGCTGACGCGACGCTGCCCGTCGATGACGGCGACCGGCTGCGGCATGGTGTCGAGCAGGGCGGCCACCGACGGGGAGCTCTCGGGCTGATCGAGGCGTATCGCCATCTGCAGGGCGCGGGTCATGTGCTTGCTCAAGGCGGCGAAGGCGCGCACCTCGGGCTCGCCGAAGGTCCTGGCGTCCGGGGCCCGGAAAAGGGTGATGTTGGCGACGAGCCCGCCCTCGGCCAGCAGCGTGTTGCCGATCGTGTACTTGAAGCCGTGCGGCCGCATCCAGTCGTGGTAGTACGCCGAGCGATACAGGGCGCCACGCTCCTTCAGGAGGTCGTCGAGCCGCTCGTTGGTCCGCACGACACCGGGGCGGTGCAGGCGCTCGGTCAGCCGGATCCAGGGGTTGTCGGGGGCGAAGTAGAGCTCGTCGAAGGTCTTGAGCCAGGCGGGCTCGACGCCGGCCAGGCTGACCGGCTGGACGCGGCGGGGATGCAGGTGCAGGAAGTAGAAGGTCTGCGCCGCGGAAGGGAAGGTCCGCCGCATCAGGCCCATGACGTCCTGCCACGCGCCAGGGTCCAGCACGACGCGGTACACCGCGTCGATCAGCTCGTCCGGCAACGACTCCGCCATCCGCTTGAACCTGCAACCCGGGACGTGCCCAGCTTACCGCGGCCACTCCCATTTGGGAGCGGCCTCGCGCCGCGCCGGCGGGTAGCCTCCCGCGCCATGCGGCTTGCAAGGAGGCATTGCATGGAGGGTTCGACGGTGCTCAGCAGGACGGCGGCAGGGTGGTTCATCGGCGCCATGCTGGCCGGCGCGGCCTGCGCTGCGGACCCCATGCCCACGACGGACGACCTGCTCAAGGACCCGAGGTTCAAGGCGGCCTACCTCGGTGCGCTCGGCCCGAAGGCGAAGGAGCGATGGCTCGCCCGGATGAGCAACAGCTCGCTCGTGCGCAAGGTGTCGATCGGTGGCGCCGAGTACCGGGTCGCCGCCCCGTGCAAGCCGCACGACTGCGGCGACAACAACCTGCTCCTGCTCTATTCGCCGGCCCGCGCGGTGGTCTACGGCAAGCTGTTCGAGAAGGGTCGGTCGACGCTGATCGGCTCACCGGACACGGCGATGAGCGCCGAGCTGGACAGGATGTGGAACCAGGAATTCAGGCAGAAGTGAGGAGAACCGCCATGAGCAGATTCGCGACCCTGAGGTCCGGGCTGCGGACCATCGACCTGCATGCGTTCACGGGACGCGTCGTCGACCAGCAGCGGTCGTCGGTCACCGAGGTCACCCGGCACCACGCCAACGCGATGCTCGGCACGACGACCCGCACCTCGAGCTGGAACAAGGTGTTCCTGCAGGCCGACAACGGCGAGGAAAAGTGGCTGGAAGTGCCCGACCAGGGATTCGCGGCGCGCGCCGGGCAGATGGCCTCCATCATCTGGGGCATCCGCGCCGGCAAGGAAAAGGGCGACTACCTGGCGCTGATCAACCACGAGACCGGCGCCTTCCAGTGCATTCGCAAGGCGGTGAACGACCACGCCGGGCCGCCCTTCTACAACATGCTCCTGATCCTGCTCGTGATCGTCGGCTGCGTCGGCCTGGTCGACGTGTTCGGCGGCCACTACGGCTCCGCCCTCTTCTTCTTCGCCGTCGGCGGCGGCGGCATCGCATGGATCTGGCGGCGGCAGAAGCAGTTCATGGCGAAGATCAAGGCGGCGGCGCTGGCGATGCCGGTGTCCGCCCGCGCCGCCGAATAGGATTCGACGCCCGGCGCCCCGGCCGCGGCGGTCGTCAGGCTCCGTGGTGCGACGCGCCGGGGCGCCGCATCGACCAGGTGAGGGGCCCGCGGCCCGCGTCGGCGAGGAACTCGCTCGTGACGGCGAACCCGTGCCGCCGATACAGCGGCAGGTTGCGCTCGTGGTCGGTCTCCAGGCACACGGTGGCGCCCGCCGGCAGGCCGTCGAGCACGCGCGCCAGCAGCCACGCGCCATGGCCGCGACGCTGCGACGCGGGCTCGACGCCGATCGAGAGCAGCGTCCAGCACGGGAACGCCGGACGATGCGCCTCGACCGAGGCCGTCACGCCGAAATGACGGCGCAGCGCGCGCGGTCGCCACAGGCGCGGCGTGCGCAGGACGGCCGCGACGACGGCGGCCAGCGGGAAGTCGGGCACGTCGGGCGGCAGCAGCAGGGCCACGCCGGCGAGGCCTGCGTCCACGTCGAGCCGCCAGGCGACCCCGTGGCGCACGGTCAGGGCCGCCGCGAGCGTCATGGTCGCGCGCACCGGCATCGACCGGTCGGCATCGCCCTCGAAGTAGTAGCGCATCACCGGGTCGTCGAGGAAGGCGGCGCCGAGCACGCGGCCGGCGTCGTCGACGGCGTCGGCGGCGAGCGGCGAGAGACGACGATCGTCCATGTCGGGGGCAGGTCGCCGCGCATTCTGCGACGGCGCGGCGGCGGCGCGCCGTGCGGTGCAGGCGCCGACGTTAAGCTCCGGGTCCCGAACGTCACGACGAGACCGCCACCCATGCCCGCGCTGAAGTCGCGCATCGACACGCGCTCCGACGAGTTCAAGGCCAACGCCACCGCGCTGCAGGCGCAGGTCGACGACCTGCGCGCGCGTGCCGCCGAGGTCGCCGCGGGCGGCGACGCCAAGTCGCGCGAGCGGCACGCCTCGCGCGGCAAGCTGCTGCCGCGCGAGCGCGTCGAGCGCCTGGTCGACCCGGGCACGCCTTTCCTCGAGATCGGCCAGCTCGCCGCCTTCGGCATGTACGACGGCGAGGCGCCGGCGGCCGGGATGATCTGCGGCGTCGGCCGTATCGAGGGGCAGGACTGCATGATCGTCGCCAACGACGCAACGGTGAAGGGCGGCACCTACTACCCGATGACGGTGAAGAAGCACCTGCGCGCGCAGGAGATCGCGCTGCAGAACCGGCTGCCGTGCCTCTACCTGGTGGACTCCGGCGGCGCCTTCCTGCCGCGGCAGGACGAGGTCTTCCCCGATCGCGAGCACTTCGGCCGCATCTTCTTCAACCAGGCCAACATGAGCGCGCAGGGCATCGCCCAGATCGCCGTCGTCATGGGCTCGTGCACGGCAGGCGGCGCGTACGTGCCGGCGATGAGCGACGAGACCATCATCGTCAAGAACCAGGGCACGATCTTCCTGGGCGGCCCGCCGCTGGTGAAGGCTGCCATCGGCGAGGTCGTCAGCGCCGAGGACCTCGGCGGCGGCGACGTGCACACGCGCCTTTCGGGCGTCGCCGACCACCTCGCCGACGACGACCTGCACGCGCTCGCCATCGCCCGGCGCATCGTCGCCAGCCTGAACCGCAGGAAGCCGGAGACGGTGACGCTCGAGGCCAGCGAGGAGCCGCTCTACGACCCCAAGGAGATCTACGGCGTCATCCCGCGCGACACCAAGAAGGGCTACGACGTGCGCGAGGTCATCGCCCGCATCGTCGACGGCTCGCGCCTCGACGAGTTCAAGTCGCGCTACGGGGCGACGCTCGTCACCGGCTTCGCGCGGCTGTACGGCATGCCGGTCGGCATCGTCGCCAACAACGGCATCCTCTTCAGCGAGTCGGCGCAGAAGGGCGCCCACTTCATCGAGCTCTGCGCCGAGCGCCGCGTGCCTCTCGTCTTTCTGCAGAACATCACCGGCTTCATGGTCGGCCGCAAGGTCGAGAACGCCGGCATCGCCCGCGACGGCGCCAAGATGGTGACGGCGGTCGCGACGGTGCAGGTGCCCAAGCTCACGGTGCTGATCGGCGGCTCGTTCGGCGCCGGCAACTACGGCATGTGCGGCCGCGCCTATTCGCCGCGGTTCCTGTGGATGTGGCCGAACGCGCGCATCAGCGTGATGGGCGGCGAGCAGGCCTCGGCGGTGCTCGCGACCGTGAAGCGCGACGGCATCGAGGCGCGCGGCGGCTCGTGGTCCGCGGAAGAGGAGCGCGCCTTCAAGGCGCCCTTGCTCGAGCAGTACGAGCACCAGGGCCACCCGTACTACGCCAGCGCCCGGCTCTGGGACGACGGCGTCGTCGACCCGGCCGACACGCGTCGCGTCCTCGGCCTGTCGCTCGCGACGACGCTGAACGCGCCGATCCCCGCGACCAAGTTCGGCGTGTTCCGCATGTAGCGCCGGAGCAGCCGTCATCCGAGCGAAAGCGAAGGATCCCGGCGCTGCGATGAGATCCTTCGCTGCGCTCAGGATGACAATCGTTCCATGTTCACCAAGATCCTGATCGCCAACCGCGGCGAGATCGCCTGTCGCGTCATCCGGACGGCGCGCCGGATGGGCATCGCCACCGTCGCCGTGTACTCCGACGCCGACGCCGGCGCTCGCCACGTGCGGCTCGCCGACGAGGCGGTGCGGATCGGCCCGGCGCCGGCGCGCGAGTCCTACCTCGTCGGCGCGACGATCATCGAGGCGGCGAAGGCGACCGGCGCGCAGGCCATCCATCCCGGCTACGGCTTCCTGTCGGAGAACGAGGACTTCGCCGGGGCCTGCGCGGCCGCGGGCCTCGTCTTCATCGGTCCGCCGGCATCGGCGATCCGCGCCATGGGCTCGAAGTCGGCGGCCAAGTCGCTGATGGAGAAGGCCGGCGTGCCGCTCACGCCCGGCTACCACGGCGACGATCAGGACCCGGCCCTCCTGCAGCGCGAGGCGACGCGCATCGGCTACCCGGTGCTGATCAAGGCCAGCGCCGGCGGCGGCGGCAAGGGCATGCGCCGCGTCGATGCGGAAGCCGACTTCGCGGCCGCGCTCGCGTCGTGCAAGCGCGAGTCGGCGAGCGCCTTCGGCGACGACCGCGTCCTGGTCGAGCAGTACGTGCTGAAGCCGCGCCACATCGAGATCCAGGTGTTCGCCGACACGCACGGCCGCTGCGTGCATCTGTTCGAGCGCGACTGCTCGGTGCAGCGACGGCACCAGAAGGTGCTCGAGGAGGCGCCCGCGCCGGGCATGACCGCCGAGCGCCGCGCCGCCATGGGCCGCGCCGCGGTCGAGGCGGCGCAGGCCGTCGGCTACGTCGGCGCCGGAACGGTCGAGTTCATCGCCCATCCCGACGGCCGCTTCTACTTCATGGAGATGAACACGCGCCTGCAGGTCGAGCACCCGGTGACGGAGATGAT
>DATAGP010000004.1:0-12027 GCA_036263655.1 Caldimonas sp. | reverse complement strand
TGTCGCGGATTGCGGTCAGTGACGCGCCGCCGCGCCGCTGCTCGGCGCGGCGCGGCGCTCGCTCGTGGCAATGGGAATCGGCTGGCCGATCAGGGTCGCCTGCAGCGCGGCGTCGGCGAGCCAGAAGTCGCGCTGCGCCTCGATGGCCTGCACGACGCTGGCGATCTGCTCGCGCGAGTCGGCGAGCAGCTCGAAGACGCCGATCAGCATCGCGTTGTAGCGAAGCACGTTCTCGTCGGCGATGGCGCGGCGCAGCGGCACGATCTCGTCGCGGTAGTGCCGCGCCACGTCGTACGCCGTGCGGTAGGCGGCGTAACCCTCGCGGACCTGCGAGCTCGCCTCGACCGACACTTGCGCGGCGCGGTGCACGGCGGCGAGAGCGGTCGCCTCGGCGCGCGTCCGGCCGAGGTCGCCGGCGTCGAAGAGGGGCAGCGGAACGGAGAGCTCGACACCGCGCCGCCGCCCCTCGTGCGTTTCGCGTTGGCGGATGACGCCCACCTCGAGATCGTCGACGAGAGCCGTGACGCGGTTCAGCCCCCGCTCGCCGGCGGCGAACTCGACGTTGGCGCGCGCCATTCGGACATCGAGCCGCTGGTCGAGTGCGGCCTGGGCGACCGTGCCTTCGTCGCGCGGGGCGCCGGGCAGGTCGGGCAGGCGATCGGGCAGGGTCAAGCGTGCCGCGCGCTCCGCATCGAGGCCCAGCGTCCGGACCAGCGCCTCCCGGCTGGCGCGGGCGGACTGCGTGGCGCGGGCGAGCTGGGCCACGGCGTCGGCGGCGAAGGCCTGCTCGCGGGCCCGCTGCAGCCGGCTGAAGTTGCCGACCTCCTGCATCCGTCGCGCCAGCTCGGCGCTCGCATCGGCGCTCGCCTTGACCTGCTGCGCGTACCGGACCGACTGCTGCGCGGCCACCGCGGAGACCCACGCCCGCCGCGCCTCGCTCGCCGCCTGGACGACGTTGGAGGCCAGCGTCAGCCGGTGCGCCTCCTGCTGGTACGCGGCGGTGCGCAGGCGCGCCGGCAGCAGGAGCAGGTCGAGGAGCGAGAAGCTGAGGGCGCGGGTGATCTCCAGCTCGCGGGCCCCCGCCTCCCTGCGGACCATGCGCTCGAAGTCGAAGACCGGATTCGGCAGCCGCGCCGTCTGCGCTGCCGCAGCGGAGTCGGCGGCGCTCTCGAAGAGCATGGCCTGCAGGGCCGGGCTGTGGGCGAGGGCGATGCGGACGGCGTCGTCGGCACCTAGCGGCTTCGCCAGAAAGGCATCGACCTGCACCTGCGCCTCCCGGCGGGCGGCGTCGGTGCGCAGCCACTGCAGCTCGGCGCCCAGCCGCTCGCGGCTCATCTGCCGGGCGCTGTCGAAGCTCTCCTCGACGGCCGTGCTGCCGCAGCCGGCGAGCAGCAGCGCGGCGGCTGCCGAGAGTGGCGAGCGCAGGCGGCGCCGGATGTGGAGGCGAAGGGCGGTCGAGCTCATCGGCCGTGCCCCGCGTGGCCGCGCGGCGCCGAGCCTCCGGCCGCGGACTCGCCCTGCGCTTCTCGCGCGTACGTGCGCCAGCCGCCGATGCGGCCGACGGTGTCGTTCGACTCGCGCCAGGGTGCGACGGGCTGGTCGGCGAAGCCGCGGTACCCGCTGAACGCCGACCGATAGGGCGCCTGCAGCGCTCCGCCGGCGGCAGCCGGGGGGTCGAGGTCGCGGCGGCGACCGGCACGGCGGGCGCCGGAGCGGTCTGGGCCGCGACGGCGAGCGTCGTGAGCCCGAGCCATACCGGAAGTCCGGTACGTGGAAGAGTGATGGCCATGGTCTCCTCGCAGGAACGGGGGCGACGCACCCCAAGGCGCAGCCGCCGCATCAGCCGCCGGCCGGCGCGCGCGATGCGCGATGCATCACGCGCGCGCGGGGCGGCGCGTCAGGCGAGGAGAGGTCGAGGCGGTCGCTCGGGGCCGCCGGTCAGGAACGCGGGAGCGTTGCCCGGCGCGAGCGCGAGGAAGGAGTCCGCCAGGGAGAGTGGCTGGGAGACGTGGCATGCGTCGGCAGGCCGGCCGACGCCGTGCAGCAGGAGGCGCAGACGCTGCACGTCTGAGCCGGCACATCCGCCGGCGGCGGCTCGGTCGCCGCCACGTCGTGGGTCACCGTGTCGTGAACCGCAGCGGAGTGCCCATGCGCCGCATGCGCCGGGTGATCGGTGACGGCGTGGTGCGCGTGATCGTGCTGTGCGTGGCCGTGCTGCCGGTCATCGTGCGGCGCGTCCGCGTCATGCGCCGCGGCGGCGACGCTTTCGTGGTGGGCCGGGCCGCACGCGACCATCGTCGCCGCGGCGAGCCCCTGCAGCGGCAGGGCGAGCGTCAGCAGCATCACCCAGGCGAGTCGCAGTGTGCGCAGCATGGCCTCGATTTTAGGCGAGCGCCTCGTCGAGCACTTCGATCCAATGCCGCACGGGCGTCGTGGTGCCGCTCTGCAGGTGCTGGATGCAGCCGATGTTGGCCGAGACGATGGTCTCCGGCTCGAGCTCGGCCAGGTGGCCGAGCTTGCGGTCGCGCAGCGCCGTCGCCAGCTCCGGGTGCAGCACGGAATACGTGCCGGCCGAGCCGCAGCAGAGATGCGCTTCGTTCAGCGGCGTGCGGATCTCGAAGCCGAGCGCGGCAAAGGCCGCTTCCACGCCGCCGCGCAGCTTCTGCCCGTGCTGCAAGGTGCACGGGGGGTGGAAGGCGAGCTTCGGCAGGCGCGGCCGTGTCGTGCCGAGCGACTCGACGATGTCGGGCAGCAGCTCGGAGACGTCGCGGGTGAGGTCGGCAATGCGCTGCGCCTTCTCGGCGTAGGCCGGGTCGCGGGCGAGCGAGCGGCCGTACTCCTTGACGGTGACGCCGCAGCCGGAAGCGTTCATGACGATGGCCTCGACCGCGCCGGTCGAGACCAGCGGCCACCAGGCGTCGATGTTGCGGCGCATGTGCTCGAGCGCGCCGTCGTGGTCGTCGAGGTGCAGCCGGATCGCGCCGCAGCAGCCGGCCTCGTCGGCGACCACGGTCTGGATGCCGGCACGGTCGAGCACGCGCGCGGTCGCGCTGTTGATGTTGGGCGCCATCGACGGCTGCACGCAGCCCGTCAGCAGCAGCACCTTGCGCGGGTGCTCGCGGCTCGGCCAGCGGTGCGCGCTGGCGGGCGAGCCGGCCGGGACCTTGGCCTTGAGGACGGCCGGCAGGGCCGCGCGCACCATCTGCCCGGCCTTCATCGCCGGTGCGAACAGGGGCGACGTCAGGCCTTCCTTGAGCGACCAGCGCAGGGCCCGGTCGCCGGCGGGTCGCTGCACGCGCTCGTCGACGATGCGCCGGCCGATCTCGACCAGGTTGCCGTACTGCACGCCCGACGGGCAGGTCGTCTCGCAGTTGCGGCAGGTCAGGCACCGGTCGAGGTGAAGCTGGGTCGAGCGGGTCGGCGCCTCGCCTTCGAGCACCTGCTTGATGAGGTAGATGCGGCCCCGCGGCCCGTCGAGCTCGTCGCCGAGCAGCTGGTAGGTCGGGCAGGTGGCGGTGCAGAAGCCGCAGTGCACGCACTTGCGCAGGATGGCTTCGGCTTCGATGCCGTCGGGCGTGCCGGCGAATTCCGGGGCGATGTCGGTCTGCATGGGATGGGGCAGGGCAGGTCAGAGGCCCGGGTAGAGGCGACCCGGGTTGAGAACCCCCTTGGGATCGAAGGCCTGCTTCAAACGTTCATGGATTTTCGCAATCGGCGCTGTCAGCGGGGCGAAGACGCCCGGCGACTTGTCGCGGCTGCGGAAGACGGTGGCGTGGCCGCCGGCCGCCGCGGCGGCCTCGCGGACGGCGGCGGCCGGCAGCGAGGTGACCAGCCAGCGCTGGGCGCCGTGCCACTCGATCAGCTCGTCGCCCGCAAGGCCCAGCACCGGCGCCGTCTGCGGCAGCGACAGCCGCCAGAGCGTCGCGTCCTGGTGCTCGATGGCGTCGTCGGCGGCGGCGAAGAAGGGGTCCGTCTGATCGCGCAGGCTGTCCCAGAAGGGCCCGGCCGCAGCCGGGCCGATCGGCTCGCCGCCGAGCGACGCGGCGGCTTGGCCGACCGAGGCCTCGGAGCCGCGCAGGCGGATCACGAGGTTGCCGTTCCACCACGCGCTGGCGTCGATCGGCAGCGGCTGCGCCCCCCATCCGTGCAGGCGTTCGAGCGCGTCCTTCGGCTTCAGGTCGAAGCGCAGGGTGGCTTGCGCCTCCGCCTTCGGCAGCACCTTCAGCGAAACCTCGACGATGACGCCCAGGATGCCGAGCGAGCCGGCGACGAGCCTCGACACGTCGTAGCCGGCGACGTTCTTGATGACGCGGCCACCGAAGCGGAGCAGCTCGCCGCTGCCGTCGAGGATGACGACGCCGAGCACGTGGTCGCGGACCGAGCCGGCGACCGCCCGCGACGGCCCCGCCAGCCCGGCCGCGACCATCCCGCCGACGGTGGAGGCAGCGCCGAAGCGCGGCGGCTCGAAGGCCAGGCACTGGCCCTTGGCCGCGAGCTGCGTCTCGAGGTCGGCGAGCGTCATTCCTCCCGGCGCGGTGACGACGAGCTCGGTCGGCTCGTGCTCGGCCCAGCCGCCGAGCGCGCGCGTGTCGAGCGTCTCGTAGGTCCGCGGCAGGGCCTCGCCGTAGAAGTCCTTGGTGCCGCCGCCGCGGACGACGAGCTTCTGCCCGGCCGCGCCGGCCCTGCGGATGCGCTCGGCGAGCGCCTCGACCGCCTCGTTCACGTCGACCGGCCGCCTCTCAGTAGCGCGGCAGCTCGGCGAACGGGAGCAGGCCGCGCTTGACGTGCATGCGCCCGTACTCGGCGCAGCGGTGCAGCGTCGGGATGACCTTGCCGGGGTTCAGGTGGCCCTCCGGGTCGAAGGCGCGCTTCAGGGCCAGCATCCGCTCGCGCTCCGCCGACGAGAACTGCACGCACATCGACCCCAGCTTCTCGACCCCGACCCCGTGCTCGCCGGTGACCGTGCCGCCCATCTCGACGCTCAGCTCGAGGATCTCGGCGCCGAAGCGCTCGGCGCGGTGCAGCTGGTCGGGCTCGTTGGCGTCGAAGAGGATCAGCGGGTGCAGGTTGCCGTCGCCGGCATGGAAGACGTTGACGCAGCGCAGGCCGTGCTTCTTCTCCATTTCGCCGATCGCGATCAGCATGTCGGCGAGGCGCCGGCGCGGGATCGTCGAGTCCATGCACATGTAGTCGGGGCTGATGCGGCCGCTCGCCGGAAACGCGTTCTTGCGCCCGCTCCAGAAGCGCAGACGCTCGGCCTCGCTGGCGCTCGCGGCGATGCGCGTCGCGCCGCAGCGCTGCAGCACCTCGACCATGCGCGCGATCTCGTGCTCGACCTCGGCCGGCGTGCCGTCGCTCTCGCAGAGCAGGATCGCTGCCGCATCCAGGTCGTAGCCGGCGTGAACGAAGCTCTCGACCGCCGCGGTCATGGGCTTGTCCATCATCTCCAGGCCGGCGGGAATGATGCCGGCGGCGATGATCGCGGCGACCGCGTCGCCGGCGTGGCGCACGTCGGCGAAGCTGGCGACGATGCAGCGTGCCGTCTGCGGCTTGGGCAGCAGCTTGACGGTGACTTCGACCGCGACGGCGAGCATCCCTTCGCTGCCGACCACGACGCTCAGCAGGTCGAGCCCGGGCGCATCGAGCGCCTGGGAGCCGAACTCGACCGGCTCGCCGGCGGCGGTGAAGCCGCGCACCTTGAGCACGTTGTGCAGGGTCAGGCCGTACTTGAGGCAGTGCACGCCGCCCGAGTTCTCGGCGACGTTGCCGCCGATCGTGCAGGCGATCTGGCTGCTCGGGTCCGGGGCGTAGAAGAGGCCGAGCGGCGCCGCCGCTTCGCTGATCGCGAGGTTGCGGACGCCGCTCTGCACCGTCGCGGTCCGCGCCCTGGCGTCGATGCGCAGGATGCGGTTGAACTTGGCCAGGCTGAGGGTCACGCCCATGGCGTGCGGCAGCGCCCCTCCCGAGAGGCCCGTGCCCGCGCCGCGCGCCACGACCGGCACGCCGAGGCGGTGGCAGACGCGCAGCACCGCCGCCACCTGCACCTCGTTCTCCGGCAGGGCGACCACGAGCGGCTGCTCGCGGTAGGCGGTCAGCCCGTCGCATTCGTAGGGCGTGGTGTCCTCGCGCCGCCAGAGCAGGGCATGGGCCGGCAAGGCGCTGCCGAGCGCGTGCACGACGTCGGCCTGGCGCCGGGCCCGGTCGACGGCCGACAGCGCAGCGGCTTCGGGCAGCGGTGCGTTCACGAGGTCTCGGTTCCGGCCGCAGGCGCCCGGCGCCGCCGCGCCGCCGCCTTCTTGGCTGCCGGCCGCTGTGCCGTGTCGCCCGCGCGCGGCGCCTTCTGCGACCGCTTCTTGCCGACGGCGTCCATGACCGCACGAGCCGGGGCGGTGGCAGCGTCGAACGATTGCTTGACGATGTCGCCGGCCATTGCCTTGGCGGCGTCGGACGACTGCCCGGCCAGGCTGCCGGCCATGACCTTGGCGGCGCCGCTCGCGGAATCCTTCATCGCGCTGGCGGCGAGCTGGGCGAACTGGCTCGTCAGCGCGCCCCACCACTGCATGGGGTCGACCGCCGCGGCCGCGCCGGTGGCCTGGCCGCCGCCGGCCTTCGTCTTCTTCCGGTCGTCGGCCGGCGCCGAGGCCGACGCCGCGCCCGCGCCCGCGTCGGGCTTGATCTTCAGCGAATCGCGCAGGTCCTCCATCTGCACGTTCATCGTCTTCAGCGTCGACAGCGTCATCCGCTGCACCTCGAGGGCCTGGATCGTCGTCGCCAGCATGCGCGCGTTCTGCTCGAGCCAGAACTGCACCGTGCGCAGGTCGCCGATCCGCTTCTCCAGCTCGGCCGGATCGAGCGTGGGCGCGACCCACTGGCCGATGCCGGGAATCGCCGAGCCGGCGTTCTTGACCAGGCTCTGCAGGAAGTCGAAGCCGGGGACCATCTTGGCGAAGCCGCTGCCGTCGTTCATCGTGTCTCCTCGCGAACGTGCGAGCTTTGCATTCTCGGCCAGGGCGCCGGGCCGGGGTTCAGCGCCCGAAATCGCCCTGCTCGACCTTGTAGCCCCGCTTCTTCATCAAGGCCGGCAGCCCGTTCGGCCCGATCATGTGCAGGCTGCCGACCGCGGCGAAGACCTGCTTGCCGCCGGCGTGCAGCGAATCGATGCTCGCGGCCAGCGCGGGATTGCGGTCGTCGAGCATGCGCTTCATCGCCGCGCGCTCGCTGCGGGTGCGCAGGCAGTCGCACCACTTCGCGTAGTTCGAGAGCTCGGCGTAGTTGCCCTCGACCCAGATCCTGGCGATGCGGTTGAGCATCGGCCGGGCCCGTCCCGCCTCGAGATCCTTCAGGGCGTCGTCGACGAACGCGATCGTCTCGGCATGGGTCGGCATCTGCAGCGCCTGCATCTGCCCTTCCGGCGTCTCCAGCGAGAGCACCGCCTTGCCGAGCTCGCGACCGACGCCGGCGAGGACCAGGTCGATGGCATAGGCCGGGTCGAAGCCGTCGCGGCGCGCTGCGAGGACGGTGAGCGAGGCGACCTGGAACTCGGGTGCGAACTTGCCCCAGACGGCGGCGTCGACGCATTCGACGGCGCGTCGCCGCTCGAGGCGCCGCACCAGCGCCGGCGGCAGCGGATCGGCACGGCTCGGGCCGATGCTCGTGGCCAGGCGCTGCTGGATCGCCGGGTCGAGCACGTCCAGCTCGAGCGCTACCACGTCGCTGCCACGGATCGCGTCGACGATCGTCGGGCCCGGGTACATCCAGTCCTCCCGCGCGGCGTGGATGGTCCCGTACAGGTAGGAGCTGCGTCCGCCCTTGCTGATGCGCCAGAGGAAGCCATGGTCGCGGGCCTCGCGCATGCCGCGCTGCATGCGCTCGGCGCTGTGCGGCGCCGCCTGCGGCGGACAGGTGGCGCTTTCGTCGGCGGCCAGGGCCGGTGCCGCGGGCAGCGCCCCGGCGATGGCGGAGAGCACCAGGGCGAGCGAGCGGCGGAGGATGCGCATGGCAAGGAGACGGGCAGTCGTCATGGCGGAAGCTTAGCCCTCGGCGTCGCGCGCGGCGCTGCGGCCGCGCCTAGCGGTTCGATCCGCTGGCCGAACGCAGGTCGATGCGCAGCACGCCGGCTTGCTGCTGCCACTGCAGGCGCCCGAGCACGTCCATGCCGAGGAGCGGATTGCCGCTGAGGCCAGGCAAGGCGACGACGCGGAGGCGGTCGACACGGACGCCGCCCTGCAGGACGACGTCGGCGCGCGCGATCTCGCCGACCACCGCGCCGCCGGCGGTGCTCGCCCGCGCCTTGCCCTCGCTCTCGAGGCGGAGCTCGCGGGCCAGCGCCGACGGGATGGCCGTGCCGGTGGCGCCGGTGTCGACCAGGAAGTCGACGGCCAGGCCGTTGATGGTTCCCGGCCAGTGGTAGTGGCCGTCGTTGCCGCGACGGATCTCGATGACGTCGCCTTCGGCTCGGAACTCCGTCTTCCGCTGCTCGCGCTCGTACCACTGGAAGCCGAGGAAGACGGCGGCGCCGACCAGGAGCCACAGCGTGACGACCTTGAACGTGCCGGGCAGCTCGTTGCTCATCGCGCAGCGCTCAGCTGCGGGCCAGCGGGGCGACCTTCTGGTCGATGGCGCCGAAGATGCTTTTCCCCTCGCCCGACTTCATCTCGATGCGGATCGTGTCGCCGAAGCGCATGAAGGGCGTCTTCGGAGCGCCGGTCTCGATCGTCTCGATGGCCCGCTTCTCGGCGATGCACGAGTAGCCGCGCGACCAGTCCTTGTTGCTGACGGTGCCGCTGCCGAAGATCGAGCCGGCGCGTGCGTTGCGCGTCTTGCAGAGATGGGCGATCAGCTGGCCGAAGTGGAAGGTCATCTCCTCGCCGGCGTTGCAGAGGCCCGCCCGCTTGCCGTTCCAGGTGCTCTCGAGGTCCAGGTGGAGGCGGCCGCCGTGCCAGGCGGTGCCGAGCTCGTCGGGCGTCACCGCGACCGGGCTGAAGGCGGTCGCCGGCTTGCTCTGGAAGAAGCCGAAGCCCTTGGCCAGCTCGGCCGGGATCAGGTTTCGCAGGCTGACGTCGTTGGCCAGCATGACGAGGCGGATCGACTCCAGGGCCTCGTCGGCCGAGGTCCCCATGCCGACGTCGCCGGTGACGACCGCGACCTCGGCCTCGAAGTCGATGCCCCAGTCCTCGCTTGCCGCGACGATGTCGTCGCGGGGGCCGAGGAAGTCGTCGCTGCCGCCCTGGTACATCAGCGGGTCGGTCCAGAACGTCGCCGGCATCTCCGCATTGCGGGCTCGCCGCACCAGCTCGACGTGGTTGACGAAGGCCGAGCCGTCCGCCCACTGGTAGGCGCGCGGCAGCGGTGCCATGCAGCGGGCCGGCTCGAAGGGGAAGGCGTGCCGGGCGTGGCCGGCGTTGAGCGAGGTGGCGAGGTCTTCCAGCTGCGGCGACAGGAAGTTCCAGTCGTCGAGCACCTGCTGCAGGCTGCGCGCGACCGCGCTGGCATAGTGGGCGCTGCCGAGGTCCCGGGAGACGACGACGAGCTGGCCGTCGCGCGAGCCATCCTTGTACGTGGCGAGCTTCATCGTTCGATGGGCGAGTGGTGCTGAAAGGCGGATCGCGATTGTCGACGCTCGAGATCAAGGCCGTGCGAGTGCCCCTCGGTCGCACGCCGTGCGGGCACTGGGCACGGACCGGGCGTCTTCGGCAATGGCGGGTCCTGACCGCGTTCGCACTGCTCGTCGTCCTTGGCCATGCCGCACTGCTTGGCGGCTTCGAGTCTCTGCGGCCCGGACCGGATGGGGGCGCTTCGACCTCGCCGCTGAACGTCAGGGTGGTGCCAGCGGAACGGGTGGTGCTAGCGGAGCGGCAGGCGGAGCCGCGCGTCGCCGCGGCTGCAGCGGAGGCGACTCCGATGCCGTCGGCCCTGGCCCCCGAGCAGCCGGTGCCCAGCACCCGCCTTCCGGGGAAGGCACCGGCCGGGCCGGCCACGCAGCCGGCCCGGCCGCGTGGCCGCGAGGGGGTCCGCGAGTCGATGGCCGGAGCAGCCGCAACAGAATTCGCGCAAGCAAGCGCAAGCTCCGCTCTGTGGGCAGACGCCGTCGGCACCGCGCCGGCACGCGAGGGCTTGGACGCGGCGCTCGCGGCTGCACCGGCGACGGCGGATGTGGTGGAGCAGCCGGTGCCCACGCAGCCTCCCGCGTTGGCCGAGCAGGCCCCGACGACGGAGCAAGTCGTCCCGGCCGGGCCGGCCGCCTCGGCGACCCAGGCCGAGCGCCCGGCCCTGTCCGCCGGACGTGCGAGCGCATCGGCGCTGCTCCTGCCGGGCGAAGAGCCGCCGCCGACGTATCGGACGCGTCTGCCGCCGGCGCTGACCCTGCGCTACCAGGTGCGCAGCGGCTTCCTGCGCGGCAGCGGCGAACTGCGCTGGCGGCCGCAGGGCGAGCGCTACAGCCTCGGCCTCGAAGCCGACCTCGCCGGCCTGACGCTGCTCCGCCAGTCGAGCGAGGGCGAGATCGACGGGCACGGCCTGGCCCCCGCGCGATTCGTCGACCAGCGCGCGCGACGATCGCGCCAGGCCGCCAACTTCCGCCGCGACGCCGGGACGATCACCTTCTCGGGCCCGGCCACCGAGTGGCCGCTCCTGCCCGGAAGCCAGGATCGGCTCAGCTTCTTCATCCAGCTGGCCGCCATCGCCGCCGCGGAGCCGGAGCTGCGCAGCGAAGGTGCGCGCATCCAGATGGTCGTGGCAGGCGCGCGCGGCGATGCCGCCGTGTGGACGTTCCGCTGCCTCGGCCCGGAGGCCATCGAGACCGGCGTCGGCCCGGTGCAGGCGCTGAAGTTCGTGCGCGATGCCCGCTCGATGTACGACACCCGCGCCGAAGTCTGGCTCGATCCGGCGCGCCACTACCTGCCGGCGCACGCCACCTTGCGCAACAGTGCCGGCACGTCCGAGTACGACCTCCTCCTCGACGGCATCGCGACCCCCTAGCTCGCGGGGCGGGCACCCCGCTTGCAAACGCTCGTCAGGGCCGCACGTAGCCTCCAGGAGAACACCATGCACATGCTCTACAACTCGGACAGCTTCGCGGTCGTCCTGTTCGAGATCACCTCGCCGCGCGGCGAGGCGGAGGTGCCCGAAGGCGCGGAGCCCGTGACGCGGGGCGGATTCGAGATCGTCGACAAGCTCGCCCGCAAGGACATCTTCATCGAAGGCGCCATGGCCGAGACCTTCAAGGCCGGCGTCGAGGCCTTGATGGCCGACGAAACGCCGAGCGAGGAAGAGCTCGACGACTACATCGCCGGCTTCACGTCCCTGGTCTCGCAGCCTCTCGTCCTGCACTAGGCGCGGGCATTCGCCGGGCTCGCCACGGGGCCTTCTCCGAGCGCTCAAGTTCAGCATCTTCCCGCCGATATCGGTGAGGGAGCCGCGACGGCAGCGTCGCGGCCGCGTTTTCACGTGGGTCTGCAACAGGGGCGGTGCGCTCGAGTCAGGCGATGGAAGTTCCGCTGCAACCGGCCATGCCGGCAGCCTTGATGCTCCTCCTGAGCCTGGGCGTCAGCACGCTCGCCGCCTACGTGGCCCTCGACCTCGCCCGGCGCGTTCGCGTGCTGCGCACCCGCGCCGGCATCCTCTGGCTGATCGGCGCTGCCTCGGCGCTGGCGACCGGCGTGTGGTCCTGCCAGATCATCGGCGTGGCTGCGGAGCCGGTCGCGTACAGGCTCGGCTACGACGGCCTCGGCTCGGTCGGCGCATGGTTCGCGGCGCTGATTGCCGGCGTCGCCGGTCTCGGCGCCGTCAGCGGACGGGTCGCGACGCCGGCCCGGGTCGCCTTCGCTGCCTTCGCCCTCGCCATCGGCATCGTCGGCACGCACGCGCTGGCCCTCTATCCCATCGGCCTGCAACCGGGCATCGAGTGGCAGCTCCTGCCCATCGCCGGCGCGATGCTCGGTGCGGGCGGCGGCTGCATGATGGCGCTCGGCGCATTCTTCCGCGGCGACGACCGCACCCGCACCGCGACCCTGCCGTGGCAGGCACTCG
>DATAGP010000003.1:0-42288 GCA_036263655.1 Caldimonas sp. | reverse complement strand
CGTTGCCCTCGGGCCAGGTCAGCACGCCGTCGCCCTCTGCGCTCCGGCCGTCGTCGCTGCCCGGCGCATGGAAGCCATGCCGGCCGGCGAAGTAGTGCACGCCGGCCCATGCCGAGACATGCGCCGGGCCGGCGCCGAAGTCGTCGCGGCAGCAGTAGTCGAGGTACCAGCGCAGCGCCGGCGCGACGAGGCTGCGCGCGTCGAGCCAGGCGGCGAAGGTCTGCGCGTCGAGCGCGGCGTGGGCCGGCGTCCACGTCGCGCGGGCCGTCGGGATCGCGAAGTGGTCGGGTCCGCCCGCGGCAGCGATGGCGGCGGCGAAGGCGCGGTACTGCGCGAGCGTGGCGGCGCGCTCGTCGGCCGGCAAGGCGTCGATCGGCGGCAGCAGGCCGTCGCGCCAGCCGCCGCCGATGAAGAGCCGCTCCTGCGGGCTGTGACAGAGGGCGCGCTCGTCGTACACGGGGCGGCCGTGCTCGCTGCGGCGCAGCTTCAGCTCCTCGAGCAGCTCGATGACCTCGACCGCGCGCTCGCCGGGCACCGGCAGGTAGTGCGCGCCGAGCGGGCAGCGCATGCCGGCGATGGCATGGCCGCGGCTGTTGCCGCCGGCGCCGTCCTCGAGCTCGAGAACGCGGATGTCGTCGATGCCGGCGCGCAGCAGCGAACGCGCAGCGCCGAGGCCGGCGATGCCGGCGCCGACGACGATCGCCGCGCTGCGATAGGTGCGCGCCGGCGCCGGCGCCGTGCCCGACGTCGATCCCGCCGGCCCACGAAGCAGGTGGCCGCGTTCGTGCGAAGCGCCGACCCAGCCGCCGTCGTACGTCGCGGCCACGCGCTCGCCCGTGCAGGCGCCGAGGCCGGCCCAGGGCGCCAAGCCCGAGGCGAGGAGCAGGCGGCGTCGCTGCATGGCTGGCGCTGGACCCGGCGCGGCGAGCGTCAGCGCTGGGCCCGGCCCCACTCCTCCTCGAAGGTCTGGACCAGCACCTGGTTGGAGAGCTGGTTCACGTCGGCCGGGACGCGCGCCATGTCGGGCGGGAACTCGAACAGCGCCGGCAGCCCGGCGAGGTGCAGGAACTGCAGGCCGGCGGGCAGCGCCGTGGGCCGCCGGTACGGCCGCCGTCCGGCGACGATGAAGCCCCACTCGCCGAAGCTCGGCACGTGCGCGTGGTACGGGGTCGCGGCCAGCCCCACGGCCTCGAGCGTCGTCGCGACGGTCCAGAAGCTCTTGCGCGCGAGCAGCGGCGACGTCGTCTGCACGACGGCGTAGCCGCTGGCCGACAGTCGCCGCTCGAGCAGCTCGTAGAAGGTGCGCGTGTAGAGCTTGCCGATCGAGAAGTTCGTCGGGTCGGGGAAGTCGACGACGATCGCGTCGAACATCGTCTCGTTGGCTTCGAGCCAGGTGAAGGCATCGGCGTTGACGATCTCGACCTTCGGCGAATGCAGCGAGTCGGCGTTCAGGCGGCGCAGCAGCGGCTCGCTCCGGAACAGCCGCGTCATGTGCGGATCGAGCTCGACCAGCGTGACGCGCTCGACGCTCGGGTAACGCAGGACCTCGCGCACCGCTAGGCCGTCGCCGCCGCCGAGGACGAGCACGCGCCGTGGCGCGCCGTGCGCGGCCAGCGCCGGGTGGACCAGCGACTCGTGGTAGCGGTACTCGTCGCGCGAGTGGAACTGCAGGTTGCCGTTGAGGTAGAGGCGCGTCCCGCCGTCGCTCGAGGTGACGACGATGCGCTGGTAGCGGCTGGTCTCGCTGTAGATCACGTGGTCGGCGTAGAAGCGGTCCTCGGCCCAGGTCGTGATGCGGTCGGCACCGGCGAGCGCCGCCAGGAGCGCCGCGACCGTGAGCAGGCAGGCCAGCGCGTGCGCGAGGACGGCGCGGATCTCGCCGCGGAAGAGCCACAGCGCCCAGACCGCGACGGCGGCGTTGAAGAGGCCGAACAGCACGCCGGTGCGGATCAGGCCCAGCTGCGGCACGAGCAGCAGCGGGAACGCGATCGAGACGGCGAGCGCGCCGAGGTAGTCGAAGGTCAGCACCTGCGACACGACGGTCTTCAGGCCGCCGCGCTCGCCGCCGTCGCCGCGGAACTGGCGCTTGAGGATGCGCATGACGAGCGGGATCTCGAGCCCGACGAGGATGCCGACCAGCAGCACCATGGCGTAGAGGGCGAAGCGGAACGACGAGGGAGCGAGCGACTGCAGCGCGAACAGCGCCGCCGGCATCAGCCCGCCGACGAAGCCGACGAGGAGCTCGATACGCAGGAACTGGGCGACGAGCTGCCGCTCGAGGAAGCGCGACAGGTAGGAGCCGACGCCCATCGCGAACAGGTAGCTGCCGATGACGGTCGAGAACTGCAGCACCGAGTCGCCGAGCAGGTAGCTGGCGATCGTCCCGGCCGCGAGCTCGTAGACCAGTCCGCAGGCGGCGACGACGAAGACCGACGCGAGCAGCGCGACTTCGGCGGACCGGATCGGCATGGCCGGCCGGGCCGGCGCGGGCTCGGTCGCGAAGGCCCGGCTCGGCGCCGGCACCGCGGCAGGTCCGGCTGCGCGTGCGTCCTCGCGCATGACGATGCCGTCAGCCGTGCACCGCGGCCGAGACGATGAGGCCGATGGCGATGCACATCGCGCCGACGACGACGGCGAGCGCCAGGTTCTTCTTCTCGACGATCTCTTCCCACAGGTTGTAGGGCGTGACCTTGTCGACGATCACGAAGCAGATCCAGAAGATGAGCACGCCGATGAGGGCGTACAGCACCGATCCGAAGATCGCCGTCGGTTTCAAGAACTCGAGTCCTGCCATGGTCGCTCCTGTCGCTGCAAAGATGGATCCGCGTCGCCTACTTGTGCCCGCCGCCGCTCGAGAAGCCGCCGAAGGCGCCGCCGCCGGAACGATAGCGGCTGCCGCTGCGCTGGCTGTTGAGGCAGTTCTGGTATTCCTGCGACGCCTCGCCGAAGGTGTTGCGCGTGTCGGTGCAGTCGACGGCGCCGCCGCCGTCGCCGCAGCGGAACATGACGAGCACGATGACGACGATGATGATCCAGAAGATGAACTTGCCGACCGGCGACATCTTGGTCAGGCCGGTGGGCAGTGCGTCGCGCTGCAGGCCGGCGCGCTTCTCCGGCGCGAGGCGGAAGGCCTGCGCCACGGTGTCCGCGCTCAGCGTCTCGCCCGCCGACCAGACGACCTCGTGCGTTTCCTCGCCCTTCGTCTCCTCGCGGTTGAGACGCTTGCTCGAGGCCGTGCCGGTGCCCTGGTAGTCGGTGTTGGCGGTGCGCTGCTCGCGCGTCAGCTGCCAGTAGAACTCGCCGAGGACGTAGGTGACCTGGCCGGTGTAGTCGTAGAGCTTCCTGTAGACGACGCCCTGGTACTTGACGCCGTTGCCCGAGGACTCGGGCGCACCGGTGACCGGCGCGGTCCAGCTCCAGCCGTCGTCGGCATCGACAATGAAGGCGAAGCCCTCGCTCCGGTGATAGAGCAGGTACTCGCGCCAGAAGGCCTGCTCGTCCTCATCGTCCTCGGGGATCTCGCAGCGCTCGACGTAACCCACGACCTGCCACGGCAGCGCGCTGGCGCCGAGGGCGAGGGTGCCGACGGTGCCGAGGGGGATCAGCGGCTCGCTGCCGTTGCCCTGCGCGTAATGCGCGAGGTCGCCGCCGACGCCGTGCGACAGGTCGATCACCGACTTGCACTGGTGGCAGACGATGGACTGCGTCGTCTCCAGCTTGACCGTGACCGCCGCGCCGCAGTTCGGGCACTGCAGGCTGCGCCCGCCCAGCGTCTTCTCGGCGCCTTCGCGCAGGCCGGTGAGGGCGAGCTCGGAGAGCGCGACCGAGTGGCCGACCGACCATGCCGGGCGCGCCGGATCGGTGTAGTCGAGGGTGCCGACCTCGCCGCGGCTGCTGCGCAGGTCGGCGACGACGAAGCCCTTGTCCAGGTTCGGCCGCTTCGGCAGCTCGCCTTCGCCGGCGATGAGGCGCGCGGCGACGACCGAGGCGACGGTCCAGCGCTCGTCGTTGACGGTCAGCGGTGCGCCGGGCTGCAGCTGCTCCGGCGGCGGCACCGCGGTCTGCAGCGGTGCGTCGAAGGCGACGACGTAGCGGCCGTTGTCCTCGGAGAGCCAGCCCGACTTCTGCCGGTCCGGCGCGCTGTCGAAGAGGGCGTGCCATTCGTTCCAGGTGCCGTCCGCGTAGCGGTACTGCAGGCGGCCGACGAGGGTGAAGGGGGCGCCCTGGTACTTGCCGGCGGCGCCAATCTGCAAGGGCGTGTGGTCGTCGAACAGCTCGGCGCTCTGGCCGATCTTGCGCAGCTGGTCGCCGGCGCGAACGACGCTCGAGCGGCAGAAGCCGCAGACGGCGAACGGAGACGCCGCCGAGCGGAACTCGACGGGCGCGCCGCAGTTCGGACAGGCGGCGCGGTAGGCGCGTTGCGGCGCGGGTTCGGTGGCCAAGCCGGGGCGGTGGTCCGAGGAGAGGCTCGGCGCCCGCGCTACGCGGCCGTCATCCCGTCAGCGGCGGGGCGCCCGGCGGGCCCGAGCCCCGCCGCCCGTCGGGCCGAGGCCGCCGCCGCGGTGTGGGCGGACGCCACGCTCAGCTGAGCTTCTTCAGCAGCTCGACCTTTTTCGCGTCGAACTCTTCCTGGGTCAGGATGCCCTTGGTCTTCATGTCGGCCAGGCGCTCCAGCGTCGCCATGACGTCCTCCGGCTTGACGCCGGCAGCCGCGGCGCCGGCAGCCGCCGCCGGTGCACCCGGTGCGGCGGCGTTGAGCCCCTGGCTCAGCTGGTTGGCCATGGTCTGGCCGAGGGCGACGCCGGCGCCGAGGCCGATGGCGCTGCCGACGACGCCGCCGCCGTCGCCCGAGCCGGCGCTCGCGGCGAACGCGGGAATCGACTGCGCGGTCTGGTACTGCATGAACTTGGCGGTATCGCCGACCATGCCCATGCCGATGCGCTGGTCGAGGATTTTCTGCAGCTCCTCGGGCAGCGAGATGTTCTGCATCGTCACCTGCTCGAGGCGCAGGCCGAGCTTCTCGAAGGACGGCGCGGTCGCCTCGCGCAGCGCGGTCGCGAACTCGACCTGGTTGGCGGCCAGGTCGAGGAAGGGAATGCCGCTGCCGGCGACCGCGTCCGAGATGTGCTGCAGCATGAGCCCGCGCAGCTGGCCGTCGAGCTCCTCGACCGTGTAGCGCTCGCGCGTGCCGGAGATCTCGTTGTAGAAGAGGCGCGGATCGGCGACCCGGTAGCTGTAGTTGCCGAAGGCGCGCAGGCGCACTGCGCCGAAGTCCTTGTCGCGGATCGTCACCGGCTGGCTGGTGCCCCAGCGCTGGTCGACCTGCTGGCGCGTGCTGAAGAAGTAGACGTCGCTCTTGAACGGACTGCGGAAGAGCTTGTCCCAGTTCTGCAGGTAGGTGAGGACCGGCAGCGTCGCCGTGGTCAGCGTGTAGCGGCCGGGGCCGAAGACGTCGGCGACCTTGCCTTCGTTGACGAACATGGCCATCTGCGATTCGCGCACCGTGAGCGACCCGCCGTTCTGGATTTCGCGGTCTTCCATCGGGAAGCGCCAGGCGAGGGTTCCATCGTTCTCCTCGGTCCACTCGATGATGTCGATGAACTGCTTCTTGATGAAATCCATCAGCGCCATGGCAGCGTCTCTCCGAGCGGGACCCGAACATTCGGGTGCGGCGAATAATACGCCGGACCTCCTGGATTCAACCCCCGAAACGGGTGCTCGCAGATGACGGAATCCACGCCGCTGAGACTCGCCGTGATCGGTGCCGGACCGGTCGGACTGGCCCTGGCTCTGCACGCGGCCGAGGCCCTCTTCGATGCCGAGATCGCGCTGTTCGATGCGCGCCCGGCCGACAAGGACGTGTCCGCCGATCCGCGCACGCTGGCGCTGTCGCTCGGCACCGTGCAGCTGCTCGAACGTCTCGGTGCCTGGCGACGCGAGAACGCGCAGCCGATCCTCGAGGTCCACGTCTCGCAGCAACCCCCGTCGCTGCCGGCCGCGCGGCCCGGCCGGCGCGGCGAGCCGGCGCTGACGATCCGTGCCGTCGACGAAGCCGTGCCCATGCTCGGCGCCGTGCTGAGCTACGGCGCGGTCGTCGCGCCCTTGCAGGAGGCCTGGCTTGCCGCGTCGGCGCGCGAGCCGAAGCGGCTGACGAGCCGGTTCGGCGCGCCGGTTGCGGCATTGAAGAACGCCGGCGACGGCGTCGAGGTCGATGCCGGCATCGTCGAGCGATTCGATCTCGCCGTCATCGCCGAGGGTGGGGTCTTCGCCAGCGCCGCTCGCGACGCGCTGGTGGCCGGGCAGCGTCCCGCGCTTCGCCACGACTACCGGCAGACTGCCTGGGTCGGGCAGGCGACGTTCGCCTCGAGCGATGGCCGCCACACGGCCTACGAGCGCTTCACGCGACACGGACCCGCGGCCTTGCTGCCGCTGCCGGACGGCCGTGCCGGCCTGGTGTGGTGCGTCGGCCGCGACGACGACCCGGTGCAGGGCCTGGACGACGCACAGCGCGTGGCGGTGCTGAACACGATCTTCCATCCGTCGACGCCGCGCATCGCCTCCATTTCGCCGCTGAAGAACTTCCCGCTCGGCCTCGTCGCGGAGCGGACGCTGACCGATGGACGCACGGTGCGCATCGGCAATGCGGCGCAGACGCTGCATCCGGTCGCCGGCCAGGGCCTCAACCTCGGCATGCGCGACGCCTTCGAGCTGGTGCGACGGCTGGAGCGCGATCGCGACGTCGCGGCCGTGCTGCGCCGGCTCGAGTGGCAGCGCGCCCCCGATCGCTGGGCGATGATCGCGGCGACCGATTTCCTCGCCCGCAGCTTCACCTGGACCGTGCCGGGCGCCGGCGCCGCGCGCGGCCTCGGCCTGGCGGCCGTGCAGGCCCTGCGGCCTCTCAAGTCCCTGATCGCCAGGCAGATGATGTTCGGCTCGCGCTGAACCGCGGCAGGAACGATTCGCCATGAGCCTCACCGATCTCGCCGCCCACGAGCTGGCCCGCCGCATCGCCGCGCGCGAGCTGTCGTGTCGCGACGTCATGGCCGGCTTTCTCGCCCGCATCGCGGCCGTGAACCCGATCCACAACGCCATCGTCAGCCTGCGCGACGAGGACCTGCTGCTTGCCGAGGCCGGCGCGTGCGACGACATGCTCGCCGGATCGGCGGCGCACCACGCGCCGCGGCCGTTCCTGTTCGGGCTGCCGCAAGCGATCAAGGACGTGCTGCCGACCGCCGGCATCCGCAGCACCTGGGGCTCGCCGATCCACCGCGACACGATCCCGGGCGCGGACGCGCTGATGGTCCGGCGCATGAAGGCGGCCGGCTGCATCGTCATCGGCAAGACCAACACGCCGGAGTTCGGGCTCGGCTCGCACACCTTCAACGAGGTGTTCGGCGCGACTCGCAACGCCTTCGACCCGAGCCGCTCGGCCGGCGGCAGCAGCGGCGGCGCCGCCGTGGCGCTCGCCCGGCGCATGCTGCCGGTGGCCGACGGCAGCGACTCGATGGGGAGCCTGCGCAACCCGGCCGGCTGGAACAACGTCTTCGGCTTCCGGCCCAGCCAGGGACGGATTCCGGCCCATCCGGCGCAGGACGCGTGGATCACGACCTTCGGCACGGAAGGCCCGATGGCGCGCAACGTGCGCGATCTCGCCCTGCTGCTCGACGTGCAGTCCGGCTACGACCCGCGCGCGCCGCTCTCGCTGTGCAGCGAAGCGCCGTTCGCGACCGCGGTCGAATCGCCGCGCGCCGCCGGCGTGCGCATCGGCTGGCTCGGCGACCTCGACCGCTACCTGGCGATGGAGCCCGGCATCCTCGACGTCTGCGGCGAAGCGCTGGCGCGCCTCGAGGGCATCGGCGCTCGCGTCGAGCCGCTGTCGCTCGGCTTTGCGCCCGAGCGCATCTGGACGGCGTGGCAGACGCTGCGGCACTGGTTCGTCAACGCCCGCGTCGCAACGGCGCTGAAGACGCCGGGCCACCGCGATCTCGTCAAGCCCGAGGCGCTGTGGGAGCACGATCGCGGTGCGGCGCTGACCGCCGCCGAGGCGATGGCCGCCAGCATCGAGCGCACGACCTTCTACCAGCACGCGCTGACCCTCTTCGAGCAGGTCGACTTCCTCGCCCTGCCCACGGCCCAGGTCTGGCCGTTCCCGGTCGAGTGGCGCTGGCCGAAGGAGATCGCGGGCCGCGCGATGGACACCTATCACCGCTGGATGGAGGTCGTGATCGTCGCCTCCTTTGCCGGCCTGCCGTGTGTCGGCGTGCCCGCCGGCTTCGACTCGCGCGGCCTGCCGATGGGCCTGCAGCTGATCGGCCCGCCAAGGGGCGACCGCGAGCTCCTGCGCTTGGCGGCGGCTTACGAGGAGACCGCAGCGGCGGTGCTGGCGGTGCGTCCGCCCGAGCCCGCGCTCAGGTGACGACGGTCGGCTCGCTGCGGCCGGTGCGCGCGCGAATCGCGGCGATCGCCTCGGCGCACGCGACGAGCGGCGCCAGCGCCTGCTGCGCCGCGATGTCGTGCCGCGCCGGATCGGGGTCAAAGCGCTCGTAGTAGACGCGCAGCGTCGCGCCTTCGGTGCCGGTGCCCGAGAGGCGGAAGACGATGCGCGAGTCGTCGTCGAAGCCGATGCGAATGCCCTGCCGCAACGTCACCGAGCCGTCGACCGGGTCGGTGTAGGCGAAGTCGTCCGCGCTCTTCACGGCCGCGCTGCGGCCCGCCGGCGTCGGGAAGGTCTGGCCCGGCAGCTCGGCGAGCGAGTCGCGCAGATGCGCCATCAGGGCGTTCGCGGCGTCGCTGTCGATGCCCTCGTAGTCGTGGCGCGAGTAGACGTCGCGGCCGAAGCGCCGCCAGTGGTCGCGCACGATCGCTTCCACCGACTGGCGGCGCGCGGCGAGGATGTTGAGCCAGAAGAGGACGGCCCAGACGCCGTCCTTCTCGCGCACGTGGTCCGAGCCCGTGCCCGAGCTTTCCTCGCCGCACAGCGTCGCCATGCCGGCATCGAGCAGGTTGCCGAAGAACTTCCAGCCCGTCGGCGTCTCGTGGCAGGCGATGCCCAGCGCGGCGGCGACGCGGTCGGCCGCGCGGCTGGTCGGCATCGATCGGGCGATGCCCTTCAGGCCCGCCGCGTAGCCGGGCACGAGATGAGCGTTGGCGGCAAGGACGGCGAGGCTGTCGCTCGGGGTGACGATGAAGTCGCGGCCGACGATCATGTTGCGATCGCCGTCGCCGTCGCTGGCGGCGCCGAAGTCGGGCGCGTCGGCGCCCGACAGCGTTTCGATGAGCGCCGAGGCGTAGGTGGGGTTCGGATCCGGATGGTCGCCGCCGAAGTCGGGCAGCGGCCGGCCGCGCATGACGCTCTCGGCCGGGGCGCCGAGCCTGCGGATCAGGATCTCCTCGGCATACGGGCCGGTGACCGCGTTCATCGCATCGAAGCGCATGCGGAAGCGCCCGTCGCGCAGCAAGGCGCCGATGGCCTCGAAGTCGAACAGGCCGGCGAGCAGGTCGGCGTGGTCGGCCACGGCATCGATGACCTGCACCTCCATCGGCCCGACGCGCGCCGGGCCGCACCGCGACAGGTCGATCGGCGCGGCATCGAGCGTGAGGTAGCGCTCGATCGATTCGCTCCTCTTCCAGGCGGCCTCGGTCATCCGCTCCGGTGCCGGCCCCCCGTTGCCGGCGTTGTACTTGATGCCGAAGTCGCCCTCGGCGCCGCCCGGGTTGTGGCTGGCCGAGAGGATGATGCCGCCGAAGGCCGCGCGCCGGCGGATCACGCAGCTCGCGGCCGGCGTCGACAGGATGCCGTGCTCGCCGACGAGGACGCGGCCGAAGCCGTTCGCCGCCGCCATGCGCAGGATCAGCTGGATCGCGCGCTCGTTGCCGTGTCGGCCGTCGCCGCCGAGCACCAGCGTCTGGCCCTGGAAGCCCTCGAGCGAGTCGAACAGCGACTGCACGAAGTTCTCGAGGTAGTGCGGCTGCTCGAAGGTCGCGACCTTCTTGCGCAAGCCCGACGTGCCCGGCCGCTGGCCGGCGAAGGGACGGGTGGGAACGGTTCGGACAAGGGTCATGGGGGCGCGCCGGTTCGGCCGATTCTGTCGCCGATACTGCGCCCCCATGTCGTCGCTGGTCTTCGCCAAGCTCGTCGTCATCTTCCTGATCGTCGTCGTCGGCTGGGCCGCGGCCCGCCTGCGCTGGCTCGGCAGCGGCGATCCGGCACGGACCCTCGCCAATGCCGCCTTCACCATCTTCGTGCCGGCGCTGCTCTTCCGCACATCGGCACGCGCCGACTTCGAGCAGCTCGACGTCCAGCTGATCCTCGCCTTCTTCCTGCCGGCGCTGGCGCTGGTCGCCTTGGTCTACGCCGGCGAGCGCTGGCGCGTGGCGGGCCGGCGCCGCGGCGGCCACGGCGGCGAGGCGCTGGCCACGGAGCCGAGCGTGCGCGCCATCGCCGCCTCGTTCGGCAACGCGGTGCAGATCGGCATTCCGCTCGCCGCCGCGCTCTATGGCGAGGGCGGGCTGGCCCTGCACCTCACGCTCGTCAGCCTGCACGCGCTGATTCTGCTCAGCCTCGTGACGACGCTGGTCGAGCTCGATCTCGCCGCCGAGCGGCGGCGCAGCGAGCCGGGCTCGCGGCTGCTGCGGATGCTGGGCGCGACGGTGCGCAACACCGTCGTTCATCCGGTCGTGCTCCCGGTGCTGGCCGGCCTCGCCTGGAACGCCGGCGGCCTGCCGCTGCCGCTGCTCGTCGACGAGCTGCTGGTGACGCTCGGCCAGGCCGTGGTGCCGCTCTGCCTCCTGCTCATCGGCATCTCGCTCGCAACCTACGGCGTCGGCGGCACCGTCCGCGAGGCGGTTGTGCTCTCGGTGCTCAAGCTGGTGGTGCAGCCGGCGCTGGTGTTCGCGACGGCTCGCTGGGGCTTCGGCCTCGGCGGCGTGAAGCTCGCGATCGTGGTCATGATGGCGGCGATGCCGGTGGGCAGCAATCCGCTGCTGTTCGCCCAGCGCTATCAGACGCTGCAGGCCGAGACGAGCACGGCGATCGTCTTCTCGACCGTCGCCTTCGTCGTCACCGCGCCGCTCTGGCTGGCACTGCTGCACGCGGTCGGCTGACCGTGCGCTCGGGGCCGCGCGGCCCGGCGATACTTCCGGGATCGCACGTCTGGGGCCCTGCTGCATGCCGTCGACTCGCTGGTGGAACCCCGTCTCGCGATGGCTGCGCCCGCCCCGTCAGGAGGCCCATTCCGGCACCGCCGCCCCGACCCTCCAGCCCGCGTTCGTTCCTGCCGAGGCGGCGATCGCCCCGGTCCATGCCGCCTTCCAGGACACCGTCGGCAGGCTTGCCGACGCCCCGGGCGCGCCGGCCATCTCGCCCGAGCTGCTGCGCCTAGGCATCGTCGAGTGGATGATCGGGGTGGCGCCGGTCGAGGCCAGGAGGGCGGCGGCGCCGGCGGCGGTCGTCACCGATGCGCTGTTCGAGCGCCTCGACGAAGTCACCGCCTCGGAGGCGCTGCGATCGGCGCTGCTGCCGCGTGCGCCGCACGTCATCCCGCAGCTGATGAAGACGCTGCGCGACGACGGCTATTCGTCGGCCGACGTCGCCGCCAAGATCTCGAGGGACGCGGTGCTCACCGCCGAGGTGATCCGCAGCGCCACCAGCGCCTTCCGGCGCGGCGACAACGACAGCGAGGAGATCGATCTCGCCTGGGCCGTCGCGGCGATCGGCACGCAAGGCCTGCGCCGGGCGATCGCCAGCGTCGTGCTGCGGCCGATCTTCGACGCGCGCGGCGACACGCTCTCCTCGCGCGCGGCGACGCAGATCTGGAAGGACGCCGACCGCAAGGCCAAGCTCTGCTCGGCGCTCGCCGCGCAGGGCGGTCTCGATCCCTTCGACGGCTACCTGGCCGGGCTCCTCCACAACACCGGCTGGACGGCGCTGCTGCGCGCCATCGACGGCTTCCGGGACATTCCCATCGAAGCGCTCGGCCTGGCGCACGCGGAGGTGGTGCCGCGCCTGCTGCGCCGCCGCGACGCGCTGTTCGGCGCCCTGGTCGAGCCCTGGAAGCTGAGCCCTGCCGTCGACCGGGTCGCGGCCGAGATCGGCCACGGCGGCATCGACGCGGCCGGCTCGCCGCTCGGGCAGGCGCTCCGCGAGGCCGAGCGCCTGGCGGCGCTGCACGCGCTCGCGCCGGCGGGACAGCGACCCTCCGCCACCGTGCCCGGCTGGGCGACCCTGCCGAAGCCGGTGCAGGACTGCTACCGGGCGCTCGGCCGGACCTGAGCCCTGCTCCGACCGGGTGACGGGCGCGGCTCCGGGCAGCGGCAGGCGAGGCTCGCGCCGGAAAGCCGCGGCGACGCTCCCGCGGCGCGCCGCGACCTATCATCGCCCTCCGCCGTCATCACCCTGTCCGCCATGCGCCTGCCTCGACACCTGCTGCGGCCGCTCCTCGCCGCGACGCTCATCGCCGCCAGCGGCGGCGCCTTCGCCGCCAAGACGCTGGTCTACTGCTCGGAGGGCAGCCCCGAGGGCTTCAACCCGCAGTTCTTCACCACCGGCACGACGCTCGATGCGTCGTCGGTGCCGATGTTCAACCGGCTGGTCGAGTTCGAGCTCGGCACGACCAACCTCGTGCCCGGGCTCGCCGAGAGCTGGACCGCGACGCCGGACGGCCTGAGCTACACCTTCAAGCTGCGCCCCGGTGTCAAGTTCCACTCGAACGCGCGCTTCACGCCGACGCGCGACCTGAACGCCGACGACGTGCTGTTCTCGTACTACCGCATGGCCGACCCGAACCACCCCTTCCACAAGGTGACGCCGGGCCAGACCTACGCCTACTTCGAGGACATGGACCTGAAGAACATCGTCGAGAAGGTCGAGAAGGTCGACCCGATGACGGTGCGCTTCGTGCTGAAGAAGCCCGAGGCGCCGTTCATGGCCAACATGGCCATGGACTTCGCCTCGATCCACTCGGCCGAGTACGCCGACAAGATGATGGCGGCGCGGACGCCCGACGTGATCGACCGCGAGCCGATCGGCACCGGGCCGTTCCAGTTCGTGTCGTACCAGAAGGACGCGGTGATCCGCTACAAGGCCTTCGACCAGCATTGGGCCGGCCGGCCGAAGATCGACAACCTGGTCTACGCCATCACCACCGACGCGTCCGTGCGCTACGCGAAGCTGAAGACGGGCGAGTGCCACGCCATGGCGTTCCCGAAGCCTGCCGACGTGGCGCTGATGAAGAGCGATCCGAACATCAACCTGGTCTCGCAGCAGGGCCTGAACGTCGGCTACATCGCCTTCAACGTCGAGAAGAAGCCGTTCGACTCGAAGCAGGTGCGCCAGGCGCTGAACATGGCGGTCAACAAGCGGGCGATCCTGGACGCCGTGTTCCAGGGCGCCGGCCAGGTGGCGAAGAACCCGATCCCGCCGACGCTCTGGTCGCACAACGACCGGATCCAGGACTATCCGTACGACCCGGCCAAGGCCAAGGCGCTGCTCGCCCAGGCCGGCTACCCGAACGGCGTCGAGGTCGAGCTCTGGTACCTGCCGGTGACGCGCCCCTACAACCCCGACGGCAAGCGCATGGCCGAGCTGATCCAGGCCGACTGGGAGAAGGTCGGCGTGCGCACCAAGCTCGTCACCTACGAGTGGGGCGAGTACAGGAAGCGCAGCAAGAACGGCGAGCAGCACGCGATGATGTTCGGCTGGTCCGGCGACAACGGCGATCCCGACAACTTCTTCGTGCCGCTGCTCGGCTGCTCGGCGGTCAAGGGCGGCGGCAACGTCGCGCGCTGGTGCCACGAGGGCTTCGAGAGCCTGATCCAGAAGGCCAAGCTCGCGACCCGCCAGAACGACCGCGCCGGCTTCTACAGCCGGGCCCAGGAGATCGTGAAGGAAGAGGCGCCGTGGATCCCGATCGCGCACTCGGTCCGCTTCGACCCCATCAGGAAGGAAGTGCAGGGCTACAAGATGGACGCGACGGCGCACCACTTCTTCCACAAGGTGGACATGCCCGACCGCTGACCCGCGCGCGGGCCGCGCCTTGCTCTCCTTTGTCCTGAGGCGCGCCGGCCTCGTCGTCCCGACCTTCCTCGGCATCACGCTGCTCGTCTTCGCCCTGATCCGCCTGATCCCGGGCGATCCGGTCGAGGTGCTGTCGGGCGAGCGCGGGATGACCCAGGAGCGCTACCAGCGCCTGCTGCACGAGTTCGGCCTCGATCGGCCGCTGCCGGTGCAGTACGGCGAGTACGTGTGGCGGGCGCTGCACGGCGACCTCGGCATCTCGACGATCACGCACGAGCCGGTGTTTCGCGAGTTCATCGCCCGCTTCCCGGCGACGGTCGAGCTCTCTGCCGTGGCGATGCTGCTGGCGCTGGCGATCGGCATCCCGGCGGGCATCCTCGCGGCGGTCAAGCGCAACACGGTCTGGGACTACTCGGTGATGGGCGCGTCGCTGACCGGCTACTCGATGCCGATCTTCTGGTGGGGGCTGCTCCTCATCCTGACCTTCTCGGTGACCCTCGGCTGGACGCCGGTGTCGGGCCGCATCGCCATCCTCTACGACATCCCGCCGGTGACCGGCTTCATGCTGATCGACTCGCTGCTCGCCGCCGAGAAGGGCGCGTTCCGCAGCGCCCTCGCGCACCTGGTGCTGCCGGCGATCGCGCTCGGCACCATCCCGCTCGCCGTGATCGCCCGCATGACGCGGTCGTCGATGCTCGAAGTGCTGCGCGAGGACTACGTGCGCACGGCGCGGGCGAAGGGGGCGGGGCGCTTTCGCGTCGTCGCCATCCATGCCCTGCGCAACGCCCTGATCCCGGTCGTGACGACGATCGGCCTGCAGGTCGGGACCCTGCTCGCCGGCGCCATCCTGACCGAGACCATCTTCGCCTGGCCGGGCATCGGCAAGTGGCTGGTCGAGGCGATCCACCGGCGCGACTACCCGGCGGTGCAGGGCGGCATCCTGATGACGGCGACCGTCATCATCGTCGTCAACCTCGTCGTCGACCTGCTCTACGGCGTCATCAACCCGCGCATCCGGAAGTCATGAAGCCCGATGGCGCCTCACTTCGTTCGCTGCCCCCCGAGGGGGCGCGGCCGGCCTCGCGGCGGCCCGGCGGCCGGCCAACCTCTTCGACGACCGATCCGCCGTCGCCGCTGGCCGAGCTCTGGCGCGACTTCCGGCGCAACCGGGGCGCCGTGGTCGGCCTCGCGGTCATCGTGCTGCTCGTGCTGGTGGCGCTGCTCGCCGACCTCGTCGCGCCGTACTCGCCGAGCGAGCAGTACCGCGACGCGACGCTGCGCCCGCCGTCGCTCGCCCCGGTCGGCGGCCACGTCTTCCTGCTCGGCACCGACCCCGTCGGCCGTGACGTGCTCTCGCGCCTCATCCACGGGACGAGGCTCTCGTTCGTGATCGGCGCCGTCTCGGTGGCGCTGTCGCTCGCCGGCGGCGTGCTGCTCGGCCTCCTCGCCGGCTTCTACCGCGGACGCTGGATCGAGTTCGCGATCATGCGGCTGATGGACGTGATGCTGGCGCTGCCGAGCCTGCTCCTCGCCGTCGCCGTCGTGGCTATCCTCGGGCCGGGCCTGGCCAACGCGATGTACGCCATCGCCATCGTCATGCTGCCGCACTTCGTGCGCCTGACGCGCGGCGCGGTGCTCGGCGAGCTGGCCAAGGAGTACGTCGCCGCGTCGCGCGTCGCCGGCGCGAGCACGCCGCGCCTGATGTTCGACACCGTCCTGCCGAACTGCGCGGCGCCCCTCATCGTCCAGGCGACGCTCGGCTTCTCGACGGCGATCCTCGATGCGGCGGCGCTCGGCTTCCTCGGCCTCGGCGCACAGCCGCCGACGCCGGAGTGGGGCTCGATGCTGGCGAGCGCGCTCGAGTTCATCCAGAGCGCCTGGTGGGTCGTGACGCTGCCCGGCCTCGCCATCCTGATCACCGTGCTCGCCTTCAACCTGACCGGCGACGGCCTGCGCGACGCCCTCGATCCGAAGCTGAAGCGATGAGCCGCCCTCTGCTCGAGGTCGAGCGCCTGTCGGTCGCGTTCGGCGAGCCCGGCCGGGCCCTGCAGGCGGTCGACGACGTCAGCTTCCATGTCGACGCGGGCGAGGTGGTCGGCATCGTCGGCGAGTCCGGCTCGGGCAAGAGCGTGACGGCCCTTGCCGCCATGGGCCTCGTCGACGAGCCTGGCCGCGTCGAGGCGGCGAAGCTCGCGTACGACGGCCGCGACCTGCTGCGCATGTCGGCGCGCGAGCGGCGCTCGCTGCTCGGCGGTGACATCGCGATGATCTTCCAGGACCCGATGACGAGCCTCAATCCGTCGTTCACCGTCGCCTTCCAGCTGATGGAGACGATCGCGCTGCACGAAGGCGGGTCGCGGCGCGCGCGGCGGGCACGGGCGCTCGAGCTGCTGCGCGCCGTCGAGATCGCCGACGCACAGCTTCGCCTCGACGCCTTCCCGCACCAGCTCTCGGGCGGCATGAGCCAGCGCGTGATGCTGGCGATGGCGATCGCCTGCAGGCCGCGCCTGCTGATCGCCGACGAGCCGACGACCGCCCTCGACGTCACCGTGCAGGCGCAGATGCTCGCGCTCCTCGCGAAGCTGCAGGAGGAGCATGGCATGGCCCTCGTGCTCATCAGCCATGACCTCGGAGTCGTCGCCCAGGTGGTCGATCGCGTCCTCGTCATGTATGCCGGTCAGGCGGTCGAGGCCGGCCGGCTCCCCGGCGTGTTCGAGCAGCCGCGCCATCCGTACACCGAGGCGCTGCTCGCCGCCCTGCCGGAGCGCAACGCGGGCCGGCGCCGCCTGCGCTCGCTGGGCGGCGTCGTGCCGGGCGCCCACGATCGTCCCGGGGGCTGCCTGCTGTCGCCGCGCTGCCCGTACGTGCAGCCGCGCTGCCGCGTCGAGCGACCCGCCCTGTTCCCCCTGGGCGGCAGCGAGGCGCGCTGCTTTTTCCCCCTGCCGACGCACGAGGAGGTCGGCGTCCGATGAGCGCCGTCGCTGCCGCTGCGAGGGGGCCGCTGCTGGAGGCGCAGGCCTTGACGCGCCACTACGCCGTCTCGACCGGCTTCCTGCGCCCGCCGGCCAGCGTGCGCGCCCTCGACGGCGTTTCCTTCGCCCTGCACGCCAGCCGGACCCTGGCCGTGGTCGGCGAGTCGGGATGCGGCAAGAGCACCCTGGCGCGCCAGCTGGCGATGCTCGAGACGCCGACGTCGGGAAGCCTGCGCATCGTCGGCAGCGACGTCGCCCACGCCGACGCCGCCACGCGGCGCGCCCTTCGCCGGACCGTGCAGATGGTCTTCCAGAACCCGTTCGCCAGCCTGAACCCGCGCAAGCGCATCGGCGCCGCGCTCGAGGAGCCGCTGGCGATCAACGAGCCCTCGATGGCGCGCGCCGAGCGGACCGAGCGCGCGCGCGCGATGCTCGCGAAGGTGGGCCTGCGGCCCGAGCACATCGGCCGCTACCCGCACATGTTCTCGGGCGGCCAGCGGCAGCGGATCGCCATCGCGCGAGCGCTGATGCTGGCGCCGAAGGTCGTCGTCGCCGACGAGCCGGTGTCGGCACTGGACGTGTCGATCCAGGCCCAGGTGCTGAACCTGTTCATGGACCTACAGGACGACACGGCCGTGGCCTACGTCTTCATCTCCCACAATCTCGCCGTCGTCGAGCTGATCGCCGACGAGGTGCTGGTCATGTACCTCGGGCGGGTCATGGAACGGGCGCCGAAATCCGCACTGTTTGCGGCACCCGGGCATCCGTACACGCGTGCCTTGCTGGCCAGCACTCCCCGGGTGGGCGCGACTCGCGGCAGCGCCGCACTCGCGAAAGTGGCGGAGACCGCCTTGGCGCGCGAGTTGCCATCGCCGCTGGCGCCGCCGTCGGGCTGCGTCTTCCGAACCCGATGTCCGCACGCGATCGACGCGTGCGCCGACGTGGTGCCGCCGCTCGAGGAGCTCGGCGGCGGTCACGCGGCAGCCTGCATTCGCATCCGCGAACTCGGCTGAAGGATCGGAGGTCAGCCGGCGGGTGCCGGCTGGCTCGCGAGGCTCTGCTAGTTGCGGTCGGCGCGCGCCGCCATGGTGCCGGTGTTGCCACCGCTGGTCGTGCCGCTGCCCATGCCGGACGTGGAGCCGGAGCTGGTCGTGCCGCTGCCCGTTGTCGAGCCGCTGCTCGTCGTGCCCATGCCCGCGTTCGTGCCGCTGCTGCCCTGGGTCGTCGGGGTGCCGGTGGTTGTGGACCCGCCGCTCGTCGTCCCGCTGCCCATCGTCGAGCCCGAGCTCGTGGTGCCGCTGCCGGTCGTGCCGCCGCCGCTCGTGGTGCCGCTGCCGGTCGTGCCGCTTCCGCTCGTCGCGCCGCCGCTGGTCGTGCCGCTGCCGGTCGCTCCGCCGCTGGTCGTGCCGCTGCCGGTCGTGCCGGTGGCACCCGTGCTGCCGGTTGCGCCGGTCGAGCCGGTCGTCCCGGAACCCGACGTCTGCGCGACGACCAGGCCGGCGGCCGCGGC
Source organism: Caldimonas sp. (assembly GCA_036263655.1). GTDB lineage: Bacteria > Pseudomonadota > Gammaproteobacteria > Burkholderiales > Burkholderiaceae_C > Schlegelella_A. The sequence continues at coordinate 23,792 of DATAGP010000003.1, read as the reverse complement.
CAGGGTGGCCGCTGCCGCGACCGAGGTGAGTTTCGTCATCAACTTCATGATCATCCTTTCGTTGCCATGGCCCGGAGGCCGGAAGATTGCACTGCTTGAGGCGGAGAGCCCGCGACAGTCGAAAGGCGTTCGGCAACCCGCATACCCACCGTCACGGCGGCAGCTTGGCAACAACAGCGGCCGGCAAGGGCATGCCGCGCTTCTTCATCAGCTCGCGGATGCGATCCGGGTAGTCGCTGATGATGCCGTCGACGCCCCAGCCGATGAGGCGGTCCGCGTCCGCGGCATGGTTGACCGTCCACGGCACGACCTTGAGTCCGAGCGCCTGCGCGCTCTTCACCGCGTCGTGCGTGAGGGTGGTGAAGTTCGGCGCCCAGGTCCTCCCGCCGGAAGCCTTCACCATGTGCGCGACGCTCTCGAAGTCCTTGAGCTGCAGGCCCGCGGTCCAGGCGCCGCTCTCGAGGGCGTCGCGGCGCGAGGTCAGGTAGACGGTCTCGATCGCCGGCTCGAGCTTCTGCAGCAGCTGCAGCGTGCGCCAGTCGAAGCTCTGGACCATGACCCGGCGCGTCATGCCGGCCTCGTGGATGACGGCCAGCAATGCCCGCACGAAGGGCTCCGGCTCCAGGGTGTCGTCGGGACGCGTCGGGTTGATCTTGGTCTCGATGTCGAAGCGGACGTCGTGCGCACCGAGGGCCTTGACGCGTTCGAACACGTCCGCCAGCCGCGGCAGGCGCTGGCCGTCGCGCGGCTGCTGCGTCGCGAACTCGCGGGCGTAGCTGCTCGACGGATCGATGCGGCCGACGTCGTAGGCCTGCAGCTCGGCGAAGGTCGACCGCCTGATCAGCGGGCCGCGCCCGCTCAGCCAGCGTCCCTGCGCATCGCGGGTGATGGCCGGGTTGAGGGCCGGGTCGTGCGAGACGACCACCACGCCGTCGGCCGTGACGGCGGCATCCATCTCCAGCGTCGTGACGCCGATGGCGAGCGCGCGCTCGAAGGCCGCCAGCGTGTTCTCGGGCTCGAGGCCGCGCGCGCCGCGGTGCCCCTGCAGGTCGAAGGCGGCCGCGATGGCGGCGATTCCGGCGAGGAGCGCCGCGACGAGCGCGCGGCCGACGGCGCGGGGAGCACGCCGGGTGGATGGGCGAGGACGCATCGGTCGATTCTCACGAGCCGCCTGTCCAGGGTCAACGAGCAGCGCTCGCCGCCGCCGGCAGTCTGAAACAATGGCGGGATGACCTCGGCCGACCTCCAGGCGACCGTCGCGCACATGGGATCGCTGGCGCGTGCGGCCAGTCGCCGTCTCGCCGCGTCGCCGGTGGCGGCGCGCAATCGCGCCCTGCGCGAGCTGGCGAAGCGCCTTCGCGCCTCCGGCGACGCCCTGACCGAGGCCAACCGGCGCGATCTCGACGCGGCCCGGCAGGCCGGCCTGCCGGCGCCGCTCGCCGACCGCCTGCGCCTCGACGCTGCGGCCATCGAGACGGTGGCGCAGGGCTGCGAGCAGATCGCCGCCATGCCCGACCCGATCGGCGCGATCACCGACCTGCGCGAGCAGCCGAGCGGCATCCGGGTCGGCCGCATGCGCGTGCCGCTCGGCGTCTTCGCCATGATCTACGAGAGCCGGCCGAACGTGACGATCGAGGCCGCCTCGCTGGCGATCAAGAGCGGCAACGCCTGCATCCTGCGCGGCGGCTCGGAAGCGCTGCAGTCGAACCTGGCGCTGGCCGCGCTGGTCCAGGCCGCGCTCGGCGACGCCGGCCTGCCGGCCGACGCGGTGCAGCTGGTGCCGACGACCGACCGCGCCGTCGTCGGCCACCTGATCGCCTCGCCGGAGGCGGTCGACGTCATCATCCCGCGCGGCGGCAAGGGCCTGATCGATCGCATCTCGCGCGAGGCCAAGGTGCCGGTCATCAAGCACCTCGACGGCAACTGCCATGTCTACGTCGATGCGCCGGTGGACCTGGCGATGGCGCTGGCGGTCGTCGACAACGCCAAGACGCAGAAGCTGAGTCCCTGCAACGCCGCCGAGTCGCTGCTCGTCCACGAGGCCGTCGCCGCCGAGTTCCTGCCGGCGATCGGCACGGTGTTCGCGGCCAAGGGCATCGAGATGCGCTGCGACGCCGCGGCGCTGGCGCTGCTCGCCGCCGTGCCCGGCGCCAAGGCGGTGCCGGCGACGGAGGCCGACTGGGCCGAGGAATACCTGGCCGCGATCATCAGCGTCAAGGTCGTCGCGTCGCTCGACGAGGCCATCGAGCACATCAACCGCTACGGCTCGCACCACACGGATGCCATCGTCGCCAGCGACCACGGCCACGCGATGCGCTTCCTGCGCGAGGTCGATTCGGCGAGCGTGATGGTCAACGCCTCGACCCGCTTCGCCGACGGCTTCGAGTACGGACTCGGCGCCGAGATCGGCATCTCGACCGACAAGCTGCACGCGCGCGGTCCCGTGGGCCTCGAGGGCCTGACCTCGCAGAAGTGGATCGTCCTCGGCAACGGAGAGCTGCGTGGCCAGTGACGCCCGGCGGGCCCTGGTCCTCTTCTCGGGCGGCCAGGACTCGACCACCTGCCTGGCCTACGCCCTCGATCGCTATGCGCACGTCGAGACCATCGGCTTCGACTACGGCCAGCGGCACGCGGTCGAGCTCGAGGCGCGGGTCCAGGTGCGGACGCACCTGGCCGAGACGTTCCCGCGCTGGCGCAAGCGCCTCGGGGCCGACCACCTGCTCGACCTGTCGCTGCTCGGGCAGCTTGCCGACACGGCGCTCACCAGCGAGCGCGAGATCGAGATGAACGCAGGCGGCCTGCCGAACACCTTCGTCCCCGGCCGCAACCTGCTGTTCTTCACCTTCGCCGCCATCGTTGCCGACCGGCGCAAGCTGTCGGTGCTGATCGGCGGCATGTGCGAGACCGACTACTCCGGTTACCCGGACTGCCGCGACAACGCGCTGAAGTCGCTGCAGGTCGCGATCAGCCTCGGCATGGACACGCCGATGACCATCGACACGCCGCTGATGTGGCTGGACAAGGCCGGCACCTGGGCGATGAGCGAGCGGCTCGGGGGCGAGCCGCTGATCGACCTCGTCGTCGAGCACACTCATTCCTGCTATCTCGGCGACCGCGAGCACCACCACGCCTGGGGCTACGGTTGCGGCCTGTGCCCGGCCTGCGACCTGCGCCGCAAGGGCTACGAGACCTGGCTCGCCAGCTAAGGTGACGAGCACCCAGGCCACCGTCGCCGCGGTCGTCGCGATCCTCGCGTTCTGGATCGTCGGTGCCTACAACCGGATGGTCCGTCTGCGCACCGCCGTGGTCGAGCGCTTCGCCCAGGTCGACGAGCACTATCGGCAGCGCCATGCGCTGCTCGAGACGCAGGTCGACATGCTCGCTGCCGCACTCGCCTCGGCCGCGCCCCGGCTGGACGCCTTGCGGGCGGCCTGCCGGCAGGCCGATGCGGCACGCGAGCATGCGAAGGCGCGGCCCGGCGCGGCCAGCGCCGTCACCAGCCTGCGCGTCGCCGACGAGATCCTCGCCGAGGCTCGGGCCCGCCTGCCGGTGCAGGCGGTCCCGGGCGTCGACCTGCCCGGCCTGAACAGCGAGCTCGCGGTCGTCGACACCGCCCTCTCCTTCGCCCGGCGCGAGTTCAACGCCGCCGTCGCCGCCTACAACGAGGCGGTCGCCCAGTTCCCCACCGTGCTCGTGGCGCGCCTCTTCAGCTTTCGCGCCGCGGCGCCGTTCTGACGTGCACGGCCGATGAACGACGCCCACGCCGCCGCGCAGGCCGACCCGTCGGCACCGGAGCGGGAGGCCGGCGAGCGACTGTCGCGCGTGCACGGCGCGGCCGAGCTGCACGCGGCGATCCTCGCCCTGCTGCTGCCGTTCGGCAGCAAGCGGGCGATGCGCGCCTGGCGCATCGAGGCGTCGGCGGCGCCCGACGCCGAGGCGCTGCGCCGGCATGCGTCGAGGCTGTCGCCGGCGACGCGCCTGCCGTGGCTCGAGCGGCTGCTGGGCCGCGCGGCGCGGCAGCCCCTCGCCATGCGCCAGCAGCTGCTGCAGGCGACGCGCCGGGTCATGGGCGCGCGCGGCGTCGCCCGGCCCATCGACCGCCTGCACTGGCTGCTCATGCGTCGCGCCCTCGGCGACAGCGTGACGATCGTCGCCCGGGCCGAGTCGAGCGTCGAGGTCGCGGAGTGGCTCGAGTCCGACGTCTTCGCGGTCTCGACCTACAGCGCCTTCCTCTCGCGCGTGATGGCGGCCGACGGCGGCGACGAGGCCCAGGCGCGCGCCTGGTACGACGCCGCCATGGTCGCCTGGCAGCCGTTCGCCGACGTCCCGACGTGGACGCCGACGCCGGCCGAGGCGATGGTCGAGGCGCTCGGCCGCCTGCAGACGCTGTCGTGGATGCAGCGTCCGGTCGTGATCCGCAACTGGGTGGTCTCGACCCTGAAGCACGGCGGCATCGCCTTCCACGAGGGCGCTGCCGACGCCCTGCGCATGACCTGTGCCCTGCTGGATTCACCCGAGCCGCCGGAGCTGGCGCGCCATTACGCCGCCCTGCCGGCCGAAGCGAAGGCCGTCGCATGAACGACAAGCGAGTTCCCCTCGACGAGGCCGCGCCCGGCCTGACCCCGGAAGAGAGCGACGCCGAGGCGCAGCGCGTGCTCCTGCACGTCCCCGTCGACATCCGCAGCGTCTCGCTCGCCGTGCTGGCGGTGCTGGCGAGCCTGTTCGCGCTGCATTGGGCGAAGGGGGTCGTGGTGCCGATCCTGCTCGGCGTGATGTTCAGCTACGCGCTCGCGCCGACGGTCGACCTCCTGCAGCGCTGGCGCCTGCCGCGGCCGATCGGCGCGGCGCTCGTCAGCATGGGCGCGGTGGCGCTCATCGGCTGGGGGGTGTACTCGCTCACCGACGACGCCGACGCCCTGATCGCGACCTTGCCGGAGGTGGCACAGAAGGCCAGACGCGTGCTTCAGGACAAGCAGGCCTCGAAGCCATCGGCCATCGACAAGGTGCAGCAGGCGGCCAACGAGCTGGAGAAGGTCGCGAGCGCGGGCGCCGGCGCGGCGACGGGGCGGACGCCGCCGCCGCCGCCGCCGCCGCCCCGCGTCAACGTCGCCGACTTCCTCTGGTCCAGCACGCTCGGCCTGATCGCCTTCCTCGGGCAGGCGACCGTCGTCTTCTTCATCACCCTGTTCCTGCTCGCCTCGGGCGACACCTTCCGGCGCAAGATGGTGAAGCTCGCCGGCCCGCGCCTGAGCCAGAAGAAGATCACCATCCAGGCCCTCGACGAGATCAGCGCCCACATCCAGCGCTTCCTCTTCGTGCAGCTGGCGACGAGCGCGGTCGTCGGGGTCGCGACCGGGCTGGCCTTCTATCTCATCGGCCTCGAGCACGCCGCGGTGTGGGGCCTCGCCGCCGGCGTCACCAACCTGATCCCTTACGTGGGCGCGGTCATCGTCGGCGTCGGCGCATCGATCGTCGGCTTCATGCAGTTCAACGCCATCGACATGGGGCTGTTCGTCGGCGGCGTCTCGTTCGCCATCCACGCCGTCGTCGGCAACGTCCTCACGCCCTGGTGGACCGGGCGCAGCAGCCGCATGAACGCATTCGCCGTCTTCGTCGGCGTGCTCGCCTTCGGCTGGCTCTGGGGCGTCTCGGGGCTGCTGCTCGGCACGCCGATCCTGATGGTCGTCAAGACGATCTGCGATCGCATCGAGGACCTGAAGCCGGTGGGCGAGTTCCTGGGCGCCTAGCCTAGGACGGTCGGTCGGGTTGGGCCGCCCGGGCCGGGTCGTGGCGCGCCAGGCGCCAGACCAGCGCCCCGAGCAGCACGACGCCGCCGACCAGGACGCTCCAGAGCAGCCACGGCCGCAGCTTCGCCCGCTGCTCGGCCCGCTCGATCTCGCGTGCCGCGGTCTCGATGATGCCGAACGGGCCGAGCACGGCGCGCCCGAAGCGGGCCCGCTCTTCGTCGAGACGCGGCACCAGGGTCGTCGCCGGCAAGGCGCCGGCCGGCGCATCGCGCGATCCGGCGAGCAGCGCGTAGGGCGGCTGGCCCTGGGAGGCGAAGACGAGCGATGCGAGCTGGGCGTGGACCATCAGGCGCACCTGCCCGACCTCGATCGTCGCCGCCCGCTCGTCGGGGATGACGCGCAGGAAGCGGAGCTGCGCCACCAGCGGAACGGGCGGCGACTCGGCCACGCTGGAGCCGCGCTCGAGCCGGTAGAAGACGCCGCTGCCGAGGTCCGACCACGGGTCGGCGGCGCGGACACGCCCCTGCAGGCGCACCGGCGCGACGTGGGTGCCGGCCGAGAAGCGCAGGTCGACGTCGACCACCGGCAGCGCGCCGCCGAGGTCGAAGTGCAGCGAGCGCCGTGCAGCGTCGCTGCCGGTCGGGTCGGCCGCGGCGCGGCCGAGCGGCTCGGGCGTCGGCGGGAAGGCGAGCTCGGTCGGCGCGTCGATGGCGATGCGCTCCGGCTCGGGCGCGATCGCCGTCGCGCCGGTGAGCCTGGGCGCGGTCGCCGGCTCGTTCCACAGCAGGCGAACGAAGCGCCCGGCGCGATCCGGCAGCGGCACGAGCGGCTGCGTCAGGGGCCCCGACGTCGACTGCAGCGAGAGCAGCTGACCGGCCCCGGCGCTCCGCCACTGGCGCAGGTCGTCGCTCGTCTCGAGCTGGAAGCCGGCCGAGAACTCGGGCGGCCCCGACCAGGCCAGGCGCACGCTGCGCACGGGCGCCTCGCCCGGGCGGGCTTCGCCGAGGTCGATGACCCAGCCGCCGGACAGGCCCGAGGCGGCGTTGGCGCGCGGCGCGCTGGAACGCCGCACCTGGATCCGGTCGCCTTCGACGACGACTTCGACCGGCGATGGCCAGACGCCGTCGGGGCGCGGGCGCGCCGGCAAGGGGTAGAGCCGGGCCTCGCGCGCGACCTCGCGGCTGCGCTGGCTCGAGCGCGCGGCGAGCACGGCGAAGGGCACGCGCTCGCCGCGGCTGTCGACGACGCGCAGATCGGCCAGGCCCGCCTGCTCCACGTGCGCATACACCGCGGGCGAAAGCGGCAGCTCGACGAAGGGTGCCGCCTCGCGAACCTCGATCGGGGCCCGGAAGCGAAGCGGCGCCGGCTCGGCCGCCCAGGCGGCCACCGTCGTCACCGCGGCCGCGAACCCGAGCAGGGCGGCGATCCAGCGCGCCTCACGGCGTCGCATGGCGGACCTCGCGTGACGGCAGCGGCGCGACGTAGCCGATGACCAGCATGAGCACGCCGACGCCGATGAAGGAGACGATGCGCGTCACGGTGCCGCTGCCGGAGAGGTCGACCAGCAGCAGCTTGATCACGACCGCGCCCAGCAGGGCCGCACCGGCGATCCAGGGCGTGCGCAGGGCACGGCGCGCGGCCAGCCACATGGCCACCAGCGCCGTCGTCGTCCAGAGCAGGGTGATGCCGGTCTGGACGGCGAGCGACTCGATCCAGGCGTCGATCCGGTACGGCACGCCGCCGTAGTGGTGGAAAGCGCGGATCAGGATCGCGTTCAGCCACACGAACCCGGCGGCCGCGCCCATGGCCAGGGCCCACGTCGCCACCGATGGCGAGCGGCGCAGCCAGAGCCAGGTCGCGGCCAGGGCGATGCCGATGCCGATGTCGAGCGGGTTGAGGAGGGGAAGGTGCGGCAAGGGCGCGGCCGAGCCGTCGGAGGCCACGTTGGCGACCAGGGTCCAGAGCCAGAGGCCGGCGGCGAGCACGGCCGCCGTCGTCTGCTGGTACGCGGCTGGCAGCGCGCGCACCGGCCACGTCCGCGCCGTCGCCGGACGCGCCAGCACGAGCAGCAGGGCGGCGGGCAGCGCCAGCCAGCCGAGCCACGGCCAGGCGCTCGCCGGCTGGCCCCAGGGCTCGGTGACCGCGCGGCCGAGCAGGGCGCCGAGGAGGGCGAAGGCGATCGCGCCGGTGGCATGGGCCAGGTGCGCGAACGGCGTGGGCCAGCGCGGCGCGACGAGATGCAGGACGACGGCGTGCCCGGCGAAGGCGAGCGGCCAGGCCCATGCCCCGCCCCCGGCCAGCGGACTGGCGAGCACCGCAGCCGCCAGCGCCGCGATGGCGAGGAGCAGTGGCGCGTGCGCCAGGGTCGGCCAGCCGATCATCGGCCAGTCGAGGCGCGCCGCCAGCAGCGCGTAGAGCACGGCCACGGCGCTGGCGCTCGCCAGGATGGCGGCGATCGTGAACCGGTCCGGCACCAGCGCCGCGATGTGCAGCCAGGCCGTGGAGGCCAGCCACACCGTCGCCAGGCCGACCAGCAGCGGCTCTGCCGCTTCCTCACCGCTGACGCGGGCATCGCCGGCGCGGTGGCGATGCACGAAGAACGCCGCGGCGATGGCCGCCGCCGCGGCCATGACGCCGTTGAACAGGTAGGCGTTGAGGAGCTGGGTTGGCGCGCCGTAGCGGTCGCGCGCCAGCAGCATCGCGAGGCCGCCCAGGAGCAGCAGCAGGTAGCCGAAGACGCGCGGCAGGCCGCGCCGCTGCCGGAAGCCGATCCACACGAGTCCCGCGCCTTCGATCGTCCAGGCGCCGGCGGTGCTGCGTGCGTCCAGGGCGAACGGGATGACCAGGGTGAGGAAGATGGTCGCGATCGCCAGGCTGGCGTCGAAGGTCAGGCCGAGCTGCGGCCGCTTCCTCATCCATGCCGCGAGCAGGACGTAGAAGCCGCCGAAGGCGAGCGCCGACAGCGCAGTGCCGAACTCGGTCTCGCGCACCAGGCCGTACTGCAGGGCGAAGACGATCGTCGGCAGGCCGAACAGCAGGCTGCTGTTGACCCAGGCGTCGCTGCGCCGCGGCGCGGCCGGATCGCCGGTCGCGGCGGCGCGGCGCGCCGGCAGCACGAGGATCAGCACGAAGAGCAGGAAGAAGGCGATGAGGAAGGCCTGGCTGCTGGCGAAGGACTCGGGCCGGTAGCGCAGCACGCCCCACGCCGTCGCGACGATGAAGGTGGCCGCGAAGCCGAGCAGGTTGAGCGAGCGCCAGGTCTTGAACCAGGCGACCGCGGCGATGCCGGCATCGAGGACCAGGTAGTAGGTGAAGAGGGCGACGTGGTTGTCGGAGCCGGTGGAGACGAGGAGCGGCGTCGCGAAGCCGCCGAGCGCGCCGATGACGGCGAGCGCGCGCGCGTCCTGGAGCACGGCAAGCGCGGCGGCGAAGGCGGCGACGGCGACCATCAGGGCGAAGGCCGGCGCCGCGGCGAGCACGCCGTAGTAGCGGAAGGCCGCGAACAGCGTCAGGTAGAGGACAGCGATGGCGCCGCCCTGCAGCACCTGCGCATAGTCGGGGCGGCGCAGGCGCAGGCGCCAGCCGAACGCGAGCAGGACGACGGCCGCCGCGGCGATCGCGGCGAGGCGGACCTCCACCGGCAGCTGCACGTGCTCGCTCGCGTACTTGGCGAGGAAGGCCAGCCCGACGAACAGGATGCCGACGCCCGCCTTGACGATGGTGTTGCCGCCGAACAGCCACTGCTTCAGCGGTGCAAGCACGTCGCGGCGCGATGCGGACGTCGGCGGCGCCGTCCACGTCCCGGCCGAGCCGGCGCCGGGCGCGGCGGCGGTGCCGATGGCACTGGCGGTGCCGGTTGCGCTGGCGCTGGCCGGGGCGGCGAACGAGCCGCTCGCCGAGAGCTCGGCGCTGTCCGCCGCCACGCGCGCCGTGGCCGCGCCGGGCAGGGTATCGACATACGACGGCGGGTCCGACGTCGTGGCCGGCGTGGCCGGCCCGGGAGTGGACGACGATGCCGCGGGCGAGGGCACGCCGCTCGAGACCGCCTCCGCCGCGCCGGTGTCGAACGACGCGGGCGCGATGCCTGCGACGGGCGCGGGCTCGCGCCTGTCGAGGCCCTGCCGCAGGCCCTCGATCTCGCGCTGCTGGCGCAGCGATCGCAGCACCAGCCAGCCGAACAGCGCGCCCGCGAGAGCGCCTCCCTCGCCGCTCGCCATGGCTCCCACCAAGGCTCCGACCACGATCGCGATCAACATGACCAAGGCGCTCTCCCTATGCGTCCCGCCGAAAACTCTAGCAGCGGCCTCCGCAGGCCTCGCGACGATTGCGGGGGAGGGCAAGCGCGGATTGCGCCGACGGGTCGGCGCCCGCGACGGCGCTCAGAACGATCGACGATGCTCGAGCGCCGGCAACTGCAGCCGCACGGAAGCGATGCGCTCGCTGCTCAGATCGGCGGTGACGACGCCTTCGCCATCCTCGCGGCGAATCGCCACGACCTCGCCCCAGGGATCGATGACGAGGCTGTGCCCGAAGGTGCGACGACCGTTCTCGTGCGTGCCGCCCTGCGCTGCGGCAACGACGTAGCACTGGTTCTCGATCGCGCGCGCCCGCAGCAGCACTTCCCAGTGGGCGGCGCCGGTCGGGTGGGTGAAGGCGGACGGGACGCAGAGGAGATCGCAGGGCGGGCGCATGAGGGCGCGGTAGAGCTCGGGGAAGCGCAGGTCGTAGCAGACGCTCAGGCCCACCCGCAGTCCCTCGGCGTCGAAGCTCGCCGGCGCGCTGCCGGGCAGCAGGGTGCGTCCTTCGTCGTACTGCTCGCGGCCGTTGTCGTAGCGGAAGAGATGGATCTTGTCGTAGCGCGCCACCTGCTTGCCGTCGGGCGAGAAGACGAGGTTGGCGTTCATCGCCTTGGCACCCGCGCCGCCCACGGTGTCGCCGGCCCCGCTGCGCAGCGGGAGCGTGCCGCCGACCAGCCACAGCCGGTGCTCGCGCGCGGTGTCGGCGAGCATGCGCTGGATCGGGCCGTCGCCGGGCGCCTCGGCGATGGCGAGCTTGTCGCGGTCGCTGCGGCCCATGAAGCAGAAGTACTCGGGCAGCACCGCCAGCCGCGCACCCTCGCGCGCGGCCTGGGCCACGAGAGCCCGCGCGGCCTCGCAGTTCCGCTCGACGCTGGGCGTCGACACCATCTGGATCGCGGCGATCTTCATGGATCAGCTCCTCAACGCGGCGTCGCCGGCGCGCTCTCGGCGGGCGGCGGGCTCGCCGGAGGCGTATCGGCCATCGCGGCCTCGCTCGCCTTGCTGCGTTCCACGCGCTCGACCTTGGGATCGTCCCACGGCCCGGTGATGTGGAATTCGCGCGTGTTGGCGGCCATCAGCGGCTTGCGCAGGAAGTACTGCGCCAGGAAGGTGCCGAGGCCGACCGCCGGGTTGATCACGGCATAGGCGAGCGAGGCCGTGCCGGCATTGATCTCGGGCACCACGACCACGCGCAGGTCCTCGGTCTCGCGGACCAGGTCGGCGCTGCCTTCCATCAGCACCGCGGCGGCGGCGCCGCGCATGCGCAGGTTGTTCGTCGATGCCAGGCCGCCGCCGATGCGGATGTCGCCGACCACGTTGTCGAAGGCGAAGCCCTCCTCGAACAGGTCGCGGAAGTCGAAGAGCAGGCGGCGCGGCAGCGACTGCAGGGTGAAGACGCCGAGCAGCCGCGCCGCCCCCGGGCTGGCCTTCAGGAACTGGCCGGAATCGATCGCCACCTTGACCTGGCCCGTCATGCGCGCGAGGTCGGGCGAGAGCGGCGAGCCGACCCACGCCAGGTCGCCGGCGAGCGAGCCCTTGCCGCCGCGGACGACGCGGCCCATGCCGAGCCGCTCGAGGTAGGCGCCGCTGTCGGCGAGGGCGAGCGTGAAGCTCATGGTCGCGCGGCGCGGCGCCGGCGCGCCGGGCGAGCCGCTCGCACCCCAGCTGCCGGTGGCCGTGAGCCGGGCCTCCGGCGTCACCAGGTTCAGCTTCGCGAGCTGCCACTCGCGCGTCGCGCCGCGGTTGACGGCCTCGATCTCGAGCCGCCCGAGTCGCTTGCCGCGCAGGTCGAAGTCGTCGACGACGATGTCGAGGGCCGGGATGCTCGCCGGCTGCTCGTCGAGCAGGCTCTCCACCCGCTCCGCCTCGCCGCGCGGCAGGCTCAGGCGGGCCAGGCGCGCGTAGACGCGGCCCGCCCCGGCGGCGCTGCCGCGCCGCGCCGGTCGGTACTCGACGTAGCCGGCGAGCTCGTCGGCCTCGACGTTGGCGCGCCAGAGGCCGGCCTGCTGCGACAAGCCGGCCGTGACGTTGCGCAGGCGCCGCGAGCCGAGGTCGAGATCGCCGACACGCAGGGCGATCGACTCCGGCACGTAGCCCTCGCCGCCCGAGGGGTCGAAGACCAGCGGCGCCGCCGGGGTGCCGGGCGGCGGCCGGTCGCCGGCCTTGTCGAGCCGATCCAGCACCGACTCCCAGGCGGCGACGTCGAGCTGCCTGAGCGTGACGCTGGCGACGGTGCCTGCCGGCGGCAAGGGCGGGACCTCGATGCCTGCCGATGGCGCCGACTCGCCGGCGCGCAGCGGGCCCGCCGGGCGCGGCTCGCCGACGCGGATGGCGCCGCGGACGACGCGCGTCGCCTCGCCGCTCTGCTCGCGCAGGAAGTGGGCCTGCACCGCCCCGCCGACGTCGACGCGCAGGACGTCGCGATTCGGCCGGGTCCCATCGCCGCCGGGCGCGCTGCCTTCCTCCGGTCCGCTGTGCAGGCGAAGCGCGAGCGGGGCCGTCGCTGGCTTGCCGAGAGGCTGCGGCAGGTCGACGGCGATGCCCACGAGGTCGCTGCTCAGCTCGATCTGCGGCCGGCCGCCAATGAAGGCGACAGTCGCGCGATAGCCGGCGTGGCCGGACAGCGTCGATGCCAACCGGGCGAGCGTGCCGAGCTCGGAGGCCTGGCGCAGTGCCTCGGCGCTGAACGTGCCCTGGCCGGTGAATCGGTGCAGGTCCTTGCCGCTCGGCTGCGCGACCGAGCCGCCGCTGAACGCGAGCTCGCCGCCGAGCAGGCGAGCGCTCGCGCTGGCCACGCTGAAGCCCTGGTGGGTGAAGTCGATGCGCGCCTTGGCGGCTGCCAGCAGCGGCGTGTCCGGGGTCATGCGGACGTCGTTGCCGAGGAGCTGCAGGCCGCCCTTGACCTGCGTGGCGGCGGGATCGTCGAGCGGGATCGACAGGCCGAGGCGCAGCTCGGCCGGGCCGGTGGCGCTGGCCTTGGCCAGCGCCTCGCCGGTCCAGCCGCCGACCGGCGTGCCGTTGACGAAGCGCAGCATTTCCGGGAGCGGCCCCCGCGCGGTGCCCTCGATGTCGAGGCGGGCTGCACCGCCCAGGTCGGCGATGCGGCCGTGGATGCCCTTCCACTCGGCCCCCGCCAGGCGGGCCGTGGCGTTGAGGATCTCCAGGGACGAGCGGTCGACGATCAGCTCGCCGGTGACGGCGCTCAGCGCCGGCCACGCCGACTCGCGTCGTGGCTGCGCCGGCCGAGCGCTCGTCGCGACCGTCGCCGGCTCTGCCGGGACATACGCGAACACCGCGTCCTCGACCTTCGCGGCGATGCGGAACTCGCCGTCGCGTGCCGTCCTGGCGTTGTGGAAGGGGAAGTCCCAGAGGTCGCCGCGGACCCGGAAGACGGCGTTGCGGATGGTCCCCGAGCGCACGGCACCGTCGATGTACGAGCGCACGCCCTCGGGCAGGCCGAGCGGCAGGTAGCGGGCGGTCCGCGCGCCCTTGCCGTTGGCGAGCACGCCGTCGAGCTCGAGCTCGCCCGGATAGCGGCCGCCCCGCGCGAAGCCGTCGCCGCGTCCGCTCCGCCAGGTGGCGCTCAGCTGCCCTTCCGCGTCGCGGTTGGCGAAGCTCACCCCGGCGGCCTTGACGGTGATCTGCGGCGGCCGGCCGGCCGGAGCCGGATCGACCTTCCAGGCCAGCCGGGCATCGAAGCGGTCGAGGGGCAGCTCGCGCTCGGCGAAGACGCCCGGCAGGTCGAGGACGCCGCCGGCGATGCCGATGCGTGCCTCGCCGCCGGCCTCGCTGGCGTCGAGCTGGACCGTCGCGTTGGTGAGCCCCGGCCGGCCGATGCCGTTTCGCTCCGCCGCCGGACGGGCCACCAGTGACAGGCCGCTCAGCAGGCCCTTGACGCGGTAGTGCGCCGGCGCATCGAGCGGGCCGTCCCAGCGCGTGTTCAGCTTGGTGATCACGCCTTGCGGCCTGACGTCGGCGAGCAGGCCGCGCAGGGCTGCGCCCATCGGCACGTGCATGGCGATATCGGCCATGAGGCCGACGTCGAGACGATCGGCGACGAGCTCGCCGGCGCGCACCTCGCCCTGTGCGTCGCGCGTCCACGCCACGTCGAGATCGCCGCGCGGCCAGCGCACGCCGTTGCCGGTGAGGAAGCCGAAGCGGCGGGCGGCGACGGCGACGCGATCGCCGCGGCGCTCGCCCGTGATGCGGCCTTCGATCTGCTCGAACTCGAGCGGCTCGACCGTGGGGTGCAGGCGCAGGGTCACGGCCCGCAGGGCCACGTCGACGGTCGCGCCGATCGGCTGACCTTCCTCGACGTCGAACCAGCCGCGCACCGAACCGTCGCCTTCGCTCAGCTCGAACGGCAGGGTGACATGCCGGCGCAGCTCGCGGAGGTCGGCGCGCGGCAGGTCGGCATAGGCACTGCCGCTCCAGCGCCGCCAGTCGCCGCGGCCGGCGAACAGTGGCTGCGTGAACAGGCCGCGCAGCGTGAAGCGCTCGCCCCAGCCGGGCGGCGGCGTCGCGTCGAGGCGGATGGCGTGCTCGCGCAGGCCGTTGCGCACGACCAGATCGACTTCGCCGAGGACCAGCGGCGGCGCCTGACGGGCCTCGTCGATCCAGCGCACGCTGCCGCCGCGGATCACGAACTCGTGCTGCTTGAAGAACCAGTCGACGGCGGCATCGTCTTCGGCGTCGCCGGTGCTGCTGCCGAAGTCGAGACCGGCGACGCGGATGTGCCCGCTCGCGTCGCGGCGCACGTCGACGCTGGCGCCGTCGATCAGGAGCTGCGAGAAGCGCGGCTCGAGCGCGAGCAGCGAGCGGACCGAGAGCGCCGCGTAGACGCGCGGCAGGGCGAGGGCGACACGCTTCTCGGCGTCGAGGACCTCGACGTCGCGAAGCTCGAAGGCCGGGACCCAGCGGCTCGACTGCACGACGATCGCGCCGATGCGGACCGGCGCCCCGAGCATGCTGCTCGCGCGCGCCTCGATGGGTGCACGCCACTCTTCGATGTGCGGCAGAATCAGCCAGTGAAGTGAGAGCCAACCCACGAAGAGAACACTGGCCACTGCACCAAGCCCCCACAGAAGGGCGCGGGCCAGCCATCGCAGGCCAGGCACGAGGCGCCGCCGGGTCGGCGGGCGCCGCGCCCGGCCAGCATCGTCGAGAGGGGGATTCGCGGACATGAAGGCAGGGTGGCGCCGGGTGGCTGGGCGAGTGGATGGCGGGCCGCACCGCCCCTCGCATCGAGATGCGCGGCGCGGTCGGCGTCGACGCCTCGCGCCGGTCGAATCAATCTAGCACAGAGCCCGCGAGACGATGGGTTCGAAAGGCACCGTCGCCCCACTCGTGGAAGGCTCTCGCGCGACATCGCCGCGCCGCGGCGGCACAAGCGCACGGGCAGCGCACAGCCGCTTCGTCCAGCGCATCCGACGCCGCTATGCCGACGACCTGAAGCGCTTGCCGCCGGGCCTTCCGGATCGCCAGCGCATCCTGGACCTGATCGAGACGCTGCAGGCGGGCGGCCGCTCCCTTGCCAGCGCCTTGCGCGTCACCCGCCAGCTGGTCCTCGAGCGCCTCGCCGTCCTCGACGTCGAAGAGGGCGCCGGCCTGACCGACATCACCCAGGCCATGACCGATCTCGCCGAGGCCACGCTCGAGCGCGCGCTCGCGGAGGTGCTCGCGGCGCAGGACCAGCGCTTGGGCGTGCCGCGCGACGCGAGCGGCCGGCGCATCGAGTTCTGGATCATCGGCATGGGCAAGCTCGGCGCGCGCGAGCTGAACGTCTCGTCCGACATCGACCTCGTCTACCTGTACGAGGAAGACGGGACCACCGACGGCGCCAGCCCGACGAGTGCGCACGAATACTTCTCGCACGTCGCCCGCGGGCTCTACGCGCTGATCGGCGACGTCACCGAGGACGGCTTCGTCTTCCGGGTCGACCTCGCCCTGCGTCCGAACGGCAACTCCGGGCCGCCGGTGACGAGCCTGGCGATGCTCGAGGAGTACCTCCAGGCGCACGGCCGCGAGTGGGAGCGCTTCGCCTGGCTGAAGAGCCGCGTCGTCGCGCCGCGTGCCAGCGTCGAGAACGGGCGGGCCCTGGCGCTGCGCTCGCTGGTGACGGCCTTCGTCTACCGGCGCTATCTGGACTACGGCGTCTTCGAGGGCCTCCGCCAGCTGCACGCCAAGGTGCGCGACGAGGCCCAGCGCCGTGCCGCCGGCCGGCCGGAGCGCGCCAACGACGTCAAGCTGTCGCGCGGCGGCATCCGCGAGATCGAGTTCATCGTCCAGCTGCTGCTCGTCGTGCGCGGCGGCCAGTTCCCGGAGATCCGCACCCGCTCGACGCTGAAGGCGCTCGACAAGCTCACGGCCGGCGGCCTGATGAAGCGGCCCAGTGCGGAGCGGCTCGCCGCCGCCTACACCCTGCTGCGCCGTGTCGAGCACCGCATCCAGTACCTGGACGACCAGCAGACGCACGTCCTGCCGACGCAGGACGGCGACCTCGACTGGCTCGCCGCCAGCCTGAGCGCGGACGGCAGCCTCGGCGCCTGCGCCCTGCTCGAGCAGCTCGGCGAAGCGCGCGAGTTCGTGGCCACCGAGTTCGACCTGCTGCTGCACGACGGGCGCGGCTCGGCGGGCGGGTCGTGCCGCAGCTGCGGCCCGCCGGAGCAGCCGGTCGATGCTGAGGGCTTCCTCGAGCAGCTGCCGGCCGAGCTGGCGGCCCGGGTCCGGCCGCTCTGCGGCCAGGCCAAGATCCGTCTCCTGCGCGACGAGAGCAAGCTGCGCCTGGCGCGCCTGGTGACGCGGGCCGCCCAGGCGGTGGCGCAGGCGCGCTGCACCCCGGCCGCGGCGGTGCTGTTCATCGACTGGATCGAGCCGCTGCTGCGGCGCGAGAGCTACCTGGCGCTGCTGGCCGAGCGGCCCGAAGTGCAGAACCGCCTGCTGCGCCTGCTCGGCCTCGCCCGCTGGCCGATGCGCTACCTGATGCTGCACCCCGGGGTCATCGACGAGCTCGCCGACGAGCGCCTGATGCACAGCCGCTTCGACGCCGACGCCTACAAGCGCGAGCTCGAGGAACGCCATGCTGGCTGGACGCGTTCCAGCCAGGCCGAGGAGGAGCTGCTCCTCGACACCCTGCGCCGCGCCCATCACGCCGAGGTCTTCCGCACCCTGGTGCGCGACGTCGAGGGCCACATCACGGTGGAGGAGGTCGCCGACGACCTGTCGGCGCTGGCCGACGCGACGCTCTCCTGCGCCTTGCGCTGGGCCTGGCGGCACCTGAAGGTCGCGCACCGCGACGAGCCGCAGCTGGCGGTGATCGCCTACGGCAAGCTCGGCGGCAAGGAGCTCGGCTACGGCAGCGACCTCGACGTCGTCTTCGTCCACGACGACCCCGAGCTCGACCCGGACCGGGCGGCCGAGATCTACGGCGCCTTCGTGCGCAAGCTGATCGCCTGGCTGACCATGCGCACCGCCGCCGGCGAGCTGTTCGACATCGACACCGCGCTGCGCCCGAACGGCAACTCCGGCCTGCTGGTGACCTCGATGGCCTCGTTCGAGAACTACCAGACCGGCCGCGGCAGCAACACCGCGTGGACCTGGGAGCACCAGGCCTTGACGCGGGCGCGCTGGTGCGCCGGGCTCGAGCGCGTGGCGCCGCGCTTCGAGGCGGTCCGTCGGCGCGTCCTCGCCGCGCCGCGCGACCTGCGCTCGCTGCTCGAGGAGGTGCGGGCGATGCGCGACAAGGTCCGCGCGGCGCATGCCGTACGCCAAGGGACGTTCGACGTCAAGCACAGTCCGGGCGGGATGATGGACGTGGAGTTCGCCGTTCAGGCGCTGGTGCTCGGCCACGGCCAGGCGCGGCCCGAGCTGCTCGACGACGTCGGCAACATCGCCCTGCTGCGTCGCGCCGAAACGGCCGGCCTGCTCCCGACCGGTGTCGGCAGCGCCGCGGCGGATGCCTACCGCGACCTGCGCCGCGCCCAGCACCGGGCCCGCCTCGACGAGCAGCCGACGCAGGTGGAGCCGGCCGGGATGGCCGAGCAGAGCCGCGCCGTGCTCGCGCTCTGGCGTGCCGTCTTCGCCTGAGAGCGGCGCGAAGGCCTGGGCGGGACTGGCGGCGCTGCTCGCCGTCGCGGCCTTCCTCGCTTCCCTGCTCGACGCGCGCAGCATCGACTGGCAGCCGGGGCTGGCCTGGCGCGAGCCCTGGCGGGCGTGGACGGCGGCGCTCGTCCATCTGAGCCCTCTTCACCTTGCCGCCAACCTGGCCGGTGCCGTCGCCGTCGCCGTGCTCGGCTGGGCGGCGCGGCTGCCGCGCAGGAGCGCCGTCGCCTGGGCGGTGGCCTGGCCGCTCACGCAATGGGGCCTGCTCGCCCGCCCGGATCTGCTGCACTACGGCGGCCTCTCCGGCGTCCTCCACGCCGGCGTCGCCGTCGCCGCGCTGTTCCTGGCCGTGCGCGCGTCCGGCGCTCGCCGCGCGGTCGGCGTCGCGACCCTCGCGGTGACGATCGCGAAGGTCGTCAGCGAGGCGCCCTGGGGCGCTGTCCTGCGCCAGCCCGAGGGCTGGGACATCGCCGTCGCCCCGGTCGCGCACGCCACCGGCCTGCTCGCGGGCCTGGCCTGCGCCGGCGCCGCCGAGCTGCTGCGGCACTCGCGGGCCCGTCCGCGCGACCGCGAAACGTAGCATCGAGCGATGCAGGAACGCAAAGCCCACGTCGATGCCTTGGCGAGCAGCCTGCTGGTCTTCTGCTGCCTGCTCTGGGGCCTGAACCAGGTGGCGGCGAAGGCAGTCCTGCCCGAGATCCCGGCGCTGTGGCAGGCGGCCGCCCGCTCCGTCGGCGCCGCCTTGCTCGTCTGGCTCTGGGCCCGTCAGCGCCGCATCGCCCTCTTCGCCCGCGACGGCACCCTGCCCGGCGGCCTGATCGCCGGCGCCCTGTTCGCGGCCGAGTTCTTCTGCATCTTCGTCGGCCTGCAGTACACGACGGCGTCCCGGATGGTCGTCTTCATCTACATCTCGCCCTTCGTCGTCGCGCTCGGCATGCCGCTCATCGCGCGCTCGGAGCGGCTGAGCCCGCTGCAGATTGTCGGCCTCGTCCTCGCCTTTGCCGGCGTGGCATGGGCCTACTCGGAAGGCTTCTCGCATCCGCAGGCTTTGCCGACGCAGTGGATGGGCGACGGGCTCGGCGTCCTCGCCGGCGTGCTCTGGGGCGCCACCACGCTCGCCATCCGCGCCTCCGCGCTCAGCCACGCCTCGGCGGAGAAGACCCTCCTCTACCAGCTGGCCGTCTCGGGCGTGCTGCTCCTGGTCGCCGCGCTCCTGAGCGGTGCGCCGTTGCCGCGGCAGCTGTCCACGCTCGCCTGGAGTTCGATGGCGTTCCAGATCGTCGTCGTCAGCTTCGCCAGCTACCTGCTGTGGTTCTGGCTGATCCGCCACTACCCGGCGACGCGCCTCGCCTCGTACACCATGCTGACGCCGGTGTTCGGCCTTCTGCTCGGCGCCTGGCTGCTGGCCGAGCCGATCACTGCCCGGCTGGTGTTCGCCCTGGTCGCGGTGGCCGCCGGCATCTACCTCGTGAACCGGCCGCGCTGACGCCGGACCTCAGCGCCTGATCCGATCGACCAGCGAGGTCGTGGAGTAGCCGTCCAGGAACGGCAGGGCCCGTGCCTCGCCGCCCCAGCTGCGCACCAGGGCCGTTTCGGCCAATGACTCGATGTCGTAGTCGCCGCCCTTCACGTACAGGTCCGGGTGGACGATCTTCATCAGCTCGACGGGCGTCGCCTCGTCGAAGAGCGTCACCAGGCTGACGCTGGCCAGGGCCGCCAGCACGCAGGCGCGGTCGCCCTGGTTGTTGAGCGGGCGATCCGGCGCCTTGCCGAGACCGCGCGCGGAGACGTCGCTGTTGAGGCCGACCACCAGGCTCGCGCCCAGCGCCCGCGCCTGTGCGAGGTAGGTGACGTGGCCGCGGTGCAGGATGTCGAACACCCCGTTGGTGAAGACCACCGGCCGCGGCAGCTCGGCCAGGCGAGGCAGGAGCTCGGCACGTGGACAGAGCTTGGCGACGAAGTCGGGCAGCACCCGTCGATTGTCGCCCTGGCGCCCCGACCGGCGCGGGCGTGCGCCTTAGACTGCCGCGGCGGATGAGGAGGAATCATGCTGGTGCTCTGCGGCTCGCCGATTTCCAACTACTACAACAAGGTGAAGCTCGCGCTGCTCGAGAAGGGCGTCTCCTTCACCGAGGAGAACGTCGGCACCGGCTCGACCGACGAGACGGTGCTGGCGGCGTCGCCGCTCGCCAAGATCCCGTTCATCCGCACCGAGCACGGCTCGCTCTGCGAGAGCCAGGCGATCCTCGACTACCTCGAGGCCGCCTACCCGCAGCCGGCGCTGCTGCCCGGCGAGCCCTTCGCTGCCGCCAAGGTGCGCGAGCTGACGCTGTTCGTCGAACTGCACCTGGAGCTGGTCGCGCGCGAGCTCTACCCGAAGGCCTTCTTCGGCGGCACGATCAGCGACGGGCACGCGGCGCGCGTCCGCGGCCGGCTCGAGAAGCACATCGCCGGGTTCAGGCGACTGGCCCGCTTCGGCCCCTACGTCGCGGGCGCCGATTTCACCCAGGCCGACTGCGCCGCCTGGCCATCGCTGCCCCTGGTCTCGATGGCGACCAAGGCCGTCTACGGGGAGGATCTGCTCGCCGCCGGCGGTGTCGACTGGCAGCCTTATGTGCGGCTGGTCGGGGAGAGGCCCTCCGCGCGTCGAGTGGCCGCCGATCGCAAGGCGGTTCAGGCCGCCATCGCGGCGCGCCGCTGACCCGGCCTGGCGTCAGGCCGGGCGGGGATCGGGATTGCCGATCGGCGCCGCCGCCTTGGCCGCCGCCGCCACCCGCGCAGTGACTTCCTTGCGGTAGCGGTTCAGCTCCTGCACGCTGGCGAAGCTCCGCTCGAGGAGCAGGCTCAGGTTGTGCAGGATGCGCTCGACCACCTTGTTTTCCCAGACGGCGTCGAACTGGATCTGCGAGTCGAGCCACTGCTCGAGCCACTTCGGATCGGGCAGCCGGCTCTGGATCGTGTCGCGCGGGAAGAGCTGGGTGTTGACGTGCAGGTTGGTCGGGTGCAGCGCCTGCGCCGTGCGCCGGGCGCTGGCCATGAGGACGCCCACCTTGGCGAACGCGGCGCGGGCTTCGTCGCCGAACTTGACCATGGCTTTTTTCATATAGCGCAAGTAAGCGCCGCCATGACGGGCCTCGTCACGAGCCAGGATCTCGTAGATCGCCTTGATCACCGGCTCGCTGTGCCACTCGGCAGCGCGGCGATACCAGTGGTTGAGCCTGATTTCGCCGCAGAAGTGCAGCATCAGGGTCTCGAGCGCCGGCGCCGGGTCGAACTCGAAGCGGACGTCGTGCAGCTCGGCCTCGGTCGGCACCAGGTCGGGCCGGAACCGGCGCAGGTACTCCATGAGGACGAGCGAATGCTTCTGCTCCTCGAAGAACCAGACGCTCATGAAGGCCGAGAAGTCGCTGTCGTCGCGGTTGTCGCGCAGGAACATCTCGGTCGCCGGCAGGGCGGCCCATTCGGTGATGGCGTTCATCTTCACCGTCTGCGCCTGCTCGTCGGACAGTTTGCTGGCGTCGAACGAGGACCAGGGGATGTCCTGGTCCATGTTCCAGCGGACGGCTTCGAGCTGCTTGAAGAGCTCCGGGTAGATCATGGTTTGGTCCAAGCGGCCGAGTTTAGTCGCTGGGACTCGGCCGGCCGGAGGGTCGACCGTCGCGTCGACTTGTCGGACTTCGCCTCAAAAGGAGCGGAACTCTGGCCGGGAGACCGCGTCATAGGGGTTCGACGCCCTTGCGCGGCTGGTCCGGTCCGGAACCGGGCGCCGATCGAAGGCGGCACCGGTTTCTGTCGCTGGAGCCGGCCGGCCACGCCGGCTGAAATCCTCGGGGGGTTCTTCTCCTCCCTCCTCCTCCCTCGTTCCCCCGGGGGCGCTCGGCGACATTCTTCTTCCCTCCCGGGCCTCGAGGCCCGGGAGCCCGGTCGGCAGGCCCGGCCTGCCTAGCGGAGCCAGCCCTTCTTGCGGAAGTAGATGAACGGTGCGGCGACCGAAGCCGCCATGAGGGCCAGAGCGTAGAGATAGCCGTACTGCCAGTTCAGCTCCGGCAGGATCCTGAAGTTCATGCCGTAGATGCTGGCGATCAGCGTCGGCGGCAGCAGGGCGACGCTGGCCACCGAGAAGATCTTGATGATCTTGTTCTGGTTGATGTTGATGAAGCCGACCGTCGCGTTCATCAGGAAGTTGATCTTGTCGAAGAGGAACGTGCTGTGGCTGTCGAGCGAGTCGATGTCGCGCAGGATCTGGCGGGCCTCCTCGAACTGCTCGGCGTTCAGCATCCGGCTGCGCATCATGAAACTGACGGCCCGGCGCGTGTCCATGACGTTGCGGCGGATGCGCCCGTTGAGGTCCTCCTGGCGGGCGATCGACGACAGCGCCTCGCCCGCGGCCTGATCGTTGACGTCGTGGCGCAGCACGCGCGCGCTGACGGCTTCGAGGCCGTCGTAGATGCCTTCGAGGGCATCGGCCGAGTACTCGGCGTCGGCGTCGTACAGCTTGAGCAGGACGTCCTTGGCGTCGCCGATCAGGGCCGGAATGCGCCGGGCGCGCAGGCGCAGCAGCCGGAACACCGGCAGGTCCTCGGCATGCACCGAGAACAGCACGTTGCGGTAGAGGATGAAGGCGACGCGCACGTTGCGCGAGGTCTGGCCGTCGTCGATCAGGAAGTCGGAGCGGATGTGCAGCTCGCCGTTGTCCTCCTCGTAGAACCGGGCCGATTCCTCGAGATCGTCGTCGACGGCGTCGTTCGGGATCGTCAGGCCGAAGTGCTCGCCGATCCAGCCCTTCTCTTCCTCGGTAGGCGCGTCGAGGTCGACCCACACCGGCTGCACGTGGGCGAGCGCCGCCTGGCTTTCGATCTCTTCCTGGAACAGCCGGCCGTTGACCAGCGTGAAGACATTCAGCATGAAAGCTCCATCGAGCATGACCCGGCTCGGCTGGAGCGGACGGTCATCCGAGGTGAGAGATGTCCAAGGACGGCGTCCCGTGATGAAGTGGCGAAATTATCGCATCGGCAGACGGCCGGAAGAAAGGCGGAGTTGCGGACGAAGGCCGGGGATAGACTGGGTTCGCAGACCGCAACACCCTGCTCCAGAAGCAGGCATCGAGCCGTCTGCTACTGTCTCCTGCCGCACACACGAAAGGATTTCCCCCATGAATCTGACGATCAGCGGTCATCACCTCGACGTCACTCCGGCGCTGCGCGAGTACGTCATCAACAAGCTCGACCGGATCACACGTCACTTCGACCAGGTCGTGGACATCACGGTCCTGCTCTCGGTCGAGAAGCTGACCGAGAAGGAGAGGCGCCAGAAGGCCGAGGTGACGCTGCACGTCAAGGGCAAGGATCTCTTCGCCGAACACTCGTCCGAGGACCTGTACGCGGCCATCGACCAGCTCATGGACAAGCTCGACCGACAGGTCGTCCGGCACAAGGGAAAGGTCCAGGACCACCACCACGAGGCCGCCAAGCGCATCGACGCGACGCTCAGCTGACCCGGGCCCCGGCCGCGCGAGTGTTGCCGCGGCGCCGCAGCCGGCCGGCGGTCTGGCCGGGCGGGCGCCGGAAGCGAGCGCGGCAACGGGCCCGACTCCATAATTCATCGACTCGTCATACCGCCGCCACGGCTTCGGCCGTGCCCGGCATCT
>DATAGP010000002.1:0-67492 GCA_036263655.1 Caldimonas sp. | reverse complement strand
GCCGAGCGGTATCCAGCGCCGCGCCCCGTTCACGCCCTTGCCCACGAAAGGCAGCAGCACGACGACGAGGAGCAGCAGCGAGGCGACGAAGATCCACGGCGAGAGCTTCTCCCAGATCGACACCGGGACCTGCACGACGACGAGAGCGGCGGCGACGGCAATCGCCAGCGACAGGAGGTGGCGCACCAGGAAGAAGGTCGGCGTGTAGCGGGCGAAGCGCGGGTTGTCGGGCAGGGCCACGGAGGCGCTGTAGACCATCACCAGGCCGAGCGACAGCAGGGCCACGACGACGAACACGAGAGCCCGGTCGAAGCCGAGCAGCCGCGCCGGCTGCCCGGCGTCGACGCTGATCCACTCGCGCACCGGGATCGCCTCGGCGACCGTCCCGCGGCCGCGCCCCGTCGGCCGCGGGGCCGATGCGGAGGGCTGCGGCGCGAGCCGCTCGCGCCAGGACTGGAGGATGTCCGTGAACACCGCGTTCATGCCGCGTGCCCCTGCAACGAGGCCTCGGCCAGCGCCTGCACGGCAGCGACGAACACCTCGGCGCGGTGGCCGTAGTTGCGGAACATGTCGAGGCTGGCGCAGGCGGGGCTGAGCAGGACGGCGTCGCCCTGCTCCGCGCGCTCGAAGGCGGCGGCGACGGCGGCTTCGAGCGTGTCGCGGCGCTCGACCGCCAGTCCGGCGCGCCTGACGACCTTCTCGATCGCCGCCGCGTCGCGGCCGATCGTGATCGCCGCCCGCGCATGGCGGCGCAGCGGCTCGATCAGCGGCGTGAAGTCCTGCCCCTTGCCGTCGCCCCCGAGGATGACGACGAGCCGGCCCGGCGCACGCTCGGCGCCGAGGCCGACGAGCGCCGCCACCGTCGCGCCGACGTTGGTGCCCTTGCTGTCGTCGAAGGCGTCGACGCCGTCGATGCTGGCGACGTGCTCGACCCGGTGCGCCTCGCCGCGGTACTCGCGCAGGGCGTGCAGCATCGGCGCGAGCGGGCAGCCGATGGCGGTCGCCAGGGCCAGGGCGGCGAGCGCGTTGAGCGCGTTGTGGCGGCCGCGCACGCGCAGGGCATCGGCGGGCATCAGGTGCTGGATGCCGAGCTCGGCGCCGCTGCCCACGTCGTCGTCGTCGCGGGCCCGGACCAGCCAGGCCATGTCGTTCTCGACCACCAGGCCGAAATCGCCCGGCCGCTCCGGTGCCCCGGCGCCGAAGAAGACGGTCCTGCGCGCGATCGTCTTCGGCGCCCTTCCCTTGCGCACCGGCAGCTGCACCGGCGGCGGGATGAGCTGGCGCACGGCGGCGTCGTCGCGGTCGACGACGATCACCGCCCGCTGGCCGAAGATGCGCGCCTTCGCCGCCGCGTAGGCGGCGAACGAGCCGTGCCAGTCGAGATGGTCCTCGGTCAGGTTCAGCAGCGCCACGGCGTGCGCGTCGAAGACGTCGGCCGTGGCGAGCTGGAAGCTCGACAGCTCGAGGACCCAGACTTCCGGCAGGCGCTCGCGCGCACTGTCGAGCGGGCCGGCGTCGAGCAGGTCGGCGAGCGTCTGCAGCATCGTCGGGCCGATGTTGCCGGCGGCGGCGACGCGCCGGCCGCTGCGCTCGACGAGCAGGGTCGTCATCGCCGTGGTCGTCGTCTTGCCGTTGGTGCCGGTGACGGCGACGACCTTGGGCGCATAGTCGATGCGGATGCGCAATTCCTCGAGTGCCTCGCGGAAGAGGTCGAGCTCGCCCTGGACCGGAACCCGCGCGTCGCGGGCCGCCTCGAGCAGCTTGGAGATGCGCGCATCGCCGGGGGCCAGGCCCGGGCTCTGCAGCACACGCGTCACCCCTGCGAGCGCGCCGGCGCCGAGCTCGCCGACGATCCGCTCGGCGCCCGGCACGTGCTCGGCGAGCGCGGCCGCACCGGGCGGATCGCTGCGCGAGTCCCACACGCGAACGGTCTCGCCCGCGCGCGCGAGCCATCGCGCCATGGCGAGGCCGGAGATGCCGAGGCCGAGGACGAGCGCGGTCATCTGAGCTTCAGGCTGGCCAGGCCGACCAGGCACAGCAGCATGGTGATGATCCAGAACCGGACGACGACCTGCTCCTCGCGCCAGCCGGACTTCTCGAAGTGGTGGTGCAGCGGCGCCATCTTCAGGAAGCGCCGGCCTGCGCCGTAGCGCCGCTTGGTGTACTTGAACCACACCACCTGCGCCATCACCGACAGCGCCTCGGCGACGAAGATGCCGCCCATGATCGCCAGCACGATCTCCTGCCGGGTGATGACGGCGATCGTGCCCAGCGCCCCGCCGAGCGCGAGGGCGCCGACGTCGCCCATGAAGACCTGCGCCGGATGGGTGTTGAACCACAGGAAGGCGAGGCCGGCGCCGGCCATGGCGGCGCAGAAGATGAGCAGCTCGCCGGCGCCCGGGATGTAAGGGAAGAGCAGGTAGCGGCTGTAGACCGAGCTGCCGGTGACGTAGGCGAACACGCCGAGGGCCGAGCCGACCATGACCACCGGCATGATGGCCAGGCCGTCGAGGCCGTCGGTCAGGTTGACGGCGTTGCTGCTGCCGACGATGACCAGGTAGGTGAGGACGATGAAGCCGAACACCCCGAGCGGATAGCTCACCGACTTGAAGAAGGGCACGATGAGGTCGGCCTTCGGCGGCAGGTCGTTCGAGAAGCCGCTCTGCACCCAGCGCAGGAAGAGCTCGAGGACCCGCAGGTTGGAGGTCTCGCTGACCGAGAAGGCGAGGTAGAGCGCGGCGATGATGCCGATCACCGACTGCCAGAAGTACTTCTCCCGCGACGGCATGCCTTCGGGGTTCTTGTGCACCACCTTCCGCCAGTCGTCGACCCAGCCGATCGCGCCGAAGCCGATCGTCACGACCATCACGATCCACACGAAGCGGTTGCTCCAGTCGAACCAGAGCAGGGTCGAGACGCCGATGCCGAGCAGGATGAGGACGCCGCCCATCGTCGGCGTGCCGGTCTTCGACTGATGCGCCTCGACGCCGTAGGAGCGCACCGGCTGGCCGATCTTCAGGGCGCTCAGGCGGCGGATGACCCACGGCCCGAACACCAGGCCGATCAGCAGCGAGGTCATCGCGGCCATGATCGCCCGGAAGGTCAGGTACTGGAAGACGCGGAAGAAGCCGAACTCCGGCGACTGCGCCTGCAGCCAGTCGGCGAGGCTAAGGAGCATGCGCACCTCCCACCCCGGGACCCGGCGAATCGCTTGCGGCGGCCTCGCCGGTGAGCGCGGCCACCACGCGCTCCATCTGCATGAAGCGCGATCCCTTGACCAGCACCGAGGCGAAGGCCGGCGCCTCGCCGAGGGCGGCGATCAGGCCCGCGGCATCGGCGAAGCGGCGTGCGCCCGGGAACGGGGCCACGGTGCTCGCGCTCTCCGGCCCGGCCGCCCACAGGTGCTCGATGCGGCGCTCGGCCGCGAAGGCGCCGACCTCGCGATGAAAGGCCGGTCCCTGGTCGCCGACCTCGCCCATGTCGCCGAGCACGAGCCAGCGCGGCCCCGGCAGCGCCGCCAGCACGTCGATCGCGGCACGCACCGAGTCCGGATTGGCGTTGTAGCTGTCGTCGACCAGCGTCCGCTCGACGCCATCGCGCACGATCCGTCGGACGTGCGAGCGGCCGCGCACCGGCGCGAAGCGGGCCAGCCCGGCAGCGACGGCGTCGAGCGGGCAGCCGGCGGCCATGGCGCCCGCGGTGGCGGCGAGTGCGTTGCGGACGTTGTGGATGCCGGCGACGTGAAGCTCGAAGGCCAGGACGCCCGCAGGCGTCTGCGCGCGCACGGACCAGTGGCCGGCGCCTGCCTCGGCGTGCCACTGCGCCTGGCCGCTCACCGTCGCACCGGCGTCGAGGGCGAAGGTGAAGACGCGACGCTCGCCGGCGATGGCGCGCCAGGTCGGCGCGTGCGCGTCGTCGGCCGGAAACACGGCGACGCCCTGGGCATCGAGCGCGGCGATGACGGCGCCGTTCTCGCGCGCGACGGCGTCGACGTCGGCCATGAACTCGAGGTGCTCGCGCTGCGCGTTGTTGACGAGCCCCACGCTCGGCGCCGCCATCGCCGCGAGCCGGGCGATCTCGCCGGGGTGGTTCATCCCGAGCTCGACGACGGCCACGCGGTGGCGGAGGTCGGCGCGGTCGCGCAGACGCAGCAAGGTGAGCGGCACGCCGATGTCGTTGTTCAGGTTGCCTTGCGTCGCGAAGGCAGCGTCGCCGTGCCAGGCGCGGAAGATCGACGCGATCATCTGCGTCACCGTCGTCTTGCCGTTGCTGCCGGCGACAGCCACGAGTGGCAGTTGGAAGCGCCGCCGCCACGCGGCGCCGAGCGCGCCGAGCGCCGCGCGCGTGTCGCCGACCTCGAGCCCGGGCAGGCCCGCGGCCGCCAGGCCGTGCTCGGCGATCGCCGCGACCGCGCCGGCGGCACGCGCCGACGCCAGGAACTCGTGCGCGTCGAAGCGCTCGCCGCGCAGGGCGACGAAGAGGTCGCCGGCGGCGAGGCTGCGCGTGTCGCTGTGGACGCGGCCGATCGGCGTCGCCGGGTCGCCGACCAGGCGCGCGTCCCGAAGCAGCGCAGCCAGCTCGCCGAGCGTGGCCATGGGCGGCACGTCGGCCGCCGGGGGAGCGGCCCCGGACGCCGGGCTGGCTTGGCCGAGGCGTCGCTCGGCAGCGACCGCGGCAGCGCGCCCGCCCCGACGCCGGTCGGCGCCCGCCGTCGGCCCGCGCTTGCCGCGCCGGCGCTCGGCGCCGCCCGTCGCGGCGGCGACGGTTCGCCGGCGCAGCGCCGACGCTGCCTCGCTCGCATCGGAGAACGGGGTCTTCTGCCCGCCGGCGTCCTGGTAGTCC
This sequence comes from Caldimonas sp., assembly GCA_036263655.1. Classification (GTDB taxonomy): domain Bacteria; phylum Pseudomonadota; class Gammaproteobacteria; order Burkholderiales; family Burkholderiaceae_C; genus Schlegelella_A. The sequence goes on along the minus strand of DATAGP010000002.1, from coordinate 62,650 downwards.
TCGTGTCCCTTGCCGGCGATGAGCACGACGTCGCGCGGCCCGGCCGAGCCGACCGCATGCTGGATCGCCTCGGCGCGGTTCTCGATGACGTCGACCTCCTCGTGGCCGATGGCACCGGCGAGGATCTGGGCGAGGATGCGTTCCGGCGATTCGAGCCGCGGGTTGTCGCTGGTGAGGACGACGCGGCCCGCCAGGCGGCAGGCGATCGCCCCCATCAGCGGGCGCTTCCCGGGGTCGCGGTTGCCGCCGCAGCCGAACACGCACCAGAGCGTGCCGCCGCGCTGGCGCGCCAGCGGCGCCAGCGCGGCGAGCGCCTTCTCCAGCGCGTCGGGGGTGTGCGCATAGTCGACGACGACTTCCGGCTGCTCGGTCGCCGGCGTCCCGGGCGAGCTCTCGTCCTCGGCGACGACGCGCTGCATGCGCCCCGGCACCGGCCGCAGCCCAGCGCAGGCCCGGGCGCTGTCGGCGAGTCCGACGCCCATCGCCCGCAGGCTGCCGACGACGCACAGCACGTTGACGACGTTGAAGTCGCCGATCAGGGGCGTCGCGATCGAGACGCGAGCCTCGCCCTCGACGACCTCGAAGGCGAGGCCGTCGGCACGGTGCTCGATGTTCACCGCGCGCAGGCGCGCCTCGGCGCGCGACGAGATCGTCCAGGTCTCCACGCTGGTCGCGGCCAGCGAGTCGGCGAGGCTCACGCCGTGCGCATCGTCGAGGTTGACGACCGCCGCCTTGAGGCCGGGCCAGGCGAAGAGCTGTGCCTTGGCTTGCCAGTAGGCGGCCATGTCGCCGTGGTAGTCGAGGTGGTCCTGCGTGAAGTTGGTGAAGACCGCGATCGCCACCCGGGTGCCGGCGAGGCGATGCTCGGCGATGCCGATCGACGACGCCTCGATGGCGCAGGCCGCGAAGCCGCCGTCGACGAAGTCGCGCAGCGCCTTCTGCAGCGTGACCGGGTCCGGCGTCGTCAGGCCGGTGCTGCGCACCTCGCCCTGCCCGTCGCCGGCCGAGGCGCCTGCGTGCGGCGGCACGCCGATGCCGAGCGTTCCGATCACCCCGCACCGGCGGCCGAGCTGGCCGAGGGCCTGCGCGACCCACCAGGTGGTCGAGGTCTTGCCGTTGGTGCCGGTGATCGCGATCACCTCCAGGCGGGCGCTCGGCACCTCGAGGAAGCGGCTGGCGATGTCGCCGGCGGCCGCCTTCAGGCCACGGCAGGCGCCGACCCGCGGCTCGGCGTCGAAGCCGAACGCCTCGACGCCCTCGGCCTCCACGAGGCAGGCGCCGGCGCCGGCGGCGAGGGCGGCGCCGACGTAGGCGCGTCCGTCGCCGACGTGTCCGGGCCAGGCGATGAAGGCGCTTCCCGGCTCGACGCGGCGGCTGTCGCTGGCGAGCGCCCGGACCTCGCGGCGCACCAGCCAGGCGTGCGCCGCTTCGCGGGAGTCCAGCCGCGCCATGCGGCCGGGAGCGTCGGCCACTAGAAGCTCTCCTCTTCGGCGGGCATCTCGCGCGAGACGATCTGCGGCTTGACGTCGAGGTCCGGCTGCACGCCGAGCAGGCGCAAGGTCTGCTGCACGACCTCGCTGAACACCGGGGCGGCGACGTCGCCGCCGAAGTGCTTGCCCGCGCTGGGCTCGTCCACCATCACGGCGACGATGACGCGCGGGTTGGCGATCGGCGCCATGCCGACGAACCACGAGCGGTACTTCTTCTGCGCGTAGCTGGTGCCTTCCTGCTTGTAGGCGGTGCCGCTCTTGCCGCCGACCGAGTAGCCGAGGACCTGCGCCTTGGGCGCGGTGCCTCCGGGCAGCGCCGCCAGGTGCAGCATGTCGCGGACGGCGGCCGCAGTCTTCGGCGAGATCACGCGCACGCCGGTGACGCGCGGCGTCGGCACGACGCCGAGGGGCCGGGTCAGGGTCACCGGGATCAGCTCGCCGTCGTGCGCGAAGACCGTGTACGCGTGGGCGATCTGGAACAGCGACGCCGATAGGCCGTAGCCGTAGCTCATCGTCGCCTGCTCGATCGGCCGCCAGGTCTTGTGCGGCCGCAGGCGGCCGCTGACCACGCCCGGGAAGCCGAGCTGCGGCTTCTGGCCGAAGCCGAGGGCGCTGTAGAGCTCCCACATCTCGCGCGACGAGAAGCTCATCGCCATGCGCACGGCGCCGACGTTGCTCGACTTCTGGATCACCTGGCGCACCGTGAGGTTGCCGTGCGGGTGCGCGTCAGTGATCGTCGAGCCGGTGATTTGCATCCGGCCGGGGGCGGTCTGGATCACCGTATCGGGCGTGACGCGGCCGCTCTCCATCGCCCAGGCGGCGACGAAGGGCTTCATCGTCGAGCCGGGCTCGAAGGTGTCGGTCAGGGCCCGGTTGCGCAGCTGCGCCCCGGTGAGGTTCTTGCGGTCGCCCGGCACGTAGCTCGGGAAGTTGGCGAGCGCGAGCACCTCGCCGCTCTGCGCGTCGAGGACGACGACGCTGCCGGCCTTGGCCTTGTGCGCGGCGACGGCGTCGCGGATGCGCTGGTAGGCGAAGAACTGCACCTTGGAGTCGATCGTCAGGCCGATGTCGCGGCCGTCGACGGGCGCGATGCTGTCGCCGACGTCCTCGATCACCCGCCCGAGCCGGTCCTTGATGACGCGGCGCGTCCCGTCCTTGCCGGCGAGGTCGCTCTGGAACGCGAGCTCGACGCCCTCCTGGCCGCGGTCCTCGACGTTGGTGAAGCCGACGACGTGTGCCGCCGCCTCGCCCTCCGGGTACTTGCGCTTGTACTCGCGAACTTCGTGGATGCCGCGGATGCGCAGGCCTTTCACGGCCGTGGCCACCGGCTCGTCGACCTGCCGCCGCAGCCAGACGAAGTTCGGGTTGTCGCGGAGGCGGGTCTCGAGCTCGGCGCTGGTCATGCCGAGCAGCGAGGCGAGCTTCGCGCGGCTGCGCGCGTCGCCCTCGAGGTCCTTCGGGATCGCCCAGATCGACGGCGCCGGCACGCTGGCGGCGAGGACCAGGCCGTTGCGGTCGACGATGCGGCCGCGGCTGGCGGGCAGCCCGAGCGTGTGGCCGTAGCGGATCTCGCCCTGCTTGAGGAAGAACGGCGCATCGACGATCTGCACGTAGACGGCGCGGCCGAGCAGGACGGCGAAGCCGAGGCCGACGAGGCCGACCAGCATCTTCGAGCGCCACGGCGGCGTCGGCGTGGCGAGCAGCGGGCTCGTCGTGTAGTTGACGCTCCTGACGCTGGCGGCGACGCGCGGGCGGGCGCTGCTCTTGCGACTCATCGGCCGGCTCCCAAGGTCGCGCCGGCGGAGGACGAGGCCGCCGGCGCCGATCGATCGATGTAGTGGGTGACTCCCGGCGAGGCGCTGCGCATGGCCAGGCGGTCGCGCGCCGTCCGCTCCACGCGCAGCGGCGTCGCCTGCGAGCGCAGCTCCGTCTTGAGGCGCTCGCTGTCGGTGTCGAGCGCGCGCTCCTCGCTCTGCGCCTTGTCGAGCGCGGCGAACAGGCGCCGCGACTCGTACGAGACCCGCACGAGGTAGAGGCTGCTCGCGATGAGGGCGATCAGGAGCAGCACGTTGAGGCGCGTCATGCCGGACCTCCGGCGGCGAGCGGCACGTCGGTCCGTTCGGCGACCCGCATCACGGCCGAGCGCGCGCGCGGATTCGCCGCCGTCTCGGCCGGCCCCGGCTTGACGCGGGCCAGCGCGCGCAGCCGATGCGGCGCCTCGGCCGCGAACGGGGCACGCCGGTCCACCTCGGTCCGGCTCTCGCGGGCGATGAAGGTCTTGACGATCCGGTCCTCGAGCGAATGGAAGCTGATGACGACCAGGCGGCCGCCGGGCGCCAGCAGCGCGAGCGATGCGCTCAGGGCCTGCTCGAGCTCCTCAAGCTCGGCGTTGACGAAAATCCGAAGCGCCTGAAACGTGCGCGTTGCAGGGTTCTGGCCCGCCTCTCGGGTCCGCACCGCACGAGCCACGACGTCGGAAAGCTCGCCTGTGGTTCGTACAGGACGCCCGCTCTCGCGCCGAGCAACAAGCGCCTTTGCAACCTGTAGAGCAAACCGTTCTTCCCCATAGTCTCGTATCACCTCGGCAATGTGGCGCTCGTCGGCGCGGGCCAGGAACTCGGCCGCGCTTTCGCCCCGGCTGGTGTCCATCCGCATGTCGAGCGGTCCGTCGAAGCGGAAGCTGAAGCCGCGCTCGGCCGCGTCGATTTGCGGCGACGACACGCCGAGGTCGAGGAGGACTCCGCTCACCTGCGCGATGCCGCGCGCCGCCAGCGTCGCGGTCATGGCCGAGAAGGCGGTGTGCTCGATCGAGAAGCGCGGGTCGGCGGCGAGCTCGGCGTCGGCGCGGGCGCTGGCGACGGCCTCCGGGTCGCGGTCGATGGCCACCAGCCGACCGCTCGCCGACAGCCCGGCCAGCACGGCACGGGCATGGCCGCCGCGGCCGAAGGTGCCGTCGACGTAGGTCCCGTCGACCGACGTCACCAGCGCGTCGACCGCCTCGCGGAGCAGGACGGTGGTGTGCGTCGGGGCGATGCCGGCGTGCATTCAGAAGCTGAAGTGCTTGAGCGAGTCGGGCATCGGCGATGCCATCACCGCCGCCTCGTGCTCGGCATGGCGCTGCGCGTCCCACAGCTCGAAGTGGCTGCCCATGCCGAGCAGCATCACGTCGCGCACCAGCCCGGCCGCGGCGCGCAGCTCGGGGGCAATGAGGAGGCGGGACGAGGCATCGATCTCGACGTCCATCGCGTTGCCCAGGAAGACGCGCTTCCAGCCGCTCGAATCCATCGGCAGGGCCGCGACGCGATCGCGAAAATTTTCCCACGCGGGGCGGGGGAAGATGAGCAGCGAGCCTTCAGGATGCTTGGTGATGGTGAGCTGGTTGACGCCCATGGCCGCCAGCAGCTCGCGATGGCGAGCCGGCATCGCGATGCGACCCTTTCCATCCAGCGTCAGCGCTGCGGGGCCTTGAAACACAACGTTCGCCACAAAACCCCACCGAAGTGCACTTTATGCCACTGTAGCCCAAGCCTTGGGCAGGGTCAATTCGTGAGCAGCACAAAAATCAATGGAATCAAGGACTTACATGATGCTCGACAAAGCAGCACCGGCCGCCAAAAAACGCGGAGAAACATAGACTTGCGCGCGCTTGTCAAAGCCGAGCCTGAGAAGCCGGTCCGGCGCCGAGGGGAGACCTATCGACGTGAAGGACGGACGCCGCGTGCGGTACTACATCACGCGGGACGCGTCTTGAACGATGCCGCCAGGGCGCGCGCGGCGCCTGCGAGCAGGGTCGTGTCGAGGCCCACGGCGACGAACAGGGCACCGGCAGCGAGGTAGGCGCGGGCGAGATCGGCCTCGGTTACGAGGATGCCGGGCGCCTTGCCGGCGCGCAGCACCGTCGCGATGCCGGCATCGATCGCCGCCAGCACGTCCGGGTGGCCCGGCCGGCCGAGGTGGCCCATCGACGCCGACAGGTCGGCCGGCCCGAAGAAGACGCCGTCGACGCCGTCGGTCCCGGCGATGGCGGCGAGGTTGGCGAGCCCTTCGACCGACTCCACCTGGACGAGCACGCAGATCTCCGAATCGGCGCGCTCGGCATAACGTTCGACGCCGTTCCAGCGCGAGGCCCGGGCCAGCGCGCTGGCGAGGCCGCGCACGCCGCGCGGTGCGTAGCGCGTTGCCGCGACGACGCGGCCCGCCTGCTCGGCCGTGTGCACCATCGGCACGAGCACGGTGAGTGCGCCGATGTCGAGGACCTGCTTGATGCCGGCCGGGTTGTCGTCGACCGTGCGGACGATGGCGTGCGTCGGATACGGCTCGATCGCCTGCAGTTGCGCCAGCGTGCTGCGCACGTCGTTCGGCGAGTGCTCGCCGTCGACGAGCAGCCAGTCGAAGCCGCAGGTCGCGAGCAGCTCGGCGACGTACGCGTTCGACATGCCCAGCCAGAGGCCGATCTGCGCCTGGCGCCGCGACATCGCCGCCTTGAAGGGATTGCGCGGAAGCTCCATGGGTGTCCTCGTGATCAGACGAAGCGGAAGGCGATCGCGCCGAGCGGGCCGTAGTCGACCCGGAAAACGTCGCCGCGTGCCGCGCTGGCCGGCCGCGTGAACGAGCCGGCGAGGACGACGTCGCCGGCATCCAGCTGCTCCTCGTACGGCGCGATCTTGTTGGCCAGCCAGGCGATGCCCTTGGCCGGGTGGTCGAGCACGCCGGCGGCGAGACCGGTCTCCTCGACGACGCCGTTCCTTGTCAGGATGGCGCCGACCCAGCGCAGGTCGACCGCATCGGGCCGCACGGCGCGACCGCCGGTGACGATGCCGGCATTGGCGGCGAAGTCCGCGATCGTGTCGAACACCTTGCGCGGCGCCTTCGTGTCGCGATCGAACTGCTCGATGCGGGCATCGATGATCTCGACGGCCGGCGTCACCGACGCGGTCGCCGCCAGCACCTGCTCGAGGGTCACCCGGGGGCCGCGCAGCGGCCGGTCCAGCACGAACGCCAGCTCGACCTCGACGCGCGGCGCGATGAAGCGGTCGAAGGGAATGTCGCCTTCGGCGAAGAACATGTCGTCGAGCAGGGGCGCGAAGTCGGGCTCGTCGATCTGCGAGGACTGCTGCATGGCGCGCGAGGTCAGGCCGATCTTGCGGCCTTTCACGACGCGCCCTTCGGCGAGCCGGAGCGCCAGCCAGGCGCGCTGGATCGCGTAGCCGTCGTCGATGGTCATCTGCGGGTGGCGAGCCGAGAAGTGGCGCAGCTGGACGCGCCCCTTCTCGGCCCGGTGCAGCTCCGCGGCGAGGCCGGCGATCGTCTCGCTCGACAGCATCGGCTAGCGGCCTTCGAACAGCGGATGCAGGTTGCTGTGCTTCGCGTCGAACGCCGGCGCCCCTTCGTCGACCTGCAGGGTGATGCCGATCGGCCGGCTCGCGAAGATCGCCGCGAAGTGCTGCTGCACGGCGGCGAGCAGGGCCTCGCCCGTCGCCTTCACGGCGGCCGACGGGCGGCCGGCGGCGATGCGGACGTTGAGGTAGACGAAGGCCCGGTCCGCTCCACCGTCGGCGACGGCGAAGTCGCTGGCGGGGTAGGCGAGCACCCGGGTTCCGCCGATCGGGAAGACGCGCTGCCCCGCCGCGTCGCGCTGGGCGACGATCACCTCCGCCAGCGCCTTGCAGAGCGCGCCCATGGCGTCGCCCGGGCCCAGGTTCGCGGTGTAGTGGATGACGACGTGCGGCATGGCGGTGTCTCCGTCAGGCGATGGCCATGAGGCCGATGGTGCAGCCGACCGAGAAGATCGGGATCGGCACGTAGGCGCGGATGGTGCCCGGACCGCGCGCCGCGGCGGCGACGGCGATGAAGGTCCGGATCTCGAAGCCGCCCTGCCCCGCCTCGCGGTAGGTCGCCTCGTCGCTGTAGGCGAGCAGGGCCTCGCGGTCGTTGCGCGCCCAGCGGTCGAGGAACTCCCGGTCCCAGGCCTCGTTGATCTTGCCCGAGTCGGGGGTCGCCGGCCAATGCGAGATGCCGCCCGTGCCGACCAGGGCGATGCGTTCCGGCATCGCGTCGCAGGCGCGCCGGAGGGCCGCCCCGAACGCCCAGGCGCGCTTCAAGGGCGTGAGCGGCGGGCCCTGGCAGTTGATGTTCGCCGGGATGACGGGAACGTCGAAGCGCGGGGTGAGGAAATGCAGGGGGACCATGATCCCGTGGTCGAACTTCCACTCCTCCGCGAAGGCGACGTCGACCTCCTCCATCACCTCGCGGATCAGGCGCTGCGACAGCGCCGCATCGCCGGGAATCCGCGTCCTGGGGATGCCGAGCCACTGCGGATCCTCGATCGGGCCCTCGTAGCGGTCGGCCATGCCGATGGCGTAGGCCGGCATGTTGTTCAGGAAGAAGTTCGCGAAGTGCTCGGCGGCGATGACGATGAGCGCGTCGGGCCGCGTCTCGGCCAGGGCCTCGCCCATGCCGCGGAACGCGTCGTGGAAGGCGTCGCGCGGCCCGGCATCGGCGAGGTGGGCGCGGCCGGTGATCCCCGGCGCGTGGCTGCAGACGCCGGCGAAGACGAGGCTCATGGCGCTCTCACCGGATCAGCTCGTCGGCCGAGACCAGCAGCGACTGGGGCACCGCGATCCCCAGCTCCCGGGCCGACTTCAGGTTGATGACGAGCTCGAGCTTGGTCGCCTGCTCGAAGGGCGTGACCGCCGGCTTCGCGCCCTTGACGATGGCGTCGACCATCGCCGCCGCGCGCCGGAAGATCACCTGGAAGTCGACCTGGTACGACGCCAGGCCGCCGCCGTCGAGCCAGTCGCGACCGCCGAGGATCGCCGGCAGGCGGTGCTTCGCGAGCAGTTCGTGGATCCGGGTGCGATGGGCCCAGAACGTGGCGTCGGCAAACACCAGCGCGCCGTCGCAGCCGGCCCGCTTCATCGCCTCGAAGGCGCCCTGGAACTGGTCGGGAGTGCGTGCCTCGAACACCTGGATCGGCAGGCCGAGGCGCCGTTCGACGTCGGCGAGACCGCGATCGAGGAGGTCACGCGACACCGTGGCCGGATTCATCAGGACGGCGACCCGCCGGGTCGAGGGCACCAGGTCCTTGAGCAGCTGCAGCCGCTTGGCGAAGACCTCGCCGCCGAGCGAGCTGATCCCCGTCACGTTGCCTCCGGGGCGCACGAAGTCGGCCACCAGTCCGTTCTCCACCGGAGTGTCCACGACCGCCGCCACCACCGGGATGGTGGTCGTCGCCCGCTTGGCCGCGAAGGCCGGCCCCGGGCCCATCGTGACGATGACGTCCGGCTCCAGGCGCACCAGCTCCGCGGCCAGGCCGGGCAACCGGTCAGGCTGACCCTCGGCCCAGCGGTAGTGCATCTCGAGGTTCTGCCCTTCGACATGACCGAGCTCGCGCATCGCTCGCCGGAAGGGCTCGAGCGCCGTGCGCTGCGCACTCGCGTCGGGCGAGATGCCGCCGAGGAAGCCGACGCGGATCCTCTGCGGCTGGGCCGGCACCCTCGATGGCATCGCCAGCGAAGCCAGGCCGATGCACAACGCCTGCCGACGGCTGGCCGACATGTCAGACCCCGGCGACCTTGTCGTCGGTGGAGGTGGTCATCGCGTAGATGCCGGCGCGCACGCGGCCATGGCGACGCACGCCTTCCCGCATCGACTCGATGTAGTCGGCCCAGGGCATGCCGAGCAGGGCCGCGAAGTGCATCAGCAGCTGCCCGTTCGAGCCGAGCACGTAGAGCTTGCCGATGTCGCCCGCGAGGATGGCCTCGCGCTCCTCGGCGTCGAGCTCGTAGTCGTTCAGCAGCTCGGGCAGGTTCTCGCGGAAGCGCTTCTGCACCGCTTCGTCGCGGTTGAGGTTGAAGAGGAACTTCTGCGTGGCATAGAGGCTCATGGCGTGCCCCAGCGCGGGATCGGGTGGTCGGTGATCGAGACGCAGACGTTCTTCGGCTCGCAGAAGACCTCGTAGCTCCAGGTGCCGCCTTCGCGGCCGGTGCCCGAGGCCTTCGTGCCACCGAACGGCTGGCGCAGGTCGCGCACGTTCTGGCTGTTGACGAAGCACATGCCGGCCTCGATGGCGGCGGCGACCCGGTGCGCGCGGCCGATGTCGCGTGTCCAGACGTAGCTCGACAGGCCGTACGGGATGTCGTTGGCCTGGGCGATGGCATCGGCTTCGTCGTCGAAGGCGATCAGGCAGGCGACCGGGCCGAAGATCTCCTCCTGGGCGATGCGCATGCGGTTCTGCACGTCGCCGAAGACCGTCGGCACGACGAAGTTGCCGTCGCGGACGCGCGCCGCGACGCTCGGCCGGTCGAGCCCGCCGCAGAGCAGGACGGCGCCTTCCTCGCGGCCGAGCTCGATGTAGCTGCGCACCTTCTCGAGATGGGCTCGGCTGATCATCGGCCCGACGACGGTCTTCTCGTCGAGCGGATCGCCGACGGAGATTCGCGACGCGCGCTCCGCGAAGCGGCGCGCGAACTCGGCGTAGACGGGCCGCTGCACGAGGATGCGCGAGCCGGCCGTGCAGCGCTCGCCGTTGTTCGAGAACATCATGAACACCGCAGCGTCGAGCGCGCGCTCGAAGTCCGCGTCCTCGAACACCACGAACGGGCTCTTGCCGCCGAGCTCCATCGAGAACTTCTTCAGCCCCGCCGTGCGGACGATGTGATTGCCGGTGCGGGTCGAGCCGGTGAAGGAGATCGCACGCACGTCGGCGTGGGCGACCAGCGCCTCGCCGGCCTCCCGCCCGTGGCCGTGCACGACGTTCAGCACGCCGGCCGGAACGCCTGCCTCGAGCGCGAGCTCGCCGAGCCGCGCCGCGGTGAGCGGGGACAGCTCGCTCATCTTCAGGACCGCGGTGTTGCCGAAGGCCAGGCACGGCGCCACCTTCCAGGTCGCCGTCATGAAGGGCACGTTCCACGGCGAGATCAAGGCGCAGACGCCGACCGGGTGGAACAGCGTGTAGTTGAGATGCGTGGGCGTCGGGTAGGTGTGGCCGTCGACGCGCACGCACATCTCGGCGAAGTAGTGGAAGTTGTCGGCCGCCCGCGGCACGAGCTGCTTCTTCGTCTGGGCGATGACCTGACCGGTGTCGCGGGTCTCCGTCTCCGAGATCGTCGGCACATGGGCGGCGATGAGGTCGCCGAGCCTGCGCATGACGGCCGCGCGCTGCGCCGGCGGCGTCGCCGCCCAGGCGGGAAACGCCGCCCGCGCCGCCGCCACCGCGGCGTCGACCTCGGCGGCGCCGCCCCGCGCGACCTCGGCGAGCACCTCCTGCGTCGCCGGGTCGACCGTCTCGAAATAGGCCTCGCTCTCGACGGCACGGCCGTCGATCAGGTGCTGGATCCTCATGCCTGTCTCCTCGGCTCTGCCGACGGCGAGCCGTCGCCGCAACGGCCGAACACGTCGTCGCCGACGATGTTGTTGACGAGGCGGCCGATGCCTTCGATCTCGCAGGCCACCTCGTCGCCCGGCACGACATCGACGACGCCCTCGGGCGTCCCGGTCAGTATCACGTCGCCGGGCGAGAGCGTCATGAAGCCGCTCAGGTACTCGATGAGAAAGGGAATGTCGAAGCCCAGGTCGCGGCTGTTGCCACGCTGCGTCTCGCGTCCGTTGACCGAGGTGCGCAGCTCGAGACGAGGCGGCCAGTGGACGTCGGCGGCGTCGACGAGCCAGGGGCCGAGCACCGTCGCGCCATCGCGGTTCTTGACGCGCATGTTGGGCCGGTACCAGTTCTCGAGGTAGTCGCGGATGGCGTAGTCGTTGGCCACGGTGTAGCCGGCGACGTGCGCCTGCGCGTCGGCCCGGCGCACGTGGCGGGCGGGCCGGCCGATCACGACCGCCAGCTCGCACTCGTAGTGCATGAAGGTCGCGTCGGCCGGCCGCCGCGTCTGCCCGCGGTGGCCGAGCAGCGTGCACGGCCCCTTGAGGAAGACGAGCGGCTCGTCCTGCGCCTTGAAGGCCAGCTCCTTGGCGTGGTCGGCGTAGTTGAGGCCGAGCGCGACGACGGTGCCGACGTCGAAGGGTGGCAGCCACACGACGGCCTCCTCGTCGACGACACGCCCGTCGGCCAGGCGCAGCGAACGCTCGTCGACGCCGACGGGTGTCGCTTCGTGGATGGCGCCCGCATAGGCGACCCGGGCGTGCTTCACGGGCGCGGGCTCCCGGCTTCGGCGACCCGCGTCTCGAGTCGCTCGAGGCCGTCGATGTCGATCTCCACCCGCGCGCCGGCGCGGACCCGCGGCGGATCGGTCAGGGCGCCGGTCATCAGGATGTCGCCGGGCGACAGCGTCATGAATTCGGTGACGTCGGCGAGGAGCCGCGCCGCGCTGCGCACCCGATCGCCGGTGCTCCCTTGCTGGGCGAGCCGGCCGTCGACACGGACCCGGATCGCGAGCGCGTCCGGATCGGCGATGCGCTCCGCGGGCACGACGCGCGGCCCGAGCGCGCAGGAGGCGTCGCGCGCCTTGAAGCGCACCTGCGGCCGGAAGTGCATCTCGTGCGGCGCGCTGAAGTCCGCGACGACGATGTACCCGGCGACGTGCGCGAGCGCCTCGGCCTCGCGCACGGCGCACGCCGTTCGGCCGAGCACGAGGCCCAGCTGGCCGGCGACCTCGAGCTCGGGCACGTCGGCATCGACGAGGATGGGCTCGCCCGCGGCGACGATGGTGTTCGGCGGCTTGAGGAACAGCACGACGCTGCGCGGTGCTCCCTTGTACGGCGGCTGCTGCACTGCCGCGCCGAGCGAGTCCAGGACGGCGCGGCTGTTCAGCAGGCTGCCGTAGATGGTGCCGCTGAGCCGGAACGGCGCGCTGTCGAATCGCGGACCCGGCGAGCGGGCGAAGGGCGACATCGGGGCTCGCTCCGTCCGATCGTCAGGCCAGCGGCGACACGCCCGTGAGCCAGCGGTGGCCGCCGGCGACGAACAGCCCGTAGATGGCCAGGCCGCCGACCACGGCGATGGCGTCGTTCGCCCGTCCCGCCGGCGCCGCCGGTGCACGGTGCGCCTCGGCGGCCGAGCGCCGCTTGACCGAGATCAGGTCGAGCACCGCCCACCCCAGGAAGCCGCCGAACAGCAGCAGGTCGGCGAGCGTCCCGTTGGCCAGCAGGTGCGCCGCCGCCCAGAGCTTCACCGCCAGCAGCATGGGGTGCTTGACCGCGGCGCGGATGCGACCCGGCAGGTACGCCGCGAGCAGCAGCGGAAACACCGGCAGCATGAGCAGCAGCGCCAGATGAGCGAGGCCGGACGGCGGGGTGTAGATCAGGACCGGCTCGCGTCGTGCCAATCCGTAGCCGACGACGATGAGGGCGAGCCCGAGCGCCGAAGCGATCGAGTACACGCCCTTCCAGGCGCCCTCGCCGCGGCGCGCCACCTGCGCGGCGCGCCAGCCCGGCGCGGCGATCGAGACGCTATGGACGCCGAGAAAGATGACGAGTCCGGCCAGCAGCACCAGCATGGCGTCCATTGTCGCGCCGATCGCGCCGCCGCCGCGGCATGGACCCGGCATCGACCGGGCCGGAGCCGGCCTCAGGCGGGGGCGGCGCGGGCGGCGAGCATCGGCTGCAGCCGCGGCTTGACCCACAGCCACGCGACGATGCCCACGCTCATCAAGGCGAGTGACGTCGCGGCGAGCGCCACGGTGGAGTGCATCACGAGGGGCGCGAGCACGCCGGCGACCACGCCGTTGGCGGCGCTGCCGACGCAGGCCTGGAACGAGGAGGCCATGCCGCGACGCTCCGGCACCAGGTCGAGCACCAGGAGGGTGACGACCGGAACCATCATCGCCCAGCCGAAGGAGTAGAGCGCGATCGGAAACAGGGCCCACCACGCGTTCGCCTCGAACAGCAGGTTCAAGACCAGGTTCAGGACCGACACGCCGGCCATGATGAGGAAGCCATAGCGGATCTGCCGGGACGGCTTGACCTTGCCCGCCATCCGCCCGGACAGGTAGGCGCCGCTCATGATGCCGGCGATGCTGAGCAGGAAGAACCAGAAGAACTGCTCCGGCGCCAGGTGCAGCAGGTCCCCGAGGAAGACCGGCGTCGACAGCACGTACAGGAACATGCCGTTGAACGGGATGCCACTCGCGAGGCACAGCGTCAGGAAGCGTGGATCGCTCGCCAGGCGCCAATAGCCGCTCATGAGGTTGCGAACGTTGAACGGCTGCCGCTCGCTGGCGTGCAGGGTCTCCGGCAGCAGCTTCCAGTTGGCCACCATCAGCAGCACGCCGAGCGCGGACAGGAACCAGAAGATCGAGTGCCAGCCGGCGTGGACGAAAAGGAAGCCGCCGATCATCGGCGCTATCGCCGGTGCGACGCCGAAGAAGATCGTCACCTGCGACATCACCTTCTGCGCGTCGGCGGGCGGAAACATGTCGCGGATCACGGCCCGCGAGATCACGATCCCGGCGCCGGCCGACATCCCCTGCAGGGCGCGGAAGAAGACGAGCGCACCGATGTGCTCGGACAGCGCGCAGCCGACCGATGCCAGCGTGAACATGACCAGGCCGACCAGCACCACCGGCCGGCGCCCCAAGCTGTCGGAAAGCGCGCCGTGGAAGAGGTTCATGACGGCGAAGCCGAACAGGTAGGCCGAGAGCGTCTGCTGCATCTCGACGGGCGAGGCGCCGATCGCCTGCGCGATCCCCGTGAAGGCGGGCAGGTAGGTGTCGATCGAGAAGGGGCCCAGCATGCCGAGGCAGGCGAGCAGGACGGCGAGCGCCCATTTCGGCGCCTGCCAGAGTGTTCTTGCGTCGGGATTCAATGCGGTGCTCGATGCGATCCACCCGAGCCCGGCATGGTCTGAATAGTGTGAAGCGAGCCGATAGGCCGGATTCTGTGCAGTCGCCCGCCTTGCGGCGACGACCGTGACCGCCATTCCTCTGGGCCGGGCATCGCTGCCCGGCTCGGTGCTACCTACCCGCCGGCTCGTGCGGAGCCACACTTCCAGGCCGCGGGCCGAAGCCCGCCGGCCCACGCCGGCCTATTGGGTATTGCTGCGCGTAGAGATTGCCCGTTTCACCCGGCCGACCCCTTTCGGTGCCGGCCGACTCGTCTCTGTTGCTCTGATCCTCACCTCGCGGTGGACAGCCGTTAGCTGCTACGCCGCCCTGTGCAGTCCGGACCTTCCTCCAGTGCCGTCAAAGCGGCACCAGCGGCGGTCTGGCCCGCTTCACCTGCCAATTATCGGCGAAGGCCGCGCGACCGTTTCGCGAACGCGACACTGGTTCTCGACGGCACGACGGTGGCTGAAAAACCGGCGATAACGGGTAAACTGCCTGATTGCGGGGCCATGAGCGCCGCTCTCGCCGGCGTCAACCGATCCCTGGTTGCCGCGTTTTCATGTCAAGTCTCGCTCCTGAACATGTCTTATTGCCCCGAGCGGCGACTTCGTGAAATGCCCCATCCCTTCAATGATCAGGAGATTTCGATGAAGACCAAACTCGCTCTGAGCGCTGTCGCCGCGGCAGTGGCCCTGTTCTCGCAAGCCGCCCTCGCGCAGACCACCGCCCCGGCGGCGCGCGCCGACGTGAAGTCGGAAGCCAGGACCGGCAGCCTGGCCAAGCCCGGCGAAGCCACCCCCGCCCTCGCGGCATCGGGCCCGGCGTCGACCAAGACGCGCACCGAGCGGAAGACCGAGACGAAGACGGCTGCCGACGCCGGCACCCTGAAGCCGGCCGGCGAGTCGTCGCACAAGGCCGATGACCGCGCCGAGAAGAGCAAGGGCACCACGAAGACCCGCGCCGAGCGCAAGGCCGAAACCAGGTCCGCCGCCAAGACCCCGGCGGGCGAGGCGACCCCGACCCCCGAAGCGCCGAAGAAGTAAGAACCGCATCCGTCGGCGCTCGTCCGAGCGTCGCGCATGCAAGGGCGGCCCCGGCGACGGGGCCGCCCTTTTTCGTGCCTTGGGCTTTACGCCGCGCGGCCGCGGAGCTGGACCGAATTCGGCTGACGCGCCGGCATGAGGACGAGCTCGTCGGGGTGATTCCTGAAGAGCTTCGTCGACGAGCCGCTCTTCGAGAGCAGGCCGGCCTTGCGAAGTGCCTCGGCAGCGACGTTGAGTTCCACCTTGCGGCCCGCGGCGAGGTCGGGAATCGCCTCCAGGATGGCGGCGAGTCCCTCCGGCAGGGGAGCGGCAGTCGGCGCCGGCGGCGCCGCAGCCGCGCGCACTGCCGCCTTGGCCGCCGGCCGGGCCGGCGCTCGCGGTGCCGCTCTCGCTGCCGACCTGCGGGCCTGCGGCAAGTCGACGAAGTCATCGTAGACCCGCGGCGTTTCCACGCCCGTCTTGCCCGCCTGGCCGATGCCTTCGACGCGGCAGCCGCGCTCGCGCAGGCGGATCACGAGCGGTGCGAAATCCGAGTCGGACGCGACGATGACCACGACGGTAGGAGGCTCGGCGCCGCAAAGCTCGACCGCATCGATGGCGAGCGCGATGTCGGTGCAGTTCTTCCCGCTGGTCGCATTGACCATCGCGCGGATGCCGTTTTCCTTGAGGAAGCCGAGGTTCTTGGTCGCGAACTCGGCGCTGCAGTAGCAGCGGCGAACATGGATCGCGCCGTGACGCGTCTTGACGAGCTCGATCGCCCCGGCGATCACTTCCATCGACATCCCGTCGGCATCGATCAGGAGCGCGATGCGCTGGCGGTCGTTCATCATGTCGTGCCTTCAGCCGACAGGCGCCAGCTCAGGGTGTCGCCAGCCGCGAGGGGCTTCACGACGGTGTCGCCGAACGGCAAGGTGTCCGGCACGGTCCAGCTCTCCCGGCGCAAGGTCACGGTGCCGGCATTGCGCGGCAGGCCGTAGAAATCGGCTCCCGCGGTGCTCGCGAAGGCTTCCAGCTTGTCGAGCGCGCCGGCGCGGTCGAACGCCTCGGCGTAGAGCTCGAGCGCGCTGAAGGCCGTGTAGCAGCCGGCGCAGCCCGACGCATGCTCCTTCAGCGCGGCAGCGTGCGGCGCGCTGTCCGTGCCGAGGAAGAAGCGGCCGCTGCCCGACGTCGCCGCGGCGACGAGAGCGAGCCGATGAGCTTCGCGCTTGAGCACCGGCAGGCAGTAGTGATGCGGCCGGATGCCGCCGCTGAAGAGAGCGTTGCGGTTGTAGAGCAGATGGTGCGCCGTGAGCGTCGCCGCCGTGTGCGCGCCGGCGGCGGCGACGTACTGCGCGCCCTCGCGCGTCGTGACGTGCTCGAGAACGATCTTCAGCTCGGGAAAGTCGCGACGCAGCGGCGCCAGGTGGCGGTCGATGAACACCGCCTCGCGGTCGAAGACGTCGACCCCGGGGTCCGTCACTTCGCCGTGCACCAGCAGGACGATCCCTTCGCGCTCGGCCGCTTCGAGGGTCGGGTAGGTGCGGCGCAGGTCGGTGACACCGGCATCGCTGTTCGTCGTCGCGCCCGCAGGGTAGAGCTTGACCGCCACGATGCCGCCCTCGCGGGCGCGTCGCATCTCGGCAGGCGGGGTCGAGTCCGTGAGGTAGAGCGTCATCAAAGGCTCGAACTCGACGCCGTGCGGCACGGCGGCGAGGACGCGCTTGCGATACGCCAGCGCCTGCTCGCAATCGACGACGGGGGGACGCAGGTTCGGCATGATCACCGCCCGCCCGAACTGGCGGGCGCTGTGCGGCACCACCGACCGCAGCGCGACGCCGTCGCGGACGTGCAGATGCCAGTCGTCGGGGCGAACGATCGTCAGCTCGGAAATCATCCGCACATTGTCGCCGCCGCCGCGGGGGCGGGCCGGACGCGACCCTTCAGTGCTGGAGGATCTTCGAGAGGAAATCCTTGGCCCGCGGCGAGCGGTCGTCCGGGTTGCCGAAGAACTCGTCGCGCGTGCAGTCCTCGACGATCCTGCCGGCGTCCATGAAGATGACGCGGTGGCTCACCTTGCGCGCGAAGCCCATCTCGTGCGTGACCACCATCATCGTCATGCCTTCCTTGGCGAGGAGGACCATGACGTCGAGCACCTCGCCGACCATCTCCGGGTCGAGCGCCGACGTGGGCTCGTCGAACAGCATGACGATCGGGTCCATCGACAGCGCGCGCGCGATCGCGACGCGCTGCTGCTGGCCGCCGGAGAGCTGGCCCGGGTACTTGTCCTTGTGCGCCATGAGGCCCACGCGGTCGAGCATCTTCAGCCCGCGGGCGAGGGCGTCGTCCTGCGATCGGTTGAGCACCTTGATCTGCGCCAGGGTCAGGTTCTGGGTGACGGTCAGGTGCGGGAAGAGCTCGAAGTGCTGGAACACCATGCCGACCCGCGAGCGCAGCTTGGGCAGGTTCGTCTTCGGGTCCTTCAGCGAGATGCCGTCGACGACGATGTCTCCCTTCTGGAACGGCTCGAGCGCGTTGACGGTCTTGATCAGGGTCGACTTGCCTGAGCCGGAGGGGCCGCACACGACGACGACCTCTCCCTTGCTGATCGTCGTCGTGTTGTCGGTCAGGACCTGGAAGCTGCCGTACCACTTCGAGACGTTCTTGATGTCGATCATGTTGTTGTGCTTCCGTATCGCTGCCGACGAGGCCCTCAGCGGATGATGGCGATCCTCTTCTGCAGCTGCCGCACGAGCATCGACAGGCTGAAGCAGATGACGAAGTAGACGACCGCCGCCACCAGATAAGTCTCGACCGGGCGGTTGAAGTTCTTGCCGGCGACCTCGAACCCCTTCAGCAGGTCGTAGGCGCCGATGGCGTAGACCAGCGACGTGTCCTGGAACAGGATGATGGTCTGCGTCAGCAGCACCGGCAGCATGTTGCGGAAGGCCTGCGGCAGCACGATGAGCTTCATGCACTGCGCATACGTCATGCCGACGGCGTAGCCGGCGCTGACCTGGCCCTTCGACACCGACTGGATGCCGGCGCGCATGATCTCCGAGTAGTAGGCCGCCTCGAAGACGGTGAAGGTGATGATGGCGGAGAGTTCGGCGCCCATCGGCCTGCCGACGATCAGCGGGATCAGCAGGAAGAACCAGAGGATCACCATGACCAGCGGGATGGAGCGCAGCGTATTGACGTAGGCCGCTGCGGGCAGCACCAGCCACGGCTTGCCGGACAGGCGCATCAGCGCCAGCACGGTGCCGAGGGCGATGCCGCCGATCATCGCGATCAGGGTCAGCTGGAACGAGAAGATCAGCCCCTTGATGACGAAGCTCTGGATGACGCCCCAGGTGAGGAAGCCGAAGTCGAGATTCATCCCGCGGTCTTCCGCGTCACTTCGCGCCGAGCAGGCCGGGCACCTGCACCTTGACCTCGATCAGGCGTGCCAGCCGGTTCACGGCGAAGGCCGAGACGAAGTACGCCGCCGTCACCGCGAGGTAGATCTCCACGCCGCGCGACGTCTCCTCCTGCGCCTGCAGCGCGAAGTTCGTCAGCTCGGCGATGGAAACCGCGAACGCCACCGAGGTGTTCTTGATGATGTTCATCGACTCGCTGGTGAGCGGCGGGATGATGATCCGGTAGGCCATCGGCAGCAGCACGTAGCGGTAGGTCTGCGGCAGGGTGAGTCCGGTCGCCAGGCCGGCGTAGGTCTGGCCCTTCGGCAGCGACTGGATGCCGGCGCGCACCTGCTCCGAGATGCGCGCCGAGGTGAAGAAGCCGAGCGCGAGGACGACCAGCAGGAAGCTGGGCACGGCACGCAGCGACAGGAAGATCGACGGCAGCACGTGGTACCAGAGGAAGATCTGCACCAGCAGCGGGATGTTGCGGAACAGCTCGGTCCAGGCATTGCCGATGGAGACGAACAGCTTGTTCGGCGTGGTGCGCAGGATCCCCATCAGCGATCCGACGACGAGGGCGACGAGGAGCGCCAGCACGGCGACCGACAGCGTCCAGCCCCATGCCGACATCATCCAGCGCAGATAGGTTTCGCCTCCTCCGGTGTCCTGCAGGAAGACCTGCCAGTCCCACGTTCCCAATGCGAGCTCCCTCGTGCGCCGCGAGCCGCGGCGGCGCGCCCGACAAATGAAAAAGCGCGACGCGAATGGCTTCGCGTCGCGCTCGGACTGTAAGCAAACTCCGCGCCGCGAGGCGCTAGGGCTTACCTGAGTCGGTCAGCGTCCCTTCAAGGCTGGGCGTATTCCTCGAGCGGCTTGTCGCTCGGGTTGGCCCATGCGGCCTTGGTGGCGTCGCTCGGCGGCAGGTTGACCCGGGTGTTGGCCGGCGGGATCGGCTGCATGAACCACTTGTCGTAGAGCTTGGCGACCTCGCCGCTCTTGGCCAGGTTGCGCACGCTGTCGTCGACCGCCTTCTTGAAGGCCGGGTCGTCCTTGCGGTACATGATCGCGATCGGCTCGACGCTCAGCGGCTCGCCGACGATCTTGAAGTCGGCCGGGTTCTTCGACTTGGAGATCAGGCCGGCGAGGATCTGGCCGTCCATCACGAAGGCGTCGGCACGGCCCGACTCGAGCAGCAGGAAGCTGTCGGAGTGGTCCTTGCCGTTCAGCTCCTTGAAGTCCATGCCCTGCGCGCGCTTGTTCTTGCGCAGCAGCTGCACCGAGGTCGTGCCCGTGGTGGTGGCGACCGTCTTCCCGTTCAGCGCGGCGATGTTGTTGATGCCGCTGTTGGCCTTGACGGCGATGCGCACTTCCTCGACGTAGAGGGCTGGGGCGAAGGCGACGTCCTTCAGCCGCGCGGTGTTGTTGGTGGTCGAGCCGCACTCGATGTCGACGGTGCCGTTCTGGACCAGCGGGATGCGGTTCTGCGACGTCACGGGCTGGTACTTGATGTCGATCTTGGCCATCCCGAGCTGCTTCTGGATGTCGGCGATGACGCGCTGGCAGACGTCGTAGTGGAAGCCGGCGTACTTGCCGTCGCCGAGCGTGAACGCCAGGGCGCCGGACGACTCGCGCACGCCCATCGTGATGCTGCCGCTGTCCTTGATCTTCTTCAGCGTGTCGTTCGCCTGCGCCTGCGCGCCGGTGACGGCGAGCGCGGACGCGGCGAGCGCGAACCCGGCCAGAAACGTTGTCTTCATGAAAACTCCTGTGGTTGGATGGCTCGAGGCATGCCTCGTCGCGGTGAGAACGAAATTCTAGGGAGGACCGTTGACCCGGTTCCGGTGTTTGCCCGAAAAGCAAGGGTTTGCCTGGGACGATCCACCGCAACGATCGTGCCCGGCCGGAGCGTTTCAGGCGAGCCCGGCTTCGGCGCTGCTCTGCTGCAGCTGCCACATCTCGGCGTAGCGGCCGTCCCGGCCGACGAGCTCGGCGTGCGTGCCGCGCTCGACGATGCGGCCGTCCGACATCACCAGGATCTGGTGCGCGTCGACCACCGTCGACAGCCGGTGCGCGATGACCAGCGCCGTCCGGTTGCGCGCCACGCTCTGCAGCTCCGCCTGGATGGCCCGTTCGTTGGCCGAGTCCAGCGCGGAGGTGGCTTCGTCGAAGATCATGATGGGCGGATCCTTCAGGAGCGTGCGGGCGATGGCCACGCGCTGCTTCTCGCCGCCCGACAGCTTCAGCCCTCGCTCGCCGACCATGGTCTCGTAGCCCTTCGGCGTCGAGGCGATGAAACTGTGGATGTGCGCCGAACGGGCCGCTGCCTCGACCTCGGCGCGGCCGGCGCCGGTGCGGCCGTAGGCGATGTTGTATTCGACGGTGTCGTTGAAGAGCACCGTGTCCTGGGGGACGATGCCGATCGCCTCGCGCAGGCTCTTCTGCGTCACCGAGCGGATGTCCTGGCCGTCGATGCGGATGCTGCCGGCGTCGACGTCGTAGAAGCGGAACATCAGCCGCGCCAGCGTGCTCTTGCCCGAGCCGGACGGGCCGACGACGGCCACGGTCTTGCCGGCCGGGATCTCGAAGCTGACGCCGTGGAGGATCTCCCGGTCGCGGTCGTAGCCGAAGCGCACGTCCTCGAAGCGGACCGAGCCGCCGCGGGCCTCCAGGGGCTTGGCGTCGGGCGCGTCGGCGATCTCGCGGTTCTGCCCGAGGAGGGCGAACATCTTCTCCATGTCGATCATCGACTGCTTGATCTCGCGGTAGATGACGCCCAGGAAGTTGAGCGGGATGTACAGCTGGATCATGAGCGCGTTCACCAGCACCAGGTCGCCCAGCGTCATGGTCCCGGCGACGACGCCGACCGTCGCGCGCCAGACCAGCAGCGTCACCGCCGCGGCGATGATCAGGCTCTGCCCGAGGTTCAGCAGCGAGAGCGAGGTCTGCGACTTGATCGATGCCTTCTCCAGCCGGTGCAGGTTCTCGTCGTAGCGGGCCTGCTCGAAGCCCTCGTTGGAGAAGTACTTCACCGTCTCGTAGTTGAGCAGGGCATCGAGGGCCTTGGTGTTGGCCTTGGAGTCCTGCTCGTTCATCGCCCGGCGGAACGCCGTTCGCCACTCCGTCACGCTCACCGTGAAGGCGATGTAGAGGACGAGCGCCCCGAAGGTGATCGCGGCGAACCAGCCGTCGAACTTGGCCGAGAGCAGCACGATCACCATCGTGATCTCGACCAGCGTCGGCAGGATGTTGTAGATCGTGTAGTTGAGCAGCGACTGGATCGAGCGCGAGCCACGCTCGATGTCGCGCGAGACGCCTCCCGTCTGCCGCTCGAGATGGAAGCGCAGGCTCAGGCTCAGCAGGTGCTCGAAGGCCTCGAGGGACACCCGCCGGGCGATGCGCGCCGCCACCGGGTAGAACAGGAACTCGCGCAGCTCCGTGAACAGCGTGATCGACAGCCGCAGCGCGCCGTAGGCGATGAGCAGGGCCACCGGCACGACGAGCACGCTGCGCGCGTCGCCCGGCTGCAGCGCGAGCGAGTCGACCAGCTGCTTGAGCACCAGCGGGACGCCGATGTTGGCGACCTTGGCGGCGACCAGGCAGGCGAGCGCGACCAGGACGCGCCATCGCCAGGCCCAGACGTAGGGCAGGAGCTTGCGGAGGGTGCGCCAGTCGGAGCGCGGCGCCGCTTCACGCGCGCCGGCCACCTGGGCCGGAGGCGGCGTGGACAGGGCAGCGGGTCGCATCAGGAGGCGGGCTTCAGGAGCAGGGACAAGCGGTTTTGATGGAAGAATGGGCCGTCGTTGACGTGGAGCAATATGCCCGAGATTTCAAGCCAGCAGCTGCAGGCTGCCGTCGCCGAAGTGGCGCCGCTCCAGCTCCCGAACGACCGCCAGCTCGTCATGCGCGTGATGCCCATGCCGGCCGACGCGAACGGCAACGGCGACATCTTCGGTGGCTGGATCATGGCCCAGGTCGACCTCGCCGGCGCCGTCCTTCCGGCCAGGATCGCCAAGGGCCGCATCGCCACGGTTGCCGTCAACGAGTTCGTCTTCAAGCAGCCGGTCTCGATGGGCGACCTGCTCAGCTTCTACGCCCGCGTCGAGCGCATCGGCCGCACCTCGATCACCGTGAACATCGAGGTGTTCGCCGAGCGCAACCCGGCCGACCTGCACGTCGTGAAGGTGACGGAGGCGAACGTCACCTACGTCGCGATCGACGCTTCGGGCCGGCCCCGGCCCCTGAGCGGCAGCTGAGCACGGACTGCGGGCGCCATCTCCGAGGCGGGCGTCGCCGCGCATGAGCGAACCGCGGAGCGACGGGGGCGGGAAGCCCTCCGGCAGGCTGTGGCAGATCGACGCCCTGCGCGGCGTGATGCTGGTGCTCATGACGATCACGCACGTGCCCACGCGCTTCGTCTCCCCGCTGGGGCAGCCGTTCGGGTACGTTTCCGCCGCCGAGGGATTCGTTCTCCTTTCCGCTTTCATGGCCGGCTGGATCTACACCGAGAAGCAGCTGAAGAGCGGCTTCGAGGGCATGCGGACCGCCTTCCTCAAGCGCGTCCTCAAGATCTATCTCAGCCAGGCGGCGCTGCTCTTCTTCCTGTTCTTCGCCGTCGCCATGATCGGCCTCGTCGTGCAGCAGGAGGCCGTCACGAACCTCGTGTCCTTCTTCCTGCAGCAGCCGATCGCCGCCTTCGTCGGCGCGCTGCTGCTGGTCTACAACCCGCCCCTGCTCGACATCCTGCCGATGTACATCCTGTTCATGCTGGCCAGCCCCCTGGCCCTGGTGCAGGGAGCCAAGCACGGCTGGCTCGGCCTCCTGGTCGGCAGCGGCGCCATCTGGCTGGCGACGCAGTTCGGCCTCAGCCGGGCGCTCTACGACACGGTCGTGCACCTGACCGGACTGCCCATCCCGCTCGCCGAGACCGGCGCCTTCCACATCCTCGCCTGGCAGATGATCTGGATGCTCGGTCTCTGGATGGGCGCGTGCTACGCAAACGGCACGCACGTGACGTCCTTTCCACGCTGGCTCGTCGCCTCTGCAGCGGCCGTGGCCCTCACCGGCTTGGTCTGGCGTCACGCCGTCGGGCAGGCGCCCTTCCTCGGCGACGTCGCCCTGAACATGCTGTTCGACAAGTGGCAGCTCGGACCATTGCGCGTCATCAACCTGCTCGCGCTGGTGGCGCTGGTGCTGCATTTCGGTCCCTGGCTGAAGACGCACCTGCCGCGCCTGCGCGTGCTCGAGACGCTGGGCGCGGCCTCGCTGCCCGTGTTCTGCGCCCACCTCGTCCTCGCGCTGCTCGCACTGACGGCGTTCGGCGTGCCGAAGCCGGAACGCCCGTGGGCCATCGACGTGGCGATCCTGGCCACCTGCTTCGTCGTCCTCTACCTGGTGGCGCTCGTCAGCGAGCGGATCGACCGCCACGCGGCCGAGGTCCGGGCCCGGTTCGCGGCCGCGCGGGCAGCCCGGGCCAGAGCCCGCCAGGCGGCGGGCGAGTCGCTCAGCGAAGGTGCTCGGCGATCGCCGACTTCCACAGAGCGTAGCCAGCGGCGTTGAGGTGCAGCGCGTCGGGCAGGAAGAGCTCGGCGCGGGGCCGGCCCTTGTCGTCCAGCATCCTCGTGTAGATGTCGATGTAGCCGAGGCCCGGGTGCCGCTTCGAGTACTCCTCGATGAGCTCGTTGGCCTGGATCGCCGCCGGCATCAGCGCCTCGCGCAGCGGGCTCGGCTTGATCGAGATGTAGACGATGCGCGTCTCCGGCAGCGCCTCCCGGACCCGCTCGACGAACTCGGTGTAGCTGGCGAGCACGCCTTCGGGAGTCGCGCCTTCCGCGAGGTCGTTGTCGCCGGCATAGACGACCACGGTGCGCGGCTTGTAAGGCAGGACGAGCTGGGCGACGTAGCGTGCGCAATCCGAGAGGCGCGAGCCGCCGAAGCCGCGCTTGACCACCGTCATGCCGCCGAACTCGCGCTCGAGGTCGTTCCAGAGCCGGATCGACGAGCTGCCGACGAAGACCACTCCGCCGGGCGCCGGTGCCTGGGCGCGGTCGCGCGCGGCGAAATCCTCGAGGCTCTCGCGCCAGCGTGCATCGATGGAGCTGGCGCCCTGGCGCATGTCCACGGAGGCCTTGCGCAGCGTCTGCGCGTGCAGCGGCGAGACGGCACCCAGCGCCAGGCCGAACACCGCGACGGCGGCACGCATGCGGCGGCGGGTGCGCGCGTGGACCCGGTCCTGGCCGCGCGCCGGCTTGCGAGGCTTGCGATTCATCATGCCGCGCATTTTCGCAAAGCCGATGACCCGTGCAAGGGCCCGGCCTTCTCCGGCACAACCCGGTGAGGCGGCCGTGACCGCCGCGCTACATTGGTGCGCCCCGACGCGGACGACCGCCGCTGCAACGCTCGAGG
The DNA here is from genome assembly GCA_036263655.1 of Caldimonas sp. GTDB lineage: Bacteria > Pseudomonadota > Gammaproteobacteria > Burkholderiales > Burkholderiaceae_C > Schlegelella_A. The sequence goes on along the minus strand of DATAGP010000002.1, from coordinate 37,562 downwards.
AGACCCCATGACCCTTTCCGCACCCGACAGGCGCCGATTCACGGGCCGGCTACTCGCCGCCGGCGCTGCCGTCGCCCTGCCGTCGGTCCAGGCGCAGACCTGGCCGGCCCGCCCCATCCGCGTGATCGTTCCCTACACGCCCGGGGGCTTCACCGACGTGACGGCACGCCTGATCACGCAAAAGCTCCAGGAGCGGCTCGGCCAGACCTTCGCCATCGACAACAAGCCGGGGGCGAACAGCATCATCGGCGTCGACCTGATCGCCAAGGCGCCGCCCGACGGGCACACGATCGGGGTCGTGATCGCGGCCTACGCGGCGAACACCACGCTCTACCCGAAGCTGCCCTACGACCCGAAGAAGGACCTGGTTCCCGTGTCTCTGATCGGCGTCGCGCCGCTGATCGCCGCCGTCAACAACAACGCGCCCTTCAAGACGGCGGCCGAGCTCATCGCCTATGCGAAGCGCAACCCGGGCAAGATCAGCTTCGGCTCCAGCGGCAACGGCTCCGCAGCGCATCTGACCACCGAGTTCCTCAAGGCGCAGACCGGGACCTTCATGGTCCACATCCCGTACCGCGGCGCGGCGCCGGCGCTGACCGACCTGATGGGCGGCCAGATCCAGCTCTTCTTCGACGCGGCCTCCGGGCTCATCGGTCCGGGCAGGAGCGGACAGGTCCGCCTGATCGGCGTCGCCAGCGATCGCCGCCTGCCGGCCGCGCCGGACGTGCCCACCTTCATCGAGCAGGGGCTCGCCGGGTTCACCGGGAGCACCTGGGCGGGCGTGCTCGCCCCGGCCGGAACGCCGCGCGAGATCGTGAAGCGCATTGCCGACGAGGTCGCCCGCATCGTCCGCCTCGACGATGTCAAGGCGCGGCTCGACGCCATGGGAACGATCCCGGTCGGCAGCACGCCGGAGGAGTTCCAGACCTTCCTCGACGCCGAGACCGCCAAGTGGGGCAAGGTGATCCGCGACGCCAAGGTGACCGTGGACTAGCGCGCCGATGAACGACGTGCGCAGCGGCGGCGACGCCCTCTTCATCCTGCTCGGCGCCATCATGGTCCTGGCCATGCACGGCGGCTTCGCCTTCCTCGAGCTGGGCACCGTCCGCTCCAAGAACCAGGTCAACGCGCTGGTGAAGATCATGGTCGACTTCGCCGTCTCGACCGTCGCCTACTTCTTCGTCGGCTATGCGGTCGCCTACGGAACCCACTTCTTCACCGGCGCGGAGGCGCTGTCGGCCAAGAACGGCTACGAGCTCGTCAAGTTCTTCTTCCTCCTGACCTTCGCCGCGGCGATTCCGGCGATCGTCTCCGGCGGCATCGCCGAGCGCTCGCGCTTCGGCCCGCAGCTGATGGCCACGGCGGTGCTGGTCGGCCTCGTCTACCCGCTGTTCGAGGGCGTGGCCTGGAACCAGTCCTTCGGCATCCAGGGCTGGATCAAGGCCGCAACCGGCGACGAGTTCCATGACTTCGCCGGCAGCGTCGTCGTCCACACCGTCGGCGGCTGGATCGGCCTGGCGGCGGTGATCCTCCTCGGCGCCCGCCGCAACCGCTACCGCAAGGACGGCGCCATGAGCGCGCACCCGCCGTCGAGCATCCCCTTCCTCGCCCTCGGTGCCTGGATGCTGACGGTCGGCTGGTTCGGCTTCAACGTCATGAGCGCGCAGACGCTCGAGAAGATCTCCGGCCTGGTCGCCGTCAATTCGCTGATGGCCATGGCGGGCGGCACGCTCGTCGCGACGCTGATCGGCCGCAACGACCCGGGCTTCGTCCACAACGGTCCGCTGGCGGGGCTCGTCGCGGTCTGCGCCGGCTCGGACGTGATGCACCCGCTGGGCGCGCTGGCCACGGGCGGCGTCGCCGGCGCGATCTTCGTCGTCATGTTCACGCTGACGCAGAACCGCTGGAAGATCGACGACGTGCTCGGCGTGTGGCCGCTGCACGGCCTGTGCGGCGCCTGGGGCGGCGTCGCCGCCGGCGTGTTCGGCATGGCGGCGCTCGGCGGCCGGGGCGGCGTGAACGTCGGCGCCCAGCTGATCGGCACCGCCCTGGGCATTGCGTGGGCGTTCGGCGCCGGGCTCGTCGTCTACGCCGCGATCCGGGCGGTGATGGGGCTGCGCATGTCGCAGGAGGACGAGTTCATCGGCGCCGACCTCGCGATCCACAAGATCGGCGCGACGGCAGAGCGCGACGTGAGCTGGTAGAGGCCGGCTCGCCGCCGGCGTCAGAACTTCGAGAAGTCGGGCTGGCGCTTCTGGAAGAAGGCGCTGAACGCTTCCTTGGCCTCGCCGCTTTGCAGGCGCTCGCCGAAGACCTTGCCTTCCAGGGCGATCGTCTCCATCAGCTCGGACCGGGCGGCGCGGCGCAGCAGCCGCTTGGTTTCCTGCACCGCGCCGGGCGGCAGGCTGTTGAAGCGCTCGGCGACACGGCGCGCGTGGCGCACCACCTCGGCAGCGGGAAGGACGGCGTTGGCGATGCCCGCCTCGACCGCATCGGCGCCCGTGAACGGATCGCCGAGGAGGAGCTTCTCGGCGGCGCGCACGTTGCCGAGCAGGCGCGGCAGAACGAGGCTGGAGGCGAACTCGGGGACCAAGCCCAGGCTCACGAACGGCATGGCCAGGCGGGCTTCGTCCGAGACGTAGACAAAGTCGCAGTGCAGCAGCATCGTCGTGCCGATGCCGATCGCCGCCCCGGTCACGGCGGCGACGACGGGCTTGTCGCAACCCAGCAGCGCCTTCATGAAGCCGAACGCCGGCGACTCGGTCAGGCTCGGCGGCCGCTGCATGAAGTCCTCGATGTCGTTGCCGGACGAGAAGATTCCCGGCTGGCCGGTGATGAGCACCGCGCGCACGGCGGCGTCGCCCTGTGCCGCGACCAGCGCTTCGGCCATCGCCGCGTACATCGCCGCGGTGATGGCGTTCTTCTTCTCGGGCCGCGCGATCTCGATCGTGGCGACGCCGTTCAGGGTTGCGGACTTGATGCTCATGCCATCTCCTTGACGGGGACGAAGGCGCGCAGCAGCGCCAGGGAACGCGCCCAGAGCGTGGACTCGAAGGCGGGGCGGAAGAAACCGAAGTGGCCGATGCGCCGCGCCTGCACGTCGTCGGGCGCGATGCGCTCGACGCGGCGCGGCGCGTTGGCGTAGCAGTCGACGAGCACGCGCGTGCCGCGCTCGGTCATCATCTCGTCATCGGTCATCGACAGCGCGACGACCGGAAAGCGCACCGACTCGAACTGCCGTCGCAGCGCCTCGCCCTCGGCGCCGACGTGGTAGCGCGGGTTCATGCACCAGCGCCGCCACTGCAGGATCACGCCGCGCGGCAGGTCGCCCACCTTGCGCAGGCGCGCACCGGGGAAGTAGCCGAACAGCCAGGTGGCGAGCGGCACGAGCGCATGCCAGAAGTACAGCACCGTGCGCTTCAGCGGCGGCGCGTTGTCGCGCCAATAGCCGCTGCCCGTGGCGACACCAACAAGGCCGGCGATCCGGTCGCGGTGGCGCAGCATGCCCGGCAGCTGCGCCCCGAGGCTGTGGCCGACCACGTAGAGCGGCAGGCCCGGCGCGCGCCGGCTCAGCGCATCGATGGCGGCATCGAAGTCGCGGGCCCAGCTGAACAGGTCGGCCTCGAAGCCGCGCAGCGTGCTGGCGAACTCCGGCTGGCGCGAGTCGCCGGTGCCTCGGTAGTCGAAGGTCGCGACGACGACGCGCTGCCGGGCGAGCCACTCGGCGAAGGGACGGTAGTAGCCCTGGCGGACGCCCATCGCGCCGCCGATCAGGACGGCGAAGCTTGCGCACTCGCCGGCAGGCGGTTGGAAGAAGCGCACCTCGATCGCCGCGCCGGGGTCCACCCCGACGCGCTCGGCGTCGATCGTCCGGGCGACGCTCGCCTCGACCGCGTCGGGCACGTTCCGGGTCACGCGCTCAGACCCGCTCGAAGATGCCGGCGGCACCCTGGCCCGTGCCGACGCACATCGTCAGCATCCCGTGCTTCAGGTTGTGGCGGCGCAGCGCGTGCACGACGGTGGCGGCGCGGATCGCGCCTGTCGCGCCGAGCGGGTGGCCGAGCGCGATCGCACCGCCCATCGGGTTCACCTTGGCGGGGTCGAGGCCGAGGCTGTTCATCACCGCCAGCGACTGCGCGGCGAAGGCCTCGTTGAGCTCGATCCAGCCCATGTCGGCGAGCTGCAGCCCGGCGTAGCGCAGCGCTGCCGGAATCGCCTCGATCGGGCCGATGCCCATGATCTCGGGCGGCACGCCGCGGCTGGCGAAGCTCACGAAGCGGGCCAGCGGCTTGAGGTCGAAGCGCTTCACCGCCGCTTCGCTGGCGAGGATGAGGGCCCCAGCGCCGTCGCTGGTCTGCGAGCTGTTTCCCGCGGTGACGCTGCCCATGCCGGTCGGCTTGCCCTTGCTGTCCGTCGGCGAGGCGAACACCGGCTTCAGCTTCGCCAGACCGTCGAGCGAGGTGTCCTTGCGCGGACCTTCGTCGAGGTTGACGGTGCGCTTCTTCTCGACCCGCTCCCCGGCCTCGCCGCGGCCCGAGAGATCCGGCGCGCGGTCGATCACCTCGACCGGCGTGATCTCGTCCGTGAACTCGCCGTCGGCGATCGCCTTCAGCGCGCGCTGGTGCGACTGCAGCGCGAACGCGTCCTGCGCCTCGCGGCTGACCTTCCACTGCACCGCCACCTTCTCGGCCGTGAGACCCATGCCGTAGGCGATGCCGACGTTCTCGTCGCGCTCGAACACGGCCGGGTTGAACGAAGGCTTGTGGCCGCTCATCGGCACCATGCTCATCGACTCGCAGCCGCCGGCGATCATGACGTCGGCCTCGCCGACACGGATGCGGTCGGCCGCCATCTGCACCGCCGTGAGTCCGGAAGCGCAGAAGCGGTTCACGGTAACACCGCCGACACCCGCAGGCAGGCCGGCCAGCAAGGCGCCGATGCGCGCCACGTTCAGGCCCTGCTCGCCCTCGGGCATCGCGCAGCCGACGATGGCGTCCTCGATCGCCTGGGGATCGAGCCCGGGCACCTGCGCCAGCGCGCCGCGGATCGCGGCGACGAGGAGGTCGTCGGGCCGGGTGTTGCGGAAGAAGCCGCGCCCGCTGCGGCCGATCGGCGTGCGCGTGGCGGCGACGATGTAGGCGTCCTGCACCTGCTTGTTCATGTCGGTCCTTTCAGTTGCGGACGGGCTTGCCCGTCTGCAGCATTCCCATGATCCGTTCCTGCGTCTTCGGGTGGTCGAGCAGGCCGCAGAAGTGCTGGCGCTCGAGCGCCATCAGGTATTCCTGCGTCACCTGCGAGCCGGCGTCGACGTCGCCGCCGCAGACCACGTCGGCGATCAGCTCGGCGACGTGGAAATCGTGCTCGCTGATGAAGCGGCCGTCGCGCATGTTGGTGAGCTGGCCCTTGATCGTCGCCTTGGCGCTCCGTCCCGCCACTGGGAAGGTGGTGCGCATCGGCGGCCGCCAGCCGCTCTCGGCCATGGCCTTCACCTGCTGCGTCGCGACCTGGAGCAGCTCGTCCTTGTGCGCGACGATGACATCGCTGTCGAGCAGGTAGCCGAGCTTCCTGCTCTCGATGGCGCTGGTGCCGACCTTGGCCGTCGCGGCGCTGGTGAACGGGTCGCGCAGGAACTGGAACAGGTCGGCGTTGGCGTTGCCGGCGGCCGCCATCTCGGCGGCGCGGCGTGCGATATAGGCGAGCCCGCCGCCCCCCGGGATGAGGCCGACGCCGACCTCGACGAAGCCCATGTAGCTTTCCATCGCCGCGACCCGTCGGGCACAGTGAATCGCCAGCTCGCAGCCGCCGCCGAGCGCCATGCCGCGAACGGCGGCGACGACCGGCACGCCGGCGTAGCGGATGCGCAGCATCGCATCCTGCAGCTTCTTCTCCTCCGGCAGGATGCCCTTGCCGCCGCTCTTCATGAAGACCGGCATCAGGACCTCGAGGTTGGCGCCGGCGGAGAAGACGTCGTCGGGCGACCAGATGACGAGCCCCTGGTAGGCGGACTCGGCGAGCTCGACCGCCTTCAGCAGGCCCTGCGTCACGGCCGGGCTGATGAGGTGCAGCTTCGCCGTGATGCTGGCGATCAGCACGTCGCCATCGAGCGACCAGACACGGACCTCGTCGTTGCGGAACACCTCGGTGCCGGCCTTCAGCGGCGCCGCCGCGTCGGCGCCGAAGACGTTCTCGCGGAACGGCTGGCGCGCGTACACCGGCAAGGTGCTCGGCGCGACGAAGCGCGCGTGCCTGGGGCTCCACGAGCCCTCCGGCCGGTGCGGGCCGCCGTTGCTGGCGACCGATCCTTCGAACACCCAGGGCGGCAGCGGCGCGCTGCTGAGGGCGCGGGCGGCATCGATGTCCTCCTTCACCCACTGCGCGACCTGGCTCCAGCCCGCCGCCTGCCACAGCTCGAACGGACCCTGGCTGGTGCCGAAGCCCCAGCGCATCGCGAAGTCGACGTCGCGGGCGCTCTCGGCGATCTCGGCGAGGTGCACGGCGGCGTAGTGGAAGCTGTCGCGCAGGATCGCCCACAGGAACTGCGCCTGCGGATTCTTCGAGTCGTGCAGCAGCTTGAGACGCTCCGCGGGCGGCTTCTTGAGCATGCGCGCGACGATCTCGTCGGCCTTGCCGCCACCGGGCACGTAGTCGCCCGTCGCCGCGTCGTAGCGCAGGATGTCCTTGCCGACCTTCTTGTAGAAGCCGGCGCCGCTCTTCTGGCCGAGCGCCTTGGCGTCAAGCAGCTTCTGCAGCACCGGGGGCGTCGCGAAGCTGGCGAAGAACGGATCGTTGCCCTGCTCCGGCCCCAGGTTGTCCTGCAGCGTCTTGATGACGTGGGCCATGGTGTCGAGCCCGACCACGTCGGCGGTGCGGAAGGTGCCCGAGCTGGCGCGGCCGAGCTTCTTGCCGGTGAGGTCGTCGACGACGTCGAACGTCAGGCCATAGGTCTCGGCCTCCTTCATCGTTGCCAGCATGCCGGCGATCCCGACGCGATTGGCGATGAAGTTGGGCGTGTCCTGGGCGCGCACGACCGACTTGCCGAGCGTCGTCGTCACGAACGCCTCGAGCTGGTCGAGGACTTCCGGCTCGGTGGTCGGCGTCGCGATCAGCTCGACCAGCGCCATGTAGCGCGGCGGGTTGAAGAAGTGGATGCCGCAGAAGCGCGGCTTGATCGCCTCCGGCAGCACCTCCGACAGCTTGGTGATGCTGAGGCCGGACGTGTTGCTGGCGACGATGGCGTGCGGCGCGATCGAGCCGGCGATCTTCGTGTACAGGTCGAGCTTCCAGTCCATCCGCTCGGCGATCGCCTCGATGACGAGGTCGCACTCCTTCAGCTTGTCGAGGTGCTCCTCGTAGTTCGCCTGCTCGATCAGGGCGGCGTCCTCGGGCACGCCGAGCGGCGCCGGCTTCAGCTTCTTGAGCCCTTCGACCGCCTTGGTGACGATGCCGTTCTTCGGACCCTCCTTGGCGGGCAGGTCGAACAGCACGACCGGCACCCTGACGTTGACGAGGTGCGCCGCGATCTGCGCGCCCATGACACCGGCGCCGAGGACGGCGACCTTTCGTACCTGGAATCGATTCACGAGACCTCCGCTGAAATCAGGAACCGGCGCACCGCCGGCCAATAGGCATCGCGCTCGTCGCGCATGCCGTGGGTGTGTTCGGCGCCTTGCAGCACGAGCCGCTCGATGCGGGAGCCCGGCGGCGCCGCGGCGGCGATGCGGTCGCCGTGCTGCACCGGCGTCCATGCATCGGCGCGGCTGTGGATGAGCAGCAGCCGGCAATGCGCGGGCATGCGGGCCACCTGCAGCTCCGGCCGCAGCGCGCGCTCGGTGCCGGGCGAAATGCAACGCGTCAGCTCGAGCATCGCGTAGGCGAACGGATAGGCCTTCCAGAACGCCGGCAACGAGTTCGCGCAGCCTTCGGCGACGACTCGCTCGTACGCAAAGCCGGGCAGGCCCATGGCCGAGATCGTGTTCATGGCCCCGAAGGAAGCCGTCAGCGCATGCACCGGCAAGCCCGGGAAGCGATCCTTCGCCCACCGGCCGGCGGCCAGGACGTCGGCGGTGTAGTCGAAGTTCGTCGAGGCGCTCTCACCGAAGCCGTTGAAGTCGAACGCCAGGACGTGGAAGCCTTCGCCGAGCAGTGCGTCGGCGTGGCCGTTGCGCAGCCAGAAGCCCTTGGCCGCCAGGCCCATCGGGTGCGCACAGACGACGATGCCGCGCGCGGGCTCGACCGTCGTCCGCTTGACGATCGCAGCGAGCGAGGCGTGGCTGGCGCTGGCGATGCGGACCGGCAGCCACCCGTCGGCCGGCACGTCCTGCGGCCAGCGCCATTCCTTCATGAACCGGCCGAAGAGCGGCTTCTTCAGCTGGCTGTGCGCCCACCAGCGCAACGCCGGCGGGCGCGCGAGGCCCCGCCGCGGGATCGATGCGATCGCTTCGCCCACCGGCTACTCGGCGCGGACCCAGGTCTGCGTGCGGCCCAGCATGGGCGTGCCGATGAAGCCGCGCACCTCGAGGCGGGCGCCGTTGTCGACGACCTTGAGGCGGACGCGATACACCTTGCCGTTGTTCGGATCCAGGATGTCGCCGCCCTCGTACACGGCACCGTCCTTGGGGCTCTGCTTGACGCCGCGCAGGATCGTCATGCCGACGATGGGCTTGTCCTTGCGGTCGTCGGTGCAGTCCTTGCACACAGCATCCTTCGGCGCGTCAGGGTCGACGATCTTCTCGACCCTGCCGGTGTAGACGCCGCCGCTCTCGACGATGCGGACCAGCGACTTGTCCTGCTTGGTCTTGTCGTCGATCGTTCGCCAGGTGCCGGCCGGCGTCGCCGCCTGGCCGAATGCCGAGAACGCCGCCGCCATCAGCGCGAAGGCGGCGAGGAAACGATGCGAAGCGGTCAGGGTGACGTTCATGGGTTCCGATCCCTTCAGAAGTGGGCAACCTCGAAGTCCATCATCGCTGCCGAGCCGGAACGGGCTGTGCGGATGAGCGCCGCCGTCTCGGGCAGGAGCTTGGCGAAGTAGAAGCGGGCCGTGCCGAGCTTGGCGGCGTAGAAGGGATCGCCCGACGACTGCTTCGCCAGCGCCACCTTGGCCATCCGTGCCCACAGGTAGGCGAAGACGAGGTGGCCGCAGACGCGCAGGTAGTCGACGGCCGCGGCGCCGACCTCGTCCGGGTTCTTGAACGCCTTCATGCCGATCTCGGTCGTCAGCTTGGTGACCTTCTCGCCGAGCTCCGCAAGCGGATTGACGAACTCCTGCATGTCCTCGTTCGTGCCTTCCTCCTCGACGAAGGCGGCGATGATCCTGCCCAGCTTCTTCAGCTTCGCGCCGTTGTCCGAGAGCACCTTGCGGCCGAGCAGGTCGAGCGACTGGACGGTGTTCGTGCCCTCGTAGATCATGTTGATTCGCGAGTCGCGCACGAACTGCTCCATGCCCCACTCGCGGATGTAGCCGTGGCCGCCGAAGACCTGCAGGCAATGCGAGGTCGCGATCCAGGCGTTGTCGGTGAAGAAGGCCTTGATGACGGGCGTGAGCAGCGCCACCAGGTCGGCGCACTCGCTGCGCTCGGCCGCATCGGTGGTTGAGACCTCGCGATCGAGGAGCAGCGTCGTGAAGATGGCCAGCGCCCGGCCGCCTTCGGCGAAGGCGCGGGCGGTCAGCAGCATCTTGCGCACGTCCGGGTGCACGATGATCGGATCGGCCGGCTTGTCCGGCGCCTTCGGCCCGGAGAGCGAGCGCATCTGCAGCCGGTCCTTGGCATAGATCGCGGCGTTCTGGTAGGCGACCTCGGTGAGCCCGAGCGACTGCATGCCGACGCCGAGCCGGGCGGCGTTCATCATGACGAACATCGCCGGCAGCCCCTTGTTCGGCTCGCCCACCAGCGTGCCCTCGGCGTCCTCGAGGACGATCTGGGCCGTGGCGTTGCCGTGGATGCCCATCTTGTGCTCGAGGCTGCCGCACCAGATGCCGTTGCGCTCGCCGAGCGAGCCGTCGGCGTTCACCTTCCACTTCGGCACCACGAACAGCGAGATGCCCTTCGAGCCGGCCGGCGCGTCCGGCAGCCGCGCGAGCACCAGGTGAACGATGTTCTCGGCGAGGTCGTGCTCGCCCGCAGAGATGAAGATCTTGTTGCCCGTGAGGCGGTACGTCCCGTCGGACCGAGGCTCGGACTTCGTTCGCAGCAGTCCCAGGTCGGTGCCGCACTGCGGCTCGGTCAGGCACATCGTGCCGGTCCAGGTGCCTTCGGTCAGCTTGGCCAGGTAGAGGCGCTTCTGCTCGTCCGAGCCGTGCGCGTGCAGGCACTCGTAGGCACCGTGCGACAGGCCGGGGTACATGGTCCACGCCTGGTTGGCCGAATTCAGCATCTCGAACAGGCACTGGTTGACCACGTAGGGCAGGCCCTGGCCGCCGAACGCCGGGTCGCAGCTGAGCGCCGGCCACCCGCCCTCGACGTACTGCGCGTAGGCCTCCTTGAAGCCCGTCGGCGCGCGCACCTCGTGCGTTTCCTTGTCGAGGTGGCACCCCTCCTCGTCGCCGACGCGGTTGAGGGGAGCGAGCACCTCGCTCGCGAACTTCCCGCCCTCCTCGATCACTGCATTGATCGTGTCGGCATCGATGTCGGCGTGCGGAGGCAAGGCCTTCAGCGCAGCGACGACGTCGAGCACTTCGTGCAGGACGAACTGCATGTCGCGCAGCGGCGGGGTATAGGAAGGCATGCGAGGAGTTCCTTCTGAAGAGAGGCTGCGACGCTAGGCTGCGTGCCGTGCCTGCGCCGGTGCCGACCAGTGGTCGATGACGCGACGGAAGGCAGTGCGCGCACGCTCTTCCGCGCCGGCGTGACGCAGGAAGCGCGTGTCGTGGTGGATGGCAAGAATGAGACCGTGGATTTCGAACAGCACCTGCTCCGGATCGGTGTCGGCACGCAGGTGACCCTCGGCGACCGCCGCGCGGATCGCGCGCTCCAACGCCAGCTGCCAGGTCTGCACCATGGTGACGAGGGCGTCGCGGACGGGGCCGGGCCGATCGTCGAATTCGACAGCGCCGCTGATGTAGATGCAGCCGGAATCGACCTCCACCGACACCCGCTTCAGCCAGCGGTCAAACAGGGCTCGCAGCCGAGGCAATCCGCGCGGCTCGGCGAGCGCCGGCCGGAACACTTCTTCCTCGAACTTGGCGTGGTACTCGCGAACGACCGAGATCTGCAGTTCCTCGCGCGAGCCGAAGTGGGCGAACACGCCCGACTTGCTCATCCCGGTGACTTCCGCGAGCGCGCCGATCGACAGGCCTTCCAGGCCGATGTGCGACGCAAGCGCCAGCGCTGCGTCGAGAATCGCTGCGCGCGTCTGCCGACCCTTGACCAGGGCTCGGGGAGCGGACGACTCCGTCGCGGCGCCGTCCAGGGCATCGGGGTTGTCGACGAGAGAATTCACGGCGGGAAACGGTGCGGTGCTGGTGCGCCGACGAAATCGAACGATCGTGCTATTTTGCAGGAAAGGAGAGCCGATGGCTGGCGATGCGCGGTGGATTGGGTGACGGTCTCTAGGCGGCCGGACGCCCGGGAGTCCGCATGAAGGTCGCCGTCGTCGGTCTCGGGGCTGTCGGCGGGCTCATCGCCGCCCGCCTCGCCCGCGCGGGCCATGAGGTGGCGGGGATTGCCCGCGCGGCCACCCTCGAGCGGATTGCCGCCGACGGCCTGCGGGTCGAGTCCGCGGGCCGCAACGAGACGGTGAAGCTGCGCGTCACCGCCGATGCCCGCGAGCTCGGTCCGCAGGAGCTGGTGGTGATCGCGCTCAAGGCGCCCTCGCTGCCGGCCGCCGCCGGAGCGATCGATTCCCTTGTGGATGCTGGAACGCTGCTGCTCCCGGCCATGAACGGCGTGCCCTGGTGGTTCCTGCCCGCCGCGCTGCCGGCCCAGGCTCCGCTCGACAGCGTCGATCCCGGCGGGCGCCTGCTGCAGCGGCTGCCTCTGCGGCAGGTCCTCGGCTGCGTCGTCCATCTGACGTGCTCGAGTCCCGCGCCGGGGGTCGTGCGGCACGGGTTCGGCGAGCGCCTGGTCGTCGGCGAGTCGTACGGAGGCGCCTCTGCGCGTGTCGAGGCGGTCTGCACGGCATTGGCGGAGGCCGGCTTCAAGGCGGAAGCCAGCGCCGACGTGCGCCGGGAGGTCTGGTACAAGCTCTGGGGCAACATGACGATGAATCCCGTCTCTGCCCTGACCGGCGCGCTGACGGATGCGATCAGCGACGACCCGCTGGTGCGCGGCTTCATCCTTCGTTGCATGGCCGAGGCCGCGGAGATCGGCGCGCGTGTCGGGTGTCCGATCGCCCAGTCCGGCGAAGAGCGGCTCGACCTCACCCGGGAGCTCGGCGGCTTTCGCACCTCGATGCTGCAGGACAGCGAAGCCGGGCGCGCCCTGGAGCTCGATGCGCTGGTGACGGCGGTTCACGAGATCGGTGCGCGCGTGGGCGTCGCGACGCCGGACATCGGTGCCCTGCTCGGATTGACCCGGCTGATGGCGCGAACGCGCGGCCTCTACCCTCCGGCACCGACGTAGCGCCCGCGCGTCGGCATGGCGTCGCCACGCCTTGAGCGCGCTCCGGTGATGCATTACGCTTCCTATCCCATGGAAGTGCTGCAGCTCGATCTCTCCGGCCGTCCGCAGGCATGGATCTCGTCGCGCGAAGCGGCGATCCTCTACGCCAGCGATGCGGTCGCCTGGACGCTGGGCGACACCTTCCATGTCCTGCGCGGCGGCATGCAGCGGCGCACGGGCCTGCAGTCGCGCATCGAGGTGCATCCGATCGTCGCCGTGCGCGGCGCCGTGCCGAGCCGTGCATGGCGCTCGACGCCGGCCTTGAGCAACCCGAAGCTGTTCGCCCGGGATCGACAGATCTGCGCCTACTGCGGAACGCGTTTCCACCTCGACGACCTCACGCGCGAGCACATCGTGCCGACCTCCCGCGGCGGCGCCGATACGTGGATGAACTGCATCACCGCGTGCCGTGCCTGCAACGGGCACAAGGGAAACCGCCTGCCCGAGGAGGCGCACATGTCGCTGCATTACCTCCCTTACGTGCCGAGCCTGCACGAGGACATGATCCTGCGCGGCCGGCGCATCCTGGCCGACCAGATGGAGTTCCTGCTGGCCAGCGTGCCGCGGCACAGCCGCCTGCACGGCTGACCGGCGGGCACGGCAGGCGCCGGCGCGGGCCGACGGCTGCCCTCACTGCGCGATGGCCGCGAGTGCCTCCCCGAGCGTCGCTACCAGCACGGCGCGGATCCTCGGCCATTCGGGCCCGCCCGCTTCGACGTAGCGCTGGTTCACCTCGAGCTCGACCGCGACGTAGCAGTCCGCAGGATGGCGGCGGCGCATGGCCATCGTGAGGCCGTCGCTGGTGCCGAGGTACGGATAGTTCCGGCGCAGGCGCAGCCGAGGATCGCTGCGCGCCAGTGCCGCCAGCCATGCGCTCGAGAATGCCACTTCGCCTGGTCGGGCGGGGTCGTAGAGCAGGCCGATGTCGGCCGTGCGCACCTGCCCGTTCAACTCCGGCGTGAAGCTGTGAGACGCCACGTGGACCACGCGGTCACCCGACTCGACGGCGGCGGCGATGGCCCCCTCGGTCTTCCGGCGATGCGGGTGGTAGTGGCGGTCGAGGATCACTCGCCGCTCGGCAAGGGGGAGATGCCGCGTCGCCTCCGAGTGCAGGTCGGGCGTGCCGACGGAGCGGTTCAGGTCGACCAGGAGGCGCGTGGTCGTGTCGAAGTACAGCGGCGCTCCGTAGCGCTCGGCCATCTCCCGGGCCAGCTCCAGCGCGCCGGGGTCCCAGCCGCGGTGGGTGGGCAGCAGATGCTCGTGTCCGGCGAACAGCGGACGGTAGGCGTCGGGAACGTCGTTACCGGCGTGCTCGCAGGTGACGATGAGTCGATCCACGCGGCAGGAAGCCCGCCGGGGCTTCAGCCCTCAGCTTCTTCGAAGGGTCAGCCGGCGCGGGGAGTGCCTCGTCCACGTCTCGTGGAGGAGGACACGGAGCCGGTCGCGGGCGGCCGCGATGCGGATCGCCGGACGGCCGTGCCGGGCCGCCTCGGCGGGTAAGTCGCCGGCCATGCTCGGACCCGCCTCGGACGCTTCGTCCAGCACTCCGTATCGATCGATCCAGTCGGACAGGGGAATGAGAGCCATCTCGTCACTATCGCTGACAAGCCGCGCCTGCTTCGTCGGACAACACGCACTCCCTGGATAGGAGGATCGCAGACGGCCAAACCCGTGGCGCGCACGCCACGCACTGATCAACACTTGCCTGCGCAGGCTCAACGGAACCCCGCAACTCGGCGTTGACGGCGTTTCATCGGGAAAATAAAAAGGGTCCCGAGGGACCCTTTTCACGAACGCGGGTTTCGACTCAACGGCGGCGACGACGGGCAACGAAGCCCAGGGCACCCAGGCCAGCCAGCATGAGCGCATAGGTCTCCGGCTCCGGGATCGGGGCGATGCTCCCCCTCATGTCAGCACTTCCCGACAAACAAGCCGGACCGGCGGGGCACTCGTTCGGGTAAGGCACGAACAAAGGGCTGAAAGAGGAGGTAATCAGAAAATCCGCGGGCCCGCCAAACGAGGCAGGGACCGAGTTGGTGTTGAAAAACGCGTTGGCAATGCCGCCTCCAGCCATATTCACGTCTGCCAAGCCTGAGCCGGTTCCAGCGGGAGCGATCGTACCGATGTTGATTCCCGTGCCCGCAAACGTGTTGCCTGCCGCATCTATTGAATGACCTACAAGCGTCAGGAAGAGCGTGCCGTTGGTGGCTTCCGCCAAGTCTCCGGCAGAGCCTCCCGGATTCGAAGTAGTGAAGTCGTTCTGAGCACCAAAACCCAGGTAGAAGTTGATTACGCCGCCGGTAAATCTTATATCCGTGGCCGTCAAGGACGTCACTTGGTAACCATCGAATCTGTAAGTCAACTCGCAACCACTGCACAAACTACTAACGGCGATCGAGTTAATCGAATCGACCTCTCCATAGCCACGAAGTATTTGCCCTACTGCGGTGGGCGTGTTCTCGTAGATTTGAGCGACGGCGAAGACGCCGCCCTCGTTGGGTAAAGTCAGACCTCCAATTTCGACTGCCGAGGCAGCACTGCCTACGCCCAGCAAAGCAGCCGCTGCCGCAACCTGAAGTACCTTGCGCATGATGTTTCCTTTGATGAACGTAAGGACCCGCCGCTAGCAAAGGCGAAGCCCGGTAGGAGGATCATCTTCTTGGTAGAGACCGTCCCCATCCAAGTCGAGCGTTCATTTGACGACGTGCGAGTCACCTCAGGAATCCCCGGCTTAAGGGGTCGCTTGTAAAAGCGAGAGGATCGTGCGAGGGCGGGGTCATCGGCTTTTGCCTGAGGGCTGGCGTGACACCCTGAGAAGTCGTAGCGGGTAGCTGGACGTCGAGCAAATCGTTGATCGTCACTCGTTGTTCGATCTCCCACTCACCATCCGCAGGCGATGAGCGCGTCCTTGGGTAGGCAGCTTTGCCGGGCGTGAAGTCAGACCTTTTCTGAGACATGACCGCGCCGAACGCTCGGCTCCGACCATGTCAGGGCCGTCAGAGGCAGGCGTAATGAACGGCAGTCGGCCGAAGGGCCATGCCCTACTCGTCCCAAGAAGACGGCGGCGTCGGCGGTCGGCGTGCCCAGAAGGCGGTCCAGGGTCCGGCGGACTGCGTCAGCCCGCGCGCGAGCGGATGAAACGCCTGTGAAGGCTAGTTGGCGGCGCGCGTAGGCTGCGAACACGAGCGGGGTGTATTGAGGCTGGAGCTGCAAGCCCAATGCGGTGGCCATGAGCCAAAAACGCTGGGTCGCCGCGCCTGCGGCCAAGTAGTCGTCGATCGTTACAGGGCTCGCCTCGGCGACTATCGCAAAGTGGGCGGCACAGCGAAGGCCGGGCAGTAAGTCAAGCTCAAGGCGGGGGGCCCATGTTCCCGCGGCGTACCTATTCATGCACCGCACCCGCTGCCAACTGCTCATCGCCCAGCGCATTGAACGAAGGGACATGGCGCTGGCACCAAGCGCCATGTCCGGGATGCGGTCGTCGCTGAACCGGGAATCCCACGCGATGACATCCCGGTGCACCACGTACGCCTCAGGGATCGTGAGGCGGATCTTGGCACTGCGCGTGGCCAGCCACGCCATTCGCCAGCGCTGCTGCCATCCTTCGAACCATACGACGGAGTGCCGCGGCCCGATCGCCGCCGCCAGCGACCTCTTCTCGGCTGCGACCAGCGGGCGCGTCTCGAGGGGCCGGCGCTGCACGCTTCGGCTCCGGATCCAAGCATGCAAGGGATCGGGAGAGACGCCCCGGCTAGAGACGAGCCGAACATCGAACACCGGGAACTCATCGGAGCCGTCGCGCCGCCGCACGACCTCGGCCGTCCGACCGTGGACCGTGGCCGCAATGCGCACCGTCTCCAGCAAGGCTCCCACCGAGACCTGGCTCGCTCGGCCATCGATGTCGTAGACGCAGTGACCCCGGGTGTCGAAGGCGTGCACGACCACATGATCGTCGCCGCGCACCTCGAAGCGCCAGGGCTGGGTGTTGTCGCCGCTCGGAGCCCAGCGGGCGAGATCGAGGATCTGCCAGGCGACATCGGCCCTTGCCGACGGCGGGGCCGACGTGGCCGTCTCTCGCGACTCCCGAGGACTCATGGCGTGACTTGTTCCGAGCTCGGGGAGGCGTAACGCCGCCGGATCATCGCGATTAGCGCGCGCTGGAGAGGATGCGAATTGCCGCCCGGCCGCCAGGATCGCTTCAGCCGGTTCTTGTAGGCGTCGAAGTGAACGCCCCAGGGGGCCGCCAGCACGCCGCCGCGGCCGAGCAGGACCTTGAGTGCCTCGGTCGCGGCCACACCAGCGCAGAGGTCGCACGCCATGGGCGTGGACGGCACGGCACGTGTGCTGAGGTCGACGCGGCTGGGATCGGCCAGGTAGCCCACCTGCAGCATCGATGGTGAGAGCCCGACGAGAAATCGCGCAGCCTTCTCATCGTCCGAGGCACGGCTCATGCGGAAGTACTCCTCGAAGGTCATCCGCCCCGGCAGAAAGATCAGGAGCGCCGCCCCCATTCCGATCGGCGCGGCCGTGATCGCCGGGATGCCTCGTCGGGCACAGAGATCGAAGATCCGCTCACGTTCGTCGAAGACAAAGAAGTCCAGGCCATCGATGTAGAGGTCGACGTCGTCGAGGAAGCGTTCCACGTTACCGGCGTTGACGCCCTCTGGGAAGGAGCGGATGTCGAGCTCAGGATTGATCGCCAGGGCCATCTCGCCCATGACCTCGGCCTTCGCGCGACCGATGGAGTGCACGGATGCGCCGACCTGCCGGTTGAAGTTGTGCAGCTCGAATGCGTCGAAGTCCGCCACGTTGAAGCCGCCGATCCCGAGCCTCGTCAGGGTGAGCAGATGGGCGCCGCCCACCCCGCCCAGACCAGCGATCGCGATGCGCTTGCGGCGCAGGACCTGCTGCTCGGCTTCGGTGACCCAGCCGATGTTGCGTCGGAACGCCTCAGAGTAGGAAAAGATGGCCATGGGCGCCGATGCGAGGAGGGGCGCATGTTAGGCGCATCGTGAAACCCCCGACGTGGCTCGGATCGTGCAGTTGCCGTGTGCGCTGCTGGGTCGGATGTTTCCAAATGCAACCGGTATCCAGTGCGCTGCAACACAAGCTACCCCGCGGGATGCGGCCGGGCCAAGCACCCGACGCGCCGAAACCCATTGTTACGACTTCTGCCGGTTTTTGGCAGATCACAGGAACAATTAGTGTCAGAGATGCACGCGGCATTCCAGGTCCGCAATCACCCAGCGCCCCGAGGCAGGATCCCCTCGGACCTCGATTCAGCCTTCTTCCTCCCCTCGTACGCCGATCGATCTCAGCACGTTGCTCAAACGGCCGACGAGTCGAACAACGAATTTCACATCGCGGTTGTCAGCGACTCCGACCGCAGGGGTCGTGTCAGCTCACTGCTCCAGCGCCGATACGCGTGGCGGGGGTACTCCGTATCGCCCCTGCATCACGGCGGAACCGATCGGGTGACGCTCTCCGCCTGCATGGGAGAGACCGTCGTCGCGACGCTCACCGCCAGCATCGATGCCGACGACGGCCTTTACGTCGGCCGCCTGTTCCCCGACGAGGTTGACGCGCTCCGCCGTGAAGGACGCAAGCTCTGCGACTTCACCAAGCTTGCCGTGGAAGACGCCGTTCGATCGCAAACGGTGCTGGGGGCCATCTTCCACGTCGCCTACCTCTACGTCATGGAATTGCACGGCTGCACGGATGTGCTGATCGAAGTCAACCCGAGGCATGTCCGCTTCTACGAGCGCATGCTCGGCTTCACTCGCGCGGCGGATGAACGCCTCGACGTGGAGGTCAAAGCGCCTGCGGTCCTGATGCGCCTGGACCTCGGCCATTCCGCCGGCGAGATCGCCCGCCTCGGCGGCTTGCGCGGCGAAGCGAGGGAGCGGTCCTTCTATCCGTTCTTCTTCGCCCGTCACGAAGCGGCGGAGATCGTCGACCGCCTGCGCTCGCACTGACGTCCGTTCGAGGAACGGCACCGGCAGCCATCGCGACTGCACAGCGACGGAGCCCGACGCAGGCGCGCGGTGTCAGTCCGCCGCGCTGCGGCGGGCCAGCAGGTCGATCTCGACCCTCGCCGAACGGGCCAGCGCGGTGACCCCGATGCAGGTGCGCGCCGGTCGGCGGTCGGGCGGGAAGTAGCTGGCGTACACCGCGTTCATGCGCGCGTAGTCCTCCTCGAAGTGGGTCAGGTAGACGCGCGCCTGCACGACGTGCTCGAGGCCGAGCCCGAGGCCCGACAGCACGAGGCGGAGGTTGTCCATCACCCGCCTCGTCTGGCCCTCGATGTCGGGCGCCAGCGGCAAGCTGTCGTCGTGGGGATGGGTGGGCATCTGGCCCGTAATGAAGCACCAGCCGTCGGACTCGACGGCGTGGCTGAAGGGCGCCACCGGCGTCGGCGCGCCGGGCACCATGAGGAACAGGGGAGCGGGCACAGAACCTCGGTCGCGAGCGGCACTGGAACCGGTCTGGTAGGCCGTGTTGGGGATCGAACCAACGACCAAAGGATTATGAGTCCTCGTCAGCCCCGCTGACATTGCCGGGCTAGGCGGGGCTGAACTGGTCCCGTTCCTCTGAAAGCAAGCGTTGGTGCGGTTTCCCGACTGCTATTTGTTTGTTGGAGTGTCGACGTCTGTCGGATAAAGTTGGCTACATGGTGGCTACACGGCAGGCGGGGCTCTCGGGCCCTGCAATTCGATGGCGCGGGTGAAGTTTACGACCGGCCGAATCGCGAACACCGCGTTGGCCCCCGAGACAGGTCAGCGTTCATCTGGGACTCGGAGCAACCAGCCCTTGGACTCAGGGTCACGGCGGCAGACGCGCGATCCTTCATCTTCGAGTCGAAGCTAGACCGACGCACCATCCGCACAACGATCGGCAGTCCGCCAGCCTGGTCGCTGCCGGCGGCGCGTGCCGAGGCGGGCAGGCTCAAGACTCTCGTCGACCAGGGCAAGGACCCAAGAGCTGAGCGTGCCGAAACCATCCGCGTCGACAAGGCCAGCCGGGCCGCAGAAGCGGTCGAGCGCCGACGCCAGGAGGTCACCGGGGCGGAAGCTTGGGCGCGCTACTGCGAGGAAGGGCGTCGGCACGGCTTTCGGCGCGGCCCCTGGAGCGCTCTTCACTGCCGCGATCACCTGTCCCTCTCCAGTCCGGGCGGCCTTCCTCTCGCTCGCGGCAAGGGCAAGACACAACCCGGCCCCTTGGCGGGCTTGCTCGCGAATCCGCTGGCAAAGCTCGATGCCGAACTCCTGGCCATCTGGCTGCGGCGTGAGACCGCCGCACGACCGACGCGTGCTGCTCTCGCTTATCGGCTGCTCCGCGCCTTCCTCAACCGGTGCGCCGAGCACGCCGAGTACGGCCCGATCGTCGACAAAGATGCCATTCGGGCCAGGAAGGTCCGCGACAAACTCGCAAGGCCGAAGGCGAAGGCCGACGCGCTCCAACGTGAGCAGATCGCGCCATGGTTCTCGGCCGTCCTGAGCGAGCCGAATTTGGTGGTCGCTGCCTATCTGCAATCTCTGTTGCTCACCGGGGCAAGGCCAGAGGAGTGGATGCAGCTTCGATGGGCGGACGTCGACTTTCGCTGGAGGACCGTGTCGATCCGCGACAAGGTCGAAGGTCAACGCTCTATCCCCCTGACCCCATACGTCGAGAACCTGCTCTCGTCACTACCCCGAACCAACGAGTGGCTCTTCTCGAGCGTCTCCTCGAAGAGCGGCCGGCTCCAGGACCCTCGCCATAACCACGCGAGGGCGGTCAAGCGCGCCAACCTGCCTCACCTGACCCTGCATGGACTGCGCCGTTCATTTGGATCGCTGAGCGAGTGGGTCGAGTGCCCGGTTGGCGTCGTAGCCCAGCTGCAGGGGCACAAGCCAAGCGCCACCGTAGAAAAGCACTACCGCGTCCGCCCCATGGACCTGCTGCGAGGCTGGCACGAGAAGATCGAGCGCTGGATCGTGCTCGAGGCAAGCAGCGAGCGCCTCCGCAAGCAACTGCGTCGCCCTCAGCTGGCCGCCTAATCCCCGGCCCACGCGACTGCACAGTCGCACATGTCGATGCGTAGTAGATGCGTAGTAGATGCGTAGTAGATGCGCAAAGAAGGACCGAGAACGCACTCGAAATGCAAAGGCGGCAGTAGAAGGATCAGAGCGGCATTGAGGCACGTTTTCGCTTCATTAATCGAATGAGTCGATGGCAGCGTGATGCGGTCATCGAGGAATTCAAGGCCGATCAGAAATCTAGAGTGAGGTCCTCGCTCCTCCACTCTGATTCCCGCACATGCACTCTCATGACGTACCCAATCGCGCACTTAACTCGTATCCACCCCTCGATCAAGAAACCAGGGCTGGAGTCGACACCAGCTGCGCTGCTTATCACCTGAACCGGCAACCCGCGACGCTTCGCTCGTGGGCCTCTAACGACAACGGGCCTCTCCGGCCGCGCCGACTAAACGGACGCTTGTTCTGGCCCGTTGATGCCTTGCGAAAACTGACCGACTCGATCTGCGGCAGCGAAGGGCTTGACCGCAAACGATTGGAATCTTCGGCACCTTCGTCAGGCAAGCGTGGCCGGCCAGCGCGCCAGCAGGCGGACGCCGGCACCCCAGGCGCGCCGCCACGGCGAGACGACAGGCAGCACCGCGCTCATGCCGCGCGCACCATGCCCCAGCGCTCGATCGTCGCCCGCTCCCAGGGCGCGAGCAGCAGGCGGTCGATCAGCAGCCAGAGCACGCCGATGACGATCATGCCCATCACGATCACCTCGGTGCGATAGAAGTCGCGGGCGACGAAGAGCATGTAGCCGAGGCCGACGTTGGTGGCGATCATCTCGGCGGCGATCAGGCCGCGCCAGGCGAAGCCCAGTCCGGTGCGGATGCCGGTGACGATGTTCGGCAGCGCGCCCGGCAGCAGCACCTCGGTGAGCATCTGCCAGCGCGTCGCGCCGAGCGACGCCGCCGCGTGGCGCAGCGGCAGGGCGAGGCCGGTGACGCCGAGCAGGGTGTTGTAGGCGACGACGAAGAAGACGGCGTTGAAGATGACGAAGGTGATGGCGCCGAAGCCGTAGCCGAACCAGAGCGTCGCGATCGGGATCCAGGCGATGCCCGCGAGCACCGAGAAGAAGCGCAGCAGCGGCGTGAAGAACGCCGACACCGCGCGGTTGGTGCCCATCGCGATGCCGAGCGGCACGGCGAGGGCGATGCCGATCAGCGTGCCGAGCGCGACGCGGCCGAGGCTCGCGCCGATATGGCGGATCAGGCTGCCGTCGGCGACGGCCGCGGCTCCGGCGACGAGCACCGAGTCGAGGGCCGGAAAGGTGCGCGGGCTGACGTCGAAGCCGCGGACCACGACCTCCCACACGACGAGGAGCGCCACGAGCGGCAGCACGAACCACGCGGCGCTGGCGAGTCGACCGGGCTTGCCCATGCGGTCGGGATTGTCCATCCCGAGGCCGTCAGCCGGGCGGTGCGGGACGGGGCGGCCACGGCTGATGGCGGAACGTGTAGCGCCCCAGCTCCTCGCTGCCGGCGGCGCCGACCGACAGCAGCGTCACCTCCGCCACGTGCGCCGGCGCACTCCGGACCAGGCCGAACTTGGGCAACCAGAGCACCTCGCCCGCGTGCGCGTCGAACGGGACGTCGTGCAAGCGATGCTGCACGTCGGGCTCCAGCGACAGCGTCACCACGGCATCGAGCCGCTCGACACCGCGCAAGTCCGTCTCGAGGTGGGCCACGAGCAGCTCGTCGTCGGGGCCGACGGTGCAGTTCACGCTGCCGTTGCGCGGCAGGCGGTACTCGCGCACGTGCACGCCTCCGGCGACGAGCCGCTGCAGGAAGGCGTCGCTCGCCATCGCCGACACCGCACCGGAACGGAATGCCGCTCGCACGGCGTCGCCGAGCGCGACGAGCTCGTCGAGCGCCCGGCCGCAGGGCTCGCAGTCCATCAGGTGCTCGTCGATCGCGTCGGTGGCGGCCGGGTCGCTCTCGTGCAGCCAGTAGTCGAGCAGCGCCTCGCGGGGCACATGGTTCGACGGGCCCGCGCTCATGCGGCTCTCCTGCCCGCGTCGACGCAGCGCCGCAGCTTCTCGATGCCGCGGTGGCGGAGGACCCGCACGTTGCCCGCCGAGCAGCCGAGCTGCTGCCCGACTGCCTCGGACGGCTGCTCGTCGAAGAACGTCATCACGAGCACCGAGCGCTCGCGCTCGGCCAGGCGCTCGAGGCAGTCGGCGACGCGCTCGTGGTCGAGCCGGGGGGCGACGTGCAGGTCGGCGATCGCCAGTGCGTCGCCGTAGCGCTGCAGCAGGTCCTCGCGCCGGCGCTCGCCGCGGCGCTGGTCCATCACCGTCAGCCGGCAGGCGCCGAGCACGAACGACAGCACGCGCTCGGGCTCGCGCAGCTGGCCGCTGCGCAGCTGCTCGATCGTGAGCGTCATGACGTGCTGCATCAGGTCGGCCGCGGCGTCGGCGTCGCGGAGGTGGCGCAGGCCGAAGCGGCGGGCGCGCGGCGCGAGCAGGCGGTAGAGCTCGGCTTCCGCCTCGCGCGCCTCGCCGGGCGCGGAGCCGACGATCCGCCGAGCGGCGTGGACCTCGGGGCCGTCGGCGGCGGACAGGGCGTCGATCGCTTCCATGCCTCAGGATAGCCAAGCGGTGGGGAAGAAAAAAGATCCTGTAACGCCCGCCCGACTGGCGCCACAACCTGCAGCCATCCACTCTCCCCGAAAGGAACCCCCATGATCACCAACCCGCAGACCGGCACCAACGTCCAGGAAGTCGCCGACGGCATCTATCGCATCAACACGCCGGTCGACCTGCCCGACGGACAGGCCTTCAGCTTCAACCAGTACCTGCTCGTCGACGACCAGCCGCTCCTCTGGCACACCGGGCCGCGGCGGATGTTCCCGCTGGTGCGCGAGGCGATCGCGGCGGTCATGCCGATCGAGCGGCTGCGCTACGTCGGCCTCTCCCACTTCGAGGCCGACGAGTGCGGCGCCCTGAACGAGCTGATCGCCGTCGCGCCGGCGGCCGTGCCGCTCTGCAGCCAGGTCGCGGCGATGGTCTCCGTCGCCGACGTCGCCGACCGTGCGCCGCGCGCCCTGGCCGACGGCGAGCAGCTCGCGCTCGGCCGCCGCACCGTCCAGTGGTTCGACACGCCGCACGTTCCGCATGGCTGGGATTGCGGCCTGCTGATGGAGACCTCGACCGCCACCTTCCTCTGCGGCGACCTGTTCACGCAGCCCGGGCACGGCGATCAGGCCCTCACCGAAGGCGACATCCTCGGCCCGAGCGAGGCGTTCCGCCAGCCGATGGACTACTTCGCGCATGCGCCGCAAACGACCGGGACGCTGCTGCGCCTGGCCGAGCAGAAGCCGCGCACGCTGGCGTGCATGCACGGGAGCGCCTGGCGCGGCGACGGCGGCGCGCTGCTGCGCCACCTCGCCGAGGCGGTGTCGGCATCGCGGTAAGGACCGGCGGCTCAGGTCCGCGGCGCGAGCCTCACCTCGCGCCCGAGCTCCGGGAACACCTTCCCCACCTTGCCCATCACGTAGTCGCCGTAGGTGCCTTCGAACGCGTGCACGCTGGCGCCGTCCCAGCGCGTCGCGTGGTCGTCGGTGGCGGCGCTGCGGATCGGCTCGATGCGGGCGTCGAAGTCAGGATCGAAGAAAAGCGGGAACGAGAGCCGGTCCCGCCCGCTGGTGTTGAGACGCACCCGATGCGGCGTGCTCCGGTAGAGGCCCCCGGTCATGCGGTCGAGCATGTCGCCGATGTTGCAGACGAAGGACTCCGGCACCGGCGGCGCCTCGATCCAGCCGTCTCGCGTGTGCACCTGCAGGCCGCCGACGGCGTCCTGCCGCAGCAGGGTGAGCAAGCCGTAGTCGGTGTGCTCGCCGACGCCGTGACGCACGTCGAGCCCTTCGGGGATCGGCCGGCTCGGGTAGTCGAAGATGCGAAAGAGGATGAGCGGGTCGGCGGTGTAGCGGCTCGCGAAGTAGTCGGCCGGCAGCTCGAGCGAGCGGGCGATGCCTTGCATGACGCGGTGCCCGAGCGCCGTGACCGCGGCCATCCACTCGAGGATCGTCTGGCGGAAGCCCGGCAGCACGTCGTCGCCGGGGATCAGGTTCCTGCCGTGCAGCGGCACGCGCGCCGCCACGCGCGGATGCGAGTCGCACAGCTCGGTGCCGAGGTACAGGCCCTCCTTCCAGTCGGGCCGGCCCGAGGTCAGCTCGCCGCCAAGCGGGAACCAGCCGCGCCAGGCGCGGCCGCCGAGCGGCATGGCGTAGCGGGCCT
The DNA here is from genome assembly GCA_036263655.1 of Caldimonas sp. Classification (GTDB taxonomy): domain Bacteria; phylum Pseudomonadota; class Gammaproteobacteria; order Burkholderiales; family Burkholderiaceae_C; genus Schlegelella_A. The sequence goes on along the minus strand of DATAGP010000002.1, from coordinate 12,669 downwards.
TGGTGGCTTCGGGAAGGGCGAAGAAGCGGTGGCTCAGGTCTTCGAGGCGCTGGCCGAGGGACTCGTCGACGCCGTGGTTGACGACGTAGAAGAAGCCGTGCGCGCGGCAGGCGTCGCCGATGGCGCAAGCGACTTTATCGGCGGCGGCGCGCAGATCGATCAGGGGCAGGTGGTGCATCTGGAGCCATGGTAAATCGAGCGTCTGCAGGGAGCGGAGCGAGCACCTGATGCGGGGGTCCCCACGCTCCCGAGCCATGGCCCGAGGGATTTCCCGCGAGTGTCAGTTGATTGACAGTCATGGTGCGGGTCTCGTGCTCGAATCGTTCGAACCACCAAGGAGACGACATGCACGCTCGGCCCTGTTCCCGGCACACGATGGCAGCCATCGTTGCCAGCGCCGCACTCGCCGCGTGCGGCGGAGGATCCGACAGCTCCGACGACTCGAGTCAGCCGCCGTCGACTGCCAGCACCGCACCCACCGCCGTCAAGACACTGTCGAACCGTGCGGACATGATCAGCGGCGGCGATGCGTACGTCGAGGTGGTCCTCCCGGCAGGCGCGAGCGCATCGGCCGTAAAGGTCGATCTGGACGGTACCGACATCTCCGACAAGTTTGCGGTCAGAGGCAACGGCCGGATGCTGGGCGTCGTGACCGGCCTCAAGGCGGGTTCGAACACGCTTTCGGCGACCAGCGCCGGCAAGGGAGCGCGTCTGGTCATCACCAATCACTCGCGCAGCGGACCCGTGTTCGCCGGTGTGCAGGCAGAGCCGTGGATCTGCGCGACCAAGGACGGGCGGGCGACGACGCTGATCGTGGAAGGGACGAGCCTCTCGGCGACCGTCACCACGCGCGCCAACGGCCTCGACGCGGATCCCGTCGACGTGAAGTGCAACGCACCCGCGAAGTACATCCATTACTACCAGCCGAAGGCCAAGGAAGGCACTGCCTGCACGTTCGGGACGACCGGCGCCGACCCGTGCTTCGTCGAGTACGACCCCGCCGCCAGACCCAACGACAACCAGATCGCCGACTTCACCAACGACCGGGGTGTCGTCGCCAAACGCCTTCTGCGTCTCGAGCGCGGGACGATGGCGCGCGGCATGTATCAGGTGCTGGCGTACTTCGACCCGGCCCAGGCATGGACGCCCTGGGCCCCGCAGACGGCCTGGAACGGAAAGCTGCATTGGAAATTCGGCGCCTCCGCCTCGGGCAACCGCTTCCAGCAGCAACCCGGCACCTCGGTCTTCGACGCGAACGCGCTCGCCGCCGGGTTCATGGTCGCCAACGCGCAGCTCACCAATCACAACGACAACAACAACGAGGTGCTGGCTACCGAGAACATGATGATGGTCAAGGAGCACATCATCGACACCTATGGCGAGATCCGCTACACCATGGCCGACGGCGGCTCCGGCGGCTCGATGATGCAGACGGTCATCGCTTCCGTCGTGCCGGGCCTCATGCAGGGCCTGCAGACGGGCATCAGCTACCCGGATGCGGTATCGACCTGGATCGAAACGCGCGAATGCGGCATGCTGGAGAACTTCTACCAGACGCCCAATGGCGCGGCGTTGCCCGACGCTGCTCGAGCGGCCATCAACGGCCACCCTTCGAACTACTGCACGACCTGGAGAAACTCGTTCATCAATCCGCAGGACCCCAAACGCGCCGCCAACTGCGGGGCAGGCTTCCCGGCATCGCTGACCTATGACCCGATCCTGCGACCGAACGGCGTGCGCTGCTCCATCCACGACATGATGCTCGCCATTTTCGGCACCGTGACTGATACCGACCGGAACGTGAAGCCGAAGCTGCCCTATGACAACGCCGGTGTGCAGTACGGCCTCAAGGCGCTGCAGGACGGCGTCATCACGGCAGAACAGTTCGTGCAGCTCAACGAGGGGATCGGCAGCTACAACAGCGACATGGACTGGAGTGCGGGATTGGTTGCTGCGCCAACGATTCCGGCCGCCCGCTTCAGGGCCGTTCCGGACGTGCTGCCGCAGATCTATCGCAGCGGCCTGCACAGCAACGCAAGGAACCTGGCCAAGGTCGCGATCATCGATCTCAGGCCGGAACGCGGCGCCGACATTCACATGACATGGCGCTCCTTCCAGGCCCGCGCCCGGCTCGATGCGGTGAACGGCGGCCATGCCAACCAGGTCATCCGTGCGAGCAACGCAACGACCGGGACGGCGCTGGTCCGCCAGTCCTTCAAGATGATGGACCGCTGGCTGGCAGCCATCGAGGCGGACACGGGGACTGCGCCGATCGAGGCGAAGGTCGTGAGCAACAAGCCGGCCGACGTGAAGGATGGCTGCTTCACGACCAACGGTGCCACCGACGCCGATCTGGCCACGGAGCTCGCGCTCAACGACCCGGCGTGCCCGTTGCGCCCGACCTTGTCGCCTCGGCGCGTCGCCGGCGGGCCGCTGTCGGAGGACATCTACAAGTGTCAGCTGAAGCCTCTCGTGTTCACGAGCACGGACTACCCTGGCGTTGCCTTCGATGCCGGTCAGCGGGCTCGCCTGTCGGCCGTGTTCACGGACGGCGTCTGCGACTGGTCCAAGCCCGGCGTCCATCAGACTTCGGAGTACACGTTCCTGAACTTCAACTCGGGCCCGGCGGGAACGGCCGTGGGCGCGGTGCCCGCCTCGGTGCAGTTCTGAGAGTCCACGTGCACGGCTCCGAACGACGTTGGGTATAAGGTCGGCGACTTGTTCCCCTCTCGTCGGAGCGCCCGTTGACGACGCCATTCATCACCGCGAGCAGCATGCTGCGGCATGCGGCCTGGGCGCAAGGCTTGACGCCGGCGCAGATCGATCGAGTCGTGCGCGAGACCCGAGAGCAGCACTTCGCTGCAGGCTCGGTCATCTGCCGCGAGGGTGAGCCGGCCGAGTACTGGCTGGGCGTCATCGAAGGGATGGTCAAGGTCGACACGGTCGCGCCGGACGGCCGATGCACCACGTTCATCGGCGTGTCGGCGGGAGGCTGGCTCGGCGAGGGTTCGCTGATCAAGCAGGAAAGGCGCCCCTACGAGGTCGTCGCCTTGCGGGACAGCCGAATGGCGTTGATGCCCATCGCCACGTTCGATCGGCTGTACCAGACGAGCCTGCCGTTCAACAACTTCCTGGTGCGTCAGCTGAATGCCCGCCTGGGGCAGTTCGTGGCTCTGGTCGAAAGCTGCCGCATGCAGAGCACGACGGGTCAGGGTAGCGAGCTGTCTCGCCGAGTTGTTCAACCCTGCGCTCTGCCCGACGAGATCGGACGTCGTGATGATTTCCCAGCAGGAGATCGCGCGCCTCTGCGGCCTGTCACGACAGATCACCAATCGAGCGCTGCACGAACTGCAGGATGCCGGGATCGTCCGCATCCGGTACGGAAAGATCCACGTGGACGAGATCCGCGAGCTGCAGGCCTTTTCCAAGGCGGCAGACAGGTCGAGCAAGGTACTCCGCCACTAGCCGCAAGAAGGGCGGGCGAAGGGCGGCCCTTCAGCGCCGCGCCGGCGCGTCAGGCTGCTGTCTCGAGCCGTGCGCCGCCGAGGCATCCAGGAGCGGCAATCCGGCCTGTTGCCAGGCCTCCATGCCGCCGCGATACCAGTGGACATTCGTGTAGCCCATGCGGATGGCACGCAGCGCCGCGTTGTACGAGCCCCAGCAGCGAACGCCCTGGCAGTACGTCACCACGAGGCGTGACCGGTCGCCCGCCGTCGCCTTCTGGAGGTACTCGCCGAACTCGTTCTGGACCGGATCGTCGAAGCGACCGCCCTGAGACGCCGGCGTGGCCGGAATGGCGTTCGGCAGATGCGTGCTGCTGCCGACGACATGCAGCAGCAACACCTTGCCCTGCTGGCCCTGCTGCCCCTGCATCCACTGGGCCAGCTGACGGGTGCCGACGACCTTGCCGCCCGGAATCGTCGTCGGCGTCGGTCCGTGCAGTTGCGCGGTGGGGCGCAGCTCCGCAGTCGGCGCGACGCCGAAGTCCTGCGTCTCGCCACCATCGACCGCGGGCGCCTGCTTCTCGGCAGGGGCGATGACGGGGGGGCGTGTCGTGGCAGCGGGTGCCGGCGATGTCTGCACCGGCCGAGGACCCCGGGTGTTCGGCGTCTTGTCGTCGAAGCTGTCCTGCGCCTGCACGGCCGAACCGCACGCCGAGACCACCGCCACCAGCCAGGCGGCGAGCGCGCAGCCGCTGCGAGGCCGAGCCATGGTCAGCGGACCCGCTGCAGCTCGCGGCTGCCGGCGGGGTTGAAATACGGATCGTTGGTGCTCGTGATGCTGCCGTTCGCGTTGCGCAGGACGCGCTGGCCGGCGTGGATGCTCGAGCGAACCTGCGTTCCGCCGTTCTGGTGGGTGTTGTATTCGCCGAGGCCCTCGAGGTTCCGGCGGTGGATGCGGTCGTTCGTCGCTTGCGTGCCCGCGTAGGTCTCGGCGTTGATCCTGGCCACGTCGCGGTTCGCGGCGGCGCGGATGGCCGCCCGGTCGGCCGCACCTTCGGCGTTGATCCGGGCCATCTCCCTGGCGTGCCACTGCGCGATCGCCGCGCTCTGTGCGGACGAGAAGCGCCGTTCTGCCGACGTGAGCGAGGCCACCATCATCTCGCCCCACCGCTGCTCGTAGCGGAACGAGTTCCGCAGCCGATCGACGAGAGCGAAGTCGAGGTGGCCGTGGGGCGCGCGAAGTGCGTACACCATGGCGGCGCCACCCATGATGTTCCCCTGCAGCTCCGTGAACTCGCTGCTGGTCTCCAGCACCTCGCGGAAATCGGTGCCGTTGCTTTTATAGGCGATCAGGAGCTGGCCGGCATCGACTCGCCTGCGGATCCGCGAGTCGGCCGCGGTGCCGGCCTGGGCGACGCGTGCCGGCGCCACGCCGGGCCGGTCGCGGTACTGAAGCACACGGGCGCCGGCTCGGCGCTGCTGCGCCACCGCCTCGAGGAACTCGCGCGCCGAGCGGAAAGGCTGGGCCGGACAGGGATTCATCTGCAGCTGCGTGCCCTGCACCTGCCAGCTGTAGCCGGGCATGATCTCGAAGCCGTGCAGATCGTCCCGTGAGCGGGCCCGCCACTCGAGGCGCACCTTGTTGCTCACGCAGTGGGTGCCCTGGTTCCAGACGATGCCGCCCTGGGCGCGCCAGCCGGCAGGAACCTCCACCGTCGCCGCGGGCATCGGCTCCGGAAAGCCGCCGGCGTCCATGATCGTGAGCCGCTGCAGATCCTGGGCAGCGGCGTCGAGCGTCGCCAAGAGAAGAAGGGCGGCTGCGCCGCCGCCGAGGGTCCGCCAGGGAGTGCGTCGGGTCGTCATGGGCAGTGCTCAGGTCGGGGCTCGAGGGGGAGTCCATGCTACCTGCAGCATGGGCGTCGCCTGGCCCGTTTCAGCGCACCCGTTCTTGAACCATTCGCGCTTCTCGTCGATGCCGCGGTTGACGATGTAGAAGAAGCCGTGCGCGCGGCAGGCTTCGCCGGCGCGCGGCGCGGCACCGATCCTGGCTGCCATCGCGCGCGTATGCTCCGGCGCGCCAGCCAACCTCCACGGGATGCGTCGCGATGAAGTGCGGACGGTGTCAGTTCGATGTCTCCGTCGGCTTCGCCTTCTGTCCCGGTTGCGGGCTGAAGCTCGCGGCCGCGGCGCCGGCGCCCACCGTCGGCGCGGACGCCGATCGCCGCGCTGCCACGGTGCTGTTCGCGGACCTGTCCGGCTTCACCGCCATCTCCGAGCGGCTCGACCCGGAAGACGTGCGCCGCCTGCAGACCGACCTGTTCGGCGCGTTGCGCGGCGTCATCGACCGATTCGATGGATACCCCGAGAAGTTCATCGGAGACGCTGTCGTGGCTGTCTTCGGTGCGCCGGTGGCACACGAGGACGACCCGCAGCGCGCCTTGCGCGCCGCTCTCGAGATGCACGCGTGCGTGGCCGAGCTCAGCGATCGTTGGCGCGACCAGCTCGGCGCGGCGCTTGCGCTGCACATCGGCATCAACACCGGCCGGGTGGTCGCGGGCCGTCTCGGCACGGCCGCGGACGCAGCGTACGCCGTGACGGGTGATGCGGTGAACACGGCGGCGCGCCTGCAGTCCGCCGCCGGCGCGGGGCAGACGCTGGTGAGCTCCGCCACCCATCAGCTGACCGAACGGGAGTTCGTGTTCGAGGCCGCCGGCATGCTGGCGCTGAAAGGCAAGGCCGAGCCGCTGCACGTGTATCGGCTGCTCGATGTTCACGATGCGCGGCCGACCGATCTGCGCGGCCTCGCCGCGCAAGGGCTCAAGGCGCGGCTCGTCGGGCGCGACGTCGAGCTGACGCAGGTGCTCTCTGCCGCGCTGCGCGTCGCGGATGGCCGGGCACAGGTCGTGAGCCTGGTCGCGCAGGCGGGCGTCGGCAAGTCGCGCCTGGTCGACGCGGTGCTCGAGCGCTTGCATGGCGCCGCCGGCTTCGAGCAGGCGACCGTGCGCCGCGTCGTCGCGTCATCCGTCGGCCCGCGGCCCTACGGCCTCACGGCGGGCCTCTTCATCGAGGGCTACGGCATCGGGCCAGCCGATTCGCTGGAGTTCGCGCGTGCAAAGGTCGAGCAAGGCATGCGCGCCATCGGCGCCGGCGACGCCGAGATCGAGCTGGTGGTTCCGGTCGTCGGCTACATCCTCGGCCTGCAGTCCGTCGAACGATCGAGCGAAATCGAGCCCGAGCGGCTCAAGCGCCAGATCGCGATGACATTGCGCACGGTGCTCGAGCGCCGCCTCGCCAACGGACCGCTGGTGCTCGTGCTCGAGGACCTGCAGTGGGCCGACGCGGCGTCGATCGACGCCATCCCGACACTGGCCGATTGGCTGTGCGAGCGCCCGTTGCTGGTCGTGCTGACGGGCCGGCCGCCGTTCGACCCCGCCACGCTCGACTGCGGGCGCGTTCCGCACAGCCTGCTGCAGCTGGAGCCGCTCGCCGACGGGGCCATCGAATCCTTGCTGGCGGCGTTCTTCGGCGCGGGCGCCGAGTCGCCGTTCGAGCCCGCGTTGCAGGAACAGATCGTTCGTCAGGCCGGCGGCAATCCGCTGTATCTCGAGGAAGTGGTCCGGGGTCTGATCTCGAACGGCGTCCTGACCCGGGGTGCCGACGGTCGCTGGCGCTGCGATGCGGCGGCCGGGAATGTCGACGTGCCGTCCTCGATCGAGGGCCTGCTGCTTTCGCGCATGGACCGCCTGCCGCCCGCGGCCCGTCGCACGCTGCAGAGCGCAGCGATCCTCGGGCCGCTCTTCGAGTCGGCGCTGCTCGGCGCGGTGGACGAAGCCGCCGCGGATCCCGCACTGCTCGCACTGCTGTGCGATGCCGAGCTGCTCGTGCCGATGGCCGCACGGGCGGCGCCGCCTGCGCCGCATCCGGCGCCGCGCTATCGCTTCGCCAGCACCATGGCGCACGACGTCGCGTACCAGAACCTGCTGTTGCGGCGTCGCACGGAGCTGCATCAGCGTGCCGGCACGGTGCTCGAAGGCGTGCACGGAACCCGACCGGCGCGCCTCGAGGACATGGAGGCGCTCGGGCATCACTTCAGCCACGGCGAAGACCGCGAGCGCGGCGCCCGCTACCTGGTGAGCGCCGGTGACTGGGCGCGCGGCATCTACGCCAACGAAGACGCCCTGCGCTACTACGCACGCGCCCTCGCCATCCTGGAGAGCGGCCGGGCGCGCGACGAACCGGCGCTCGCCGCCATTCGCGAGCACATGGGCGACCTGCTCGGCCCCATCGGTCGTGGCGACGACGCGCGCGCGCAGTTCGACGCCGTGCTCGCCTGGGCGCGCACCGGCGCCCACGCCATCTGCGAAGCGCGCATGCAGCGCAAGCTCGCCGGCCTGCACTGGGACGCCGGCGAGCGCGAACGCAGCTTCGCGGGCCTGCGCGAGGGATTGAGGCTGCTCGGCGGCGACAGCGAAGCCGTCGCGATCGACCTCGACACCGGCATCGAGCTCGCCCACCTGTGCCAGGAGATGGGCCGCCTCTCGTTTCGGACCGGCGACAACCAGGGGGCGGTCGGGTGGACACGGCGGGCGTTGCAGCACGCCGAGCGCGCGGCCGGCCTCGGCCAGGGCGACGCCGACCGAAGTCGCACCGCCGCCGCCGCGATCTCGCACGCGCACAACACGCTCGGCGCCGCGTTGGCCAGGCTCGATCGCCCCGCCGAGGCGGTGCGCCACATCGAGCGCAGCGTCGCCGTCGCCGAGGCGGCGGGCCTCCTGCAGGCCGCCTGCCGCAGCTACGCCAACCTCGGGGTGCTGTACGCGACGCTCGACCCGAGCCGCGCCGTGCAGACCTGCCGCCTCGGCCTCGAGACCGCGCAGAAGATCGGCGACCTCGGCTTCCAGTCACGCCTGTACGCGAACCTCGCCGTCGCGTACTGCGCGCTCACGCAGCGCTGCGACGACGATGGCCTGCGCGCGGCGCAATCGGCAATCGACCTCGATCGCCAGCTCGGCCAGATCGACCACCTCGCGGTGCCGCTGATCGTCCTGGGACAGATCCACCAGTGCCATGGCGAGTTCGAAAAGGCGCTGCGCTACTACGAGGAAGCGCGCGGATGGGCAGAGCAGATGGGCGAGCCGCAGCTGATGTTCCCCTGCTACGAGGGCCTCGCCACGGTTTATCTCGACCAGGGCGACGATGCGCGCGCCGAGCAGTACTTCATTCGTGCCGACGAGGTCTGCGCGAAGGCCGGAGTGGACCGCGATTCGCTGGTCGTGCTGCCGTTCCTGTGCTGAGAACCGCGATCAGCGGCCGAGGCGCTCCGCGGCGGCGATCAGCTCGGCCGGCGTGGGGAAGATGCCGATGCCGTTCGGCCCGTCGGGCGCCTCGATCTGCGTCCAGGCGATCCTGCCATCGACGTCGACGAGGAAGTGCCCAGCGAGCTGCGTCATGTGCGCCGCGAGGATCGCCTGATCGGCCGGTTCCATCTCGAAGCCCTGCTTCGCGTTGAGAACGGAGTTGGTGTCGATCGGCTGCAGCGGCTCGTCGAGCTCGCCGGTCGGGTTGACGCGCGCCGCCATGAATGCTGGCAAGTCCGCCCGATACGGCCACTCCCGCGGCTCGCTGCTGTCTTCGGGCAGGAAATCGATTCGCGGCACGCCGAAGGCGCGGTGCGTGGCGCAATCCGGGTCGCTGAGCAGCATCGCCGGCGTCGGCCGATGGCGAAAGTACATGCGCGCGCGCTCGACCGGGGTGTTGACGACGGCGATGGTCTCTACGCCCGCCGCGCTCAGCGCCGGCTGGATGCTGGCGAGTTGAACCACTTGGCGGCGGCAGAACGGGCAGTGCAGGCCCCGGTAGAAGCCGATCAGGAACGGCCGCCCGCGCAGGTCGCTCATGGAGACGTTGCCTTCGCGATTGGCTGCGGGCAGCGTGAACTCCGGCACTGGGTCTCCCGGCTTCAGCGGCCTCCGTTGCTCTGCCATCAGATGCTCCCCGTACTGCCCGCTCGGACGATGAGCGTGCCCTACCTTAGCGACTGCGGCGGCCCGGCGCAATGCGGGGCTGCTGCCGCGCAAGCCCGCTCGCCCGTGAATGCCTGCAATGCATCCATCTGCCTGCTGATGATCGGCCTGACCGTGACGGAGCGACTCGCGTGACGCTGCTCAGGGTCTGGCAGGCACTACGTTCGCAGCCGGAACCTCTGCAGCTTCCCCGTCTCCGTCCGCGGCAGCGCCTCCCGGAACTCCACCGCCCGCGGGTACTTGTACGGCGCCACCGTCGCCTTCACGAAGTCCTGCAGCGCCTTCACCATCGCCTCGTCGCCCTGCCGGCCTGAGCGCAGCACGACGAAGGCCTTGACGATCTGCCCGCGCTCCTCGTCGGCGACGCCGATGACGGCGCACTCGGCGACGGCTTCGTGCCGCAGCAGCACGTCCTCCACCTCGATCGCGGCGATGTTGTAGCCGGCCGAGATGATCATGTCGTCGGTGCGCGACTGGTAGAAGAAGTAGCCGTCGGCGTCCTGCAGGTAGGCGTCGCCGGTGTAGTTCCAGCCGCCCTTCACGTAGTCGGCCTGCCGCGGGTCGTCGAGGTAGCGGCAGCCGGTCGGGCCCTGCACCGCCAGGCGGCCGATCGTGCCGGCGGGCACGTCGCGGCCGGCGTCGTCGACGACGCGGGCGCGGTAGCCGGGCACGACCTTGCCGGTGGCGCCGGGCCGCGCGTTCGCTTCGTCGGCGGAGATGAAGATGTGGAACATCTCGGTCGCGCCGATGCCGTCGATGATCTCGATGCCGGTGGACTCCTTCCAGAGCGTGCGCGTGGCGGCGGGAAGCGCCTCGCCGGCGGCGACGCACTTGCGCAAGCTTCCCCCGTCGCGCGCGCCGACCTTCTTCTCGCGCGCGCCGGCCGCCATGGCACGGTACGAGGTCGGCGCCGTGAAGCAGACCGTCGCGCCGTGGGCGGCGATCGCCTCCAGCAGCTCGGGCGGGCCGGCCTTCTCGAGCAGCACGGTCGAGGCGCCGATGTGCATCGGGAACAGCGTCAGGCCGCCGAGGCCGAAGGTGAAGGCGAGCGGCGGGCTGCCGATGAAGACGTCGTCCGGCTGCGCGCGCAGCACGTGCGGCGGGAAGCAGACGCAGCTCGCCATCACGTCGCGATGGAAGTGCATCGTCGCCTTGGGCTGGCCGGTCGTGCCGGAGGTGAAGGCGAGCAGGCAGGTGTCGTCGGCGGCGGTGTCGACGCCGGCGAACGGCTGGCCGACGTGGCGCGCCATGCGCGCCTCCAGGCCGTCCGCGGCCGACGGGTCCCCGAAGTGGATGACGTGTTCGAGGCGCGTCGCGGCGGCCGGCCCTTCCGGCACGGTCGCGGCGGCCGTGGCCGCGGCATCGAGCTCGCCGCGCAGCGCGACGTCGCAGAGGGCGATCGTCACCCGCGCCTTCTCGATCACCTGGCCGAGCTCCTTGGCGCGCAGCATCGGCATGGTCGCCACGGCGATGCCGCCCACCTTCATCACCGCGAACCAGCAGGCGACCAGCATCGGCTTGTTGGCGGCGCGGAGCAGGACGCGGTTGCCGGGCACGAGGCCGCAGTCCTCGACGAGCACGTGGGCGATGGCGTCGGCCTGGCGCTGCAGCTCGGCGTAGGTCCACGTCGGCCCGCCCGGCGCGTCGACGCAGCGCCGCTCGCCGCGCCCTTCCCGCACGTGCCGGTCGAGCAGCTCGGTGGCGCAGTTCAGGCGCTCGGGAAACTGCAGCCCGGGCAGGTCGAAGCGGAACTCGGGCTGCGCCTCGGGCGGCGGCAGGTGGTCGCGAGCGAAGGTGTCGAGGTGGGCGGTGTACTTCATGGCAACCTCACGATGGCTCGCTGCGTGTCAGGTCGCCCCGCAGCCAGGCCGAGAGCAGCTCGTAGGCCACGGCCAGGACCACCGGGCCGACGAAGATGCCGAGCAGGCCGAAGGCCACGAGACCGCCGACGACGCCGACGAAGATCAGAAGCGCCGGCAGCTTGGCGTGTCGGCCGACGAGGATCGGCCTCAGGAACTGGTCGAGCACGGCCGCGGCCACCGACCATCCGAGCAGGAGCGTGGCCGCGAGCGGGTCGCCGGACCAGAAGACCCAGATCACCGCCGGGATGAGGACGACGAGCATGCCGACCTGCGCCAGGCAGAGCAGGAACAGCACCGCCGTCAGCACCCCGGCGAACGGCACGCCGGCCACTGCCAGGCCGAGGCCGGCGAGCACCGACTGGATTGCCGCGGCGAGGACGACGCCGAGCGCGACTCCACGAATGGCCGGCGTCGTCAACTGCACGAGCCTCTCGCCCGGCGCGCCCCACAGTCGCCGCGTCAGGCGCGCGACGCCTCCCGCCAGCGCTTCGCCATGCGCATAGATGAATGCCGCCAGGACCAGCGTCAGCGCGAACTGGACCGTCTGGTAGCCGAAGTTGCCGATCCTGCCGACGAGCCAGCCGACCAGCGTCGTGCCGTAGGGTGCGAGCCGCCGCCACGCCGCTTCGCCGCCCATGCCGGCGATGTCGCGCCAGGCGGTACCGATCCGCTCGCCGACGATCGGCAGTCCGCTGAGCCAGCCCGGCGCCGTGCGGACGTCGACCGTGAGTCCGGCCTGCATGCGCCCCACCAGGTCGCCGGCGTGGATCACGATCGCGGCGACGGCGAGGGTCAAGGGGACGGCCACCAGCAACAGCAGCAGCACGAGGGTGACCGTGATCGCTGCGCTGCGGCTTCCGCGCAGCCAGGCCTGCAGACGCAGCATCGCCGGCCAGGTGACGATGACGAGGGCCGCGGCCCAGATCGCCGCGACCAGAAAGGGACGGACGATCCACGCCGCGGTGATCAGCAGGACGGCCACGCCCAGCGCCGCGAGCAGGAAGCCGAGCGGATCGCGGGACCGCCACGCCACCCTCACGTCGCCCGGGATCGCGCCGTCCGAGGACACGCCGGCCGTCGCGTCAGAACGCCGAGATGCCGGTGATCGCCCGGCCGAGGATCAGCGCGTGCACGTCGTGCGTGCCTTCGTAGGTGTTCACGACCTCGAGGTTGACGAGGTGGCGTGCGACGCCGAACTCGTCGCTGATGCCGTTGCCGCCCATCATGTCGCGCGCCATGCGGGCGATGTCGAGCGCCTTGCCCGTCGAGTTGCGCTTCATGATCGAGGTGATCTCGACCGCCGCCGTGCCCTCGTCCTTCATGCGGCCGAGGCGCAGGCAC
>DATAGP010000001.1:0-99543 GCA_036263655.1 Caldimonas sp. | reverse complement strand
GCAGCTCGGCGTCGACCTCTCGCGCAACAAGCGCGGGCCCATGTAAGGCCGCGGGAAGGCGCGTCGATATAATCGCCCGCTCGGCCAAGTAGCTCAGTTGGTAGAGCAGCGGATTGAAAATCCGCGTGTCGGTGGTTCGATTCCGCCCTTGGCCACCAAGACCAGTCGACGGCTCGCACCTGCTCTTCACGGTGAGCCGTCGTGCCTTTCGCCGCCCCCCGGCCGAGAGCTCCTCGGCTACGGCTTCGCGGCCCTGGCCTCGCGTTCGAGCGTCTCGTTGACTTCGTCCAGGACCTTCCCCGACTCGCTCAGGCGCTTCTCCAGCTCACTGGTCTGCGCGACGGCGCGCGCAACCTCCTGGGGGCGAGCGTCCTCGGGAATCTCGGTGTCGAGCACCGCGTGCGCGACAGCCAGTTCCTCCGCCGCTTCCTTGACTTCCTCCGCGACCTGCCGGTTCTTGTCGAGCGCGTCGGCAAGGGGTGCACTGCCGCGCGGTGCCTCGGTGTCTGAACTCGCCATGACAGCTCCCAAAAACGGTTGATCTCCGAGCAGCGCGCCGGGAAATGCCGACGCACGACTTTCGCGGGGCGGCCATTGTATAAACCGCGCCTAGCTGTATCGCGTCACCGAGGTCCACCCTGGAGCGAGCGGGTCCGGCATGGCCACAAGAACAATCCTCGTCGAAGACAGCGAGACGATCCGGGAAGCGCTGATACCTACCTTGGCCGAGCTGGCCGACGCCGAAGTGATCGTCGTTGCCCAGACGGCGGCCGAGGGGATCCTGGCGCTCGCAACGCACGATTGGGAGCTCGCCATCGTCGACATGCAGCTCAAGCAGGGCACCGGCCTGGCGGTGCTGCGCGCCGGACAGGGCCGAGCCCCCTACCAGCACATGATCGGGCTCTCGAACTACGCCACCCCGGACATCCGCCGACGGTGCATGGAGGCGGGAGCAGACGCGGTGTTCGACAAGTCGACCGAGGTCGAAGCGTTCCTGGAGAAGTGCCGTTCCTACGCAGGGCAGGAACGATCGCCGTCGCCAGGTGACTAGCCGACGGCCGCTCTTCATGCGGTTTCCGAGTCGGGCCTGCGGCATCCTCCGACAAGGACTCCGAGATCGCCGTCGCAGAATTTGCGGCGATGGACTCGACAACGAACCTCGGAGATGAGCGTCACAGATCGATGGTCGGATGGCGCTGCAGGGCCTGCGGAAGGCTGCACCTGCTGCAACGCGAGTGGAAGCCCTCGGTCTGCATGAGCTGCGGCAACCCGGATCTGGAGGAAGCGAGCGCCGCTTCCCAGCCTGGCTCGCTGAACGAGCATCGAAAGGCGAACGGCTGAAGGCTCGAAGGGCGAAGTTCTGACCGCAGCAGGGTTCGGAGCGTCGCTCTGAAACGACGCCACATGGGATCACCGATGCAAGCCGGGGCACGAGCGAACCCGTAGGCGTCCGCGCGCGGCGCGGAACGGACGTCACCTGTTGACGTGCGCATCGCGGCCGGCTACCGTGGCGCACAACCACTCGGAGCTCACATGCGCGCTTTGCGAATTCGTCGTTTGCGCGCCAACGTCGAGCTCCGCTGCCGCACGCCGGAGCGGGGAGATGGCCACAGCGAGTCCGGCGCGACCGAGACCTTCCAGGCAGTCGTCCGCCTCTTAGCCGTTGCCGCCCTCTTGGGGCCGTGTGCCCTGCGTGTCGCGGCTCACAACGTGCTCGCGAACCCGGGGTTCGAGTCCGGAAGCTTCAGCGGGTACTCGGTGGCTGGCAATGCGACGCGGTGGGGCGTGGGGACCGTGGACACCGTCGTCGCAGGCACGGGCCCAGTGTTCGGCCGCTCGGATGTGGTAGTGCGATCGGGCCGGTTCGGCGTCTACGCCCTTGTCTGCCAGAGTCGCAGCGTGTTCGAGGGCTGCGAGGAGGGGCCCGAAGTGCTCACGTTGACGCAGACGGTGGTCGTCACGCCGCGTGCGGACTACGAACTGGGCCTCTGGCTGGGCGCGCGTTCGGAGACCGACTTCGGCGTGTCGGTGAAGGACGGCTTCTTCCAGCTCTACGTCGACGGTATCGGGCTCCTCGAGCCCTCGGCCTTCGTGGTGCCCGGCGACGGCACCTTCCAGCGCATCGCGGCATCCTTCAACAGCAGCACACGGACGAGCGTCACCGTCGCCTATGCGCTCACGGGCAGCGGCACGGCGCGCGCGCTCCTCTCGGCCGACGATCTCTTCGTCCAGATCGTCCCGGAGCCGAGCATGGTGGCGCTCCTGGGGGCGGGTCTGGCGCTCGTTGCTGTCATGGCGCGGCGGCGGCCGTAGGGCGCTCGACAGGGCTGACCGGTTGGCCAGCAGCGCGAGGCTCGGCAAGCCCTTGCCGAGCGGGCGGTCCGGACCGGCTCCGGACGCTAGGCGCCCAATGCACCCGCGATGACGGCGCCGAACATCGACACCGTCAGCCATCCGTAGGCGGCGACGACCAGGGCGGCGGTGGCGTTGCTGATGAAAGCGGTCATGGCGGACTCCTTGCGATGGCTCCGGCTGACGCGACCCGTTCGCGCTGGCCTGTCGCCAGTGTCGCGAGCGCAGCCGCTGTCGACGAGTGCGCAAGTCGCCTCCGGCGAGTGACATCGGTCACTCGCGCGAGGCAAGCGTCGGCTGCCTGCGGAAGGCAGCCTTTGCCGGGGTCGGCGCAGCGCTCTGTGGCAGCATCCGACGCCATGAACAAGACCCGCGCCCTGGCTGCGATCCTTTGCGCCGCCGCGCTTTCCACCGCCACCGACATGACCCTTGCCGCCAAGCCGACCACCCGCAACCGGGCCGAGATCCCGGCCGAGTTCCGCTGGGACTTCTCCCCCATCTACCCGAGCTGGGAGGCGTGGGAGGCCGGCATGAAGGAGATGGACCGGCAGATGGATGCCTTCATGGCCTTGAAGGGCACGCTGTCGCAGGGTCCGGCGCAGCTGCTGAAGGCCTACCAGGCCTTCGACGAGATCGGCAAGCTGCAGTACCGCGTCTACCGGTATCCGCAGCTGCAGCGCGACGTCGACACGCGCGACCAGGCCGTCGCCGCCCGCTTCCAGCGCGTCGCCGCGGCGTTCGCCAAGTTCGACACCGCGACATCGTGGTTCACGCCCGAGCTGATCAGCCTGCCCGAAGCGACGGTGAAAGGCTGGATCGAGCAGACCCCGGCCCTAGCCCCCTATCGCTTCCCGATCCTCGACAACTTCCGGCGCAAGGCGCACATCCTCGACGACAAGGGCGAGCGACTGCTGTCGCTGTCGGGGCAGCTGAACGCGGCGCCGGCCACGATCTACCAGGAGCTGAGCACCTCCGACATCAAGTTCCCGACCCTGCGCCTGCAGGACGGCAAGGACGTCGTGCTCAGCCCGGGCAACTACTCGGCCCTGCTCGAGAGCAACCGCGACCAGGCCGAGCGCGGCCGCGCCGCGGCGCTGCACGTCGGCACCTACGGCGCGACGGCCAACACCTACGGCGCCGTCTATGCCGGCGTTCTGCAGCGCGACTGGTACCTGGCGCGGGCACGCAACTTCGAGACCACGCTCGACGCCGCGCTCGACGGCAACGCGATCCCGAAGGCCGTCGTCGAGACGCTCATCGAAGCGACGCGCGCCGGCTCGGCCCCGTTCCAGCGCTACGCCCGCCTGCGCCAGAAGCTGCTGGGCCTGCCGAGCTATCACCTCTACGACTCGTTCCTGCCGATCTTCCGCAGCGACAAGACCTACCCCTACGAGCAGGCGCGCGACCTGGCCATGGCGTCGGTCGCGCCGCTCGGCGAGGACTACCTGACGAAGTACAAGCGCTTCGTTTCGGGAGGCCGGATCGACGTCTACGAGAACGAAGGCAAGCGCAGCGGCGCCTACAGCGCCGGCGTCTACGGCGTCGGCCCGTACCTGCTGATGAACTACAACGACACGATGGACGCCGCGTTCACGCTCGCCCACGAGGCCGGCCACGCGATGCACACGGTCCTCTCGAACGAGGCGCAGCCCTTCGTCACCTCCGACTACACGATCTTCGTCGCCGAGGTCGCGTCGACGATCAACGAGCGCTTCCTGCTCGACAAGCTGCTGCAGCAGACGAGCGATCCGAAGGAGCGCTTCCTGCTCCTGCAGCACGCGGTCGACTCGATCGTCGGCACCTTCTACACCCAGGTGCTGTTCGCCGACTTCGAGCTGCGCGCGCACCGGCTCGTCGAGAAGGACCAGCCGGTGACGACGGAGGTCCTCAACGGCCTGTACTCGGGCCTGCTGAAGGAATACTGGGGCGACGGCGTCACCATCGACGACTTCTACAAGTACACCTGGGCGCGGATCCCGCACTTCTTCAACTCGCCCTACTACGTCTACCAGTACGCGACCTGCTTCGCGTCGTCGGCGCAGCTCTACGCGGAAATGACCACCGGCCCGGCGGCGTCGCGCCAGGCCGCCACCGACCGCTACCTGACGCTGCTGAAGAGCGGCGGCAACGACCACCCCATGACCCAGCTCAAGAAGGCCGGCGTCGACCTGACCCAGCGGGCCACCGTGCAGGCCGTGATCGACCAGATGGACAAGCTCGTGTCGCAGATGGAGAGCGAGGCAGCGAAGATCCGCTGACCGAAGAACGGCGGGCCGGCCGTGCCTGCCCGGCCCGAGAACGCGCGCACGTCCACCGATCGGGGCTGCGCGTCATGGATCTAGGTCGGCAGGAGGAGAAGAACCCATGGATCGACCTGCTCGCCTGGCGCTTGCCGCCCTGTTCTGCGCCGCGGCCCTGGCGGGCTGCGCCACCCGAGGCATGGGCCAGACCTGGACGACCCTCGTCGACGGCCCGCGGGGGCTCGACAACTTCGTGCGCGTCAACGGCGCCGACTGGCAGGCCGTCGACGGGGCGATCCAGGCGACGCAAGGAGGCAAGGAGGCAAGGACCCGGCCTACCTCGTGACCCGGAACTCGTACGCCGACTTCGTCCTGCACGTCGAGTTCTGGGCCAGCGACGACGCCGACAGCGGCATCTTCTTTCGCTGCCAGGACCCGGCGAAGATCACCGACGAGAGCTGCTACGAGGCGAACATCTTCGACCAGCGCCCCGATCCGACCTACGGCACCGGCGCCATCGTCGGGGTCGCGCCCGTGGCGGCGCCGATGCCCAGGGCGGGCGGCAAGTGGAACACCGTCGAGATCACGGCCAAGGGCCCGCGCCTGGGCGTCGTGCTGAACGGCGTCAAGACGGTCGAGGTCGCCGACGGCAGGTTCGCGAAGGGGCCGATCGCGCTGCAATGGGGGCGCGGCACGATCAGGTTCCGCAAGGTCGAGCTCCGCCCGATCTGACGCCGGCGGGCTCGCGGGCGCGCCCGGGCCGGCGGATTGCCTTGCGGCGGCAATCCTTCGCGAGCCCGTCATGCCCCAGCCCTTCACCTTCGACGACCTCTATCTCCATCGCAAGATCAGCGCCCTGAGCTGCGTGCCGAGCGCCGACCGCGCCGTCTGCAGCGTCAAGTCGGTCGACCGCGAGAGCGACGGCTATCGCACCCACCTGTGGCAGTTCGCGCTCGACGGCAGCGGCGGCGCCGTGCTCGACTGCAGCGAAGGCAGCGACTCGTCGCCGCGCTGGTCGCCGCAAGGCGACCGGATCGCGTTCCTGTCGGGCCGCGGCGGCGGCGCGACGCAGGTCTTCGTCGCGCCTGCGGACGGCAGCACGGCGGAGCAGGTCGGCCGCTTTGCGGAAAGCGTCATGAACCTGCGCTGGATGCCGGACGGCAGCGGGCTGGTCGTGACCTCCGCGGTCAGCGTCGACCCGGACCTGCGCGGCCGGCGCTCGAGCCGGCCCCCGCCCAAGCGCACGTCGAGCGCGGCGGAAGTCGTGTGGCGCCTGCCGTACAAGGAAGACGGCATCGGCTACCTGCTGAAGCGCGAGATCCACCTGTTCGCGCTCGACCTCGCGACCGGGCAGGAGCGCCGCCTGAGCGACGGCCCGTTCGATGTCTTCGGCTTCGACGTCTCGGCCGACGGGCGGCGGGTCGCGTACACGCGCACCGGCGAAGGCCGCTATGCGCATCGCTACGACCTCTGGATCTGCGACCTCGAGGACGGCACGCACCGGCGGCTGACCTTCGGGCACGCGATGGTGATGCAGCCGACATGGTCGCCCGACGGCGCGCACATCGCCTTCACCGGCGCCATCGAGGAAGGCGACGCCGAATCGCGCCTGTGGCTCGTCGACTGCGCCTCCGGCCAGGTCGACGAGCTCGGCGGCGACGACATCGATGTCGCCGACCCGCAGTCGCTGCACTGGGCCGCCGACGGGCGATCGATCGTGTTCGCGCGCGCCTGGCGCGGCCGGCACCAGGTGGTCTCGATCGGCGTTCCCGACGGCAGGACGACGGTCCTGGTCGGCGGCGATCGACAGCTCGGCGCCTTCGGCTGCACCGGCCGGCGCCTGGCCTACAGCATCGAGCACCCGTCGATGCCCAGCGAGCTGTGGGCCAGCGACGCCGACGGCAGTGGCGAAGCGCGGCTGAGCAACCTGAATCCGTGGTGGGCCGATCGACCGGCCATCCGTCTCGAAGCGCGCCAGTTCGACGTGCCGAACGGCAAGGGCGGCACGGAGCGCATCGAAGGATGGCTGCTGCAGGCCGAGGCCCAGGACGACGACAAGCCCGGACCGCTCCTGAACGACGCCCACGGCGGGCCGGCCGCGTACGCACTCCTCGACTTCGACAGCAACGTCTTCTGGCAGGTGCTCTGCTGCCGGGGCTGGCGCGTGCTGGCCCTGAATGCGGTCGGCTCGGCGACCTATGGCCGCGAGTTCTGCCAGCGCCTCGCCGGCCACTGGGGCGAGTACGACCTGCCGCAGCACCTGGCCGCGGTGCGGCAGCTGCAGGCCGAGGGCGTCTGCGATGAGCGGGTCGCCATCTCCGGCAAGTCCTACGGCGGCTACCTGAGCAGCTGGGCGACCGGCCACAGCGACGTCTTCAAGGCCGCCGTGGTGATGGCGCCGGTGGGCAACATCGAAACCCACTACGGCACCTCCGACGGCGGCTACTACGCCGACCCGTTCTACGTCGCGTCGAAGCCGCGCTTCGACCGGCGCGTGGCGCGCGAGCTGTCGCCGCTGCAGTACATCGAGGCCTCGACGACGCCGACGCTCTTCCTGCAGGGCAAGGACGACGAGCGCTGCCCCAAGTGCCAGTCCGAGGAGCTCTTCGTGAGCCTCTACCGCGCCGGCGACACGCCCGCCGAGCTGGTCCTCTATCCGGGCGAGACGCACAGCTTCCTGGGCTCGGGGACGCCGTCGTGCCGCGAGGACGCCGCCGAACGCATCTTCGAATGGCTCGAGCGGCACGCCGGCGCAACGGCTGCGCCGCCGATCGAGCGCCCGACGACGGAAGAGGCGGTGGCCTGAGGCTGCCTTCGGCGGCGAGCCGCGCTAGCGCGGCGGCGACGCGCGAAGGGCCGCGGTCTGCGGATGGCGCTCCATGTACGAGCGCGCGTACGAGCAGGCCGGGTGCACCGTCAGCCCGTGATCGCGCGCGTGGTCGAGCGCGGCCTGCACCAGCTGCCCGGCCACGCCCTGGCCTTCGAGGGCCGCGTCGACCTCGGTGTGGACGATCGTCATGACCTCGCCGTCGAGCCGATAGACGACTTCGCCGCGGCCGCCCTCGAGGACCGCTTCGAAGCGATGCTGCTCCGGCCGGTGCCGAGCGGCGCTCATGGGCGCTGCGACGAATCCGGCCCGGCGCCGTTGTCCTGCCCGCCGGCCAGTCCCTGCGACTTGCCGCTCGGCGGGCCGTCGCCCATGCCGGTGCGGTCGCTCTGCGAGCCGAGAAGGCTTCCCGTCCGCGATCCCTGGCTGCTGGTGGCGGGCTCGTTGCCGGTCTGGCGGCCAGGGTCGTTGGCCTGCACCGGCTCGCCGCGATGCCGGGCCATGTCCTCCGGTCGTCCGCGCGAAGCGTCGGTGCTGCCGGGCGTGGACGTGATCTCGGGTTCGCCGGCGCGGGCGTCGACGGGGCCGTCGTCGGGGCTGGTGGCGGGCTTGCCGGAAGCGGGCATGACGGATCTCCTTGGCGGGATGGGAACTCGACGCCTGCAGGCAACAGAGGTGCCCGAAAACGGCGTCTCCCGACATCGGCACGCTCGCTCCTCCGACAGAGGCCGCATGGCGCGCCGGCTCAAATTGAAGCCGGGGATGCGCGTGAGCCCTCCTGCTTCCGCGTGGAAAGCCCTTCAAAAGGAAAAGACATGTCCCGCACCTCGCCTCGCCTCACCCCCCTTGCCGTCGGCCTCGTCGCGGCTGTCCTGCTCGTCGCCTGCGACAAGAAGACGACGACCACCACCACTCCCTCGGGAACGGCGACCACCACCACCGTCGCGCCGGCCCCGGCGACCACGTCGGCGATGAACAGCGCCGGCAATGCCGTCAGCGACTCGGCCGTCACCGCCAAGGTGAAGACGGCGCTGCTCGCCGACGACAACGTGAAGGGCCTGCAGATCGACGTCGACACCAAGGGTGGCGTCGTGACCCTCAACGGCACCGCCGACACGCAGGCGAACATGTCGAAGGCGCAGACGATCGCCCAAGGCATCGAAGGCGTGAAGTCGGTCGAGAACAAGCTCACCGTCAAGCCGTAAGCACCGCGCCTCCCGGGCCGGCGACGGCCCGGCGCTCGAGGGCCGCGCGCAGGGCCCGGCCGTAGCGCTCGACGACGGCGTCGAGGCGCTCGGCCTCGTCGGCGGCGCAGGCACGACGAGCCTCGGTCCAGTGACCGAGCTGGAACGCCAGGTAGGCGGCGCGCAGGAACTCGCGCAGTTCAGCGCTCGCCGGCCGACCCGCCTGCCGCGCCACCTCGGCCGCCAGCCGCGCTTCCTCCGGGGGCCCGAGGCCGAGCTCCACGCCGGCCGCGACGATGTCCCAGGCGATGTCCTGGGCGCCGACGAGATCGTGCCCGGCGTGATGATCGAGCGCGTCGGTCTTGAGCGCCGTGTCGTCGCCGACGAGCCACTCCCAGGCGTGCATGCGGCCATCGATCTCGACGCGCTGCGCCTCCGACTCGAGAGTCGGCAGGGCCGCGGGCCAGCGATCCCAGGCGCTCGCGAGGGCCGCTCCGAAGGCTTCCTCGGTGTTGTGGCGGCCCATACCGTGCAAGTCGAGGAGCGACGCTCCGCTCGTCGCCGGAGCGGGGAAGGCGACGGCGCGAAAGGCGAGGTATCCGGCGACGCGCTGCAGCAAGCGCTCGCGCGCCGCGCCGCGCGGCACCGGCACGGCGGCGAGCGGCGCCAGGTCGTCGCGCCAGCGTTCGACGATGAAGCCGTGGCACAGCCCGGCCGGCTCCGCGACCCAGGCGCGTGCCGCGAGGGCGCGGGCGCGCTCGAGCTTGTCGGCGCCGATCCGGCCGAGGCCGGCGAACTTGACCAGCCAGCAACCGGTGCGCGCCTGGGCGATGAACTTGCGCCGCTCCTGCCAGGGATGGACCGGCGGCAGGTCGCCGGGCCAGCGCTGCAGCGCCCGCCAGCGGCCGCCGGTGACCTCGCGCAGCGGTCCCTGCAGCGGCCCGAGCAGGTCCGTGACGCAGGCGTGCAGGCGGGCGGCGGGCGGGGCTGCGACGATCGCGTCGAAGCTCGCCACGTGCACCTGCACGCTGTCCCACACCGCCCGCACGGCCGGGCCGCACTGCGGGCCGGGGCCGCGGCCGTGGCTGGCGAAGACGTGCACGCGCTCCTGCGCCACGCCGCCGACGCCGGTCAGCCACTGCACGACGGCGGCGATCGACGAGCCCGACAGGCCAGGCCCTTCGTCGACCACCGCATAGCGCCGGGCGCCCGAGTCGACGAGCGACGGATCGGCGGCGACGCGCCGCTCGAACGGGTGCCCCACGGGCCGCAAGGTGATCGGGTCGGGCGCGCCGAGCCCGACCGCGACCATCGCCGCCAGGCTGGTGCCGATGCTGCGCACGCCGATCACCTGCCAGGACGCGCCGGCGTCGACACGGCGCGCCGCCTCGAGATAGCTCTCCGGATAGAGCGCGTAGAAGGCGTAGCCCTCGGGCTGCTTCACGACGAGGGGGTTGCTCGGCGAGCAGGCGATGCACGCGGCAAGGGCTGCGCAGGGCACGTCCTCGCCGGCATCTTCCGCGGCGTGCGCGCCGTGCGTCCACGACGAGGCGCAGCGCCGGGCGATGGTCATGAGCAGCGCCATCGCCGCGCTCGCCGTCGGCGAGCGGCGGTCGACGTCGCCGCCGGCGCGGAAGTCGGCGTCCGCGAGTCCCTGCACCAGCTCGCCGGCCTCGACCAGCGCGCCGATGAGCTCCGCGTGCCGCTGCCAGCCGGGCCGCTGCCGACCCGCTCGCTGCAGCAGGGCGCCGATGCGCTCGAGCTTCGCCGCCGCCGGCTCGTGCCGGACGACATCGCCGTAGACCTGCATCACGCCGAGCGCCTCAGGTGCCGGTAGGCGATGGCCGCGAACTCGTCGAAGCTCGGCACGGTCCAGGCGACTGCGTGCGCATGACGGTGCCGCTCGAGCCAGCCGCACCAGCACGCGAACTGATCGGGTGACGGCGATACCAGCGCGCGACGGTCCTTCATCGTCTCGAGGGCCTGCAGCGGCGCGTGGCCTCGCTGCACCATCACGCACAGGCCGAGCACCGCGGAGCGGCCGATGCCGTGCTGGCAGTGGATGAGCAGGCGGGCGCCGCGATCGAGCTGCTCGCAGGCGAAGCGCACGCCCTCCTCGAGATGGGCCGCATCGACACCGCACATGTCCTCGGTCGGCAGGTGCAGCAGCGTGATGCCGTGGCGCCGCAGCAGCTGCTCGTCGTCCTTGTCCTCGTTGCGCAGGTCGACGACGGCGCCGATCCCGTGCTCCTGCGCAAGGCCCGGCACGTGCTCGCTGGCGAAGCTGCCGCCGACCGCGAGCTCCGGCGTGATCCAGTGGAAGTTCGGACGCCAAGCCGTCATCGACGCGATTCCTCGTAGGCACATGGCTTGCTGGTGCGCAGCCCACGGGCCGCGTCGAACGCATTTCGGCCGGCACGGTGATCGAACAAGAACAAGGAGTCGACCGCATGCGTGTCTACAACCCCGAGCGCCGCGTCCTCGTCACCGGCGGTGCCGGGTTCCTCGGCAGTCATCTGTGCGAGCGCCTGCTGCGTGCCGGCGATCAGGTCCTCTGCGTCGACAACTTCTTCACCGGGCGCCGCCGCAACATCGAGCACCTGCTCGACCATCCCGGCTTCGAGCTGATGCGCCACGACGTGACCTTCCCGCTCTACGTCGAGGTCGACCAGATCTACAACCTCGCCTGTCCTGCTTCGCCGGTCCATTACCAGCACGACCCGGTGCAGACCACGAAGACCAGCGTGCACGGCGCGATCAACATGCTGGGCCTGGCCAAGCGCCTGCGCGCGCGCATCTTCCAGGCCTCGACGAGCGAGGTCTACGGCGACCCCGACGTGCATCCGCAGCCCGAGCACTACTGGGGCAAGGTGAACCCGATCGGCATCCGCAGCTGCTACGACGAAGGCAAGCGCTGCGCCGAGACGCTGTTCTTCGACTACCACCGGCAGCACCGTGTCGACATCCGCGTCGCACGCATCTTCAACACCTACGGACCGCGCATGGACCCCGACGACGGCCGCGTCGTCTCCAACTTCATCGTCCAGGCGCTGCGCGGCGAGCCGATCACGATCTACGGCGGCGGCACGCAGACGCGCAGCTTCTGCTACGTGGACGACCTGATCGACGGCATTCATCGCTTCATGAACGTCGAGCCCGGCTATGTCGGCCCGGTGAACATCGGCAACCCGGTGGAGTTCACGATCGGCGAGCTGGCCGAGCTGGTCATCCGCCTCACCGGCTCCGCGTCGACGCTGACGTACGCGCCGCTGCCGTCCGACGACCCGTTGCAGAGGAAGCCCGACACCGCGCTGGCGCGGCAGATCCTCGGCTGGGAGCCGAAGGTCCAGCTCGAGGAGGGCCTGAAGCGCACCATCGCCTACTTCGACAAGGTGCTCACCGAGGCCAAGTGCGTGCCGCTTCGCCGCAACCTCGCTGCCGGTGCGACGTCGCTGCAGGATCGCGCCGCGTAGCGGCGGACCATCCGGGCGCAGAACTCGGCGAACTCCTCGGCCCGCTGCGGCGGGCTGGTGTGGTGCGGCTGGATGCCGCGGTGCTCGGGCGTGAAGCAGAAGGTGACGGTGACGTCGAAGGCCTCGAGCACGCGCATCTGGGTGTCGAACCAGCGGTCGGCATCGGGGCGGAAGCTGTCGGCCCAGCTCAGACCGGTGCGCAGCTGGCGCACGCCGAGGCGCTTCAGCCAGCGCACGGCCTCCTGCAGGCGATGGTCCTCGAAGTGGAACCACTGGCAGATGCCCATCGCCGGCGTGTAGTCGGCAAAGCGCGAGCAGGCGAGCTTGGGCGTGCCGTCCTCGCGCAGCAGGCCCATGTGGAAGTGGCGGTAGTAGCTCGAGCCTTCGGCCTCGCGATGGCGCGTCGTCGCCGGCCAGGCCTTCGGCAGGTCGTACAGCGAATACCAGAAGATGCGCGGGACGCGCCCGATCAGGAGGTCGGCGGTGCGACGCAGGCCGAACTCCTGCACCTCCTCGGCGCCGAAGGTGGACACGCCGACTTCGGTGACCCACACCGGCAGATGCGTCACCGCCTCGATCTCGGCGATGCGCGCCGGCCACTCGTCGATCTGCCAGTGGTTCCAGTCGAGCGGAAAGCCGTGCACCGCCACCGCGTCGAGCCGGTCGAGGACGCCGTAGCCGCGCAGCCGGGCCATGAAATGCGCGTCGATCGGCGAGATGCCGCCGAGCACCTGGGTGAGCCCGCCGTTCTCGGCACGCACCGCGTCGGACGCCAGCGTCACCATGCGCGCATAGGCGCTCCAGTCAGGGTCGAGCTCGAGGTCCCAGTGCGACTTGTTGTTGGGCTCGTTCCAGAACTTGACGGCCGCGATCATGCTTGCCTGCTCTTGCCGACGGCGCGGCGGCCGGGCTGGGCGGCGCGCTGGGCGCGGCGCGGCGGCGCGAATTCGACCGGGCGGCGCGGCGGCGCCGCGGCTTCGGCGTCGCCGCGGATGAAGGCCTCGACGAGCTCGCGTGCCTCGTCGTCGGTGAACTGCTGCGGCGGTGACTTCATGAAGTAGCTCGATGGCGCGAGCACCGGCCCGCCGATGCCGCGGTCGAGGGCCAGCTTGGCGCAGCGAACCGCATCGATGACGACGCCGGCGGAGTTCGGCGAGTCCCAGACCTCCATCTTCACCTCGCAGTTGAGCGGCACGTTGCCGAAGGTGGTGCCCTCCATGCGGATGTAGCACCACTTGCGGTCCGCGAGCCACGGCACGTGGTCGCTCGGGCCGACGTGCACGTCGCCGCTCTTCATCGGGTGGCCGAGCTGGCTCGTCACGGCCTGCGTCTTCGAAAGCTTCTTCGACTCGAGGCGCTCGCGCTCGAGCATGTTGAGGAAGTCGGTGTTGCCGCCGAAGTTGAGCTGGTAGGTCCGGTCGAGGCGGACTCCGCGCTTGCGAAACAGGTCGGTGAGGATGCGGTGGACGATCGTCGCGCCGACCTGCGACTTGATGTCGTCGCCGATGATCGGCAGGCCACGCTCGGAGAAGCGCTTCTGCCAGGCCGGGTTCGAGGCGATGAACACCGGCACGCAGTTGACGAAGGCGCAGCCGGCGGCGAGCGCCTGCTCGGCGTACCACTCGGTGGCCTTCTGCGAGCCGACCGGAAGGTACGAGACGACGACGTCGCTGCGGGTATCCGCGAGCACGCGGGCGACGTCGACCGGGCGGGCCCGCGAGGCCCGGACGACGTGCTTCAGGTATTTGCCGATGCCGTCGTGCGTCACCCCGCGCTGGACCGGCACGCCGAGCTCCGGCACCTCGGCGAAGCGGATGGTGTTGTTGGGCTCCTGGAAGATCGCCTTGCCGAGGTCCCGGCCGACCTTCTCGGCGTGAACGTCGAAGGCGGCGCTGAACTCGATGTCGCGGGGGTGGTAGCCCGCCAGATCGGCATGCATGAGGCCCGGAACGAAGTTCTCGGTCGTGGCCGTTCGATAGAACTCGATGCCCTGCACCAGCGAGGACGCACAGTTCCCCACGCCGACGACGGCGACCCTGATCTTGCCCATGGAGCGGCCCTTCTCACCATGCACCGGCGCGATGACGGCGTTGTTGTTCGGATGGATTGAATGGGCGTTGGCAATCGATGTGCTCGCACGCCGATTGCCAAGCCGAAGGACGTGGCCTGCTCGCCTGCGGGCCGGCCAAGAACAACAAGCCCATGCCCGAACACATCCTCATCACCGGCGGTGCCGGCTTCATCGGCTCGCATCTGGCCGACGAGCTGCTCGCCGGCGGCCACCGCGTGCGCGTCATCGACAACCTGGCGCCGCAGGTGCATGGTGCCGGCGCGCGCCGGCCGGACTACCTCGACCCGGGGGTCGAGCTCGTCGTCGGCGATGTTTGCGACGGCGCCGCCCTCCGCTCGGCCCTGAAGGGCATCGACGCCGTCTACCACTTCGCGTCGGCGGTCGGCGTCGGCCAGAGCATGTACGAGGTGGTGCACTACACCCGCGTCAACAACCTGGGCACCGCCGTGCTGCTCGAGGCGCTCATCGAGAAGCCGGTGCGCCGCCTCGTCGTGGCGTCCAGCATGAGCCTCTACGGCGAGGGGCTTTACCGCGATGCGTCGGGCCGGGTGCGCACGGTCGGCGAGCGCTCCCTCGAGCAGCTGCGGCGCGGCGAGTGGGAGTTCCGCGGCGACGACGGCCAGCCGCTCGTTCCGGTGCCCACGCCCGAGAGCAAGGTTCCGGCCCTGGCATCGGTGTACGCGCTGTCGAAGCTGGACCAGGAGCGGCTCTGCCTGATGATCGGCCGCGCCTACGGCATCGAGGCGGTGGCCTTGCGCTTCTTCAACGCCTACGGGCCGCGGCAGGCGCTCTCCAATCCCTACACCGGGGTGTTGGCCATCTTCGCCTCGCGCCTGCTCAACGACAGCCCGCCGAAGATCTTCGAGGACG
The DNA here is from genome assembly GCA_036263655.1 of Caldimonas sp. Lineage (GTDB taxonomy): Bacteria > Pseudomonadota > Gammaproteobacteria > Burkholderiales > Burkholderiaceae_C > Schlegelella_A. The sequence continues at coordinate 84,526 of DATAGP010000001.1, read as the reverse complement.
GCGAGCAGCAGCGCGATTTCGTCAGCGTGTACGACATCGCCCGCGCCTGCCGGCTCTCCCTCGAGACGCCAGGCGCGGCCGGCGAGGTGTTCAACATCGGCGGCGGCATCCCCTACACCGTGCGCGAGATCGCCGAGCGCGTTGCCGAGGTCGTCGGCAAGACGCATCTGCGACCCGAGATCACCGGCAAGTACCGGGTCGGCGACATCCGCCACTGCTTCGCCGACATCGGTAAGGCGGGCACCCTGCTCGGCTACACGCCGCAGGTGACGCTCGACGACGGCCTGGCAGAACTTGCGGCATGGCTCGAAGGCCAGGCGGCGGTCGACCGCGTCGCGCAGGCGAGCGCCGAGCTCGCCGCGCGCGGGCTGGCGATATGAGCGGCCTGAACGGCAGCACGCACCGGGCCGCGCCGGGCCGCGCCGAGCGGCCGGCGTTGATCACCGGTGGCGCCGGCTTCGTCGGCGCCAACCTCGCGCATCGCCTGCTCGGCGACGGTCGGCCGGTGCTGATCCTCGACAACCTGTCGCGTCCCGGCGTCGAGCGCAATCTCGCCTGGCTCCAGCAGACGCACCGGCGCGGCCTCGAGGTCGAGGTCGCCGACATCCGCGATGCCGAGGCGGTGCACCGCGCCGTCGCGCGTGCCGGCTTCGTCTTCCACTTCGCCGCCCAGGTGGCGGTGACGACCAGCCTCGTCGATCCGCGCGAGGACTTCTCGGTCAACGCCCTCGGCACGCTCAACGTGCTCGAGGCGATCCGAGCCCAGGCCGAGCCGCCGGGCATCGTCATCACCTCGACCAACAAGGTGTACGGCGGCCTGGAGGACGTCTCTCTGCGCCTCGAGGGCCAGCGCTACGGTCCGGTGGCGGCGGAGATCGCCGGCCACGGCGTCTCCGAGGCACGGCCGCTCGACTTCCACAGCCCCTACGGCTGCTCGAAGGGCACGGCCGACCAGTACGTGCACGACTACGCCCGCAGCTACGGCCTGAAGACGGTGGTGTTCCGGATGAGCTGCATCTACGGGCAGCGGCAGTTCGGCACCGAGGACCAGGGCTGGGTCGCCCATTTCCTGCTGCGCGCGCTCGATCGCCAGCCGATCACGATCTTCGGCGACGGCCGGCAGGTCCGCGACATCCTGTTCGTCGACGACCTCGTCGACGCCTTCCTGCGCGCCGAGCGCGACATCGACCGCCTCTCCGGCCAGGCCTTCAACATCGGCGGCGGCCCGGGCAACGTCATCAGCCTGCTCGACCTGCTCGATCGCATCGAGGCGCTCGATGGCCGACGGCCGGAGATCTCCTTCGAGGACTGGCGCACCGGCGACCAGCGCTATTACGTCTCCGACACGCGCCGCTTCCAGCACGCGACGGGCTGGAAGCCGCGCGTCAGCGCCGCCGAGGGCACGGAGCGCCTGTACCGCTGGCTGCGCGAGCTGCGCGGCCTGGGTGCGCGCGAGGCGGCCACGGACGACGCCGCGCCGGAGCGGGCCAGGGCGTCTTCCGACCCGTGGCAGGCCCGGGCGAAGAGCGCGGGTTGACGATGGCCACGTCGTCACCGCGCTCCGCACCGGCCCGTCGAGCGAGGACTCGGCGATGCGCGCGGGCGTGATCGAAGCACCCGGGCAGGCGGTCGTGGCGACCGCGACGCGGCCCGACCCGGGCCCGGGCCAGGTGCTGCTGCGGCTCGAAGGATCGGGCGTCTGCGCCTCGAGCCTGCCCCTGTGGGAGGGCCGTTCCTGGTTCGACTACCCGCAGGCGCCCGGCGCGCCGGGTCACGAGGGATGGGGTCGCATCGTCGCGGTCGGCGACGGCGTGCTCGACCTGCGCGAAGGCCAGCGCGTGGCCGCGCTCACCTATCGCGCCCACGCCGAGTACGACATCGCCGACGCCGGCGCCGTGGTGCCGCTGCCGGCGTCGCTGGACGGCGTCGCGATGCCGGGCGAGCCGCTCGGCTGCGCCGTCAACATCTTCGGCCGCAGCGGCATCGAGGCCGGGCAGACGGTGGCCATCGTCGGCATCGGCTTCCTCGGCGCGCTGCTGACGCAGCTCGCATCGCACGCCGGTGCGCGCGTCATCGCGATCTCGCGCCGACCGTATTCGCTCGACGTCGCGCGTGCCGCCGGGGCCGCGGAGACGATCGTCATGGACGACCACGGTCGCGTCGTCGACGCGGTCCGCCAGCTCACGAGCGGCCGCTGGTGCGAGCGCGTCATCGAGGCCGTCGGCCTGCAGTGGCCGCTCGATCTCGCCGGCGACATCACTGGCGAGCGCGGTCGCCTCGTCATCGCCGGGTACCACCAGGACGGGCCGCGCCAGGTCAACATGCAGCAGTGGAACTGGCGCGGCATCGACGTCGTCAACGCCCATGAGCGCGACCCGCAGCGCTACGTCGACGGCATGCGCGCCGCGGTCGACCTGATGGCCGCCGGCGTCCTCGATCCGACACCCCTCTTCACGCATCGATTCCCGCTCGACCGGCTCGGCGAGGCCCTGGAGCTGACGCGGCAACGCCCCGACGGCTTCATGAAGGCGCTCGTCACCGCATGAGGTCGCCGCCATCTTGAGCCCCCCCGCCGTCGCCGATCGATCTACTGCCGAGCCGCGCCCCCTCGCGACGCACGCGCGCCTGCCGAGGCTCGGCTTCCTCGGTGTCGGCTGGATCGGCCGGCACCGCATGACGGCGATGGCGGCGGCAGGCCAGGTCGAGGTCGCGGCGCTCGCCGACGCATCGCCGGAAGCGCTCCAGCAGGCGCATTCGCTGATGCCCGGCGCGGCGGTGCTCGGCTCCTTCGAGGAACTGCTCGCGCAGGACCTCGACGGCGTCGTCATCGCGACGCCGAGCGCGCTGCATGCCGAGCAGGCGGAAAAGGCCCTGGCGCGCGGCCTGGCCGTGTTCTGCCAGAAGCCGATGGCGCGTACCGCCGCCGAGTGCCGGCGCGTCATCGCCGCCGCGCGCCAATCCGATCGCCTCCTCGGCGTCGACCTGTCGTACCGGCACACCGCGGCGATGCGGCGCATCCGCGAGCGCGTCGCGGCCGGCGACGTCGGCGAGGTCTACGCCGTCGACCTCGTCTTCCACAACGCCTACGGTCCCGATAAGCCGTGGTTCCGCGATCCCGCGCTCTCGGGCGGCGGCTGCGTCATCGATCTCGGCATCCATCTCGTCGACCTGGCTCTGTGGACGCTCGACTTTCCGAGCGTCCGCGAGGTCTCGAGCCGCCTGTTCGCGCAAGGGCGCCGGCTTGAGCCCGGCAACGACCGGGTCGAGGATTTCGCGACCGCCCAGTTCGATCTCGACACTGGCGCGGTGGTCCGCCTGGCCTGCTCCTGGAATCTCGCCGCCGGCCGCGACGCGGTGATCGAGGCGACCTTCCACGGCACCCGCGGCGGCCTGTCGATGCGCAACGCCGCGGGCTCGTTCTACGACTTCGTCGCCGAGCGTTTCGACGGCACCCGGTCGATGCCTGTGGCCGAGCCGCCCGACGACTGGGGCGGCCAGGCCGCGGTCGCGTGGGCCCGCGCGCTCGCCGAAGGCGCCCGCTTCGACCCCGCCATCGAGTGCATCGCCAACGTCGCCGACGTGCTGGACGCGATCTATGGCCGCTGAGGCGCTGCCGCACGTCCTCGTCACCGCCGACACCGTCGGCGGCGTCTGGAGCCACGTCATCGAGCTCGCCGGGGGCCTCAGCGACGTCGGCATGCGGGTCGCCATCGCGGCCATGGGCACGCCCGTCACCGCCGCCCAGCGCGAGCAGGTCGAGCAGCTGCCGAGCGTGACCCTGCACGAGAAGACCTATCGCCTCGAGTGGATGGCCGACCCCTGGCGCGACGTGCGGCAGGCCGGCCAGTGGCTGCTGCGGCTCGAGGCGCAGCTGCGGCCGCGCCTGGTCCATCTCAACCAGTTCACCTTCGGCGCCCTGCCGTTCGCGGCACCGACGCTGCTCGTCGCCCACTCGTGCGTGCTGTCGTGGTGGCGCGCCGTGCACGGCGAGGCGGCGCCAGCGAGCTGGGACCGCTATCGCCGTGCCGTGACGCGCGGGCTCGCCGGCGCGACGCTGGTGGGCGCGCCGACCGAAGCCATGCTCGGCTCGCTGGCCACCAACTACGGCTTCGCCCGGCCCGGCGTGGTCCTGCCCAACGCGCGCAGTCAGCACGACTACGCGCCCGCCGTGAAGGAGCCGGTGATCCTGTCGGCCGGCCGGCTCTGGGACGCGGCCAAGAACCTCAGCGCGCTGGAGGCGGTGGCGCCGTCGCTGCCCTGGCCGGTGCGGGTCGCCGGCTCGACCTCGCAGCCCACCGGCGGCGTGCGGCAGACGCGCGGCGTCGTCGCGCTCGGCGATCTCTCGCCTTCCGCCCTCGCCGACGAGATGGCGCGCGCCTCGATCTACGCCCTGCCGGCACGCTACGAGCCGTTCGGGCAGACGGCCCTCGAGGCCGCGCTCTCCGGATGCGCCCTCGTGCTCGGCGACGTGCCCAGCCTGCGCGAGGTGTGGGGTGCGGCGGCCCTCTTCGTTCCGCCCGACGATCACGCCGCCTTGCAAGCGGCCCTGCTGCAGCTGATCGACGACGGCTCGCTGCGCCGGCGCATGGCCGCCAAGGCGATGGCCCGGGCGCTGCGCTTCACGCCGGCGCGGATGGTCGACGCCTATCTCTCCGCCTACGCGGGACTCGTCGCGCCGGCGATTCCCGCGCAGGCCAAGTCGGCCTCGGGCCGCATCGCGGAGCCGGCATGCGCGTCGTAGTGTTCTGCCATTCGCTGGTCTCCGACTGGAACCACGGCAACGCGCACTTCCTGCGCGGCGTCTGCGACGAGCTGCTAGCGCGCGGCCATGCGCTCGAGGTCTACGAGCCGCACGATGCGTGGAGCCGCGTCAACCTCGAGGCCGAGCACGGCACGGCCCCGCTGGAGGCGTTTCGCCGCGCCTATCCGCGCCTGAAGAGCCACCGCTTCGATGCCGCCACGCTCGACCTCGACGCCGCCCTCGACGGCGCCGACCTGGTGCTGGTGCACGAGTGGAACGACCATGCGCTGGTCCGGCGCATAGGCCAGCATCGGCGCGCGCGGGGCGGCTACCGGCTGCTCTTCCACGACACGCACCATCGCTCGGTCACCGACGTGCAGTCGATGGCCGCGTACGAGCTGGCCCACTACGACGGCGTCCTCGCCTTCGGCGCGGTCGTCCGCGACCTGTACCGCGCCAATGGCTGGTCGCGGCAGGCCTGGACCTGGCACGAGGCCGCCGACGCGCGACGCTTCCACCCGATGCCGGGCGAGCCGCGCGACGGCGATCTGGTCTGGATCGGCAACTGGGGCGACGACGAGCGCGAGGCCGAGCTCGACGAGTTCCTGCTCGGCCCCGTCCACGCGCTCGGCCTCGCGGCCACCGTGCACGGCGTGCGCTATCCGGCGCATGCGCTCGAGCGGCTTCGCGCCGCCGGCATCGCCTACGGCGGCTGGCTGCCGAACCACGCCGCCCCGGCCGTGTTCGCGCGCCACGCCGTCACCGTCCACGTGCCGCGGCGTCCGTACGTGAAAGCGCTGCCTGGCATTCCCACGATCCGCGTCTTCGAGGCGCTGGCCTGCGGCATCCCGCTCGTCTCGGCGCCGTGGGACGACGTCGAAGGACTGTTCTCGCCCGGCCGCGACTACCTCGTCGCCGAGGACGGCCGCGCCATGCAGCAGCAGCTTCGCGACATCCTCGAGGACGACGCCCTGGCCTCGGCGCTGGCCCAGCACGGCCGGGCCACGATCCTGGCCCGGCACACCTGCGCGCACCGCGTCGACGAGCTGCTCGCCATCCACGCGACGCTCGAGCCGGCGCGCGCCGAAGAACTCCGCAGCCCCGCATGAGCAACCCGATGGACATCGCCTTCTTCGGCTCCAGCCTCGTCTCGGCGTTCTGGAACGGCGCCGCGACCTACTACCGCGGCATCGTCCGCGCCCTGCACGAACGCGGCCACCGCGTCCGCTTCTACGAGCCCGATGCGTACGGCCGGCAGCAGCACCGCGACATCGACGACCCCGACTGGGCCCGGGTCATCGTTTATCCCGGCGAGGGCGATGCGCATGCGCTGCGCATGGTCGAGCACGCGCGCGACGCCGACCTGGTGATCAAGGCGAGCGGCATCGGTGTCTTCGACGCGCTGCTCGAGCGCGCCGTGCTCGACCTGCAAGGGCCGTCGACGCGCGTCCTGTTCTGGGACGTCGACGCGCCGGCGACGCTCGACCGCATGCGCGACGATCCCGGCGATCCGTTCCGCGCCCTGGTGCCGCGCTACGACATGGTGCTCACCTACGGCGGCGGCGATCCGGTGGTCGACGCCTACCGCGGGTTCGGCGCGCGCACCTGCGTGCCGATCTACAACGCGCTCGATCCGTCGACGCATCATCCGGTGCCGCGCGACCCGCGCTTCGACGCCGACCTGGGTTTTCTCGGCAATCGCCTGCCCGACCGCGAGGCCCGCGTCGAGGACTTCTTCCTGCGCGCCGCCGCGCAGCTGCCGGCGCGCCGCTTCCTGCTCGGCGGCAGCGGCTGGGCCGACAAGGCGATGCCGGCCAACGTCGACTATGTGGGCCATGTCTACACCGCCGAACACAACGCCTTCAACTCGACGCCGCGCAGCGTGCTCAACGTCAGCCGCGAGAGCATGGCGCGCTACGGCTTCTCGCCGGCGACGCGCGTCTTCGAGGCGGCGGGCGCGGCCGGCTGCCTGATCACCGACGCCTGGGAAGGCATCGAGCTCTTCCTGGAGCCCGGGCGCGAGGTGCTGGTCGCGCACGACGGCGACGAGGTGGCGGCGCACGTCGAGCGGCTCGACGCCGCGACGGCGCGGGCGATCGGCGAGGCGGCCTGCCGGCGCGTCATCGCCGAGCACACGTACGCGCACCGGGCGGCGCAGCTCGAGGCCTTGCTCGAGGGCCGCGACCTCGTGCCCGCGCTGGCGGAGGGAACGGCGTGACCTCGCTGCGCATCGTCATCCTGGGCCTGTCGATCACCTCGTCGTGGGGCAACGGCCACGCGACGACGTACCGCGGCCTGGTCCGCGAGCTCGTCCGGCGCGGCCACGACGTGCTCTTCCTCGAGCGCGACGTGCCCTGGTACGCGGAGAACCGCGACCTGCCGCGGCCACCGTTCGGCCGCACGGTGCTCTACGGGGGCCTCGACGAGCTGCGCAGCCGGCACGCGGACGCCGTCGGCGGCGCCGACCTGGTCATCGTCGGCTCCTACGTGCCCGACGGCGTCGAGATCGGCGACTGGGTGCAGGCGAACGCCTCCGGGCTGACCGCGTTCTACGACATCGACACGCCGGTCACGCTCGCCCGGCTCGCGCGCGGCGACTGCGCCTACCTCGAGCCACGGCAGATCGCCGGCTACGACCTGTACCTGTCGTTCACGGGCGGGCCGACGCTGCAGCGGCTGCAGCGCGAGTTCGGCTCGCCGGCGGCGCGCGTGCTCTATTGCTCCGTCGACCCCGAGCTGTACTTCCCCGAAGCGCTCGCGCCGGCCTGGGACCTCGGCTACATGGGCACCTACAGCGACGATCGCCAGCCGACCGTCGAGAGGCTGCTGCTGGCGCCGGCACGCGCCTGGCCGGCCGGCCGCTTCACGGTCGCCGGGCCGCAGTACCCGGGCGACATCGTCTGGCCGGCCAACGTGCAGTACACGCCGCACCTGCCGCCCGCCGAACACCGCGCGTTCTACAACCGCCAGCGCTTCACGCTCAACGTCACCCGTGCCGACATGATCGAGGCCGGCTGGTCGCCGAGCGTGCGCCTGTTCGAGGCCGCTGCCTGCTCGACGCCGATCGTCAGCGATCGCTGGGACGGCATCGAGACGCTGCTCGAGCCCGGCCGCGAGATCTTCCTGGCCGAGTCGCCGGCTGAGGTCCTGCGCCTGCTGCGCGACATGCCCGAGGACGAGCGCCGCGGCGCCGGAGAGCGGGCCCGCCAGCGAATCCTGGCCGAGCACACGGCGGCGCATCGCGCCGCCGAGCTCGAGGCCCACGTGGTCGCGCTGCTGGCGGAGACGGCGGCCTGAACCGGGCCCGTTCGGCATGGATACGGCCACACCCCTTGCCCACGAGGTCGAGTCCGACCGGCAGCGCCAGATCGACGCGCTGGCGCCCTGGTTCCACAACCTGCACCTGCCTGGCGGGCTGCAGACGCTGCCCGAGCACTTCCTCGGCGGCGACTTCCCGACCTTCAAGTGGCGCGAGATCCAGCCCTTCCTGCCCGCCGACATCCAGGGCTGGAAGGTGCTCGATGTCGGCTGCAACGCCGGCTTCTACAGCTTCGAGCTGGCGCGCCGGGGCGCTTCGGTGCTCGGCATCGACGTCGACCCGCACTACCTGGCGCAGGCGCGCTGGGCCGTGCGCGAGATGGGCCTCGAGGCAGCGGTGGAGTTCCGGCAGATGGAGGTCTACGACCTCGCCCGGTCCGACGAGAGCTTCGACCTGGTCTGGTTCATGGGCGTCTTCTATCACCTGCGCTACCCCTTGCTGGCGCTCGATCTGCTGGCGCGGCGGACGCGGCGGTTGATGATGTTCCAGACGCTGACCATGCCGGGCGACTCGGTTTACGAGGACACGCCGGACTGCGCCATCGAGGACCGCCGCCCGCTGCTCGATCCGGGCTGGCCGAAGATGGCCTTCATCGAGCATCGACTCGCCGGCGATCCGACCAACTGGTGGGCGGCGAACCATGCCGGCGTTGAAGCGATGCTGCGCTCGAGCGGCCTGCGCATCGACGCCCGGCCGGGCCACGAGATCTACCTCTGCGCGCCCGACCCTGACCACGCCGAGCACCGTGCGCTCTATGCCTCGCAGTTCGCGTCGGCGACGGGGCTGCGCCATGAAGGACGCTGAGGGCGCAGGGCGCGAGCGCGGCGACGAAGTCGGGCCGGGCGTGGCGCCGCCCGCGTCGATGACCGGGCTGATCGACCGCAACGTCGAAGCGCTGGTCAGGCGGCGGCAGCAGGAGAAGGCGAACACCGGGCTGCAGGACAGGATCGCCGACGCGATCACCGCCTTCGCCGGCAGCATGAAGTTCGTCTACCTGCACCTGGCGATCTATGGCCTGTGGATCGTCGTCAACCTCGGCTGGCTGCCGCTGCTGCCGAGATTCGACCCGACCTTCGTGGTGCTGGCGATGGTCGCCTCGGTCGAGGCGATCTTCATCTCGACCTTCGTGATGATCAGCCAGAACCGCATGGCCAGGCTCGCCGACCAGCGCGCCGACCTCGACCTGCAGATCAGCCTGCTCGCCGAGCACGAGATCACCCGCCTGGTGAGCTTGGTGACCGATATCGCGAAGCGGATGGACGTGCCCGCCGCACGCGACCCGGAGCTGCGCGAGATCGCCAAGGACGTGGCGCCGGAGCGCGTGCTCGACCGCATGCAGCAGACCGAGCGCAAGCTCGACAACGCGAACTGAGCGGCTTGCCCGCGGGGGCCCCCGGCCGCCCCGCGCAGCGACTCAGTCCCGGTAGCTGGGGTCGTCGCGGTCGAGCTTGCGGACCAGCGCCGAGAAGCCGATGCGGCCGAAGCCGGCGTCGCCGACGCCCTGGGCGGTGGCGACGGTGGCGTCGATGACGCTGCGCTGCGGCAGCGCGAGCCCCTGGCCGGCCTGCGCCGCGACCTGGATCTCGCAGCTGCGCTCGAGGTAGTGCATCAGGGTGAAGGCCTCGGCGATGCTGCGGCCCCAGACGAGCGTGCCGTGGTTGCGCAGGAACATCATGCGCTTGTCGCCGAGCGCGGCGACGAACTTCTTCTGCTCCTCCGGACGCAGGCCGGGGCCGTCGTAGTCGTGGTAGGCGATCTGCCCGGCGTAGGTGATGCCGAACTGGTTTACCGGCAGCAGGCCCTCCTGCTGCGCCGACACCGCCGTGCCGCAGATGGTGTGCAGGTGCATCACGCATTCGGCCTGCGGCTGCGCTTCGTAGACCGTGCGGTGCACGACCCAGCCGGCCGGGTTCACCGGCGTGCCGGCTCCCGAGATGTCGTTGCCGGCGATGTCGACCTCCAGCAGGTTCGACGCCGTCACCTCCTCGAACAGCATGCCGAAGGGGATGAACAGGAAGCGTCCCGAAGCGCCGGGGATGCGCGCCGACAGGTGGGTGTAGATGAGGTCGTCCATGCCGCGCCGCGCGAACATGCGGTAGCAGGCGGCGAGCTCGAGGCGGGCGGTCGAAGACATGCGCGGGCGTCCAGATCGGAGGCTTTGAGGATACTGCGCGAGCGACGCGAGCCCGGGCCGACGAGGCGGTAAGCTCGCTCTGGCGCAGGGTCGCAGCAGGAGAGGAACGATGCAGCTGGAGGTGAGGGGCAAGAAGCTCGCGGTGGACAGGCAGGGCAGCGGCGACGCCGTGGTCCTGCTGCATGGGCTGGGCAGCACGCTGAACGTCTGGGAGCCGCAGGTGCGGGCCCTCGCCGACCGCTTCACCCTGCTGCGCTACGACCTCGAGGGCGCCGGCCGCTCGCCGTTCGCCGGCCCGCTCTCGATCGACGGCTGGGTGCAGGACCTGAAGGCGATGCTCGACGCGCTGGGCGTCGGCAAGGCCCGCTTCGTCGGCCATTCCCTGGGCACGCTGATCCTGCAGCACTTCGCGGTCGCCCATCCGCAGCAGGTCGAGAAGCTCGTCTTCATCGGCGTCAACCGGGCCCCGCCCGAGGCGCGCCGGCAGGCGATCCGCGAGCGCGTCGCCAAGGTCCGCGCCGACGGCATCGAGGCCATCGTCGAGACCGTCGTCAAGGGCGGCCTGTCGCCGCACACGCTGTCCGAGAAGCCGGAGGTCGTTGCCTTCGTGCGCGAGCTGCTGACGCGCCAGCCGGACGAAGGCTATGCGCGCTCGTGCGAAGCCATGGCCGGCGCAGTGGCCGCCGACGTGTCGGGGATCACCGTCCCGGTGCTCCTCGTCGCCGGCCGCGACGACGGCGTGAGCCCGGTCGCCAACAGCGAGGGCCTCGCCGCCGACCTGAAGCAGGCGCAGCTGCGCATCCTCGACCAGTGCGGCCACTGGCATCCCATCGAGCAGCCGGCTGCCGTGAGCCAGGCGCTGCGCGAATTCCTCTAGTCACTGCGGAGCACTCCATGGCCAAGATTCGCCACATCGCCTTGTCGGTCCAGGATCCGGAGGCGACCGCGTCGTTCTACGAGAAGTCGTTCGGCCTGAAGCGCGTCGGCACCACCACCTCGGTGCTCGCCGACGGCGTCTACCTGTCGGACGGCTACATCAACATCGCCCTGCTCAAGTACAAGAGCGACGAGATGGCCGGGGTGCAGGGCGGACACGAGTTCGTCGGCACGCACCACTTCGGCTTCCAGGTCGAGGACTCGGACCAGTCGCGCAAGCAGATCGAGGCCAACGGCGGCAGCTTCTTCATGGACCTGCCGCACCTCAAGGACACGCTCTACTACGAGGAGAAGTTCCGCGACCCCGAGGGCGTGATCTTCGACATCTCAGAAAAGGGCTGGGTTACCGACACGAAGTAGGCCCGTCGCGCCGGCCCCGCCGCTCGTGGCGCCGCATCGGGGCGTCTACTCGCGCGGCGCCTCCTCGTCCCCGGGCAGCGTTTCGGTGGCCCGCTCGTCGCGAGGCCGCGGACGCCGGGCGGCGACGGTCTCCGGTAGCAGGTCCCAGTCGCTGTCGCGGACGGTGCCGCCGCAGATGACCAGCATGGCCAGGTATTCGGGCGAGAACGCGTCGCCGAGTTCGGATTCCTCGGACCGGCGTTCGGTCGGCTTCGTCATCGTCTCGTCATCTCGTTTTCCCACGGCGGCATTCTGGTCGCCGCCTGGCAAGCTGCGCGTAGGACGAGTGCCCTTCGCCGGCAGGGTCTTGGGCCGTCAGATGCGCGACAGCATCTGCTGGCTGGAGCCGAAGATCGACGAGGCGCGCGCGGCGATCTGCGACGCGAGGGCATCGCCGCGCATCCCCGGAGCGACGCTGTTGGCGGCGATCCAGACCGACGATGCGCTGGTCCGGTCGGCGAGCGTCACCGCCATGCGCGAGCGGAGGTCGGCGAGCGCCGGCGACGACCAGTTCCGGACCATGGCCTCGAACTCGCGCAGGGCGCGGCGCAGGTGGTCGACGGGCACCGCCTCCAGCACGCGCAAGCCCACCTTCGAGAACTGACGCTCGAAGCGGGCGAGGTGCGGATAGGCGTTGCCTTCGGCGGCGTTCCTGGCGAGCTCGTGCCGGAGCTCGTCGCGCATGCTGCGCAGCAGCGCCGCGGGCGGCCGCTTGGCGCGGCGCGGCTCGGGCGCGACCTCGGCGATCGATGCGGCGGCGCGGCGGGCGCTCGCGCGGCGGCGGCGCGCGGCGGACGAGCGCAGGATCGGCGAGCAGAGGAGGAGCGGCAACGCGAGCAGGGCCGCGCAGAGGCGTTCGAGCAAGGCCATCGGGGACTCGGCAGGTGGACCTGCCGGCCTTATCGGCGCGCCGGCCGCGTTGCCGCAGCGGCGTTACGCTCGCTTACGAGCTGTGAGGGACGGGTCCGGTCAGGCGGCGATCGCGGACGCAGCGGAGGCCGCCAGGCACTTGTTGCACTTGCCGAGGCCGGGCAGACGCGAATCGGGCTTGCCGTCGCCGGTCTTGAAGTTCGCCTGGCAGCGCCGGCAGACGTACATCTTGGAGCTGGACATCATCGGCTTGACGCCCGGCTCGCCGGCCGGGCGGGCGGCGACGTACTCGGCCTGCGTCTGGCGCAGCTTGAGCGTGGCGGCGTTGTTGGCGGGGGCCGATGCGGCAGCAGCGGCGGCGGGCCCTTTGGACGGCGGGGCAGAGCGACGGGTGGCCATGGCGATCCTGAAGAGATGAGCGACGACGCGAACCGGCCGGGGCAGCGCGGTTCGCGAGGGGGGACTATTGTCCCAGTAAACGTAGGCCTTTGTACGGAGGGTTTGCCTTGCCCCTCCTCGGTCGGTGCTCGCCTGGCCGGTCAGTGGACCTTCACTCCCGCGTCAGTCCGTCGGCGCGCTCAACGTCGAGCGCCGCCTGCGGCACGGTCACCGCTGCCGGCAGCACGTCCTTCAGGGCCGCGCCGAAGACCTTGCCTTCGCCGGCGACGCCGACGCGCCGCTTCGCGGCACCGAAGTGGGCGGCGGCGTAACGCCGGATGTCGTCCGAGGAGACGGCATCGAGCGCCTCGATGCGCGTCGTCAGCTCGGCCACCGGCCGATTGCCGACCACGAGGCCGCGGATCGCCGCCGCCAGCCCGGCGGTCGTCTCGACGCTCCGGCTGAAGCCGCCGATCAGGGTCAGCTTGCGTGCGGCGAGCTCGTCGGCCGGGACCGGCGTCTCGATCAGGCGGTCGAGCTCGGCCTGGAGCAGGCGGACCACGTCGGCGGCCGACTCGTTCTTCGTCTGCACGCTGGCGCGGAACAAGCCGGCCTCGCGGCGCGGATCGATGCTGCTGGCGGCCGAATAGCTGAGGCCGCGCCTGATCCGGATCTCCTGGTTCAGGCGCGAGGAGTAGCCGCCGCCGAGGACGGCGTTGAGGACCGCGCCGGTCGTCCGCTCCGCGCCCGTCCGCGGTGGCAGCGGCACGTCGAGGACGACGGCTGCCTGGCCCGAGCGCGCCATGTCGACCACCGCCGCCGGCGGCGTGCCCGCGGACCCGGGCCCGGCCGGCGTCGCCGAGCCGGTGGCGGTCGGCGGCACCTCGCCCGCCCCCGCCCCCGCCGCCCCTGCCGCCGGCGCCGGCCGCCAGCCGCCGAAGTGACGCCGCGCCAGGGCCAGCGCCGCCTCCGGGGTGATGTCGCCGGCGAGGATCAGCACCGCCTGGTCGGGCCGGAACGTGCGCGCGTGCAGGGCGACGAGGTCGTCGCGCCGGATCCGCGGCAGCGACTCCGGCGTCCCGCTCGCCGGGTGCCCGTAGACGCTGCCGGCATAGGCCAGGCGGTCGGCGACCAGCGTCGCCAGCGTGCCGGGGTCGGCGTAAGCGACCTTCAGCGCATCGAGGCTCTGGGTCCGGATGCGGTCGATCTCGGGCGGCGCGAAGACCGGCTCGGTCGCCACCTCGGCGACCAAAGCCAGCGCCGCGTCGAGGCGCGGCGTCGTCACGGTGATGCCGATGCTCGACTGGTGCCAGCCGGCGCCGCTCTCCAGCGAGCCGCCCAGCGCCTCGGCGGCGGCGGCGAGCTCGGGCGCGCTGCGCCGCCGCGTGCCCTGCGTCAGCAGGCTGGCCGCCATCGTCGCCAGCCCGGCCAGGCGCGGCGGATCGGCCTCGCTGCCGGAGAGCACGACGAGCTGGCTGGTGACGAGCGGAACGCCGGTCCGGCGCGCGACGACGAGGCGCAGGCCGTTCTCGAGGAGGGTCTCGCTCGGGGCGCCGATCACCAGGGGACGCGGCGGCGCGGGCGGCGGCGGCGTCGGGTAAGGCTGCGCTTCGGCGCGATGCATCGACAGCGCCAGCACGAGCACCAGCAGCACGCCGACGAGGGACCCGGGCGGCCGGCTGCGAACCGGCCAGCGCGCGCCGTGCACGCGGCGGCGGAAAGCTTGCCGCAGCGCGGCGCTCATCGGCCGGCTCCGGCCTGCCGGTAGTCGAGCGTCACCTTGGCCGCCTGCAGCACGTAGCGGCGGACGACGCGGCGCACATCGGCCGCGCTGACGCGCTGCAGCTCCTCGATGGCGGTGTTGATGCGCGCCGGGTCGCCTTCGAGCACCGCCGCCTCGCCCATCGCCGAGGCCAGCCCGAAGGCGGTCTGCCGGGACGAGAACGCGCCGGTGATGAGCTGGTTCTTCACCTTCTCGAGCTCGGCCGGGGTGGGCGGCGAGTCGGCGATGCGGCGCATCTCGGCGAGCAGCTCGGCGCCGATGGTGGCGATCGGCTTCTCGCCGGACGCGATCGCGTAGGCGATGAGCAGCCCGGGCCCGGCGCGCAGGTTGGCCTCGAACCCGGCCTGAGTCGCGATCCGCTGCCGGTAGACGAGCGACTGGTGCAGCCGCGACGACTCGCCCGACGACAGCACCGCCGCGGCGACGAGCAGCGCGGCGGCATCGGGGCTTTCCAGCGGCGGCGCCTGCCAGACATGGGCGATGGCCGGCAGCGGCACGGTCGGCGCGGTGATGGTCTTCGTCCGGTCCGCCGTCCACGGCGGCTCGCTGCCGACGAATGCCGGCAGCGGCTCGGCCGGCCGCTTGATCGACCCGAAGTACTTGTCCACCCACGCGTCGAGCTGGCGCGCCTCGAAGTCGCCGGCGACGATCAGGGTGGCGTTGTCCGGCCGGTAGTAGCGGGCGTGGAAGGCGACCACGTCGGCGAGCGTCGCCGCCTCCAGGTCCTCGATGCTGCCGATCGCCGACCGCTTGTACGGGTGCTGCAGGTAGGGCTCGGTGGTGACGGCGTGGAAGAACAGGCCGTAGGGCGAGGCGAGCACGCGCTGGCGGTACTCCTCCTGGACCACGGCGCGCTCGGAGCGGAAGCTCGCCTCGTCCACCTTGAGGTTCATCATCCGCTCGGCCTCGGCCCAGAGCAGGGTCTCAAGATGGTTCGACGGCACCACCGAGTGGTAGGCCGTCACGTCGTCGCTGGTGAAGGCGTTGTTGCTGCCGCCGACGTCCTCGGTCAGGCGGTCGAACTGCTCGGCCTTCATGTGCACCGTGCCCTTGAACATCATGTGCTCGAAGAGATGCGCGAAGCCCGAGCGGCCGGGCGGATCGTTGCGCCCGCCGACGTGGTACCAGACCTGCACGCTGACCGTCGGGCTGCTCCGGTCCTCGATCGAGAGGACCTGCAGGCCGTTCGCGAGGCGCCGCTCGCGATAGGCCACCGGCGGCACGTTGAGTGCGGACACCGCGGCCGGCGGAGCGCGCCGCGGCGCGGTCGAACCGGCCTGCGCCAGCGCCGCCGACGCAATGCAGGCCGCGAGCGCGAGCACGGCGGCGCTCCGGGCGCGGCGCCGAGCCAGTTCGATGTGCTTCATCGGCCCATCATACGAAGCGCCCCGCGACGGCTACACGTGCAGCAGCAGGTGTTCCCGTTCCCAAGGCGAGATGACGGTCATGAACTCGTTGTATTCGACTTCCTTCACCTCGGTGTAGACGGTGACGAACTCGCTGCCGAGCACCTCGTGCAGCGCGTCCTCGGCGCGCAGCAGCTGCAGCGCCTCGCCCAGGCTGCGCGGCAGCGCGTAGTCGCCGAGATAGGCGTCGGCCGTGCACTCGGCACTCGGCTCGATGCGCTGCTGGATGCCGAGCCAGCCGCAGGCGAGCGTGGCGGCCATGGCCACGTACGGGTTGGCGTCGGCGCCGATGACGCGGTTCTCGACCCGGCGCGCCGCGGCCGAGGCGACAGGCGCGCGGATGCCGACGGTGCGGTTGTCGCTGCCCCACTGGATGTTGATCGGCGCCGCCGTGTGACGGGCGAGGCGCCGGTAGCTGTTGACGAATGGCGCGAACAGCGCCGTGGCCGCCGGCAGGTAGCGCTGCAGGCCGCCGATGTACCAGTGGAACTCGCGGCTCGGGCTGCCGTCCTCGTCGCTGAAGAGGTTGCGGCCGGTGGCGCGGTCGACGAGGCTCTGGTGCACGTGCATCGCACTGCCCGGCTCGCCGGCGATCGGCTTGGCCATGAAGGTGGCGAACATGCCGTGCCGAAGGGCGGCCTCGCGGACGGTGCGCTTGAAGAAGAACACCTCGTCGGCGAGCGCGAGCGGATCGCCGTGGAAGAAGTTGATCTCCATCTGCCCCGCGCCGGTCTCGTGGATCAGGGTGTCGACGGTGAGCTCCATCTGCTCGCAGTACGCGTAGACGTCCTCGAACAGCGGATCGAACTCGTTCACCGCATCGATCGAGTACGACTGGCGGGAGGTCTCGGGCCGGCCGCTCCGCCCGACCGGCGCCTTGAGCGGCATGTCGGGATCGCTGTTGCGGGCGACCAGGTAGAACTCGACCTCGGGCGCCACGACCGGCGTCCACCCGGCATCGTCGAAGAGGCGGCGGACGCGGCGAAGCACCGAGCGCGGCGCGAACGGCACGAGCCGGCCCTCGCGGTCGTAGCAGTCGTGGATCACCTGCGCCGTCGGGTCGGTCGCCCACGGCACGATGCGGACCGTCGCCGGGTCGGGGCGCAGGTGCATGTCGGGATCGGTGGCGTGGATGATGTCGAAGTACGGTCCCTGCGTCGGGATCTCGCCGGTGACGCTCATCGCCAGCGTGCCCTCGGGCAGACGCATGCCGCGCTCCTCGGTGAAGCGCTCGCGCGGCAGGATCTTGCCGCGCGCCACGCCGGTGAGATCGGGCACCAGGCACTCGACCTCGGTCACCCGCCGCTCGTCGAGCCAGCGCTCGAGCTCGGCGAAGGAGGCGCCGTCCTCAGGTCGAGCCATGCGCTCGCTCCTCCTCGATCGCCACCGGCGCGTCGTCGCCTTCGGCTGCGTCGGATGCCTCGCGGACGGCGGCGCCGGCGCGGGCCTCGGCGCGGTAGCGCCGAGCCGCATCGCCGAAGGCGCGCAGCAGGCTCATCGACACCGGGTTGCGCTCGGCATGCCATTCCGGATGCCACTGCACGGCCAGCGCGAAGCCGGACGACTTCGCCGAGAACGCCTCGATCAGCCCGTCGGGCGCACGCGCCTCCACCCGCAGGCCGGGCGCGAGGCGCTTGATGCCCTGGCCGTGCAGCGAGTTGACGGCGATCGATCGCTTGCCGAGCAGGCCGGCGAGAACGCCGCCGGGCTCGATGGACACATCGTGGGCGACGGCGTACTGGACGTCGATCGGGTCGTCGTCGCGGTCGCGGTGGTCGCGCAGCCCGTCGACCCGGTGCACGGCCTGGTGCAGGGTGCCGCCGAGCGCGACGTTGGCCTCCTGGAAGCCGCGGCAGATGGCGAACAGCGGCATGCCGCGACCGAGCGCCTTGGGCACGATGGGCAGCGTCCACGCGTCGCGGTCGCGGTCGAGCGGCAGGGACTCGTCGAGCACGTCCTCGGCGTAGTGGCTCGGATGGACGTTCGACGGCGAGCCGGTGAGCAGCACACCGTCGGCGATGCCGAGCAGCTCGTCGAGCTCGCCCGGATCGGCGCCCGGCACGACCAGCGGCTGACAGCCGGCCAGCCAGACCGCGTCGATGTACTTCTTGGCGACGACGTGGAAGAGTTGTTGGCCAAGCACGCGATTGCAGGCCGGGACCAGGACGATCGGTTTGCCGGCCGCACCCGTGCGGGTTGCAGGCGGTGTCATGGCCCCGCGCAGCATTCCTCATGCCCACCCGCGCCGCACCCGGGCTGGCGGTGGCGCGCCCGCTGGTGCCGGCGCTGCGGCCAGCCGCGGCTCAGGCCGACCCGGTCACCCGGTCGAAGTGCTCGACGTGCGGCGGGCTGGCGAAGAAGGGGCCGACGATCGCCCGCCATTCCGCGAACAGCGGGCCCTGGCGGAAGTCGACCGTGTGGTTCTCGAGCGTGTCCCACCAGATCAGCAGCACGTAGCGCTCGGCCGACTCGATGCCCTTGTGCACCTGGTGCGCGCGATAGCCCTTGCAGCGCGTGACGACGCTGGCGATGCCGCGCTCGATGGCGGCCTCGAAGTCGGCGTTGCGTCCGGGCGCGATGCGGATGTCGGCGATCTCGAGAATCATCGTGTCTGCCTCCTGCGGTCACTGTACGCCGAGATAGCGGTCGAGGGCGGCCCCGTCGGCGGCGATGTCGGGCGAGGGGCCCTCGCGGACGATGCGGCCCTTCTCGAGGATCACGGCGCGGTCGGTGTGGCCGAGCACCGCGCGCGCGTTGCGGTCGACGATGAGGGTGGCGATGCCGGTGGCGCGGATGGCGCTGACGGTGCGCCAGATCTCGGCGACGATGAGCGGCGCCAGCCCTTCGGTGGCCTCGTCGAGCACGAGCAGCCGCGGGTTGGTGAGCAGCGCCCGGCCGATCGCGAGCATCTGCTGCTCGCCGCCCGAAAGCTGCTGGCCGCCGTGGCCGAGCCGCTCGGCGAGGCGCGGGAAGGTGGCGAGGACGCGCTCCAGCGTCCAGTCGGTGCGGCCGTCCGGGCCCGGCCGCGCGGTCATCACCAGGTTCTCGCGCACCGACAGGTTCGGGAAGATGCCGCGGCCTTCGGGCACGTAGCCGATGCCGAGGCGCGCCATGCGCTCGGGCGCGGCGCCGGTGACGTCGCGTCCCTGCCAGGCGATGCTGCCGCCGGCCGCCGGCACGAAGCCCATGAAGGTGCGGATGAGCGTCGTCTTGCCCATGCCGTTGCGGCCGAGCAGCCCGACCGAGACGCCGGCCGCGACGTCCAGCGACACGCCTCTCAGCACGTGACTGTCGCCGTAGCGCGCGTGCAGGTCGACCATCGCGAGCAGCGCTGTCATGCCGGTGGCGCCGCAGGCCGGGAAGCCGCGGCCGGCACGGCGCCGCTCGAGGCGATCGCGGCAGGCGTCGGATCGCCATCGTGCCCGTCGCCGAGATAGGCGAGCTGCACCGCCGGGTCGTTGCGGATGCGCTCGGGCCGGTCGCTGGCGATGACCTGGCCGTTGACCATCACCGTGATCCGGTCGGCGACCCGGAACACCGCGTCCATGTCGTGCTCGACGAGCAGGATCGCGTGGCTCGCCTTGAGCGTGCCGAGCAGCTCGAGCATGCGGCCGGTCTCCTCCGCGCCCATGCCGGCGAGCGGCTCGTCGAGGAGCAGGGCGCGCGGCTGCGTCGCCAGGCACATGGCGATCTCCAGCTGGCGCTTGGCGCCGTGGCTGAGCGTGCCGGCGGTGCGGCCGGCTTCGCCGCCCAGGCCGGCAGCGTCGAGGGCGCGCGCCGCCTCGGCGATGCCGGCGCTGTCCCTGGCCGCGGGCTCCCAGATGGACCACGGCCTCGGCGCGCGCGACTGCGCCGCCAGGCGGCAGTTCTCGAGGGCGCTGAACTCCGGAAAGATCGTCGTCCGCTGGTAGCTGCGGCCGAGGCCGGCGCGAGCCCGGCGCGGCTGCGGCCAGTGCGTCACGTCGTGGCCGGCGAAGCGGACGCTGCCGGCGCTCGGCCGCATCTCGCCCGAGAGCATGTTGATGAGCGTCGACTTGCCGGCGCCGTTGGTGCCGATGACGGCGTGGATCTCACCGACGTGCAGGTCGAGCGATACGCCGTCGACGGCGGCCAGGCCGCCGAAGCGCTTGCTCAGCCCGCTCGCCTGCAGCAGCGCCTCAGCCACCGCGCACCCCGCGCAGGCGCTCGCCGAGGCCGATCAGGCCGCGCGGCAAGGCGGCGACGAAGGCGATGATGGTGAGGCCGAGGGTGAGCTGCCAGTGCGCGGCGAGCGGGCCGACGATGCCTTCCGACTGGAACACCTCGCGCAGCAGCGTGAACGCGACGGCGCCAATGACGGCGCCGCGCAGGCTGCCGATGCCGCCGAGGATCAGCATCAGCAGCACCGCGCCCGACTCGTGCCACGACAGCAGCTCGGGGTTGACGGCACCGTCCTTCACGGCGAGCAGGAAGCCGGCCAGGCCGGCCAGCGCGCCGGCGACGATGAAGGCCGCCAGCTTGTACGGCGTCGTCGAGAAGCCGGCCGCGCGCATGCGCTGCTCGTTGACGCGGATGCCGGCGAGCGCATGGCCGAAACGCGAGCGCAGCAGCAGGGCGATGAAGGCATAGGTGCCGGCGAGGGCGGCGAGCACCGCGTAGTAGAGCTGGCGGCGCTCGCCGAGATCGAGCACGGTGACGCCGCCCACCGCGAGCACCGGCTTGACGTACAGGAAGATGCCGTCGCTGCCGCCCGCCGCCTTGGTGTCGTGGACGACGAAGTAGGCGAGCTGCGCGAAGGCCAGCGTGACCATGATGAAGTAGACGCCGCGCGTGCGCAGGCTGAGCGCGCCGGTGATCGCCGCGTAGAGCGCCGCCCCACCGACCGCGAGCGCGAGCAGCACCGGCAGGGGCGCCCCGCTGTCCCCCGAGCCGAGCACCGTCGCGTAGGCGCCGATGCCGAGGAAGGCGGCGTGGCCGAGGCTGACCAGGCCGGTGGCGCCGACGAGCAGCTCCAGGCTCAGCGCGAAGATGGCGAAGATCGCGATGCGGACGATCAGGTCCTGCGTGTAGGGCGAGACGAAGAACGGCAGGACCGCGACGGCGGCGAGGGCGAGCACCGGGACCAGCCAGCCGCCCGGCTCGCGCCGGCCGATGTCGGGCAGGCGGGCGATGTCAGGCGGGTCGCTCGCCTGGCCGGGCGCCCCGGTCGCGACGACGTCAGACGGCACGCTTCATCAGCCCCTCGGGCCGCCAGATGAGGACGATCGCCATCAGCAGGTAGACGCCGACGCCGCTCCATTCGGCGAAGAAGACCTTGCCGAAGGTGTCGACGAAGCCGACCAGCAGCGAGGCGATGAGGGCGCCGGTGATCGAGCCGATGCCGCCGATCACGACGACGACGAAGCAGATGATGAGGATGCTGCCGCCCATGCCGGGGTACACCGAGGACAGGGGCGCCGCGATCATGCCGGCCAGCGCCGCCAGCGCGACGCCGCCGGCGAAGACGACGCGGTAGAGCCGCCGGATGTCGACGCCGAGGCCGCGCACCATGTCGCGGTTGCTGGCGCCGGCGCGGATCATCATGCCGAGCCGGGTGCGGTTGACGACGACGTAGAGCGCGATCGCGACCACCAGGCAGGCGACCGATGCGAAGACCCGGTACCACGGGTACTCCATCAGGCCGCCGAGGTGAAAGCCGCCGGTGAGCCAGGGCGGGATCGGCACGCCGTGCACGTCGTTGCCGACGAGAAGGCTGCGCAGCTCCTCGAAGACCAGGATCAGCGCGTAGGTCATCAGCACCTGCTGCAGGTGGTCGCGCTGGTAGAGGAAGCTGAAGAAGGCCCACTCCAGCAGGTAGCCGAACACCGCCGAGAGCACGACGCCGGCGAGCAGGCGCAGCACGAAGGCGTCGCCGAACACCGGCGACAGCGCGAACGCGAGGTACGCGCCCAGCATGTAGAAGCTGCCGTGGGCGAGGTTGATCACGCCCATGATCCCGAAGATCAGCGTCAGGCCGCTGGCGACGAGGAAGAGGAGCAGGCCGTACTGGACGGCGTTCAGGCACTGGACGAGAAAGGTGGCGATGTCCATCGCCACCTCATCTTCGCTTCATCAGAGCCGGCAGCCTCGCGCCGGGTCCGACAGGGCCTTGACGGCCACGGAGCGGAACTCGTTGTTGTTGCCCTTGACCTCGCGCAGGAAGATGTCCTGCACCGGGTTGCCGGCCGGCGAGATCGTGAACTTGCCGCGCGGGCTGTCGACGGTGACCTTGCGCATCGCGGCGCTGAGCTGGTCGCGCTTGGAGAGGTCGCCGTTGACCGCCTTCAGCCCGGCCGCGAGCACCTGCGCCGCGTCGTAGCCCTGCACTGCATAGACGTCCGGCTGCGCCTTGTAGGCGAGGGCGTAGTTCTTGCGGAAGGTGTTGTTGCGCGGCGTGTCCAGGTTGTCGGCGTAGTGCAGCGTCGTCAGCATGCCCTGCGCGGCGGCGCCCTGCGCCTCGAGCGTGCCGTCGGTGAGGAAGCCCGGGCCGTAGAGCGGGATGGTCTTGTTCAGGCCGGCCGCGGCGTAGTCCTTGACGAACTTGACGGCGCCTCCGCCGGCGAAGAACGAGTACACCGCATCGGGCTTCTGCGCCGCGATCTCGGTGAGCAAGGCCTGGAACTCGACGTTCGGGAACGGCAGGTTGAGCTCCTTGATGACCTTGCCGCCGCTCTTCTCGAGGCCCTCGGCGAAGCCCTTCACCGACTCGGCGCCGGCAGCGTAGTTCCAGGTCAGCGTCATCGCCCGCTTGACGCCGCGCTGCCCGGCGACGACGCCCATCGCGTAGCCCGGCTGCCAGTTGGAGAACGAGGTGCGGATGATGTTCGGCCCGCACATCGGCCCGGTGATCGCGTCGGCGCCGGCGTTGGGGATGATGAGCAGCGTGTTGTTGTCCTTCGCCGCCTTGGCCATCGCCAGCGCGACGCCGGAGTGCACGGTGCCGACGAGGACGTCGACGTTGTCGCGCTTGATCAGCTTGTTGACGTTGTCCGTCGCCTTCGAGGGATCGGACTCGTCGTCGACCTTGAAGTACTGCACCTCGCGGCCGCCGAGCTTGCCGCCCTGCTCCTGCACGTGCAGCCTGAAGCCGTTCTCGATGGCATTGCCGAGGGCGGCGAAGGTGCCGCTGTAGGGGAGCATGAGGCCGATCTTGATCGGACCCGTCGCCGATTGCGCGAAGGCGGGGGCGGCGGCCAGGAGCGAAGCGACGCCAATGGCGCCGCAGGCGAGTCGAAGGGTGTGCATGGAACGGGCTCCGCTGAGGATGAAGGTGATCGGGACGTGCTGCGCCGACGACGGCTGAACGTCGTTGCTGAGGAGGCGAAGGGTCCCTTCCGCGCCGTGGCCGCGCAAGCGGGTTTTCGTGAATGGGGGCTCCCGCCGGCCCGCGCGCAGTCTGCCGGGCTCGTAAATCCCGAGCGGGACCGGCGTGTTTTCGACAGTGCTGCGGAGCTTCCGATAGACCGGGCCGGCATGCACGACTACCTTCGCCTTCAAGCGGGCTGGTGGCGGACCCGCAAAGCACACGACGGAGACCCTCCATGACTCTCGACGATTCCAGGCAGGACGGTGCGCGTGCGCGCCTCGGCATGCTCTTCTCCATCGTGGCGGCTTCGATGCTGCCGGTGGCCTGTGGCGGTGGCGGCGATGACGACGACGCGGCAGCCGCGCCGGCGCCGGCCGCCGCAGCGGTTGCGCTCGCCTGCGACGAGACCATGAAGACGGCCTTCCGACCGGACGCGAACACCACCGTCGTCCTCGTCAAGTCGTTCAAGCAGGGTGACCCCTTGACCTTGGGCACCGCGACGACGCCGGTGGCCGCCAAGGACCTCTGTCTCGTCAAGCTGAACGTCGGGCCCGGCAACCCCGGCCCGGCCAGCGCGCCATCCACCTCGCCGGGCATCGGCATGGAGATCTGGCTGCCCACGCCGGCGAACTGGAACGAGCGCATCCACAACATGGGCGGCGGCGGCTGGGCCGGTGGCAACCACGGCTCGACGACCGCGATCGCCAGCACCGGCAACGCCGCGCTCGCCGCGTCCGAGAACTCCGTCGTCGGCTCCACCGACACCGGCCACAGCAGCTCCGGCGGCTCGTTCGCGATGAAGCCGGACGGCACCATCAACACGGCGCTGTGGCAGGACTTCTCCGAACGCTCGCTGCACGAGCTCGCCGTCAAGACGAAAGCGCTGACCGCCGCCTTCTACCTCAAGCCGCAGAAGTTCGCGTACTGGGAAGGCTGCTCGACCGGCGGCCGCCAGGGCTACAAGCTCATCCAGAACCATCCGACCGACTACAACGGCTACGTCGTCGGTGCGCCGGCCTTCAACTGGACCAAGTTCATCACCGCCGAGCTCTACCCGCAGATCGTCTACCAGCGCGATCTCGGCGGCGTGCCGCTCACCACGGCGCAGTACCAGCAGGTGAGCGCCAAGGCGGTGAGCGCGTGCGACGTCGTCGGCGGCCAGCACCTCGGCTTCATCCTCGACCCGCAGCAGTGCACCTACGACCCCGCGAAGGACGCGGCGGCACTGTGCACCGGAAGCGTGGGCACGAACGGCGTGGCCGGAACGAACGCCACCCCCGCCTGCGTCACGACGGCGCAGGCGACGGCGATGAACAAGATCTGGTTCGGGCAGACGCCGGACGGCTCGGTGCCCGATCCGGCGGCCAACAACGGCTTCAACGCCAACCTGACCAACGACCAGCTCTGGTACGGCCTGACGCGCGGCTCGAACAGCGGTCTGGCAGGCAACAGCCCGTTCGCGATCGCATCGGACATGGTCGCCCTCGAGTTGCAGGACCCGACGATCGCGACGCCGGCGTTCACGAACGCGGTGTCGAACGGGCAGAACGGCTGGCGCAATCTCAGCTACGGCCAGCTCGCCAACGCCTTCGCCCAGGGCGTCGCGCTGCAGCCGTTCTTCGGCCACATCAACACGGACAACGCCGACCTGAGCGCGGCCAAGGCGGCCGGCGTGAAGATCATCCAGTACCACGGTGTCGCCGACACGCTGATCCCCACGGCGAACTCGATCCACTACTACACGCGGGTCGCCAACCTCGACGGCGGCTACGCGAGCACGCAGGCGTACGACCGCCTGTTCCTCGTCGGCGGCATGGGCCACTGCAGCGGGGTCGGCACCGCCCAGGGCACGGCGGGCGTGAGCCCGGCGGCGAACACCAACAGCGTGCCGTTGCCGGCGGCAGGGCAATGGTTCTCGGCCCTGACGAACTGGGTCGAGAACGGCACCGCGCCGGCCAACCTGACGCTGCAGTCGGCCGATGCGAGCGCGAGTCAGCTGCTCTGCCCGTACCCGCAGAAGCCGACCTACAGCGGCACCGGCTCGATCACGGCGGCGGCCAGCTACGCCTGCAGGTAGAGCGCCGGCGCGTCGCTGCGGACGCGCGCCCGCGAGGGCGTGCGTCCCGTGCGACGCCGGAAGGCCTCGGTGAAGTGCGACTGGCTGGCGAAGCCGACCGACAGAGCGATCTCGCTGAGCGGCAAGTCGCCGCCGAGAAGAAGCTCGGCGCGCTTCACGCGCCGCGACAGCACGAAGCTGTGCGGCGTCTCGCCCGTCGAGCCCTTGAACAACCTGGCGAACGTCGAGGCACTCATCGACAGCTGCCTCGACATCGATGCCAGGCTGAGGTTGGCGCCGAGGTTGGCATCGATGAAGGCGATCACCTCCTGCAGCTGCCGCGGCGAGAGCTTGCGAACCGTGGGTGCGCCGAGTCGGTTCGAGGCGTAGCCCTCGCGCATCCGCGCCAGCAGGGACAGCGACAAGCCCTCTGCGAACAACGGCCCCGAGGCGCAGCCGGAGGCGACTTCCGTGCGCATGCAGGTGAGGAGGGCTTCCAGCACCGGGTCGCGGACCGCAAGCCGGGTCGGCAGCTCGAGCTTGCCGCCCTCGTCGTTCAGTGAGGCGTGGATGCGTTGCGGGTCGAGCTCGACCGCGAGCACCTCGCCGGGCGTGCAGTCCCACCAGCCGTGGTCCATGTGGAAGCCGGCCGAGAAGACGTCGACCTGTCCAGGTGCCAGCACGAGATCGAACACCGACCGACCCGATCGGATGCGCGAACGGCCGTGCGCGCGAAGTCGGACGAGCAGCAGCGGGTGCGGGTTGTAGCGGTGCGCAACCTCGGCCTTGCGCATGTGCGGATGCACCTCGAACGGCAGGCCGCGCCAGGCATTGACGGGCAGCGGCGCGAGCGGCTTGCCGTCGAGCCCGATGAGGCGGTCTTCCTCGAGCAGGGGGATGTGCGACGGCATGGCTAGGCGTGGGCGGCGATGAAGGCGCCGGCGTCGCCAATCAGGCGCTCGGGCTGGTCACGGTGCGGGGAGTGGCCGCAGTCGGCGATCTCGAGCAGCGTCGCTCCGGGCACATGACGGGCCAGTGCCCGGATCTGCTCGAGCGTGCCGTACTCGTCGTCGACGCCCTGGGCGGCGAGCACCGGGCAGGTGATGGAGCGCATCTCTTCCTCGATGTTCCAGTCGCGGAACGCCGGCGAAAGCCAGGCGTCGTTCCAGCCCGGGAAGGCGGAATCGGGATCGTCGTGATAGCGGCCGAGGCGATCGCGCAGATCGGTCGTCTCGTAGGCGAGCTTCGCCTTCTCGATGCTGGCGATCGACACCGGCTCGACGAAGAGATGCGGCGCCACGGCGACGACGCCGGCGACGTCGAAGCGCGAGGCGTGCAGGAGGGCGATCGAGCCGCCGTCGCTGTGGCCGAAGAGCCATGGGCGGCCGATGCCGGCCTTGTCGAAGAGGGCCGGCAGGACCTCGAACGCCTGCCGGTGCATGAAGTCCGGAGCCCACTTCTCGTCGGGCGGCCGAGGCGTGGAGCGGCCGTAGCCGTAGCGAGAAAAGACGAAGCCGGAGAGCCCGTTCGCATTGCAGAACGCGGCCGGGAAGCCGCGCCACATGGCGACGGAGCCGAGGCCTTCGTGCAGGAACGCCACGACGGGTCGGCCGCCTCCCGGCGCCTTGCCGACACGTTCGACCTCCAGCCGCAGCGGCGCGCCGCGCCACTCGATGCCGATGAAGTCGATCACGTCAGGCCGTACCGACGCCGCGTTCGCGCTGGCGCAGCCGGAAGCGCTGGATCTTGCCGGTGGCCGTCTTCGGCAGCTCGTCGACGAACTCGATGAAGCGCGGGTACTTGTACGAGGCCAGGCGCTCCTTGACGAAGGCCTTCAGGTCGGCGTCGCTCACGGCCTGGCCCGGCTTGACGACCACGAAGGCCTTGGTCTTGGTCAGGCCGTCGGCGTCCTCGACGCCGATGACGGCGCTCTCGAGGACCGCCGGGTGCTGCATCAGCGTGCCCTCGACCTCAAAGGGCGAGACGTAGATGCCGCTCACCTTCAGCATGTCGTCGCTGCGGCCGGCGTAGGTGTAGTAGCCGTCGGCGTCACGCGTGTACTTGTCCCCGCTCCTGGTCCAGCTGCCCTGGAACGTCTGCCGCGACCGGGCCCGGTCGCACCAGTACATGAGGGCCGCGCTCGGGCCCTCGATCCAGAGGTCGCCGACCTCGCCGTCGGCGACGGCGCGGCCGTCGTCGCCGCGCAGCTCGATGGTGTAGCCGTCGACCGGCTTGCCCGTGGTCCCGTAGCGGACGTCGCCGGGCCGGTTCGACAGGAACACATGCAGCATCTCGGTCGAGCCGATGCCGTCGATGATCTGGCAGCCGTAGTGGCGCTCGAAGCGCTGGCCGATCTCGGCCGGCAGGGCTTCGCCCGCCGACGAGCACATGCGCAGCGCCACCTGCTCGCGTGCCGGCAGCCTGGGCGAGGCGAGCATGCCGGCGAAGCCGGTCGGCGCGCCGAAGAACACCGTCGGGCGCAAGCCCGCGGCCGCGCCGGTGCCGCCGGGTGCGCCTTCGGTCCAGCGCTTGAAGACGGCATCGGGCGTCGGCCGCTCGGCCATCAGCACGACGGTCGCGCCGACCGCGAGCGGAAAGCTCAGCGCGTTGCCGAGGCCGTAGGCGAAGTAGAGCTTGGCGGCGGAGAAGCAGACGTCGCTCTCGCGCAGGCCGAGCACCGCCTTGCCGTACAGCTCCACGGTCCACCAGGCGTTCGCGTGCGTGTGCACGGTGCCCTTGGGCTGGCCCGTCGATCCCGAGGAGTAGAGCCAGAAGGCGATGTCGTCGCCGCGCGTCGGCGCCGGGTCGCGCAGCGGCGCCGCCGCGGCGAGGATTGTCTCGAAGTCGTGCCGACGCGGGCCGCCGCTCGCGCCATCGGCATCGGTACTGACGGAGCCGCCCGCGGGCCGGGCGACGACGAGCTCGCGCACCTCGTGACCCGGCTGGCTCATCGCCTGAGCGAGCATGGGCTCGAGCGACCCCGACACCAGCACCGCCTGGGCGCGGCTGTGCCGCAGCATGTAGGCGTAGTCGTCGACGGTGAGCAGGGTGTTGACGGCGACCGGCACGACCCCCGCCCACAGGCAGCCGAGGAAGGCGACCGGCCACTCGTTGCCGTCGAGCATGACGAGCAGCACGCGTTCCTCGCGCCTGAGTCCCAGCCCGAGCAGGGCGGCGGCGAAGCGCCGCGACCGCTCGGCGAGCTCGCCGTAGGTCAGGGTCCCGTGGTCGTCGACGTAGGCCGCCTTGGCGGGCCGGCCGGCGTTGGCAGCGAACAGGTGCTCGGCGAAGTTCAGGGTGGCGGGGGCGTCATGCATCGGAGAGCTTCCTTGGCCGAACAAAACGCAATATAGTGCATCATGGCCGCCACGGACAAGGTACCCGACAAGGACCCCTTCCTTCTCGCCCTCGGCGAACGCGTTCGCCTGCTGCGCTCGCGCCGCGGCATGACGCGGCGCTCGGTGGCGCTGGCGTCCGGCGTCTCCGAGCGCCACCTCGCGAACCTCGAATACGGCATCGGCAACGCCTCGATCCTGGTCCTGCGCCAGGTCGCCGGCGCGCTGGCCTGCTCGCTGGCCGAGCTGGTCGGCGACGAGACCACGAGCTCGCCCGACTGGCTGCTGCTGCGCGAGCAGCTGCACGGCCGCAGCGAGGCCGACCTGCGCCGCGCCCGCGTCGCCCTGGGCCGCCTCTTCGGCGCCGGCGAGGTCGATGCCGCGCGCAGCCGCCGGCTCGCCCTCGTCGGCCTGCGCGGCGCGGGCAAATCGACGCTCGGCCAGCTGCTCGCCGATGCCCTCGACATGCCGTTCGTCGAGCTGAGCCGGGAAGTCGAGCGGATCGCCGGCTGCAGCGTGCGCGAGATCCACGACCTGTACGGCACCGCCGCCTACCGCCGCTACGAGCGGCGGGCGCTCGACGAGACCCTGGCGCTGCACGGCGAGGCGGTGATCGCGACGCCGGGCGGCATCGTCGCCGAGCCGGCCACCTTCAACGTCCTGCTCGCTCACTGCACCACGATCTGGATCACGGCGTCGCCGGAGGAGCACATGGCGCGTGTCGCGGCCCAGGGCGACACCCGGCCGATGGCGGCAAGCCGGGAAGCCATGGAGGACCTGCGCCGGATCCTGAGCGGCCGCGCCGCCTTCTACGCCAAGGCCGACGCGGTGCTCGACACCAGCGGGCGGACCGAGGCCGAGAGCCTGACCGGCCTGATCGCGCTGGCGGGCGATCTGATGGACGGCCGTCGGACCCCTGCGCAAGCCCCTGGCCAGATGAAGCCGATTGCATGAGCTGCTTGATGTCGTCTCGATTGATGCACTATGATGCATGACTGCCTGCAGGAGACCCGCATGGACGATTCGCTGACCCCACCTCCCGTCGACTACCGCGTCGAGCCGTCCGGATACCGCCACTGGAAGCTCGGGGTCGAGGGCGCTCTCGCGACCCTGCACCTCGACATCGCCGAGGACGCCGGCATCCGCCCCGGCTACAAGCTGAAGCTCAACAGCTACGACCTCGGCGTCGACATCGAGCTGGCCGATGCCCTGAACCGCATCCGCTTCGAGCACCCGCAGGTGCGCTCGGTGATCGTCACGAGCGACAAGGACCGCGTCTTCTGCTCCGGCGCCAACATCTTCATGCTCGGCGTCTCGAGCCACGCCTGGAAGGTGAACTTCTGCAAGTTCACCAACGAGACGCGCAACGGCATCGAGGACACGTCCGCGCACTCCGGCATCAAGTTCGTGGCCGCCGTGAACGGCGCCTGCGCCGGCGGCGGCTACGAGCTGGCGCTCGCCTGCGACGAGATCATCCTCGTCGACGACCGCTCCTCGTCGGTGTCGCTGCCCGAGGTGCCGCTGCTCGGCGTCCTGCCCGGCACCGGCGGGCTGACGCGCGTCACCGACAAGCGCAGGGTCCGGCACGACCTGGCCGACATCTTCTGCACCAGCGTCGAGGGCGTGCGCGGCCAGCGCGCCGTCGACTGGCGCCTCGTCGATGCGGTCGCCAAGCCGGCCCAGTTCTCGCAGGCGGTGCACGAGCGCGCCGCGAGGCTCGCCGACGGCAGCCCGCGGCCGGCCGAGGCCACGGGCGTCAAGCTGACCCGGATCGAGCGCACCGACTCGGCCGACGCCATCGCCTACGAGCACGTCCGCGTCGACATGGATCGGGCGCGGCGAACGGCGACGATCACCGTGCGGGCGCCCGCCGGCCCGCAGCCGGGCGACGTCGCCGCCATCGAGGCCGCCGGCGCCGCTTGGTGGCCGCTCGCCATGGCACGCCAGCTCGACGACGCCATCCTCACGCTGCGCACCAACGAGCTCGAGCTCGGCACCTGGATCCTGAAGACCGAGGGCGACGGCGCGGCCGTGCTCGCCACCGGCGCCACGCTGCTGGCCCACGCCGAGCACTGGCTGGTGCGCGAGACCATCGGCCTGCTGCGCCGCACCTTCGCTCGCCTCGACGTCTCGTCGCGGACGCTGTTCGCGCTGGTTGAGCCCGGCTCGTGCTTCGCCGGCCTGCTCGCCGAGCTCGCCTTCGCCGCCGACCGCACCTACATGCTGGCCCTGCCCGACGAGCCCGAGCGCGCACCGAAGCTGCAGCTCGACGGCTTCAACTTCGGTCCGCTGCCGCTCGTCGACGGGCAGTCGCGCCTCGAGCGCCGCTTCTACGGCGAGGCCGGCCCGCTCGGCGATGCGCGCGCCACGGCCGCCGACGCCGCCAAGGGGATCGCCGGCACCGCCCTCGATGCCGACACCGCGCTCGGCCTCGGCCTCGTCACGGCCGCGCCCGACGACATCGACTGGGACGACGAGGTCCGCATCGCCATCGAGGAGCGCGCGGCGATGTCGCCGGACGCGCTCACCGGCCTCGAGGCCAACCTTCGCTTCGCCGGCAGGGAGAACATGGCGACGCGCATCTTCGGCCGGCTCACCGCCTGGCAGAACTGGATCTTCCAGCGCCCCAACGCCGTCGGCGACAAGGGCGCGCTGAAGGTCTACGGCACCGGCGAGAAGGCCGGCTTCGACTTCCGGCGCGTCTGAGCACCCGGACGCCTCCGCTCCTCATCGAGACACGACCATGGCCATCGACTACACGCAGAAGATCCCGAACAACGTCAACCTCGCCGACGACCGCACGCTGCAGCGCGCCCTCGAGCAGTGGCAGCCGAACTTCATCCAGTGGTGGGACGACGTCGGGCCCGAGGGCTCGACCAACCACGAGGTCTACCTGCGGACCGCGACGAGCGTCGACCCGCAGGGCTGGGCCCATTTCGACTACGTGAAGATGCGCGACTACCGCTGGGGCATCTTCCTCAACCCGGGCGACGAGAACCGGCAGATCCACTTCGGCGACCACAAGGGCGAGAAGGCCTGGCAGGACGTTCCCGGCGAGCACCGCGCGAACCTGCGCCGCATCATCGTCACGCAGGGCGACACCGAGCCGGCATCGGTCGAGCAGCAGCGCCACCTCGGGCTGACGGCGCCGTCGATGTACGACCTGAGGAACCTGTTCCAGATCAACGTCGAGGAAGGCCGCCACCTGTGGGCGATGGTCTACCTGCTGCAGAAGTTCTTCGGCCGCGACGGCCGCGAGGAGGCCGGCGCCCTGCTCGAGCGCACCTCGGGCGACGAGAACAACCCGCGCATCCTCGGCGCCTTCAACGAGAAGACGCCCGACTGGCTGGCCTTCTTCATGTTCACCTACTTCACCGACCGCGACGGCAAGTTCCAGCTTGCCGCCCTGGCCGAGAGCGCCTTCGACCCGCTGGCGCGGACGACGAAGTTCATGCTCACCGAGGAAGCGCACCACATGTTCGTCGGCGAGAGCGGCGTCTCGCGCACGCTGCAGCGCACGGCGCAGGTCATGAACGAGCTGAAGACCGACGACCCGGCGCTGGTGCGCGCCGGCGGCGCCATCGACCTCGGCACGATCCAGCGCTACCTCAACTTCCACTACTCGGTGACGATCGACCTCTTCGGCGCCGACCAGTCGAGCAACGCCGCGACCTTCTACTCGTCCGGGCTCAAGGGCCGCTTCGAGGAAGGCAAGCGCGCCGACGACCACGTGCTGAAGGGCCAGACCTACAAGGTGCTCGAGGTGCAGAACGGCCAGCTGGTCGAGAAGGAAGTGCCGATGCTCAACGCCCTGAACGAGGTGCTGCGCGACGACTTCATCAAGGACTCGGTGGCGGGCATCGGCCGCTGGAACAAGGTGCTCGAGAAGGCCGGCATCGCCACCCGCCTGGTCGTGCCGCACAAGGCGTTCAACCGCCGTATCGGCGCCCTGGCCGGGATCCGCATGTCGCCGGAAGGCCGGGTCGTGAGCGAGGAGGAGTGGAAGGCGAACGAGGGCAAGTGGCTGCCTTCGGAGGGCGACCGCGCCTTTGTCGCCTCGCTGATGGGCCGCGTCGTCGAGCCGGGCAAGTTCGCCGGCTGGATCGCGCCGCCGGCGATGGGCATCAACAAGATGCCGGTCGACTACGAATACGTCCGATTTGGTTGATGATCCGCTGATGGAGACGGCCAGCACGGCGGAGGTGATCAAGCAGCACCTGATCGACCCCGAGATCTGCATCCGCTGCAACACCTGCGAGGCGACCTGCCCGGTCGGCGCGATCACCCACGACGACCGCAACTACGTCGTCCGCGCCGACGTCTGCAACCTGTGCATGGCCTGCATCTCGCCGTGCCCGACCGGCTCCATCGACAACTGGCGCACCGTGCCGAAGGCGCGCGCCTACGCCATCGAGGAGCAGCTCACCTGGGACGAGCTGCCGCCCGAGCTCACCCCCGACCAGCTCGCGGCCGAGGGCGTCGCGCCCGACGCGCTGGCCGCCCTGCCCGCCGAGCCGGTGCTCGCCGTCAAGCCGGAGGCCGCCGGCGGCGAGGCGCCGTTCAATTCGGCGGCGTACGGCTCGACCGTGCCGCCCTGGTCGGCGGCGCATGCGTACACCAATCTGTTCACGCCGAAGAACCCGACCACGGCGACGGTGGTCGGCAACTTCAACTGCACCGAGGCGGGCTTCCACAACCAGACGCACCACATCGTCCTCGACTTCGGGGCGATGCCGTTCCCGGTCCTCGAGGGGCAGTCGATCGGCATCGTGCCGCCCGGGGTCGACGGGCACGGCCGGCCGCACATGCCGCGCCAGTACTCGGTGGCGAGCCCGCGCAACGGCGAGCGGCCGGGCTACAACAACGTGGCGCTGACCGTCAAGCGCGTCACCGAGGACCACCAGGGCCGGCCGACGCAGGGCGTGTGCTCGAACTACGTGTGCGACCTGAAGGTCGGCGACGTCGTCCAGGTGGTCGGGCCCTTCGGCCAGTCGTTCCTGATGCCGAACCACCCGAGGTCGCACATCGTCATGATCTGCACCGGCACCGGCAGCGCGCCGATGCGAGCGATGACCGAGTGGCGGCGGCGCCTGCGGAAGAGCGGCAAGTTCGAGGGCGGCAAGCTGATGCTCTTCTTCGGCGCGCGCACGCGCGAGGAGCTGCCGTACTTCGGGCCGCTGCAGAGCCTGCCCAAGGACTTCATCGACATCAGCCTGGCCTTCTCGCGCACGCCCGGGCAGCCGAAGAAGTACGTGCAGGACCTGCTGCACGAGCGCGCCGTCGACCTGGCGCCGCTGCTCGCCGATCCGAATACGCACTTCTACGTCTGCGGCCTGAAGGCGATGGAAGAGGGCGTCCTGCTGGCGCTGCGCGACGTCGCCGTCGGCGCGCAGATGGACTGGGAAGCGGTCGCCGGCGCCCTGAAGCGCGAGGGCCGGCTGCACCTCGAGACGTACTAGGCGGCGCCGGCGCGGCGCGCCGTCGGCACGTGCCGCCGGCGGCCCGCCTCAGAACACCAGCGTCCCCAGGAACACGCCGAAGATCAGGACGATCAGGAAGATGGCGAGGGCGATGAAGAACAGCACCTTGGCGATCGACCGCGCCCCCGAGGCGACACCGGTGAAGCCGAAATAGCCGGCGACGAGCGAGATGGCGAAGAAGATCAGGGCCCACTTCAGCATGTGCTCGCTCCGGCTGGTTGTCGTCGCGCTCTCCCGGGCAAGCGGCGTTCCCCGTTGCCCGCGTCGGCCGGCGGCCCGGGTTTGCTAGCGTCGCTCCCCTGGGCTGCGGAGATTTCGACATGACTGTTCCGGACACCCCTGCCGTGGCGCAGTTCGACGGCGGCTCGGTCTTCATCGACGGTGCCTACGCGCCGCTCTCGGAAGCGAAGATCTCGCTCTTCGACTGGGGCTTCACGCGCTCCGACGCGACCTACGACGTTGCCAGCGCCTGGAAGGGCGCGTTCTTCCGCCTCGACGTGCACATAGAGCGCTTCTTCGCCAGCCTCGAGAAGATGCGCCTCGCGATTCCGTACAGCCGCGCCGAGCTGCGCGCCATCCTGCACGGCTGCGTGCGCGCCGGCGGCCTGCAGGACGCCTACGTCGCCATGGTCTGCACGCGCGGCGTCCCGCCGCGCGGCGCGCGCGACCCGCGCCAGGCGCAGAACCGCTTCTACGCCTATGCCGTGCCCTACGTCTGGATCGCCTCGCGCGAGAAGCAGCTCGCCGGCATCGACCTGCACATCAGCGAGCGGCAGCGCATCGCCCCGGCCTCGGTGGACCCGAAGGTGAAGAACTACCACTGGATCGACCTCGTGCAGTCGATGTTCGACGCCTACGACCGCGGCCACGACACCAGCTGCGTCGTCGATGCGCAGGGCCACGTCACCGAGGGCCCGGGCTTCAACGTCTTCATGGTGAAGGACGGCACCGTGCACACCGCCGCGCACGGCGTCCTCGAGGGCGTGTCGCGGCAGACCGCCATCGAGCTGTGCGCCAGGCTGGGCATTGCGCTCCGCCTGACGTCCCTGCCGGCGCCGGCCGTGCGCGCTGCCGACGAGGTGTTCCTCACCTCGACGGGTGGCGGCATCCTGCCGATCGCGAAGATCGACGGCCGGCCCTTGCCATCGTTCCCCGGGCCGGTGACGACCCGCCTCCACGACGCGTACTGGGCCATCCACGACGAGCCGGCCTACCGCGACCCGATCGACTACGGCAACCCAGGAGCTCCCTCATGAACCCGACGGTGCCGCGCGACGGCCTCCAGCTTCGCTCCCTGCTCAAGCCCGACGGCGAGCTCGAGCTCTCGCTCGTTCGCACCGCCACGCCGGAGCCGGCCGCCGACGAGGTCGTCCTGCGCGTCGAGGCGACGCCGATCAACCCGTCGGACATCGGCCTCCTCTTCGGCGCCGCCGACCTGGCGACGCTCGCCGTGCGCGGCAGCGGGCACGAGGTCGTGGCGACGGCGCGCGTGCCCGAGGCGGCGATGAAGTCCATGGCGGGCCGGGTCGGCCAGTCGATGCCGGTCGGCAACGAAGGCGCCGGCACCGTCGTCGCCGCCGGAAGCAGCCCGGCCGCGCAGGCGCTCCTCGGCCGGACTGTCGCCGTGCTCGCCGGCGCGATGTACTCGCAGTACCGGACCGTGAAGGCCGAGCTGTGCCTGCCGCTGCCGGACGGGACCCCGGCCGCCGAAGGCGCCTCGTGCTTCGTCAACCCGCTCACCGCCCTCGGCATGACCGAGACGATGCGGCGTGAAGGCCATCGCGCGCTCGTGCACACCGCGGCGGCGTCGAACCTCGGCCAGATGCTGAACCGCATCTGCCGCGCCGACGGCATCGGCCTCGTCAACATCGTGAGGAAGCCGGAGCAGGAGGCCCTGCTGCGCGAGCAGGGCGCGCGACACGTGGTCAGCACCTCGTCGCCGGCGTTCATGGCCGAGCTGACCGAGGCGCTGGTCGCGACCGGCGCCACGCTCGGCTTCGACGCCATCGGCGGCGGCCGCCTCGCCGGCCAGATCCTGACCGCCATGGAAGCGGCCCTGAGCCGCAGCGCCACCGAGTACAGCCGCTACGGGTCGAGCACGCACAAGCAGGTGTACCTGTACGGCGGCCTCGACACCGGCCCGACCGAGATCGTGCGCAACTTCGGCATGAGCTGGGGCGTCGGCGGCTGGCTGCTCTTCCTGTTCCTGCAGCGCATCGGTGCGGATGCCGCACGCCAGCTCAAGGAACGCGTCGTCGCCGAGCTGAAGACGACCTTCGCCAGCCACTACACGCGGACGGTCTCGCTCGCGGAAGCACTGCAGCCGGAGGCGATCGCCGATTACGGCCGCCGCGCCACCTCGGCCAAGGTGCTGATCGACCCCAGCCGCTGATCGTCCCGGGCGGCGGCACCGGCGGCGAGCGTCGGGCGTTCGCGCGCTTGCCCCGTCGTCGTGCTAGCGACGGGTCCTCGGGGGCTGGAAAGCGAGGTCGACGGCCCAGCGGCCGCGCAGGCGACGCAGCCGGGCGACGCTCACCGCCTCCGCATCGGGCGCGCCCGCGAGCGTCGCCTCGAACGACTCGACGACGCGGGTGGGCTGGACCAGCGCGGGTTCGTCCGCGTCGGCACCCGAGGGCGGGGCGCCGGCCGGCACCCGCCGGCACGGGCGCTCGCGGTAGCGAAGCAGCACCCAGAGCGCCGTCCCGGACGGCGGCAGAGGCAGGCGGCAAGCCGACTCGAGATGGATCTCCCGCCCGTGCCCATCGAGGGCCAGCCCGGGCGCGATCACGAGCACCGGCTCGCCCCCGGTCCCGGGCTCCACGGTCACCGCCAGACCTGCCGCGATGCCGGCGCCGTGCAGCAGGCGGTTGCGGCGGTTCAGGCGCGCGACGACGTAGTCCTGCTCGGCCTGGAAGTCCGCGGCCGCGAGCAGCTGGCCCGCGAAGTAGCGCGGACGCTGCAGGCCGCTGCCGCAGTCGTCCTCGCCGGCCGCGGCTTCCGGCGCTGCCGCCAGGCCGGCGGCCCGGCCTGCGACCTGCCGCAACTGCGCTTGCGCGGCCGGGCTCAGCGTGTCCTGGCGGAAGCCGAGCTGTTCGGCCAGGAAGGCGAACAGCGTCACGAGCGTGATGCCCGGATCATGCGGGTTCGGTTCGGTCCATGACGGTACCGCGCGGGCCGCGGCGCGGCCGAGCTCGCGGGAGAGCGAAGTCCACTGCTCGTCGTTCAGGCGCATGGGATCTCCTGTCAGAAAGCCAGCGAATGCCTCGGCCATGTCCCGGCCGGGAGCGGGGCGATGCCGGCCGGGTTGCCCGGCCCATGCCGGCACGGGTAGGCTCCCCGGTCGCCATCAGTGAGGACACCATGACGACGGCTGTTTCCAATCCGCCCGCCGGCTATCACAGCATCACCCCCTACATGATCGTGCGCAACGGCGCCGCCGCGCTCGACTTCTACGGCAAGGCCCTCGGCGCCGAGAAGACGATGCAGCTGGACATGCCCGGCGGCGGGGTGGCGCACGCCGAAATGCGGATCGGCGACTCGACCGTCATGCTGTCGGAGGAGAACGAGGCCTGGGACGCCAAGGGGCCGCTGACCCTCGGCGGCTCGCCGATGTTCCTGATGATCTACGTGCCCGACGTCGACGCCGCCTTCGACCGCGCCATCGCCGCCGGCGCCACCGTGGTGCGGCCGGTGGCCGACCAGTTCTACGGCGACCGCAGCGGCACGCTGAAGGATCCTTTCGGGCACCAGTGGACGCTCGCCACGCACATCGAGGACGTGAGCGCGGAGGAAGCGCAGCGGCGCATGCAGGCCGAGATGGCCCGAGGCGAGAAGGGCTGAGGCCATGCAGGCGCAGCAACTCCATCGCGGCCGGCTCGTCGACCACGTCCAGCTGATCGCCCGCGACCTCGCGGCCAGCCGCCGCTTCTACGACGCCGCCCTCGGCGCGCTCGGCCTCAAGGTCGAAGGCGAGGGGGAGGGCTACTTCTGGTCGGACGAGCTGTTCGTCAGCAGCGACGCGATGGCCACGACCGGCGCCTCGCACGTCCATCTCGCGTTCCAGGCCGCCGACCGAGCCGCCGTCGACCGCTTCCACGCGGCCGCCCTGGCCGCCGGCGGACGCGAGCACGGCAAGCCCGGCCTGCGTCCCGAGTACCACCCCGGCTACTACGCCGCCTTCGTCCTCGACCCGGACGGCAACAACATCGAGGCCGTGTACCACGGCGAAGCGGAACGCTCGGCGGCGTCGGTGGTGATCCGCTTCGGCAGCGACACGTGAAGGAAGCGGGCTCATGCGTACCCGATGGC
Organism: Caldimonas sp.; assembly: GCA_036263655.1. Taxonomy (GTDB): domain Bacteria; phylum Pseudomonadota; class Gammaproteobacteria; order Burkholderiales; family Burkholderiaceae_C; genus Schlegelella_A. Next base: position 46,057 of record DATAGP010000001.1, on the reverse strand, counting down.
TCTGCGCGCTGGTCGCGCCGCTCCTGATGCTGTTCGGCTGCGACCCGCAGAAGATCGCCGAGCTCGAGGAAGGCGTCTCGACCGAGGCCGACGTGCGGGCGCGCTTCGGCCAGCCGGCCGCGATCTACGACGAGGCGAACGGCGACCGCACCTTCGAGTACCCGCGCCAGCCCGAAGGCCAGGTCAACTACATGATCTCGATCGGGCCCGACGGCAAGATGACCTCGCTGCGGCAGGTGCTGAAGCCGGCGAACTTCGCCAAGGTCGTGCCGGGCACCGACCGGGACGACGTGCGCCGCCTGCTCGGGCGTCCGGCGAAGCGGCAGACCTTCGCCCTCAAGGACGAGGAGGTCTGGGACTGGCGCTTCGCCGACGGCGGCGAGTCCCGGATCTTCTCGGTGACCTTCGACCGCGCCGGACGGGTGGTCGCCACCGGCACGATCCTCGATCCCAAGTACGCCGGGCCGTGACGGGCGGAGCGGACGCGCGGCCGGCCTGTCGATTGCCCCGAGGCTGACGCCATGCCTTCGCGCAGCGATCTCGACGGCTGGATGTGGGCCGAGGCCGTCCAGCTCCTCGGAGAGGCCGAGCGCCTGCACCGGCAGTTCTTCCGCCCGGCCGCGACGGAGCGGTCGGCACCGGCCTGGGAGCCGCCGGCCGACGTGTTCGAGAACGAGCACGAGATGGTGATCGTCGTCGCCATGCCGGGCGTGGCCCGCGAGCAGGTGCAGGTCGGCCACGAGGCCGGAGCGCTCGTCGTCCGCGCCGCCCGGCCGCTGCCGCTGCGCGACTCGGGCCTGCGCGTACGCCAGCTCGAGATCCCCTACGGCACGTTCGAGCGGCGCATCCGCCTGCCGGCCGGGCGCCTGGAGGTCGGCGCCCCGGAGCTCGCGCACGGCTGCCTGCTGATCCACGTGCGCAAGCTCGGCTGAGTCCGCTGCCATGAACGAACACCTTCCCGGCGCCGTCGGCGCCAGCGCCGTCCTCGACGACCCGGGGCGGCGCGAGCCGGCCGCTTCAGGCGCCGCGGCGACCGAGGGCACGACACGCCCGATTCCCGAGGACGCGCTGATCGTCCTGCCGGTTCGCAACCTCGTCGTCTTCCCGACGACGGTCCTGCCGATCGCCATCGGCCGCGACCGGTCGCAAGCCGCCGTGCAGGAAGCCATCCGCCTGGAGCGGCCGATCGGCGTGCTGCTGCAGAGCAAGCCCGACGTCGAGGAGCCCGGCCCCGACGAGCTGCACTGGGTCGGCACCAGCGCCGCGGTGCTGCGCTACGTGACGACCCCCGACGGAACGCACCACGCGGTCGCGCGCGGGCTGCGGCGCTTCCGCGTCCTGCAGTTCCTGCCGGGCTGGCCGCATCTCGTGGTCCAGGTGCAGTACATCGACGATCCGGACCGCAGCGACCCGGAGATCGAAGGGCGGGCGCGCGCGCTCAAGGAACGCGCCCTCGAGACCCTGCAGCTCCTGCCGCAGGTGCCGGCGGAGATGGCGGTGGCGCTGCAGGGCATCGACGACCCGGCGCAGCTCGCCAACGTCATCTCCGGCGTGCTCGACATCAGCGCCGAGGAGAAGCAGTCGCTGCTCGAGACCTTCGACCTGAAGTCGCGCCTCGACCGGCTGCTGGCGATGCTGGCCCGGCGCATCGAGGTGCTGAAGGTCTCGCGCGACGTCGCCGACCGGACCCGCGAGTCGATCGGCGACGTCAACCGCAAGCACCTGCTGCGCGAGCAGATGCGCACGATCCAGAAGGAGCTCGGCGAGGACGAGGGGAACGCGACCGAGATCGCCGAGCTCGACGAGGCGATCACCCGGGCGCGCATGCCCGAGGAGGTGGAGAAGGCGGCGCGCAAGGAGCTGCGCCGGCTCGAGCGCATGCCCGAGGCCGCGGGCGAGTACTCGATGGTCCGGACCTACCTCGACTGGCTGATCGAGCTGCCCTGGGCCATCGACGAGGCGCCGCCGATCGACATCGCCGAGGCGCGCCGCATCCTCGACGAGGACCACTTCGGCCTCGACAAGATCAAGCGGCGGATCCTCGAGCATCTGGCGGTGCTGAAGATGAACCCGACGGGCCGCAGCCCCATCCTCTGCTTCGTCGGCCCGCCGGGCGTCGGCAAGACCTCGCTCGGCCAGAGCATCGCCAAGGCCACGAAGCGGGCCTTCGCGCGGGTGAGCCTCGGCGGCGTGCACGACGAGGCCGAGATCCGCGGCCACCGCCGCACCTACATCGGCGCACTGCCGGGCAACATCATCCAGAACCTGCGCAAGGCCGGGCAGCGCAACTGCGTGATGATGCTGGACGAGGTCGACAAGCTCGGCGCCGGCGGCTTCCATGGCGACCCGGCGTCGGCGCTGCTCGAGGTGCTCGATCCGGAGCAGAACGCGACCTTCCGCGACACCTACCTGGCGGTGCCCTTCGACCTGTCGAAGGTGATGTTCATCTGCACCGCCAACGTGCTCGAGACCATCCCGGGGCCGCTGCGCGACCGCATGGAGGTCATCCAGCTGCCCGGCTACACGGCGCAGGAGAAGCTGCAGATCGCCCGCCGCTACCTGCTGCCGCGCCAGCTCGCGGCGACCGGCCTGAACGCCGGGCAGTGCGAGGTCACCGACGCGGCCCTGATGGCGATCATCGGCGACTACACGCGCGAGGCCGGCGTTCGCAACCTGGAGCGCGAGATCGGCAGCGTCTGCCGCCACGTCGCCGTGCGCATCGCCGAGGGCAGCGTGACGCGGATGACGGTCGATGCCGGGGACCTGCACGCGGTGCTCGGGCCGAAGCGGTACGAGGCCGAGGTCGCGATGCGCACCGGCGTGCCGGGCGTCGCCACCGGGCTGGCGTGGACGCCGGTCGGCGGCGACATCCTCTTCATCGAGGCGGCGCGCATGCCGGGCAGCGGCCGCCTGATCCTCACCGGGCAGCTCGGCGACGTCATGAAGGAGAGCGCGCAGGCGGCGCTGTCGCTGGTCAAGGCACGGCTGGCGTCGCCGGCGAACGCAGCCAGCGCGGCGCCTCCGGCGGAGCTCGACAAGGCCGACATCCACGTCCACGTGCCGGCCGGCGCCACGCCGAAGGACGGCCCGAGCGCCGGCGTCGCCATGTTCGTCGCCCTGACCTCGCTGCTGACCGGGCGGCCGGTGCGCAGCGACGTGGCGATGACCGGCGAGATCAGCCTGCGCGGCCTGGTCCTGCCGATCGGCGGCGTCAAGGAGAAGGTGCTGGCGGCGCAGCGCGCCGGGATCGGCACGGTGCTGCTGCCGGCGCGCAACGAGCGCGACCTGGAGGACATTCCCGCGGATGCGCGGGCGCAGGTGAAGTTCGTCTGGCTGCAGCAGGTCGACGACGCGCTGGCCGTCGCCCTGGAGCCGCTGGCCGCGCCCCAGGCCGAGGTGCCGGCCTGAGAGCGCCTGGAGCGACCTGGACGCTTCCCCGGCCTTTCCCGCATGCGCGTGGCATGCGGGAAGGCCGAGGCGCTTCTCAGCGGGCGGTGGCCAGGCCCGCGCCTTCTTCGCGGCGCACGAAGCCGAAGTAGGCGGCGACGGCGGCGAGCAGCGCATGCAGCCAGACGTCGTTGCCGTACAGCGGGATCAGGCCGAAGGTGGTGTGCAGGTTGCCGCCGGAGATGAGGCCCATCACCGCCAGGATGGCGTAGATCACGGCGACCGCCTTGGCGTAGCCCTTGGCGCCGGGAATCGACTTCGCCGCCATCAGGCCCCAGACGCCGAACAGGATGTGCACGATGTTGTGGAGCAGGTTGACGGGGAACAGGCCGAGCTCGAGGCCGAGGCCGGTGGTGAAGCGGACGTCGGGATGCGAATGCGCGGTCGTCAGGCCGGGGATGAAGCCGGCCACGCCGATGACGAGGAAGACGATGCCGTAGATCATGGCGAAGCGGCGAGTGGTCATGGTGACTCCGTGAGAGTTGGTGGAACGAGGAAGGAAGCGGGATCGATGAACGCACGTCCGTCGGCAAGAGATGTACCCAGTCGACCGCCGATCGTCGCGCTCGGTGCGCTCGCCTTCGGCGCGAGCAGCCCGGCGCGCCACTGAGGCGCGGCCCGCGCACGCGGGCGAAAGGCACGCCTCCGGGGCTCTTGCTGCACCGCAGCAGGGCACCGCTGGCGCTCACGCGCTGGCACATCCCTTGCGTTGACGACGGCAGGAGGTCACGACGGCCTTCCCCTGATCGAGTCAGCCGACGCTGGCGCAGCTCGATCGACCTCGCCCTGATCGCGCGGCTCTGCAGCGAGCCTCTCGCGCTTTCGGGCCGCCTGCGCCGAGGTCCCGCGACCGCGTCGCGCCCTCACCCGCTCACCCTTGTCCCGAGGTCCCCCATGACTGCCGATTCCGCTCCGAAGATCGATCCGACCCGCCGCACGCTCGTCCAGGGCGCCGTCGCCGCGGCTGCGTCGGGCCTGCTGCCGGGCCTGCGCACGGCCGTCTACGCGCAGGGCTCCGACAAGCCGGAGAAGGAAGAAGTGCGCATCGGCTTCATCCCGCTCACCGATTGCGCCTCGGTGGTCATGGCCTCGGTGCTCGGCTTCGACAAGAAGCACGGCGTCAAGATCGTGCCGACCAAGGAGGCCTCCTGGGCGGGTGTGCGCGACAAGCTCGTCAACGGCGAGCTCGACATGGCGCACGTGCTCTATGGCCTCATCTACGGCGTGCACATGGGCACGGCCGGTCCGAAGAAGGACATGGCGCTGCTCATGAGCCTCAACCACAACGGCCAGGCGATCACGGTCTCGAAGGCGCTCGCCGACAAGGGGGGCGTGGATGGTTCTTCGCTGGCCAAGCTCATGGCTCGGGAAAAGCGCGAATACACCTTCGCCGGGACCTTCCCGACCGGCACGCACCAGATGTGGATGAACTACTGGCTGGCCGCTTCCGGCGTGAACCCGCTCAAGGACGTCAAGACGATCACCGTGCCGCCGCCGCAGATGGTCGCCAACATGCGCGTCGGCAACATGGACGGCTACTGCGTCGGCGAGCCCTGGGGCCATCGCGCGATCATGGACGGCATCGGCGTCACCGCGATCACGACGCAGGACATCTGGAAGGACCATCCGGAGAAGTCGCTCGGCACGACCGCCGACTTCGTCAAGAAGAACCCGAACACCTGCCGGGCCGTGATCATGGCCGTGCTCGAGGCCGGCCGCTGGATCGACGCCAGCCTGCAGAACAAGCTGAAGATGGCCGAGACGGTGGCCGAGAAGAGCTACGTCAACACCGGCGTCGAGGCGATCAACCAGCGCATCCTGGGCCGCTACCAGAACGGCATGGGCAAGACCTGGGACGACCCGAACCACATGAAGTTCTTCAACGACGGGGCGGCGACCTTCCCGTACCTCTCCGACGGCATGTGGTTCCTGACCCAGCACAAGCGCTGGGGCCTGATCAAGGAGCACCCCGACTACCTCGCGATCGCGCAGCAAGTCAACCAGATCGAGCTCTACAAGCAGGCCGCCGGGGCGCTGAAGATCAACGTGCCGAAGGACCCGCTGCGCACGAGCAAGCTTGTCGACGGTGTGGTCTGGGACGGCAAGGACCCGAAGAAGTACGCCGACGGCTTCGCCGTGCGCGCGGGGATGGCCTGACATGGTCAGTGCCGTCTTTCATTCGTCGCTCGACACCCGCCGCAGTCGGGGCGCCGCTGGCTCGGCCCAGGCAGGCGCGCCGGACGCGGCGCCGCCGGTCGCCGCAGCCCCTGTCGCTTCGTCGGCTTCGCGGCCTGCTGGATCCGCAATGCCTGTTGCCGCGCCGACATTGCCTCGGCCTGGCTACGACTGGCGCTCGCTCGGCCTGAAGGTCGTGCCGCCGATCGTCGGCATCGCACTGCTGGTGGCCGTCTGGGGCGTTCTGACGCGCAACAGCGCGACCTTCCCGACGCCTTGGGCGACTTTCGACGAAGCGGTGAAGGTGTTCTCGGATCCCTTCTACCGCAAAGGCCCGAACGACCAGGGGATCGGCTGGAACATCCTGTTCTCGCTCTACCGTGTCGCCATCGGCTTCGGCCTCGCCGCCGCGGTCGGCATCCCCCTCGGCTTCCTGATCGGCCGCTTCGAGGTCCTGAACCACATGACCTCGCCGCTCATCAGCCTGCTGCGGCCGGTGTCGCCGCTCGCCTGGCTGCCGATCGGCTTGCTCGTCTTCAAGTCGGCCAACCCGGCCGCAATCTGGACGATCTTCATCTGCTCGATCTGGCCGATGATCATCAACACCGCGGTCGGCGTGCAGCGCGTGCCGAGCGACTACCTCAACGTCGCCCGGGTGCTGAACCTCTCGGAATGGAAGGTGATCACGCGGATCCTCTTCCCGGCCGTGCTGCCTTACATGCTGACGGGTGTCCGCCTCTCGGTCGGCACCGCCTGGCTGGTCATCGTCGCCGCCGAGATGCTCACCGGCGGCGTCGGCATCGGCTTCTGGGTCTGGGACGAGTGGAACAACCTCGACGTGAAGCACATCCTGATCGCCATCCTGGTGATCGGCGTCGTCGGCCTGCTCCTCGAGTGGGCCCTGATGACCATCGCGCGACGCTTCAGCTACGACGACCACTGAACGGACCTCCCCATGACAAGCTTCATCGAGGTGCAAGGCGTCGAGATGGTCTTCACGTCGCGCAAGGGCCGCTTCCACGCGCTTCGGGACATCGACCTGCGCGTCGAGCGCGGCGAGTTCGTGACCCTGATCGGCCATTCCGGCTGCGGCAAGTCGACGCTGCTCAACCTCGTCGCGGGTCTCACGCTGCCGACGCGCGGCGTCCTCCTCTGCGACAACCGCGAGATCGCCGCGCCGGGGCCGGAGCGCGCCGTCGTGTTCCAGAACCATTCGCTGCTGCCGTGGCTCACGTGCTTCGAGAACGTGCACCTGGCGGTGGAGCGGGTCTTCGGCGCGGCCGAGAAACGGGACAAGCTGCGCTCGCGCACCCAGGCTGCCCTCGAGCTGGTGGACATGGGGCACGCGGCCACGAAGCGACCGCACGAGATCTCCGGCGGCATGAAGCAGCGCGTCGGCATCGCCCGCGCCCTGGCCATGGAGCCGAAGGTGCTGCTCCTCGATGAGCCCTTCGGCGCGCTCGACGCGCTGACGCGTGCGCACCTGCAGGACGAGCTGCTGAAGATCGTCGCACGGACGGCCAGCACCGTCGTCATGGTCACGCACGACGTCGACGAGGCGGTCCTGCTGGCGGACCGCATCGTGATGATGACCAACGGCCCGGCGGCGACGATCGGCGAGGTGCTCCGGATCGAGCTGGACCGGCCGCGCATGCGCGTCGAGTTGGCCGAGGACAGCCGCTACACGCACTACCGCAAGGAGGTGCTCGACTTCCTCTACACGCGGCACGGCCACCTCGAGCGCAGCGCCGCCTGAACGATGCAACTCCTCTCAGCCCATCAGCACCTGCATGCTGTGCTCGTAGCGGTCGGTGAGCTGCTCGACGACGCCGAGCACGACCTCGCTGGCCTCGTCGAGGGCGCGCGCGCCGTGGCGCGCGTGCACCTGGCGCGCGGCCCGGCTGACATCGGCCCAGGCCGCGTCCGCGTCCTGCAGCAGCACGCGAATCTCAGGCGTGCTGAGCGGCGCGGCGCGCAGCTGCGCGAGCGCTTCCTCGAAGCTGGCCGCCGTTTGCGCCAGCTCGGCGTGGCCCGCGCCGTTGCCGTCGCCGCCGCCGAGGAGCAGGCGGAGCAGGATCTGCTTGGCATGGCGCTGGCAGAGCATGCGGTGGCGTCCGGAGAGGTTGATGACGTGCAGCGTCGTGACCAGCCCCGCCCTCTCGAGCTGGCGGGTGAGCTGGTCGGCCTGCCCCAGCAGGCGCTCGGCGAGGGCATCGACCTGCGGCACGCGGCGCGTCGACGCGGGCAGCGCCAGGAGCGCCTGCGCTTCCATCCAAGCGCCGGCCACGGCGTCGAGCAGGTCGCCGAAAGTCGGCCTGGACAGGCTCTTGCCGAGGAGGCGGATGGTGGCCTCGATCTCCTCGGCCGCCTGCGCCAGGCGCGCTCCCCAGGTTGGCGACGCCGGCTCCAGCAGCTGCAGGGCGTGCAGCTTCACCAGCCGCTGCGAGAGCATGCGCAGCTTGCCGGCCCGGTTGACCGCATCGGCGTAGTGCGCCGCCGTGATGACCTGGCGCGAGACCTCGCCGACCCGCTGGTTGCTGTGCATCGAGGCGGCCCGCAGGACACCAAACGCTTGTTCCTCCGACACATGCCGCGCGCGCATGAGGATGCCCTTGGCGCGGTCGACGAGCTTGCGCTCCTCGAAGCGACGTGTCACGTCGTCGAGATCGGCGCGCAGTCGACGCTCGTGCTGGAAGCGCGACTGGGCGACGTGGAGCACGGCCCGCAGCCGGTGCTCGCCGTAGCCGTTGACGACGTACGCGTGCACGCCGGCGCGCGTGGCCTGCTCGATCCGGCTCGCCTCCGGGTCGTGAGTGAAGACGACCACCGGGCACGGCGCCGCGCCGGCGAGCAGCGCGAACGCTTCGAACAGGGCAGCGTCGGGCGCGTCCTCGTGGCAGACGACGACGTCCGGCCCGAGCTCGAGCGCCTGCCGCACCAGCTTGTTGCGCGGCACCGCACCAACGACGTGAATGCCGGCCTTGGCGAGGTCGGCGGCGAGATCGACGCCGGCGGGCGACGCCCCCTCGACGACGAGGGCGGTCGTCACGGCAGGGCCCGTGCAGGCGCGCGGGTGAGAAAGTCCATGGCGGGGGCTTTGCAAGCCGTGCGCCACCGGAGAACGGCATGAAGAAGATGAAGCTGGTCATGGTCGGCAACGGCATGGCCGGGGTGCGGACGATCGAGGAGCTGCTGAAGATCGCGCCGGACCTGTACGACATCACGGTGTTCGGCGCCGAGCCGCACCCGAACTACAACCGCATCCTGCTTTCGCCGGTGCTCGCCGGCGAGCAGCAGCTGGCCGACATCGTCCTCAATCCGCTGACCTGGTACGAGGAGCACGGCATCCGCCTGCACCTGGGCCGCACGGTGGTCGCCGTGGCACGACGGCAGCGGACGGTCCGCGCCGACGACGGCACCGAGGTCGGCTATGACCGCCTGCTGCTGGCCACCGGCTCGACGCCGTTCATCCCGCCGCTGCCCGGTGCGCAGCTCGCGGGGGTCGTCGCCTACCGCGACATCGCCGACACCAACGCGATGATCGAGGCGGCGGCCGCGCACCGGCACGCCGTCGTCATCGGCGGCGGCCTGCTCGGCCTGGAGGCGGCCAACGGCCTGATGCGACGCGGCATGAGCGTGACCGTCGTGCACATCGCCGGCTGGCTCATGGAGCGACAGCTCGACGAGACCGCCGGGCGCCTGCTGCAGAAGTCGCTCGAGGCGCGCGGCATCCGCTTCCGCATCGGCGCGCAGACGGCGGCGCTCGTCGGCGACGAAGCGCCGGGTGTTGATGGCACCGGTCGGGTCAAGGGAGTGCGCTTCCAGGACGGCAGCGAGGAGCCGGCCGACCTCGTCGTCATGGCTGCGGGCATCCGGCCGAACACGGCCCTCGCGCAGAAGATCGGCCTGCACTGCGACCGCGGCATCGTCGTGACCGACACCCTGCAGACCGTGACCGACCCCCGCATCTACGCCGTCGGCGAATGCGCCGCGCACCGCGGGGTCGCCTACGGCCTCGTCGCGCCGCTGTTCGAGCAGGCCAAGGTCTGCGCCACGCACCTGGGCGAGTTCGGCATCGGCCGCTACCTCGGCTCGCAGACCTCGACCAAGCTGAAGGTCACCGGCATCGACCTCTTCTCGGCCGGCGACTTCGCCGGCGGCCCGGACAGCGAGGAGATCGTCCTCAGCGACCCGCACCACGGCGTCTACAAGAAGCTCGTCGTCAAGGGCGACAAGCTCGTCGGCGCCTGCCTGTACGGCGACACGGCCGACGGCTCCTGGTACTTCGACCTGGTGCGGGAGGGCCGCAGCATCGCGTCGATCCGCGACCACCTGATGTTCGGCCAGCAGCACCTGGGCGACACCGGGCACTCGGGCAACAGCCATGCCGCGACGATGGCCGACAGCGCCGAGGTCTGCGGCTGCAACGGCGTGAAGAAGGGGACCATCGTCAAGGCGATCCGCGAGCAGGGCCTGTTCACGCTCGACGAGGTGAGGAAGTGCACCAAGGCGAGCGGCTCCTGCGGATCGTGCACCGGGCTCGTCGAGCAGATCCTGATGGCGACCGCCGGCGCCGGCTACGCCGCGGCGCCGAAGCTGAAGGCGGTGTGCGGCTGCACCGAGGCCAACCACCAGCAGGTGCGCGATGCGATCCGCGAGCGGCACCTGCTGACGATCGCCCAGGTCCAGGAGCAGCTCGGCTGGCGCACGCCGAACGGCTGCGCCAGCTGCCGCCCGGCGCTCAACTACTACCTGCTCAGCACCTGGCCGCACGAGGCGCTCGACGACCCGCAGTCGCGCTTCATCAACGAGCGGGCGCACGCCAACATCCAGAAGAACGGCACCTTCTCGGTCGTGCCGCGGATGTGGGCCGGACAGACCAACTCGTCCGAGCTGCGCCGCATCGCCGACGTCGTCGACAAGTACGCCATCCCGACGGTGAAGGTCACCGGCGGGCAGCGCATCGACCTGCTCGGCGTCAAGAAGGAGGATCTGCCGGCGGTCTGGAAGGACCTCGGCATGCCGTCGGGCCACGCCTACGGCAAGACGCTGCGCACGGTGAAGACCTGCGTCGGCAACGAGTGGTGCCGCTTCGGCACGCAGGACTCGACGACGATGGGCAAGGAACTCGAGCGCGCGCTCTGGCGCATGCAGGCGCCGCACAAGGTCAAGCTCGCCGTCAGCGGCTGCCCGCGCAACTGTGCCGAGTCGGGCACCAAGGACGTCGGCGTCATCGGCGTCGACTCGGGCTGGGAGCTCTACGTCGCCGGCAACGGCGGCATCAAGACCGACGTGGCGCAGTTCTTCTGCAAGGTCAAGACGCACGCCGACGTGCTGGAGTATTCGGCCGCGTTCCTGCAGCTCTACCGCGAGGAAGGCTGGTACCTCGAGCGCACCGTGCACTACGTGGGCCGGGTCGGGCTGGACTACGTCAAGGCGAAGGTCCTCGACGACACCGAGAACCGGCAGCGGCTTGCCGAGCGCCTGCGCTTCTCGCTGGACGGACTGCCCGATCCCTGGTTCGAGCATGACAAGGCGGGGCTCGATGTGCGCCAGTTCGAGCCGCTTGCCGTCTGAGCGCGATCGATGAACGACTGGATCACGATCTGCCGCGTCGGCGACATCCCCAGGCTCGGCGCACGTCGAGTGACGCGCGCCGGCGGCGGCGACATCGCCCTCTTCCGAACCGCCGACGACCGCGTCTTCGCGCTGCTCGATCGCTGCCCGCACCAGGGCGGGCCGCTGTCGCAGGGCATCGTCTTCGGCCACCAGGTCGCCTGCCCGCTCCACAACTGGACGATCGGGCTCGAGAACGGCTGCGCGACGGCCCCCGACGTGGGCTGCGCGCAGCGCTTCAGCGTCCGGGTCCAAGGCGACGCCGTGGCCCTCGATCGCGCCGAGATCGTCGCGCCGCATGCCGGCGCGCTGGCCACGCCGTGACGGAGACCCGCTCCACCTGCCCGTACTGCGGCGTCGGCTGCGGCGTCGTCATCGAGAGCGACGGCGCCGCAATCACCGGCGTGCGCGGCGACCTCGACCATCCGGCGAACTTCGGCCGCCTCTGCAGCAAGGGCAGCACCCTGCACCTGAGCGCGACACGCGCGGTGACGATGCAGACGCGCCTGCTGCAGCCGCAGCGGCGTGCGTCCCGAGGCGAGGCGCCCGAACAGATCGCCTGGGACGAGGCGCTCGAGCTGGCTACCGACCGCTTCGCCTCGACGATCGAGGCGCACGGCGCCGACGCGGTCGGCTTCTACCTCTCGGGCCAGCTGCTCACCGAGGACTACTACGTCTTCAACAAGCTGGCCAAGGGGCTGGTCGGCACCAACAACGTCGACACCAACTCGCGGCTGTGCATGAGCAGCGCCGTGGCCGGCTACAAGGCGACGCTGGGCGCCGACGCCCCGCCGGCGTGCTACGAGGACATCGCGCACGCGTCGACGCTGTTCATCGCCGGCTCGAACACCGCCTTCGCGCACCCGATCGTCTTCCGCCGCATCGAGGACGCGCGCCGCGCCAACCCGCAGCTGAGGATCGTCGTCGTCGATCCGCGCCGGACCGAGACGGCCGAGGCCGCCGACCTGCACCTGGCCATCCTGCCGGGCACCGACGTCGCGCTCTTGCACGGACTGCTGCACGTGATGCTGTGGGAGGGCTGGACGGACCCCGCCTACATCGCCGCGCACACGCAGGGCTTCGAGGCGCTGAAGGCGCGCGTGCGCGACTTCGCGCCGAAGGACGCGGCGCGCCTCTGCGGCATCGCCGAGGCCGACCTCGTGCAGGCGGCGCGCTGGTTCGCCAACGTCGCGCCGCAGGAAGCGGCCGGTCGGCTGCCCACGCTCTCGCTCTACTGCCAGGGGCTGAACCAGAGCCGCAGCGGCACCGCCAAGAACGCGGCGCTGATCAACCTGCACCTGGCCACGGGGCAGATCGGCAGGCCCGGGGCCGGCCCCTTCTCGCTGACCGGGCAGCCGAACGCGATGGGCGGCCGAGAGGTCGGCGGCATGGCCCATCTGCTGTCGGCGCATCGCGACCTCGACAACCCCGAGCATCGCGCCGAGGTGGCCGCGCTGTGGGGCGTCGACGCCGTGCCAGCGCGACCCGGAAAGGCGGCGGTCGAGATGTTCGAGGCGGCCGCCGACGGCGAGATCAAGGCGCTCTGGATCGCCTGCACGAACCCGGCGCAGTCGCTGCCGGACCAGTCGATGGTGCGGCGCGCGCTCGAGCGCTGCGAGTTCGTGGTCGTCCAGGAGGCCTTCGCCACCACCGCGACCTGCGCCTACGCCGACCTCCTGCTTCCGGCGACCACCTGGGGCGAGAAGGACGGGACGGTCACGAACAGCGAGCGGCGCATCAGCCGCGTCCGGGCCGCGGTCCCGGCGCCAGGCCTGGCGCGCGACGACTGGAGCATCGCGCGCGACTTCGCGCAGCGCCTGGAGCGGCGTCTGCGTCCCGATCGTGCGTCGCTGTTCGCCTATGCGAACCCGGAAGCGGTCTGGAACGAGCACCGCGAGTCGACGCGCGGCCGCGACCTCGACATCACCGGCCTCGACTACGCGCAGCTCGAGAGCGCGCCGGCGTTCTGGCCCTTTCCGGCGGGCGCGAGCGAGGGCCGGCAGCGGCTGTACGAGGACGGACGCTTCGCGACGCCCGACGGCAAGGCGCGCTTCTTCGACACCGGCTACGCGGCGCCGGCCGAGCCGCGCGACGCGCGCTTCCCGTTCGCGCTGAACACCGGCCGGCTGCGCGACCACTGGCACGGCCTGAGCCGGACCGGGACCATCGCCCGGTCGTTCGGCCATGTCCCCGAACCGGCGATCGACATGAACGTCGAGGACATGGCCCGGCTCGGGATCGTCGACGGCGACCTCGTCCACGTCAGCTCGCGCCGCGGCGCCATCGTCATCGCGGCGCGGCGCAGCGCCGCGCAGCAGCCGGCGCAGGTGTTCATCCCCATGCACTGGGGCGAGGAGTTCCTGTCCGGCGCCGGCGCCGCGAAGGCGGGTGCGCCCGCCCGGCCCTTCCTCGGCGTCAACGCCCTCACGCAGCCGGCCGCCTGCCCCGTCTCGCGGCAGCCGGAGCTGAAGCACGCGGCGGTGCGCATCGCCGCGGCCGGGCTGCCGTGGCGGCTGCTCGCCCTTGCCTGGCTCCCCGCCGAGCGAGCGCTGGCGGCGCGCGAGGCCTTGCGGCCGCTGATGCGCGAGTTCGCGTACGCGAGCTGCGTTCCCTTCGGACGCGATCGCACGGGCCTTCTCTTCCGAGCCGCGGCGCCGGTCCTGGTCGCGACGGCGCTGCTGGAGACCGTCGAGCGCCTGCTCGAGCTCGGCCCCTCCACGGCCGGCCCGCGCCTGCACTATGAGGATGCGCGACGCGGGCAGCGCCGCACGGTGCGCCTGGTGTCGTCCGGAGGCGATGCGCGCGTCGAGGCATTCCTGCTCGCCGGCGACGTCGTCGCCGAGGCCTGGATGAAGCCGCTCCTCCAGGACGAGCTGCCGGCCGAAGCGTATGGACGGGCTCTCCTGCTGGCGCAAGCCCGTCCACCGGTGCCGACGGCGGCGCGCGGCCCGCGCATCTGCAACTGCTTCAACGTCGGCGAGGACGAGATCGCCGCCTGCATCGATCGCCGCCCGGGCCCGCCCGACGCGCTGCTGCGGCGCCTGCACGACGAGCTGAAGTGCGGCACGGACTGCGGGTCGTGCCTGCCGGAGCTGCGGCGCCTCGCGCGCGACGCAGCGGCACGCCAGCCCGTCGGGGAGCCCTCGTGAGCAACGACCCCTGCGGCGCCGGCCGGGAGAGGCCGGTCGTGCATCTCGTCGGCGCCGGACCGGGCGACCCGGACCTGCTCACGATCAAGGCGGTGCGCGCGATCCGGCGCGCCACGGTGCTGCTCGTCGACGACCTTGTCGGCCCCGGCGTGCTGCGCTATGCCCGACGCTCGGCCCGCATCGTCCCGGTCGGCAAGCGCGGCGGCTGCGCGAGCACGCCGCAGGCCTTCATCGAGCGCCTGATGGCCGCCGAAGCGCTGCGCGGCGAGCGCGTGGTGCGCCTGAAGGGCGGCGATCCGCTCGTGTTCGGGCGCGGCGGCGAGGAAGCGGCGCACCTGCGCGCGCTGGGGCTGGAGGTGCAGGTCGTCAACGGCATCACCGCCGGCTGGCCGCGGCAACCGCCATCGGTGCAGCGCTCACCCACCGCGACCACGCGCACGGCGTCATGTTCCTGACGGGCCACGGCCGCGCCGAAGGCGGCGTGGAGCGTGGCAGCGAGGGCGCCCCGACCTGGCACTGGCCGAGCATCGCGGCCGCCGCCGCCGAGGGCGTGACGCTCGTGATCTACATGGGCATCGCCACCGCTGCCGCCTTGCAGGCGGGGCTGCGCACCGCGCTGGCGGCCGACACGCCGGTGGCGATCGTGCAGGATGCCAGCCTGCCGCAGCAGCGCCACGCCACCTGCCGCCTCGACGCCCTCGCCGAGGTGGTCGAGCGCGAGGGGCTGGGCAGCCCGGCCATCATCGTCGTCGGCGACGTCGTTCGCGGAGTCGGCCTGGCGATTCAGCGTGCGCCAGGGGTCGTCGTCGCCGCCTGAGCCGAGCTGCCGGTGCCGCCGCCATCGCCGGCGTCGCCGCGGTGCAGCAGCAGGGTGACGAGCACGGCGGAGGTGGCGCGGGCGCTCAGGCCGTGCCGCTGCTTGGCGGGCAGGACGACGACCTGACCCGGCCGCAGGCGGCGGTTGCCGGAGGGCATCAGCACCTCGACGTCGCCTTCGAGGCAATGGATCGTGCACTCGTCGTCGACGTGGTGCTCGGGAATGTCGTGGCGGGCCGGCAGGACGAGATGCTGGAGCTGGATGCGGTCGGTCTTGATGAGGCTGGTGCTCACCGCATCCTGCAAGGCCGGGCCGAGCGGGCGCACGTCGATGACGTCGAGCAGATGGGCATGCGGCAAGGCCATGGTCACCTCCGTGGCTGGCAGTGTGCCGCTTTCCAGCATTCGCGGTGCCCGCGCGACGGCCGGCCCGTCGTTTGCCGCATGGCTGCTTCGCTGTCCCACGCACCCGGAGACGCCCATGAAGATCGGCCGCCTGACCCTCGCCATCGCCATCGCCGGGCTGGCCGCCCAGCTGTTCATGAAGAAGCGCGACGACGGCCGGTGGGCGCAGCCCGATTTCGTGGACACCGAGCACTCCGGCTACGCGGACGCCGGCGAGTCCGCCGCGGCCGGGACCGAGATGACGCCGGCCGGCGACATGCCCGCCGACGTGACCGCCGCCACGGCTGCGGCGGCGGGAGCCGACTCGCCGAACCCGGCCGAGCGCATGCAGGCCGCGGCCCCGACGCGGCTCGCCGAAGCCATCGAGGGGACGTCGGACGACCTGTTCGACTCGAACTCGCAGGACGGCCCGTTCCCGAAGACACCGGGGCTGCCCGACCTGACGCGCGGCGCCTGAGTCGCCGCCGGCTTGGCCGGTCTCCGAGTCGCCTGCGCCGGCCGGCAACGGCAGGCGCGCGCTCGGCACGGCACGGCATGATGCAATGCATGGGCATGAGCTCGCGCGACGACTACACCGCCTGGATCGGCCGCACCGAGGAGCGGTCGGACACCATCACGCCGGTCCCGGTGGCGGCGCTCGCCGCCACGCTGGACCGCGACGATCCGCCGCCGCAGTGGGGCACGCTGCTGCCGCCGCTTTGGCACTGGCTCTACTTCCTGCCCGTGCACCGCCAGGGCGAGCTCGGGCCCGACGGTCACCCGCGCCGCGGCGGCTTCCTCCCGCCGGTGGCGCTGCCGCGCCGGATGTGGGCGGGCAGCCGGCTGCGCTTCGAGCGCGATCTGCGCGTCGGCGACGAGGTGACGCGGACTTCGCGCATCGCCGCGGTCGCGGCGAAGGAGTCGCGCTCGGGGCCGCTCGTGTTCGTCACCGTCGAGCACCGCATCGGCCATGGCGGAGGCATCGCCCTCCGCGAGGAGCACGACATCGTCTACCGCGAGCTGCCGGCGCCCGGCACGCCGCCGGCCGTCGCGCCGCCGGCGCCGACCGACGAGGGCTTCGCGCGCGACGTCGATCCGGACGACGTGCTCCTGTTCCGCTATTCGGCGCTGACCTTCAACGGCCACCGCATCCACTACGACCGTCGCTACGTGACCGAGGCGGAGGGCTATCCGGGGCTGGTGGTGCACGGCCCGCTGATCGCGACCCTGCTCCTCGACCTGCTTCGCCGCCATCGGCCCGCGGCGCGGGTCGCCTCGTTCGACTTCAAGGCCGTGAGCCCCCTGTTCGACGGGCGCCGGTTCAGCGTCTGCGGCCGGCCGGAGGGCGAGCGCAGCTTCGCGCTCTGGGCCCGCAACGGCGACGGCGGCCTCGCCATGCAGGCCGGCGCGACGATCGACTGACCGCGCGTCCGCCTCTGCTTCCCGAAAGGCCTGCTCCGATGTCTGCGACGCCGCCCGACCGCTTCCAGGAGATCCGCGACGCGGTGCGCGCCCTGTGCGCGCAGTACCCCGACGCGTACCACCGCGAGGTCGACGCGCGGCGCGGCTACCCGGAGGCGTTCGTCGACGCGCTGACGAAGGCCGGCTGGCTGGCGGCCCTGATCCCGCAGGAGTACGGCGGCTCGGGGCTCGGCCTGGCCGAGGCCAGCGTGGTCATGGAAGAGATCAACCGCAGCGGCGGCAACGCCGGCGCCTGCCACGGCCAGATGTACAACATGGGCACCCTCCTGCGCCACGGCAGCGCCGAGCAGAAGGAGCGCTTCCTGCCCAAGATCGCCAGCGGCGAGTGGCGCCTGCAGTCGATGGGCGTCACCGAGCCGACCAGCGGCACCGACACCTCGCAGATCCGCACCACGGCGGTCCGGCGCGGCGACCGCTACGTCGTCAACGGGCAGAAGGTCTGGATCTCGCGCATCCAGCACAGCGACTGGATGGTCCTGCTCGCGCGCACCACGCCGCTCGCCCAGGTGACGAAGAAGACCGACGGCATGTCGATCTTCATGGTCGACCTGCGCGAGGCCGAGCAGCGCGGCATGACGGTGCGGCCGATCGCGAACATGGTCAACCACGAGACCAACGAGCTCTTCTTCGAGAACCTCGAGATCCCGGCCGAGCACCTGATCGGCGAGGAAGGCCGGGGCTTCCGCTACATCCTCGACGGGCTCAACGCCGAGCGGACGCTGATCGCCGCCGAGTGCATCGGCGACGGCCGCTGGTTCATCGAACGGGTCACGGCGTACGCCAAGGAGCGCATCGTCTTCGGCCGGCCGATCGGCCAGAACCAGGGCGTGCAGTTCCCGATCGCCGAGGCCCACATCGAGGTCGAGGCGGCCGACCTGATGCGCTTTCGGGCCTGCGAGCTGTTCGACGCGCGCCGGCCCTGCGGCGCCGAGGCCAACATGGCCAAGTACCTGGCGGCGAAGGCGAGCTGGGAAGCGGCGAACGCCTGCATCCAGTTCCACGGCGGCTTCGGCTTCGCGCACGAGTACGACGTCGAGCGCAAGTTCCGCGAGACGCGCCTGTACCAGGTGGCGCCGATCTCGACCAACCTGATCCTCAGCTACGTCGGCGAGCACCTGCTCGGCCTGCCGCGCTCGTTCTGATCCGAAGTTGAAGCCGCTCGAAAGCATCACCGTCGTCGCGCTCGAGCACGCGATCGCGGCGCCGTTCTGCACCCGCCAGCTCGCCGACCACGGCGCGCGCGTGATCAAGGTCGAGCGGCCCGGCGCCGGCGACTTCGCGCGCAGCTACGACACCCGGGTGCGCGGCCTGTCCTCGCACTTCGTCTGGACCAACCGCGGCAAGGAGAGCCTGACCCTCGACCTCAAGCACGCCGAGGCACCGGCCGTGCTCGGGGCGCTGCTGGCCCGCGCCGACGTGCTGGTGCAGAACCTCGCGCCCGGTGCCGCGGCGCGCATGGGCCTGTCCTTCGACGACCTGCATCCCAGGCATCCGAAGCTCGTCGTCTGCGACATCTCCGGCTACGGCGACGACCCCGACCGTCCCGGACCGTACCGCGACAGGAAGGCCTACGACCTGCTGATCCAGAGCGAATCGGGGTTCCTGTCGATCACCGGCACCGCGGACGAGCCCGCGAAGGCGGGTTGCTCGATCGCCGACATCGCCGCCGGCATGTACGCGTACAGCAGCATCCTCGCGGCGCTGATCGAGCGCGGCCGCACCGGCCGCGGCCGGCGCATTGACATCTCGATGCTGGAGAGCATGGCCGAGTGGATGGGCTACCCGCTCTACTACGCGTTCGACGGCGCGGCGCCGCCGCCGCGCAGCGGCGCCGCGCACGCGACCATCTATCCCTACGGCCCGTTCCCGGCGGGCGACGGCGGCGTCGTGATGCTCGGCCTGCAGAACGAGCGCGAGTGGCAGCTGTTCTGCGAGCGCGTCCTCGGGCAGCCGGCGCTCGCCGTCGACCCGCGCTTTGCCAGCAACGCCGCGCGCACCATGGAGCGCGCCGCGCTGCGGGCGATCGTCGTCGCCGCGTTCGCCGGGCTCGACACGGCGCAGGTGCTCGCCCGCCTGGACCATGCGCAGATCGCCAACGCCCGGGTCAACACGATGGCCGAGGTCTGGTCGCACGCGCAATTGCAGGCGCGCGGCCGCTGGGCCGAGGTGCAGACGCCGGCCGGGCCCGTGCCGGCGCTGCTGCCGCCCGGCGTCGCCGACGCGAGCGAGGCCTGCATGGGCGCGGTTCCGGCGCTCGGCCAGCACACCGACGCCCTGCTGGCGGAGCTCGGCCTCGACGCCGCCGCGATCGCTCGCCTGCGCGTCCAGCAGGCGGTCTAGCGGGCGGTCCAGCGGCGCTGGGGTTCATCTGCATTGCCGGCCGCCGGCGCGATCCCTAAGGTGGCCGGACTTGTCGACCCTTCAGGAGACGTGCCATGAGGACCCCGCTGCTCGCCACCTTCGTTGCCGGGGCGCTCGCGCTGGCGCTGTCCGGCGCCCAGGCGCAGACCATCGTCAAGTTCAGCCACGTCGTCGCGGACAACACGCCGAAGGGACAGGCGGCCCTCAAGTTCAAGGAAGTCGCCGAGAGGAAGCTCCCCGGCAAGGTCCAGGTGCAGGTGTTCCCGAACTCGCAGCTGTTCGGCGACGCCAAGGAGCTCGAGGCGCTGCTGCTCGGCGACGTCCACTTCATCGCGCCGTCGCTCTCCAAGTTCGACCGCTACACCAAGAAGCTGCAGGTCTTCGACCTGCCGTTCCTGTTCGACGACGTGCAGGCGGTCGACCGGTTCCAGTCGAGCCCGCTGGGCAAGGGCCTGCTCGAGTCGATGAAGGGCCGCGGCCTGCTCGGCCTCGGCTACTGGCACAACGGCATGAAGCAGCTCTCGACCAACAAGGACGTCCTGAAGCGGCCCGAGGACGTCAAGGGCCTCAAGTTCCGCATCCAGGCGTCGGACGTGCTCGAGGCGCAGTTCCGCGCCCTCGGCGCCAACCCGCAGAAGATGGCCTTCGCCGAGGTCTACCAGGCGCTGCAGACCGGCGTCGTCGAGGGCCAGGAGAACACCTGGTCGAACATCTACTCGCAGAAGTTCTTCGAGGTGCAGAAGACGATCGCCGAGACCAACCACGGCGTCGTCGACTACATGGTCGTCACCAACCTGAAATGGTGGGAGTCGCTGCCCGCCGACGTGCGCGCCGGGCTCACCGAAGCGATGGCCGAGGCGACGGCGCACGGCAACAAGCTGGCGAGCGAGATCAACGACGCCGACCGCAAGCGCATCGCCGAGAGCGGCAAGGCCAAGATCCAGAAGCTCGGCAAGGAAGAGACGGCGACCTGGCGCAAGGCCATGGAGCCGGTCTGGAAGAAGTTCGAGGCCGACATCGGCCGTGACCTGATCGAGGCCGCCCTCAAGTCGAACTCCTAGCCCGGCGCGGCGGGGCGGTCCGGGCTCATGCGCTGGCTCGAGCGCCTGGAGGAGTCGCTCGTCGCCTTGCTCATGGCGGCGATGACCCTCATCACCTGCCTGCAAGTCGTCGCCCGCTACGTCTTCAACTACAGCTTCGTCTGGGCGCTCGAGCTGACGGGCGTGCTGTTCGCGTGGCTGATCTTCGTCGGCATGTCGTACGGCGTTCGCGTCGGCGCGCACATCGGCATCGATGCCGCCGTGCGCCTGCTTCGCCCGGGCACGGCACGCCGGGTCGGCCTGCTCGCCGCCGGCCTGTGCGTGGCCTATGCGGTCATCGTGGCGGTCGGCGGCTGGCAGTACGTCCGCAAGATGCACGAGGTCGGCATCCTCATGCAGGACCTGCCGATCGAGCAGTGGATCCCGCGCGTCGTCGTGCCTCTCGGCTTCGCCCTGCTGGCCCTGCGCTTCGGGCAGGCTTTCGTTCGCCTGGCGCGCGGCGAGCGGACGCAGCTGCTGCACGATGAAGCCGAGGCGGCGCTCCGGCTGCGCCAGCAGCCGACCGCCCTCGGCGAGGTGCGCGAGTGACGACGGGCGTTCTCTTCGCGCTGCTCTTCGTCTTCATGGCGATCGGCATGCCGATCGCCGTCGCGCTCGGCCTGTCGTCGCTGCTCACGATCCTGCTCTTCGCGCAGGACTCGCTGGCGTCGCTCTCGCTCAAGCTCTACGAGACGTCCGAGGCGTTCACGCTGCTGGCGATCCCCTTCTTCATCCTCGGCGGCACCTTTATGACCACCGGGGGCGTCGCCAAGCGGATGATCCGCTTCGCCAACGCCTGCATCGGCCACCTGCGCGGCGGCCTGGCGATGGCCTCGGTGCTGGCCTGCATGCTGTTCGCCGCGGTCTCGGGATCGTCGCCGGCAACCGTCGTCGCGGTGGGCTCGATCGTCATCGCCGGCATGGTCAAGGCCGGCTACTCGCAGAACTTCGCCGCCGGCGTGATCTGCAACGCCGGCACGCTCGGCATCCTGATTCCGCCGTCGATCGTGATGGTGGTCTACGGCGCCGCCACCGAGACCTCGGTCGGCAAGCTGTTCATGGCCGGCGTGGTCCCGGGCATCGTGCTCGGCCTGCTGCTGATGCTCGCGATCTACGTGCGAGCCCGCATGCTCGACCTGCCGAAGCAGCCGCGGGCCTCGCTGCGCCACGTGCTCGAGGCCGGCCGCGACTCGGTCTGGGGGCTGATGCTGATCGTCATCATCCTCGGCGGCATCTACGGCGGCATCTTCACGCCGACCGAGGCCGCGGCCGTGTCGGCGCTCTACGCCTTCCTGATCGCGGTGTTCGTCTACCGCGATCTCGGCCTCAAGGAGGTGCCGCGCGTGCTCGTCGACGCCGGAAAGGTGACGGTGATGCTGATGTTCATCATCGCCAACGCGCTGCTCTTCGCGCACGTGCTCACGACCGAGCGGATCCCGCAGGCGATCGCCGAGACGATCATCGCCTGGGGCATGCAGCCGTGGCAGTTCCTGATGATCGTGAACCTGCTGCTGCTCGTCGCCGGCATGTTCATGGAGCCGACCGGGATCATCCTCATCATGGCGCCGATCCTGTTCCCCATCGCCGGCCGGCTCGGCATCGACCCCGTGCACCTCGGGATCATCATGGTCGTCAACCTGGAGATCGGGATGGTCACGCCGCCCGTGGGCCTCAACCTCTTCGTCACCTCGGGCATCACGGGCATGTCGATCATGCAGGTCGTGCGTGCCGCGCTGCCGTGGTCGCTCGTCCTGCTCGGATTCCTGATGGTGGTCACCTATGTGCCGACTCTGAGCCTCTGGCTACCGGGGCTCATGTTCTAGGCTCGAGAAGGCCGGGCCTTCTCCCGAATCCGAGTTCTGCAGCACACTGAGGCAATGACTCCCGACATCGGCCGCGACGGCCAGGTCTTCGTCGTCGGCGCCGGCATCATGGGCGCCGGCATCGCCCAGGTCGCCGCCCAGGCGGGCCACCCGGTCCGGCTCTTCGACGCCCGCGAGGGCGCGGCCGCCACCGCGGTCGGCAAGCTGGCGGCGACGCTCGACGCCCTGGCCGCCAAGGGCAAGCTCGACCCGGCCGAGGCGAGCGCGGCCGCAGCCCGCGTCATCGCCGCGGCGAGCCTCCACGAGGCGGCCGGTTCGGCCCTGGTGATCGAGGCCATCGTCGAGAACGAGGAGGCGAAGAAGGGCCTGTTCCGCGACGTGGAGGCGATCGTCGGCGAGGCCTGCATCCTGGCCTCCAACACCTCGTCGATCTCCATCACCGCCCTGGCCGCCGGACTCGCGCGGCCCGGCCACTTCGTCGGCATGCACTTCTTCAACCCGGTGCCGCTGATGAAGCTGGTCGAGGTCGTCTCCGGGCTGCAGACCGATACAGGCATCGGGACGGCGGTCTTCGAGCTCGCCAGGCGCTGGGGCAAGACGCCGGTGCACGCGCGCTCGACGCCCGGCTTCATCGTCAACCGCATCGCCCGCCCCTACTACGCCGAGGCGCTGGCCCTGCTCCACGAGCGTGCCGCCCAGCCGGCGGTGATCGATGCCTGCCTGCGCGGCGCCGGCTTTCGCATGGGCCCGTGCGAGCTGATGGACCTGATCGGCCACGACACCAACTTCGCGGTGACCGAGTCGGTGTTCCAGGCCAACTTCGGCGACAAGCGCTACGCGCCGTCGCTGGTCCAGCGCGAGCTCGTCGATGGCGGCCTGCTCGGGCGCAAGTCGGGACGCGGCTTCTACGCCCATCCGGCGCCGGCGCCGGCGGCGGCGGGCGCCTTCGAAACGCCGGAGGTGCCGCCCGGCGCCATCGTGGCCCTGCACGGATCCGGGGTGGCGATCGACCGCTGGGCGGCCCGCCTCGACGCGGCCGGCGTGCGTTATGAAGCCGACGCGGCGAGCCGCTGGAGCGGGCTGCAGACCGACGCCGGCGTGCTGCGCCTCGGCGACGGCCGGGCCGCGGCCCAGGTCGCCGCCGAGGAGGCGCTGCGCGACGTCGCCCTGTTCGACCTGCCGGTCGCTGCCGGCGGCGGCGCTCCGGGCACCGCGCTCGCCTGCAGCGTCGGTGCGAGCACGTCCGACGCCTGGCGCGAGCAGGCGCAGCTCTGGCTGCGCATCGCCGGCTGGACGCCCGCCCTGGTGAGCGACGTGCCGGGCCTGGTCGTCGCCCGCACCATTGCCATGCTGATCAACGAGGCCTGCGACGCCGTCGTGCAGGGCGTGTGCACGCCCGAGGGCGCCGACCTGGCGATGAAGCTCGGCGTCAACTACCCGGCCGGGCCCTTCGAGTTCCTCGAGCGCTGGAGTGCCGGCGCCGTCGTGTCGATGCTCGACCGGCTCGACGCGCACTACCGCGGCGAGCGCTACCGGGTCAGCCCCGAGCTGCGGCAGCGCGCCTGGGCCGAGGTGCTCGCCGCGTCCTGATGACGTGCCAGGCGCGCTTCCCCGGGGAGACGTGCGGACGCGCGTCGTTGGCCTGCCACCCTGCCCGCGCAAGCAGCAGCGGCTTTGGATTTGGGCGACGATCGGGCGCAGTGCTTGCCCCGCGTCCGGCGCGGCAGGGATGCCCAGCCTTCAGGAGAAGTCGCCCCATGCGTCCGTCACCGCTTCGCCGTCTCTGCCTGCTCGGCACCGTCGCGCTTGCCGCCGCGCTCTCCGCCTGCGAGAAGACCACCGTCACGACTCAGACGCCGACCGGCACCTCGACCACCACGAGAGTCGGTCCCAGCGCCAGCGCCGCCGAAGGCATGGCCCGGGCCGGTGACGTGCTGGCAGACACCGCGATGACGGCCAAGGTGAAGGCCGCCCTCATCGCCGACGGCGAGGTCGAGGCGATGCGCATCGACGTCGACAGCCGCGACGGCGCGGTGAAGCTGAGCGGAACGCAGCCGACGCAGGCCGGCATCGACCGGGCGCTGAGCATCACCAAGGGCATCGACGGCGTGAAGTCGGTGGACAGCCAGCTCAGGGTCGACGCCTCGGCTCCGTCGGCGTCGGAGCCGGGCGGCGTCACCACTGCCGTCACGCAGGGCGCGAGCGAGGTCGCTGCCCGTGCCGGCGAGGCCATCGCCAACGGCGCCCTCACCGCCAAGGTCAAGGCGGCGCTGCTCGCCGACCCCGACGTCAAGGGGCTGCAGATCGATGTCGACTCCCGGGACGGCGTCGTCACCCTCAGCGGCACCCTCGACAGCGCCGCGAACGTGGCGCGGGCCCAGGCGATCGCGCGCGGGACCGATGGCGTGAAGTCGGTCGAGAACCGGCTGGCGGTCAAGCCAGGCGGAGCAGGCGCTTCGCGTTCTCCTTGAGGATCAGCGGCCGGACCTCGTCCTTGAAGCCGGCCTCGGCGAAGTCCTTGAGCCAGCGGTCCGGCGTGATCAGCGGGAAGTCGCTGCCGAAGAGGACGCGCTCGCGCAGCAGGGTATTGGCGTACTGCACGAGCTGAGGCGGGAAGTACTTCGGGCTCCAGCCCGAGAGGTCGATCCAGACGTTCGGCTTGTGCATCGCCAGCGAGATCGCCTCGTCCTGCCAGGGCCACGAGGGATGGGCGATGACGAAGTCGATGTCGGGGAAGGCCATCGCGACGTCCTCGAGCAGCATCGGGTTCGAGTTCTGCAGGCGCAGCCCGCCGCCGCATCGCATGCCCGAGCCCATGCCGGAATGGCCGCTGTGGAAGATCGCGGGCAGCTTGTGCTCGGCGATCACCTCGTAGATCGGCCAGGCCATCCGGTCCGACGGCTCGAAGCCCTGCATCGTCGGGTGGAACTTGAAGCCCTTGACGCCGTACTCCTCGATCAGCTTCCTGGCCTCGCGCGCCCCCATCTTTCCCTTGTGCGGGTCGATCGAGGCGAAGGCGATCATGATGTCGGCATTCGCCTGCGCCGCCTCCGCGATCTCCTCGTTCGGGATCCGGCGGCGGCCGACGAACGACTCGGCGTCGACCGTGAAGTTGACGAAGCCGATCTTCTTCTCGCGGTAGAAGGCGATGGTCTCGTCCATCGTCGGCCGGCGCGAGGAGCGGAAGTACTTGTCGGCGGCGCGGTCGAACTCCTCGCCGTAGCTGTCGAACGGGTTGCGGCACGACACCTCGAGGTGGGTGTGCGTGTCGATGGCGACGAGGTCGGCGGTGTTCATCGCCAAAGCGTAGCAGGGTGCGCCTACCATGGCATGCCGCCACTTGCCGCAGGGGAACTGTCCATGAAGCTCGTCATCGCCCAGATGAAGCACGAGACCAACACCTACTCGCCGGTGCCGACGCCGCTCGCGCGCTTCGCCGTCGGCGGCGGCGAGCCGCTCGAAGGCGACGCCGCGCGAGCCGCGTATCGCGGCACGGGCTCGGCGATCGCCGCGTTCATCGAGCTGGCCGACGCGGCCGGCGCCGAGGTCGTGATCCCGATCGCCGCCAGCGCCTGGCCGAGCGGTCCCGTCGAGGACGCCGCCTTCGAGCACATCGCCGGCAGGATCTGCGCGGCGGTCGCCGCCGGCTGCGACGGCATCCTGCTCGACCTGCACGGCGCCATGGTCACCGAGTCGCACGAGGACGGCGAAGGCGAGCTGCTGCGCCGCATCCGCGCCATCGCCGCCGACGTGCCGATCGCCCTGGCGCTCGACATGCACACCAACCTCTACGACGGCTGCGCGCGCGACGCGACGGTGATCGCCGGCTACCAGACCTATCCGCACGTCGACATGCACGAGACCGGGCTGCGCGCCGGCCGCGCCCTCCTTGCCTTGCTTGCCGGCCGGGCGCGCCCGGCGATGGCGTGGGGGCGCCGGCCGATGCTGCCGCACGTGATGCGCCAGGGCAGCGACGACTCGCCCAACCGCGAGCTGCAGGCGCGCTGCCGCGAGATGGAGGCCGAGGGTGCGCTGAGCGCCAGCGTCTTCGTCGGCTTTCCCAATGCGGACATCGAATACGCCGGGCTCTCGGCGGTGGTCGTCACGGACGGCGATCCGGCCCTGGCGCGGCGCTGGTGCGACGAGCTGCTCGACCAGGCCTGGGCCGCGCGCGCCGCCTTCGTCTACGAGATCGAGCCGCTGGCGGAATCGATGGCGCGCGCACGGGCCCTCGCCGACGCCAAGCCGCCCGGCAGCGGCCCGGTGGTGATCCTCGACCACAGCGACAACTGCGCCTCCGGCGGAACGATGGACACGATGACCGTGCTGGGCGCGATCCTCGATGCCGGTTTGGAGGGCGTCGCCGCGTTCGCGATCTTCGATCCCGAGGCGGTGCAGCGCATGATCGAGGCGGGGGTCGGCGCGCAGGTTCGTCTGTCGCTCGGCGGCAAGCTCGACATGCCCGCAATCGGCTTCGAGGGCCGGCCGCGCGAGGTGAGCGGGCGGGTTCGCCTGATCTGCGACGGGCGCTTCCGCAACCGCGGCCCGATGGCCGCCGGCGAGCTGAACGACATGGGCCCGAGCGCCGTCCTCGACACCGGCGCCGTGCAGATCGTCGTGATCTCCAACCATGTCGAGCCGCACGACCTCGCGGCCTTCACCGCCGTCGGCATCGCGCCCGAGATCCAGCGCTTCGTCATGCTGAAGAGCCGCATCCACTGGCGCGCCGGACTGCGCTCGCTCGCGCACGCGGTGGTGGAGTGCGCCGGCACCGGCGTGTGCACCTCGGACTACGCGGCCCTGAAGTTCCGGAAGGTCCGCCGGCCGATCTACCCGCTCGACCCCCTGTAGGCGCCCAAGCTCTGGCCGGCTACGGCCGGCGCCGGATCGACGCCGGCAGCTTCTTCCACGGCAGCTCGGCCGGGTCGGCGGCCATCGGCCCGGCCGCCTTGGCGATCAGCACCTCGCAGGCGATCGGCTGGAAGTCGGCGCGGAAGTGGTTGGAACTCTTGACGACGACGATCCGCATCTGCTCGGCGTGGATGCCGACCATGCGTAGCAGCTCGCGGTCGAGCAGCTGCTTCTTGCCGGAGACGATGGCGATCCGGACGCCGTCGATCTCGAGGCAGGCGCTCGGACCGAGGCGCACGGTGAGGCCGCGCATCATCGGCCCGGTCAGCGTGCACATGCCGTCGGCGACGGCGAGCACCTTGAAGCGGCCGCGCACCGGCGCGTCGCTCGGCTCGCCGGTGAAGGTCGGCACCGCGGCGCCGAGGGCGAGGTCGAGCTCGGCGCCGGCGCCGGCCTCGAGCGCCGCCTTGGCGGCGGCCGGGTCGAAGAGCAGGCCGAGCGCCACCTGGCCCGGAAAGCGCTTGCCCGCACCCTGGGCCAGCAGCGCATGCAGCATGCCCGTGGTGTTGCTGTCGCCGCCGGCGCCGGGGTTGTCCTGCGTGTCGGCGACGACCACCGGCCGGGTCTCGCGCTCCGCCAGCGCCAGCGCCCGCACCACCGCCTCGCGCGCCGGCAAGACCTCGAGCCGCCAGAGCGCCGGCTCGGCGGCGCGGGCGTTCAGCCGGCTCGCCGCCTGCTCGGCGCCCGGCCCGTGGCTCCACAGCATCGGCGCGCACTCGTCGAAGTCGGCGGCCGGAAAGCCCATGCAGAAGCTCGATACGGTGCCGAGCTCCCGGTCGAGCGACTCCAGCTCCTCGTAGAGCCCCTTGGCCGGCTCGAGCCAGGTGCTCTGCGCGTTCAGCGCGATCAGGAACGGCAGGCGATGCGCGCCCATCGGCTCGCGGGCACCCGCGGCGAGCCGGCGCGCCAGCAGCGTCGCGGCTCGTTCGCCGGTCGCGGCCATGTCGACGTGGGGATAGGTGCGGTAGGCGACCAGGGCGTCGGCCTCGCGCAGCATGCGCCGGGTGACGTTGGCGTGCAGGTCCAGGCTGGCGACGATCGGCAGCGACGGCCCGACGATCCGGCGCAGCCGCGCCAGCAGCTCGCCCTCGCTGTCGTCGGCGTGCTCGGCCACGCCGGCGCCGTGCAGGTCGAGGTAGATCGCATCGAGGCCGCCTTGGTCGCGGGCGGCGATGGCGTCGTCGCAGATCGCGCCGGCGATCCGCTCGAAGGCGTCGCGCGTGACGTACGAGGACGGGATCGCGCCGGCCCAGCACGAGGGGACCAGCGTCCAGCCGTGCACCCGCGCGGCGTCGATGAAGCCGGCGACCGGGATGTTGATGCCGCCGAGAGCAGCGGGCATCGCCGGGCCGCGGACGAAGGCGGGGAACGAGTCGCCACGGTTGAACGCCGCCCAGTCGGCCAGGCTCGGCGCGAAGGTGTTGGTCTCGTGCTGGTAGCCGGCGATCAGGACACGGGTCATGGGATGGCGGATCGAGCTCAGGAAGCGGGGCATGCGGCGGCGGCACCGAACGCGAAGTCGCGCCCCGGTGCGGCGGCGAACAGGGCGCGGGTGTAGGCGTGCTCGGGCGCGCCGAAGACGCGCTGCGCCGGACCGTACTCGACGATCCGGCCCTGCGACATCACGGCCAGCTGGTCGCACACCTGCGAGGCGACGCGCAGGTCGTGGGTGATGAAGAGCATGGCCAGGTTCAGCCGCGCCCGGATCTCCTCGAACAGGCGCAGCACCTGCGCCTGCACGGACACGTCGAGGGCGGAGACAGCCTCGTCGGCGACCAGCAGCTCGGGCTCCATCATCAGGGCGCGGGCGATGCAGATCCGCTGCCGCTGCCCGCCCGAGAACTGGTGCGGGTAGCGCTCGAGCGCGCCGGCGTCGATGCGCACCATGTCGAGCAGCTGGCGGGCGCGCAGCAGCGCCTCGGCGCGCGACAGCCCGTAGTTCACCGGGCCCTCCATCAGCGCCTCCGCGACCGTGCGGCGTGGATTGAGCGAGCGGTACGGGTCCTGGAAGACGATCTGCACCCGCCGGCGCAGCGGCCGCAGCGCCCGCCCGCTCATGGTCGCGATGTCCTCGCCGGCACCGCTGCCGAGCAGCACCGAGCCGCCGCTCGGGTCGATCAGGCGGACGATGCAGCGCGCGACCGTCGACTTGCCCGAGCCCGATTCCCCGACGATGCCGAGCGTCTGGCCGCGCCGGATCTCGAGATCCACGTCGCTCGCCGCCTGCACCGTGCGGCGCCGGCCGAACCAGCTCCTGTCGCGGTAGGTCTTGGCCAGGCCGCGCACGCGCAGCACGAACGGCGCCTGGGGATCGCTCGGGCGCGCCTTCAGCGTCAGCGTCGGCACGGCGCCGATCAGCATCCGCGTGTAGTCGTGGCGCGGCCGCTGCAGCACCTCGTGCTTGCTGCCCAGCTCGACCAGGGTGCCCAGCCGCAGCACCGCCACCCGGTGCGCCATCTCGGCGACGACGCCGAAGTCGTGGGTGATGAACAGCACCCCGGCGCCGTGCCGCTTCTGCAGCTCAAGCACCAGCTTCAGGATCTGCGCCTGCGTCGTCACGTCGAGCGCCGTCGTCGGCTCGTCGGCGATCAGCAGCGCCGGGTCGAGGACGAGCGCCATGGCGATGACGATGCGCTGCCGCTGGCCGCCGGACAGCTGGTGCGGATAGCTCGCGACCATGCGCTCCGGCTCCGGGAGCAGCACCTCGCGGACGATTGCCAGCACCTTGGCGCGCCGCTCGGCGGCGGACAGCGGCGTGTGCTCGCGCAGCACCTCCTCGATCTGCTCGCCGCACGTCATGACCGGGTTGAGCGCCGTCATGGGCTCCTGGAAGATCATCGACATCCGGGTTGCGCGCAGGGCGCGAAGGCGTGCCGGCGTGGCGCTCGTCAGCTCCTCGCCCTGCAGCCGGATGCTGCCGCCGAGGACCGGCAGCGACTTCGGCAGGAGGCCCATCACGCTCTGCGCGATCACCGACTTGCCGGAGCCCGACTCGCCGACCAGGCAGACGATCTCGCCCGGGCCGACGTCGAACGAGACCTCGCGCACCGCCGTCTCGCGCTCGCCGCCGCGCGGCAGGCCGATGGTCAGCCGGCTGACCTCGAGGATCGGCGCCGCCTCGGTCATCGGACGACCCTCCGCGCTACGCGCTCCGGAATGAGCGCTTTGGAGCGGCCACGCGCGCTCATAGCCGCCGGGCCATCTTCGGATCGAGCGTGTCGCGCAGGCCGTCGCCGAGCAGGTTGATCGCCAGCACCGTCAGGGTGAGGAAGATGCCGGGGAAGAAGATGTTGTGCGGGTACTCGTTGAACTGGCCGCGGCCCTCGGCCATGACG
Organism: Caldimonas sp.; assembly: GCA_036263655.1. Taxonomy (GTDB): domain Bacteria; phylum Pseudomonadota; class Gammaproteobacteria; order Burkholderiales; family Burkholderiaceae_C; genus Schlegelella_A. Next base: position 15,479 of record DATAGP010000001.1, on the reverse strand, counting down.
TTGCCCCAGGTCGGGATGTCGGGCGGCAGGCCGACGCCGAGGAACGACAGGATCGCCTCGGTCAGGATGCCGGCGCCGCAGACGAAGGTGCCCTGGACGACCAGCGGCGCCACCGTGTTCGGCAGGATGTGGCGCAGCATGATCTTCCACGTCGGCGTGCCGAGCGAGATCGCCGCCTCGACGTAGGGCTCCTCGCGGATCGTCAGCACCAGCGAGCGGACGAGCCGCGTCACGCGCGGGATCTCCGGGATGGCGATCGCCACCACCACCGTCAGCAGGCTGCCGCGCCACATCGCGACGAGGGCGATCGCGATCAGGATCGCCGGGATCCCCATGACGCCATCCATCACCCGCATCAGCGGCCCGTCGACGCGGCGCAGGTAGCCGGCGAGCAGGCCGAGCACGGCGCCGGCGGCCATCGCCAGGGCGGCGGTGGCGATGCCCACGATCAGCGACACCTGGGTGCCGTAGATGACGCGGCTGTAGATGTCGCGCCCGAAGCTGTCCGATCCCATCAGGAAGCGGTGCTGCAGCGTCTCGCCTTCTAGCGTCGTGATCTCGCCGGACCGGCCGGGCAGCAGGTCGCGGCTCGCCGGGTCGAAGAGCGACGGGTCGACCGTGCCGAGCCAGGGCGCAAGGATGGCCACCAGCACCAGCAGCGCCAGGAACGAGCCGCCGATCCGGACCGACGCGCTCCTGCGCACGCGCTGCCAGGCACCCTCCTGGGGGACGACCGTCGCGGCCTCGACCGACAGCGTGTCGTCGGCCGCCAGCGGGTGCGACACGGGGAGCAGCGGCTGGCCGGCGGCGCTCACGCCTCTCCCCTTCGCGTGCGAAACCGATCGAGCCTCACGCTAGTACCGGATGCGCGGATCGAAGAACACGTACGACAGATCGACCAGCAGGTTGATCATCACGTAGACGAAGGAGAACAGCAGGATCAGGCCCTGGATGGTCGGGAAGTCGCGCGCCAGCACGGCGTCGACGGTCAGCCGGCCGAGGCCGGGGATTGCGTAGACGGACTCGGTGACGACGACGCCGCCGATCAGCAGGGCGATGCCGATGCCGATGACGGTGACGATCGGCACCGCCGCATTGGCCAGCGCGTGACGGATCAGCACCGTGCCCTCGGCCAGGCCCTTGGCGCGCGCGGTGCGGATGTAGTCCTCGCCAAGCGTCTCGAGCACCGACGCGCGGGTCACGCGGGCGATCAGGGCGATGTAGATCACCGACAGCGTGATCGCCGGCAGCAGCAGGTGCTGCAGCCAGGGCAGCACGCCCTCGTCGAGGCGCCGGTAGCCCTGCACGGGCAGCCAACCGAGCTGGAGCGAGACCAGCCAGATCAGCAGGTAGGCGAGCAAGAACACCGGGATCGAGAAGCCGAGCACCGAGAACGCCATCAGCGAACGGTCGAGCGCGCCGCCGAAGCGCCAGGCCGCCAGCACGCCGAGCGGCACCGCCACCAGCACCGCGATCGTGATCGTCAGGAGCGCCAGCGACACCGTCGGCTCGATGCGCTGGCCGATCAGCTCGGTCACCTCCGTCTTGTAATAGAACGACTGGCCCAGGTCACCGGTCAGCATGCGGCCGAACCAGATCGCGAACTGCTCCGGGATGGAGCGGTCGAGGCCGAGGCCGGTGCGGATCTGGGCGATCTGCTCCGTGTTGGCGGCGTCGCCGGCGAGCACCGCCGCCGGATCGCCCGGCGTCAGGCGCAGCATCAGGAACACGAGCACGGCGACGATCAGCAGCACCGGCACGGTGGCCAGCAGCCGACGCGCGAGGAAGCTGGCCACCCCCGTCAGCCCTTCGCCCTGCGGGCGCTCAGGAGCCGTTCTTCTTCAGGTTCCAGTAGATGTTGCCGTTGGTGACGAAGAAGCCCGTGATGTTCTTGCGCGCAGCCATCGGCTGATCGTATTCGCCGAGCGGCGCGTGCGTCGCGACCTCGAACGCGCGGGCATGGATCTGGTCGGCGAGCTTCTTCTTGGTCGGCTCGTCGGTGGCGCGCATGAACTGGGCGCGCAGCTCCATGATCTTGTCGTCGCTGGCCCACCCGAACCACCCGGACTTCTCGCCGCGCGTGTCCATGGTCGGGTTGGCGATCGGGCTCCAGACGTCGAACGTCTGCCAGGCGGTGATGAACATGTTCCAGCCGCCCTTGTCGGGTGCGTCCTTCTTGGCGCGGCGGCCGACCAGCGTCTGCCAGTCCATCGCCTGCAGGTCGACCTTGAAGCCAGCCTGGCGCAGGAGCTGCGCCGCGACGTCGGGCAGCTTCTGGATCGCGGCCAGGTCGGTCGGCTTCATCAGCACGACGGGCGTGCCGTCGTAGCCGGAAGCCTTGAGCAGGTCCTGCGCCTTCTTCATGTTCGACTTCGCCTGGATGTCGCTGCCGGCGGTGCTGCCGTAGGGCGTGCCGCAGATGAACATGCTCGCGCAGGGCTTGTACAGCGCCTTGACGCCGACCTGGGCGCGCAGGAACGGCTCCTGCGCGAACGCGGCGACTGCCGCCTGCCGGACCTTGGCGTTGTCGAACGGCTTGTGCAGGTGGTTGAAGCGCGCCATGTACTGGAAGCCTGTGTTCGAGTACTTCGGGAGGACGAGCGTCGGGTCGACCTTGACCGTCTCGAAGTGGTCGAAGCCGAGCTGCTCGATGATGTCGACCTCGCCGTTCTTCAGCGCGTTGACCTGCGCCTGCGCGTCGCGCAGGGCCAGGTTCCACTCGACCCGGTCGACGTAGACGTGCTTGCCGCCGGTGCTGCCGGACGGCGGCTCGCTCCGCGGCACGTACTTGGCGTTCTTCAGGTAGACGGCCTTGTCGCCCGGCTTGAACTCGTCGCGCTTGAAGGTGTACGGGCCCGAGCCGATGTGCTCCTCGATCTGCTTGAAGGCGTCGGTCTCGGCGATGCGCTTGGGCATGATGAAGGGAACGTTCGACGACGGCTTGCCGAGCGCCTCGAGGACGAATCCGCAGGCCTCGCCGAGGAAGATGCGGAAGGTGTCGGGGGTCGGCGAGTCCATGCGCTGCACGAACGTCATGAGGGCGCTGCCCATCGCGTCGCGCTTGCCCCAGCGCTGCAGGGAAGCGATGACGTCCTCGCCGGTGACCGGCTTGCCGTCGTGGAACTCGAGGCCCTTCCTGAGCTTGAAGGTCCACAGCCGATGGTCGCCGCTCTCGGTCCAGCTCTCGACCATCTGCGGCTTGATCTTGGCGTTCTCGTCGGTGCCGAAGAGCGTGTCGTAGATCATGTAGCCGTGGTTGCGGCTCATGTAGGCGGTGGTCCAGATCGGATCGAGGATCGCCAGGTTCGAGTGCGGGACGATGCGCAGGACCGTGCCCTGCGCCAGCGCCGGCGCCGTGACGGCGAGGGCGACGAGGGACAGGGCGGCGTGGGCGGCGAGTCGGCGGAGCAGGTTCATGGGTCGAGCCTCCGGGGCGGGTCGATGAGACCGGCTCACGCTAACCCAAATGGACCGCCGCACGCATCGGGGTTTCTGCACCGTCGCAGCGGCCCCGGAGCCGCCGCCCCCTCTACGGCCGGCACTCGAAGCTGGCCGCCTGCTCGACGTCGCCGCTGCCGCGGTAGCGGGCGACCAGCGGATACGGGCAGAGCGGCCGGGTCCGGTTCGCCGCCCAGGTCGATGGCAGGTCGGCGTTGACGGCGGCCGGGTTGCCCGGGCCGCGCGCCGCGGCCGTGACGCTGGCCGGCGCAATGCCCCGCTCGACCCAGTCGACGAGCGGCGTGATCATGTCGAACTGGTCGGTGGACGGCCCGCCGCCGCAGTGGTTCATCCCCGGCACGAGGAACAGGCGCGCGAAGTTGGAGGCGTCGCCGCCGTTGGCCGAGCGCAGGCCCTCGTAGACCGACACCGAGTGGTCGCTCGAGAAGATCGGATCGGCCGTGCCGTGATAGATCATCAGCTTGGCGCCGCGGTTCCTGAGGGTCGAGAGGTCGGTCGGGTTGGGCGGGGTCATGAAGGACAGCGCCGACTCGGTGTAGACGGCGTTCGTCGCCTGCACCTTGGCGAGCAGGTCGTCGACGCTGCTGGTGAGGGCGAACGACGGCCCGTTGAACGTCGCCGGATCGACCGGCGGCACCTGCCAGATGTGGGCCACGGCGCCGGCGTCGAGCGCCGGCGGAACGGTGAACTTCCAGAACGTCCAGTTGCCGGTGGCGATCCCGGTGTCGTACGGGAAGCTCGCGTAGATCACCGCGCCGGTGCTCGTCGTCGCGCCGGCGAACAGGCGCGCGATGCCGGTCTTCTGCGCGGCGCTGAGGCAGGTGCCGTCGCGGGGGCCGCTGCAGGTGGGCACGTCGCGGGCGAGGTCGAACGCCGCCTGGCAGGCCTTGGTGTCCTGCACCATGCCGTCGGTCGTCCCGTCGAGCGCGTCGCAGCGTCCGAGCACGGCGCTGGAGACGAGCTGCCGCTCGGCGACGGTGAAGCCCGTCGAGACGTTGGCCGGGTCGGTGGCGAGCGAGGCGTAGGTCTGGTAGCCGGCGATGTTGGCGATGGCGGCGCGCGGCAGCACGGTGCCGGGATTGCCTGCCAGGATGCCGTCGTAGTCGTTGGCGTAGCGCGAGGCAGCGACCATCGCGTGCCGGCCGCCGTTCGAGCAGCCGCCGAGATACGAGCGGTCGGGCGCCTTGCCGTAGGCAATGCGGATCGCCTCCTGGGCCATCGGCGTCAGCTTGCCGACCGCCTGGTAGCCGTAGTCCAGCCGCGCCTGCGGGTCGATGCCGAACGTCGGGTTCTGCGCGTTGCTGTGGCCCGCGTCCGAGCTCAGGACCGCGAAGCCCTGCTGCAGCGCGTTGGTCAACGCAGCGCCGGCGCTCGCGCTGCCGACCGCGGTCGAGATCGCGCCATCGGTGCCGCCGTTGGCCTGGTACCAGAAGCGCCCGTTCCAGGCGTTCGGCAGGCGCATCTCGAAGCCGATCGCATACGTCCTCCCGTCGACGGCGCTGGTGCGCGGGAACATCTGCCCGGTCACGCGGCAGTGCTCGGCGATCGGCTGCCCCCCCACCGTCAGGGTGCCCGCAGCGACGGCGCTGGCGGCGCTGAAGGTGGTGTTCGCAAACGCCAGGCGCGACTGCAGGGTGGCGCACGACGACAGCGCGGCGCCGGTCGCGGGGGCGAGCTGCGGCAGCGTGTCGTCGACATCGTCGTCGTCGCGGCCGCCGCAGCCGGCGAGCGCGGCGAGAACGAGCAGTACCGTCCATGGACGGCGTGGCAGGGAAGGCATGGTGGTCTCCGTGTTTCGAGGTCAGACGATTCCATCCTATAACCATGTCTGTCGACTCCTCAACAGGGTCTTAGTCGGGAAAACCCGCAAATGGCGCATGCAACATGTTGATGACAATGAACCAATGGATCCAGCTTCGTTCGATCTCCTGAGCGTCGACGCGCAGGACGCCATCGTCCACGTTCGCCTCTCCCGGCCGGCCAAGCGCAATGCCATCAACGACGGCCTGATCGGCGAGCTGCATCGCGCCTTCGCCGGCCTTCCGGCCGACGCGCGGGCGGTGGTGCTGAGCGGCGAGGGCGAGCACTTCTGCGCCGGCCTCGACCTCTCCGAGCTGTCGGAGCGGAGCGTGGCCGAGGCGGTGGTGCATTCGCGCTCGTGGCACGCCGCCTTCGAGCAGGTCCAGTTCGGCCGGGTGCCGGTCGTTGCCGCGCTGCACGGCGCCGTCGTCGGCGGCGGCCTCGAGCTCGCGGTGGCGGCGCACGTCCGCGTCGCCGACCGCAGCGCCTACTACGGCTTGCCGGAGGGCCAGCGCGGCATCTTCGTCGGCGGCGGCGGCTCCAGCCGCATCCCGCGCCTGATCGGCGCGGCGCGAATGGCCGACATGATGCTGACGGGCCGCGTCTACGACGCCGAGGAAGGGCTGCGCATCGGCCTGTCGCAGTACCTGGTCGACACCGGCAAGGGACTCGAGAAGGCCTTCGAGCTGGCCCACAAGATCGCCGCCAACGCGCCGCTGTCGAATTTCGCGGTCATGCATGCGCTGCCGCGCATCGCCGACATGGGCCAGGCCGAGGGCCTGTTCGTCGAATCGCTGATGTCGGCCATCGCTTCAGGCGACCCGGCGGCCAAGGACCGAATCAAGGCCTTCCTCGAAGGCCGCGCCGGCAAGGTGACGCGGCAATGACCTCGGCCGGGGCCGCGCCGCGCTACCGACCGGTCTCGCTGGGCGGCTCGCTCACGGCGCGCATCGATCGCTCGGACGACGGCGTCTGGCGCGTCACGTCGACCGAGCCGCTCAGGCCGTATCCCGCCCGGCTGACCGACTCGCTCCTGCACTGGGCCGAGCGCGCGCCCGATCGCACGCTCGTCGCCAAGCGCGTCCGCGGCGGCGACTGGCGCCGGGTGAGCTACGCCGAGGCGGTGCGCGCCGCCCGTTCCATCGCGCAGGCGCTGCTGGACCGCAAGCTCTCCGCCGATCGGCCCCTCGCTATCCTGTCCGACAACGACATCGAGCACCTCCTGCTGGCGCTCGGCGCCATGCTCGCCGGCGTGCCGTACGCGCCGGTGTCGCCGGCCTATTCGCTGGTTTCCCAGGACCACGGCAAGCTCAAGCACATCGTCGGCCTGCTGACGCCGGGGCTGGTGTTCGCGAGCGGGCCGGCGTACGCGAAGGCGATCGCCGCCGCGGTGCCGGCCGAGACGCCGGTGGTGCTGACCGACGGCGAGCTGGCCGAGCGCCGCATCGTGGCCTTCGCCGAGCTGACGGCCACGGGCGCCACCGCCGCCGTCGACGAAGCGCACGCGCGCGTCGGCCCGGACACGATCGCCAAGTTCCTCTTCACCTCCGGCTCGACCAAGCTGCCCAAGGGCGTTGTCAACACGCAGCGCATGCTCTGCGCCAACCAGCAGATGATCCGGCAGTGCTTCCCGACGCTGGCCGAGGAGCCGCCGGTGCTGGTCGACTGGCTGCCGTGGAACCACACCTTCGGCGGCAACCACAACACCGGCCTGACGATCTACAACGGCGGCACGCTGCACATCGATGAAGGCAAGCCGACGCCGGCGCTGATCGGCGAGACGCTGCGCAACCTGCGCGAGATCGCGCCGACGATCTACTTCAACGTGCCCAAGGGCTTCGAGGAGATCGCCAACGCGCTGGAGGTCGACGAGACCCTGCGCACCACCCTCTTCAGCCGCGTCAGGATGTTCTTCTTCTCGGGCGCGGGGCTCGCGCAGCCGGTCTGGGACAAGCTCGAGCGCGTCGCCGAGCAGGCCTGCGGCGAGCGCATCAGGATGCTGACGGGGCTCGGCATGACCGAGACCGCGCCGTTCGCGATCTGCGCCAACGCGCACGAGGTCAAGTCCGGGCACATCGGCCTGCCGGCGCCGGGCGTGGAGATGAAGCTGGTGCCCTCGGGCGGCAAGCTGGAGGTGCGCTACCGCGGCCCGAACGTCACGCCGGGCTACTGGCGCGCCCCGGAGCAGACGGCGGAGTCCTTCGACGAGGAAGGCTTCTTCTGCAGCGGCGACGCCGCCAAGCCGATGGACCCGGCGGACCCCGGTCTGGGGTTCGTCTTCGACGGCCGCATCGCCGAGGACTTCAAGCTCTCGACGGGGACCTTCGTCTCGGTCGGGCCCCTGCGCGCCAGGATCATCGCCGCCGGCGACCCGCTGGTGCAGGACGTCGTCATCGCCGGCATCAACCGCAGCGAGATCGGCGTGCTCTTCTTCATGCGCATCGACGCCTGCCGCGCCTTCACCGGCCTGCCCGACAACGCGCCGCCGCACCTCGTCCTCGGCGACGCGCGCGTGCGCGCCTTCCTGCAGCGCCTCGTCGACACGCTGCACTCGCAGGGCACCGGCAGCGCGACGCGGGTGGCCCGGGCGCTGGTCCTCGCCGAGCCGCCGTCCATCGACCGCGGCGAGATCACCGACAAGGGCTCGATCAACCAGCGCGCCGTCCTGCAGCATCGCGACGCCGACGTCGTCCGCATGTACCTCGGCCGCGACCGCGACGTGATCCTGCCGCGGGCTGCCTGAGCCGAGTCGCATGCCGCGCACCACCCACTTCGAGGTCCAGGTCCAGTTCGGCGACTGCGACCCGGCCGGCATCGTCTTCTATCCGAACTTCCAGCGCTGGATGGACTCGGCCTCGCTCGCCTTCTTCATGCAGTGCGGCGTGCCGCCGTGGCGCGAGCTGGTGAAGACGCGCGGCATCGTCGGCACGCCGCTGCTCGAGATCGGCACCCGCTTCGTGACCGCGGCGACCTATGCCGAGACGCTGAGCATCGCCACCCACGTCGCCGAGTGGCGCAACAAGGTCTTCGTGCAGGCGCACCGCGTCACCCGCGGCGACACGCTGATCTGCGAGGGCACCGAGACGCGCGCCTTCGTCCGCCGCGACGCCGACAATCCCGATCGCCTGCGCGCCATCCCGGTCCCCGACGACATCCGCGCGCTCTGCGAGTGACGCGCCTTCCCATTCGATCCACGAAACCAGGAGACACGACCATGAAAGCCATCCGCCTGCTGGCTGCCGCCATCGGCACCGCCCTCGTCGCCGCGCCGGCGCTCGCCGACATCACCATCGGCGTCAGCATCCCGCTCACCGGGCCGACCTCGGCGCTCGGCATCCCGACCCGCAACGGCATCGCCCTGTGGCCGACCTCGATCGCCGGCGAGAAGCTGAACGTCATCGTCCTCGACGACGCGACCGACCCGACCATCGGCGTCAAGAACACGCGTCGCTTCATCACCGAGGACAAGGTCGACCTCATCGTCGGCTCGGCGGCGACGCCGATCGCCGCGGCCATGGCCGACGTCGCCGCCGAGGGGCAGACCGTGCAGCTGATGCTCTCGCCGGTGAACCTGCCGCCGGGCCGCGGCGAGTGGTCGTTCCGCATGCCGCAGTCGACCGCGGTGATGGCGATCCCGATCGTCGAGCACTGGAAGAAGACCGGCGTCAAGACCTACGGCTTCCTCGGCTACTCCGATGCCTACGGCGAAGCCTGGCTCACCGACATCAGGCCGCTCGCCGAGAAGGCCGGGATCAAGCTGGTCGCGACCGAGCGCTTCGCCCGTCCCGACACCAGCGTCACCGGGCAGGCGCTGAAGCTCGTCTCCGCCAACCCCGACGCCATCCTCGTCGTCGCCTCCGGCAGCGGCGCGGCGATGCCGCACAAGGGCCTGGTCGAGCGCGGCTACCCGAAGGCCAAGATCTACCAGACGCACGGCGCGGCGACCATGGACCTGATCCGCGTCGGCGGCGCCGACGTCGAAGGCTCGTTCGTGTCGTCGGGCCCGGCCGTGGTCGCCGAGAAGCTGCCCGCCAACAACGCCAGCAAGGCGATCGGCATGAAGTTCAAGGAAGAGTTCGAGAAGGTGCACGGCAAGGGCTCGGCGAACCAGTTCGCGGCGCACGCCTATGACGTCGTCATCGTCCTGCAGAAGGCGGTGCCGCTGGCGCTGGCCAAGGGCAAGCCGGGCACGCCGCAGTTCCGCGCCGCCCTCAAGGAGGCGTTCGAGACGATGGGCCGCACGCCGATCTCGCAAGGCGTGCTCAACTGGACCGCCACCGACCACTTCGGCTACACGCCCGAGACCGGCGTGCTGCTGCGGGTGGCCAACGGCGACTGGCAGGTGGTGAACTGATCCGGCGCGGCGAAGGCGTCCTGGACCGCTCCTGCCGCGCCGGCCGCTGATGGACGCCTCGATCGCGGGCATCCTGATGCTCGATGGCGTCACCAACGGCGCCATCTACGGCCTGCTCGCGCTGGCGCTGGTCCTCGTCTTCGCCGTCACGCGGGTGATCTTCATCCCGCAGGGCGAGTTCGTGGCCTACGGCGCGCTGACGCTGGCGGTGATGCAGCTCGGCAAGGTGCCGGGCACGATCTGGCTCCTCGCGGGGCTGGCGGCGATGACCGCCGTCCTCGACGCCATCGACGGCGCCCGGCGCGGCCTGCCCGCGCAGGCGCTGGCGCGCGACGCGCTGAAGACGCTGGTCGCGCCCGCGCTCGTCGTCGCCGTCACCTGGTGGGCGGCGCCGCAGAAGTTTCCGCTGCTGGTCCAGAGCGCCCTGGCGATCGCCATCGTCACCCTCCTCGGCCCGCTCGTGTACCGCCTCGCCTACCAGCGCCTCGCCGACGCCAGCGTGCTGGTGCTGCTGATCGTCTCGGTCGGCGTCCACTTCGCGCTGACGGGCCTCGGCCTCGTCTTCTTCGGCGCCGAGGGCTTCCGCAACCCGAGCTTCTGGGACCAGCGCTTCACGCTCGGCCCGCTCGCGCTCTCGGGGCAGGCGGTGATCATCTTCGCCGCCTCGATCGCGCTCATCCTGAGCCTGTACCTGTTCTTCGGCCGCACGCTGCGCGGCAAGGCGCTGCGCGCGACCGCCGTCAACCGGCTGGGCGCCCGGCTGATGGGCATCTCGACGGTGGGCGCCGGCAAGCTCAGCTTCGGGCTCGCCGCCTTCATGGGCGCGCTGTCCGGGCTGCTGATCGGCCCGACGACGACGATCTTCTACGACACCGGCTTCCTGATCGGGCTCAAGGGCTTCGTCGCCGCGATCTTCGGCGGCCTCGCGAGCTACCCGGCGGCGGCGCTCGGCGCCCTCATGGTCGGCGTGCTGGAGAGCTTCAGCTCCTTCTACGCCAGCGCCTTCAAGGAGGTCATCGTCTTCACGCTGATCATCCCCGTGCTGCTGTGGCGCTCGTTCCAGCACGGCCACGACGACGAGGAGGACTAGGTGAAGCCCGACGGCGCCGCCGCCTCCTCCGCCACCTCGCTGCCCGTCGGCGACGAGCTGCCGCCGCCCGGGGCGATCGGTTCGACGCGGGCGCTGTCCTTCCGCCGCGCCGCGCTGGTCGCCTTCGTCGTCCTGCTCGCCGTGCTGCCGCTCGCGCCGGTGCCCGAGTTCTGGATCACGCAGGCCAACTACATCGGCCTCTACACGCTGGTCGTGATCGGCCTCGTGCTGCTGACCGGCATCGCCGGCCTGACCTCGTTCGGGCAGGCCGCGTTCGTCGGTCTCGGCGCCTACACCGCGGCCTACCTGACGCTCACCTATGGCATCTCGCCGTGGCTCACGGTCTGGATCGGCCTGGTCGTCACGGCGCTGGCCGCGCTCGTCCTCGCCTGGGTGACGCTGCGCATGTCCGGCCACTACCTGCCGCTGGCGACGATCGCCTGGGGGCTGTCGCTCTACTACCTCCTCGGCAACCTCGACTTCCTCGGCAAGTACGACGGCCTGCTGGGCATCCCGGCGATCGAGTTCTTCGGGCAGACGCTGAACACCGGCCGGACCTTCTTCTACCTGCTGTGGACGCTCGTCGTCCTCGCCGCCGTCGCCGTCACGCACCTGCTCGACTCGCGCACCGGCCGCGCCATGCGTGCCGTCAAGGGCGGCTCGACGCTGGCCGAGGCGATGGGCGTCGACGCGTTCCGGGTCAAGGTGACGGCATTCGTCATCGCCGCCCTGCTGGCCAGCATCTCCGGCTGGCTGTTCGCGCACTTCCAGCGCACCGTGAACCCGTCGCCCTTCGGCCTGAACATGGGCATCGAGTACCTGTTCATGGCCGTGCTCGGCGGCGTCGGCCACGTCTGGGGCGCGCTCGTCGGCTCGGCGCTCGTGCAGATCCTGAAGGACCAGCTGCAGGTGCTGCTGCCGCGCCTGATGGGCACCAGCGGCAACTACGAGATCATCGTCTTCGGCGTGCTGCTCGTGCTCATGCTGCAGTACGCCCGCGACGGCGTGTGGGCCTTCGTCGAAGGGGTGCTGCCGCGCGTCCGCCGCAAGGTCGACTGGCGCGAGGCGCCGGCGCTGCCCGAGCGGACGCGACCGCCGCACGGCCAGGCGGTGCTCGACGTGCGCGCGGTGCGCAAGGAGTTCGGCGGCCTCGTCGCCGTCAACGACGTCAGCTTCGACGTGCGCGCCGGCGAGATCCTCGGCCTCATCGGCCCGAACGGCGCCGGCAAGTCGACGACCTTCAACCTCATCACCGGCCTCCTGCCGGCGACGCGCGGCGAGGTGAGCCTGCTCGGCCGCCGCATCGACGGCCTGAGCTCGCGGCAGATCGCCCGGCTCGGCGTGTCGCGCACCTTCCAGCACGTGAAGACGATCGCCGGCATGACCGTGCTCGAGAACGTCGCCCTCGGCGCCCACCTGCGCGGGCGAGCGGGCGTGCCGGCGGCGATGCTCCGCCTCGACCGCGCCGAGGAGCGGGCGCTCATGAAGGAAGCCGAGCGCCAGCTGCGTCGCATCGGCATCGCCGAGCTGATGCACGAGCACGCCGGCAACCTGGCCCTCGGCCAGCAGCGCCTGATGGAGATCGCCCGCGCCCTCGCCGCCGACCCGATCCTGCTCCTCCTCGACGAGCCCGCGGCCGGCCTGCGCCTGAAGGAAAAGGAAGGGCTCGCCGACGTGCTGCGGCAGCTGCGCAGCGAAGGTCTCTCGATCCTCCTCGTCGAGCACGACATGGACCTCGTCATGGGCCTCGTCGACCGCGTGGTGGTGATGGAGTTCGGTACCAAGCTGATCGAGGGCACGCCCGAGGAAGTGCAGGCGTCGCCGGCCGTGCGGGCGGCGTATCTCGGAACGGAGCATTGAGCATGCGCATGCGCCGGCACCGACGCCGCCTCGGCGAGCTGCCCTCGACGGGCTCGATCGAGCGCGAGCGGGAGGGTGGGGCGCCCTGCTCCGCTCATGTTCCCCGAAGGCAGCCGATGGCTGCCTTCTCCTCCTTTACTTCGCTGCGCAGGGCACCCCACCCTCCCGCTCGTGCAGCGGCTTCGCTCTTCTCCGCGAGAACAGCGTGCCCCGCGGCGCGCGCGACGCTGATCGAGCGCCCCCATGGCTGACATGCTGCGCGTCCGCAGCCTGCACGCCGGCTACGGCCGGGCCGAAGTCCTGCACGGCCTGAACATCACTGCCACCGCCGGCCAGGTGATCACCGTCATCGGCCCGAACGGGGCCGGCAAGTCCACCTTGCTCAATGCCTTGATGGGCGTGCTGCCGGCGCGCGGCACGCTGGACTACGACGGCCGGCCGGTGGGGCTGCGCTCGCTCGAGGAACGGGTGATGCTCGGCATGGCGCTGGTGCCGGAGACACGGGCGCTGTTCGCGACGATGTCCGTCGAGGACAACCTGCTCCTCGGCGGCTACCGCCAAGTCCGCCTGCGCGAGGCGGACACGGCGAAGACGCTGAACGAGGCCTACATGCTGTTCCCGCGCCTGCGCGAGCGGCGCAGCCAGCTCGCGGGCACGCTCTCCGGCGGCGAGCGCCAGATGCTCGCCGTCGGCCGCGCCCTGATGAGCAAGCCGCGCCTGCTGATGCTCGACGAGCCCAGCCTCGGCCTCGCGCCACTCGTCGTGCGCGACATCTTCGCGACCATCGCGGCGCTGCGCGCGACAGGGGTGACGATCCTCCTCGTCGAGCAGAACGCGCGCGCGGCGCTCGAGGTGGCGGACTACGGCTATGTCCTCGAGATGGGCGAGATCGCGCTGGAGGGGCCCGCCGAGCAGCTGGCGCGCGATCCGCGCGTCATCGAGACCTACCTCGGCGCCGCGCGCAAGAAGAAGGGCGGCGCGTGAACGCAGGGCGGGCGGCGCGGCCGCTCGATGAGTCGGCGCTCGGCCACCTCGTCGGCTACGCCGCGTCGCGGGCGGCGCTCGAGCTGCGCAAGGTCTTCGCGCGGCACATGGAGCCGCTGGGGCTGCGCGTGCCCGAGTTCTCGATCCTGATGCTGGTGGCCGCGAACGGCGCGGTGAACCAGAAGCAGCTGGGCCAGGCGCTCGACATCTCGCCACCCAACATGGCGGTCACCATCGACCGCATGGTCGAGCAGGGCTGGGTCGAGCGCGTGCGCGGCACGCACGACCGGCGCGCCCAGCACATCCACCTGACCGACAAGGGTCGCGCCCTTGCCGAGCGCTCGCACGCGATCTCGTTGACGATGGAGGAGCCGGCGCTGGCGGCCTTGTCGCGCGCCGAAAGGGCCCTGCTGATCGAGCTGCTCGGCAAGATCACGCGGGCGCCGCCCCCCTAGCTTCGGCGCGCCTCTGGTGGCTGCAGGCGTGCCGACTGCGGCAGCGCGCCGCCCGACGAGGCTGCTTCAGGCCCTGCCCCAGACCTCGTCCGCCACTTCCACCACCAGCCGCAGCTTGGCGCGCTGCGCCTCGACGGCGATGGCGTTGCCGTGCACCGTGCTCGAGAAGCCGCACTGCGGCGACAGGCACAGCTGCTCGAGCGGCACGTACTTCGAGGCTTCGTCGATGCGCCGCTTCAGGTCGTCCTTCGACTCGAGCTGGCCGAGCTTGGTGGTGACGAGTCCGAGCACGACCGTCTTCCCCTTGGGCAGGTGGCGCAGCGGCTTGAAGTCGCCCGAGCGCGCGTCGTCGTACTCGAGGAAGTAGCCGTCGACACCCATCTCGGAGAGCAGCGCCTCGGCGACCGGCTCGTAGCCGCCCTGCGCCGCCCAGGTGCTCTTGAAGTTGCCACGGCACAGGTGCACGGCCAGCGTCATGCCCGCCGGCTTCTGGGCGACGACGCGGTTGATGAACGAGGCGTAGCGGTGCGGCAGCTCGTCGGGGTCGTCGCCGCGCGAACGCGCCGCCTCGCGCATCTTGTCGTCGCAGAGGTAGGCGAGGTTGGTGTCGTCCATCTGCACGTAGGTGCAGCCGGCGGCGGCGAGCGAGCGAAGCTCGTCGCCGTAGGCGTCGGCGACGTCCTGGTAGAACGGCTCGAGGTCCGGGTAGTGCTCGCGGCTGATGCCGGCGCGGCCGCCGCGGAAGTGCAGCATCGTCGGCGACGGGATCGTCACCTTCGGCGTGTGCCCGGCCGAGACCTGCGACTTCAGGTAGTCGAAGTCGGGGCGCTGGATGTCCTTGACGTGGCGCACCTTGTCGACGACGCGCATCACCGGCGGCGCCAGCTCCTCGCTGCCGTCCGGCTTGACGATGGTGACGGGAATGTCGGTCTTGACGCCGCCGAGCTGCTCGAGGAAGTCGATGTGGAAGTAGGTGCGGCGGAACTCGCCGTCGGTGACGCTCTGCAGGCCGACGTCCTCCTGAAAGCGGACGATCTCGGCGATGGCGTCGTCCTCGACCGAGCGCAGCTGCGCCGGCGTGATCTCGCCCTGGGCCTTCTTCTCGCGCGCCTCGAGCAGGCGCTGCGGGCGCAGGAAGCTGCCGACGTGGTCGGCGCGGAACGGGGGGTGGGCGCGTACGGTCATGGCGGCAGCCTCGTCGTGGGTCGGAGATGATGATGACAGAGGCCGCGAGTCCCTGCGGGGGTGTGCACGACGCGTGCTCGGGCTCTCGTTTGAGGAGCGTCGCGGCAGGCGGCGCGGTCCGACGGCCGAGCGTCGCGGCAGGCGGCGCCCGGCGCCTCAGCGAAGGCGCGTGCGGGCAGGTGGCGGCGCGTGTCTGCGGCGCCGAGAAGCGCAGGCCGCGTGGCCGCGCGCGCAGCGCGCTTCGTCATCAAACTTGCCGCAGCTGTCTGAGCGCAGTGAGCGAAGCGAACGA